>JAQBRV010000002.1 GCA_028286285.1 Candidatus Saccharimonadota bacterium | reverse complement strand
GACCGGTGCAGGTACTACCTACTGTGTGACTGCCTCAGTTGCAACGGTCTCTTACAAGATAGATAGCAGTACCGCTTCGACGACACCAGTTCAGGGTGTGTGTAGTGGTCATACGGCTGATGGGTATATAGTGAATCTACATCCAAATCCTGGTGCGTTGTCGACAGGGGGGTATAGCAATTACGCTGGCCTTTCTCCGAATGCAAGCTCCCTGTCAACTGTGGCGGCTGGTTGGGCGAGTTCTGGATCGGCTTCTCGAGCAACTTGGAGCGTGGGCGGCGACCCAACACAGGGCGACTTGGGGATATACACAAATTCCAACTCAGCTCTTACCTCAGGAAGGACCTACACCCTTCGTTATCGCATTAACGCCGGGCAAAACGCCACTGTCGCAGGCCCAGGTATATGGGCAAACTCAGGCATATTCTCAATCACTGCCAGCTCCGCTGGTACGACTTCCTTTATAGCTAACACCCCAGTTACTCGGTGGGTTACGTTCACTGGAGACGCGGCGGCATTAGGGTCGGGTCTTCGAATCGTGCAGCATCCAACTATTGCTGCCGGCTACTATTATGAAATATCTGACGTTACTTTGTATGAAGGAGTGTATAATTCTGCAATTAATTTCTGCTGGGGAAATTCTCCGGGCTGGATATGGAATGGGACAGCTAATAACTCTACCTCGACGGGACCACCGCTCTAATGAAACATCGTCACCAATCTGGTTTTACCATCGTCGAACTCCTGATTGTGATCGTGGTGATCGGCATCCTAGCAGCGATTACCATCGTGGCCTACAATGGCATCCAGGATCGAGCCCGAGTCAGTAGTGTGAGTAGTGCGCTGAGCCAAGCAGCTAAGAAGATCAGTGTCTGGCAAGTCGACAACCCCAACACCAGTCCGCCCGACCTTAGCGCAGTTGGGGTGACGAATTCGAGCGACGTATCGTATCAATATACTGCCGGAACAAATGGAGTTTACTGTATTACCGCCACTGCCGGTATTACCAGTTACAAGATAACTGAATCGACGAAACCAACCGCTGGTGGCTGTGCTGGACATGGAGTGGGGGGTGTGGGAGCGGTCACGAATTATGCGGTTAACCCCAGCTATGAGACCACTACCGCTACAACTGCGCTCTATAATGGAGCCACAGTCACGCGACAACTGGTGGCCTACGCCGATTCGGGTTCTTATGTCGCCAGGATCACCAAGGGGACAGCAGGATCAACGTTGACGTTCATGATATATCCGATACCCTGGACGGCGAACTCGTCCATATCAGCGCGATTCAAGGTACGTTTATCACCGGGTACGACAGCGACCAATACATTGACGCCAACAATTCAGGCATACCAATCCGGCTCGGGCGTCGGAGCGGCAACGGGTTGTTCGGTGCAAACGCCGAACCCACTATCGGCGAGCAGCTGGTCGGATGTGATTCTTCAAGGCTGCACAACGCCAAATGTGACCATGAACTCGATTGGCGTCATGGTGGTTCCGGGTCAGCTGTGGGCGGCGACTGACGGGGTCGAGATTGACTCAATTATGATCACTAATGGCTCGACCATCGGAACATTTGGCTACGGCGATTCACCTAACTGGGTCTGGAACGGCACGATTAATGGTTCAACCTCGACAGGACCGCCACTATAGCAATAGGGTGAGCCGCGAAGAAAAATAACTATTCTTCGATAGCAACGAGTTCGATATCAAACACCAAATCACTATTTGGTGGAATGTTCGCCGCGGCGCGAACCGGGCCGTAGGCCATATTGGATGGGATGATGAGGCGGTGAGTACCGCCAACTTTCATGCCAGGCACACCCTGAGTCCAGCCAGGGATGACTTGGTGGAGCCCAAAGGTGACGGGATCACCCGTATCATGACTGCTTTGGAAAATCGTGCCGTCTTTACAGAGGGCGCCAGTGTAGTGGGCGGTAATAGTGGCGCCTTCGGCTACTTCTGCACCGGTTCCCTCGACCGTATCGATGATTTGGAGGGCTGGAACAGCGGCGATTGGTTCAAAGTTAGCGAGTGGGGTGCCTTCGAGGCGAGGTGAGTTATTCATACACCTAGTATACGTTATTTGCTACGAACGGCACGTTTGAACTTGCGCTCAGCGACGGGATCAGCATAACGGGCGGTAGGTTCGTAGACGAAGATTTTGTCGGCTTGTTTTTTACGGTCGTCGATTTCCTTGATAGCGCCAACGAAGAAATTTTCAATCAACCACTCGCGGCCTGGAGCTGTTCGGCCTTCGACGACGATGTGCCACAGGCCATCATTCCATTCTTCGATAACACCGAGTTTAAGCGGCTTTGCGACCATGGCGGCGCTCGAAGGAACGGCATCAATAATCTCCTGCAATACCGCGGCAGCGCGCTCGGGATCTTTCGTGAAGACATCGACAGCGTAGGTACGTAGACCATTGGGCGTTACATGAACGGCCTGGATATGTTGGTTATGAATCCAAACGATCTCCCCGCTCAGACTCCGTAGCTTGGTGGAGCGTAGCGTAAAGCGTTCGACAACCCCCGCCGCGTCGATGAATGGCTCGACTTTGATGAAATCACCGACGTGGAACCAGCCTTCCACAATCATGGCTGCACCAGTGGCAATATCGCGCAGCACCATGCCGAGTGTCTGGCCGGCAAATACGATGAAGAAGGCGCTGGCACCGATGGCTGCCGCACCACTGGTGGATGGTGGGCTAATAATGCGCCATGCAATGTACGCAACAACCGCCACAACAGAGGCACGCACCACGGCGACGGTAATACTGAGGTAGGTTTCGATCTGTCGGTAACGGATGAGTTTTTCTTGGTTTGAAATAGAGTCAGATTTTGTGCCGATGATCTGAGCCAGTTTGACGATCGCCTGGCTGATAAATCGGCTCACGAGATAGGATATGAGAATTGTCGCTACCAGAATAAGCACCGAGCGGTAGGCGTTGGGCTCGGCGAAGAACTGTTGTATCTCGGTTGTGAAATTGGTGGCGATATCATCCATGCAGTGCTCTATTCTAACATGTATTGCATGATGTGACAGAGCGAGGTGTATAGTAACAGTAGATGAACAATGTAACTGAACGGTACCATCTTGAAGCTATCGATACTATTACCGCCGAAATGGCGTATCGCGGCGTGTGTGAATCGGACAGTGATGATTACCAAGGGCGCATGACAGTACTTCGGCGAGAATTCTGGGTTCATAACCGAGCTTTAGGGGATGATCCTCGAGCGCTACCGGTGTTGGTATCGGCTGAAAAACCTCGATCTACCGAAGAGATGAGGACTGTGCTTGGACCCCTTGGTGGTTATGGCATTTTAGGGTGTATTAATCTGGGCAGTATACGCTGGTTGACACCAGGGTTCCGTCAACGACCGAAGCCGTAAAGGTTAGAACTAGCTGTTTAGACGCTGTATAATAGATACAGAGGGCGTGCAAACGCTTTGTAATTGAAGGGGGGTGTAGTGAGCGGGACTAATCAATACACAATGCAGGATCCAACGGATCAGTATAAACAGCCAGACATTAACAAAGATCAAACACAACCAGAGCCTGGCCTTGATGCCAAGTTGGAACCACACGCCGATCACGGCGAACAATCATACAAAGGGCTTGGCCGTCTCAAAGGTCGTAAAGCGCTCATCACTGGAGGTGACTCGGGGATTGGCCACGCCGTCGCCTTGGCATTCGCTCGCGAAGGAGCCGACGTGGCACTTACCTATCTGCCCGAGGAGGAAGTAGACGCTCAGAAGGTCGTCGCGGAAGTAGAAGCGGTGGGGCAAAAAGCCCTGGCAGTGGCCGGTGATATTACCAGCGAAGGCTTTTGTCACGACTTGGTTGACGAAGTCGTGGATGCCTTTGGCTCCATCGATATTCTCGTCAATAATGCCGGCAAACAGGTCTACGTTGAAAACTTAGAAGATTTGACGAGCGACCAGTTCCAGAGAACCTTCGCCACTAATGTTTTCGCTATGTTTTGGATCACCAAGGCGGCTGTGCCGCATATGCGACCGGGTGCTAGCATCATCAATACGACCTCAATTCAGTCGTATCAGCCGTCACCCGGACTGCTTGATTATGCTTCGACAAAAGGAGCGATTACGTCATTTACAAAGAGCCTGGCCAAGATGGTGGCGGGCAAAGGTATTCGCGTGAATGCAGTAGCGCCAGGGCCGATTTGGACACCGTTGCAGCCGAGTCATGGCCAGCCACCTGAAAAGCTCGAGAAGTTTGGTGAGTCAACGCCACTCGGACGAGCTGGACAGCCGGCTGAAGTAGCGCCGGCCTATGTCTTTTTGGCGTCACAAGAATCAAGTTATATCACCGCCGAGGTGATCGGCGTAACGGGTGGTCAGCACACCCCATAAGAGATTTTGAGGAGGTTTTATATGCCATACAATTCGATCGATGAATTACCTGAAGGCGTGCAAAATGCACTCCCGAAGCATGCCCAAGATATTTACAAGGAAGCTTTTAATAGCGCCCATGAACAATACAAGGATCCAGAGGATCGTCGTGACGATGCCGATAGAGAAGAAGTCGCCCATCGCGTTGCCTGGAGCGCCGTCAAACTCAAGTACGAAAAGGATGACGATGGTAAGTGGCACTCGATGGGCTGAAAAACCGCAAGAACGCGTATAATAAAAAGGAATGGCGAAATCAAAAACTCAATTTGTGTGTCAAAACTGTGGTGCATCGTACCAAAAGTGGACAGGCAAGTGTGAAAATTGCGGGCAGTGGAACACGCTTGTGGAGCAAGCGCCGGTTAGTAGTGGCAAATCTGCCGTAGCACGCGGTGCTTCGAGCGGTCGATTGCTGGCGGTACAAACCATGCAATCAATCAGCGCCTCAGAAGGTTACCCTCGTCTCGATACCGGCATCGCCGATCTGAATGACGTCCTCGGCGGCGGCGTATTGCCTGGTGGTGTCGTGCTACTGGCTGGACAGCCCGGTATTGGCAAGAGTACACTCCTTCTGCAGGTCAGCGCGCATATCGCTAGCAGTGTTCCGGTACTCTACGCTAGTGGTGAAGAAAGTGCTAGTCAAGTGAAGCTACGGGCTGAGCGCCTCGGTGCTCATGGCAGCGAACAGCTGAGCTTCGTAGCCAGTACCAGCGCCGATGATATTGCGGCTACGATTCGCAGCGGCACCTATAAACTCGTAATTATTGATTCTATCCAAACCCTGAGTCTCGACGATATCACCAGTGCCCCAGGTACGGTCAGCCAGATTACCAATAGTAGCAATGTCATCATCCGAGCAGCAAAAGATTCAGGTGCGGCCGTGATACTCGTCGGTCATGTCACCAAAGAAGGCTCAATCGCCGGGCCGAAAGTCCTCGAACACTTGGTTGATGTTGTCTTGCAGTTCGAAGGTGATCGCTACGGCGGATTCAAGGTCGTCCGAGCGATAAAAAATCGCTTTGGCAGCACCAACGAAGCCGCTATTTTCGAAATGGAAGAAGAAGGTTTGAAAGTCGTCACCAATCCATCGGCAGCGTTACTGGCTGAGCGGCAGAACGCCGACGGCTCGGTGGTACTGGCCACACTGGAAGGCACGCGGCCACTGCTGGTTGAGATCCAGGCGCTTGTCAATCCGACCAATTTCGGGTATCCTAAACGTACAGCCTCAGGGTTTGACCTGAACCGACTTAATCTCCTTATCGCCGTACTTGAACGGCGCACAAAGCTGAATTTATCGGACAAAGATGTATATATCAATGTCGTCGGTGGGCTGAAACTCAGTGACCCAGCCGCCGATTTGGCCGTTGCTATGGCGATTGCCAGTGCTGCTGCCGGACGTCGTCTGAGTGATGAAGTGGTAGTATTTGGCGAAGTCGGACTCGGTGGTGAAATACGCAGCGTCCAACACGTCGACAAACGGGTAGCCGAAGCGAAAAAACTCGGTTTCAAAGAAGCCCTGGCGCCGATTGGCACCAAAAAGAATTCATTTATTAGAGGCGTGAAAGATTTGCGCCAAGCATTAATCGACTACGTAAAGTAGCAAAAGGAACAGACACATGGATACAGTCATCATTATTTTACTGCTGGTTATCACAGCAGAATTAACCTATTTACTCGCTAAGCAACCACAAAAGATGAGTACCAAGACCGGACGACCAATCTTCGTCGACACGTCGGTACTTATTGACGGCCGTATTATCTCGGTTGCACAGTCAGGCTTCATCGGCGACACACTAGTAATCCCACGCAGTGTTGTGGGAGAGCTCCAGTTCCTGGCCGACAACGCGGACGCCGAAAAGCGCTCACGAGCTCGTCACGGCCTCGACGTGGTACGTGAACTGCAAGACATGCCGAATCTGTCGGTGGAGATCCTACAGGATGGAAGCAAAGCCGAAGAAGGCGTTGACGAGCGACTCCTGAAGCTCGCCAAGCAGCACGATGGTGCGATTTGTACGATCGACTTCAACCTCAATAAAGTCGCCCAGGTAGAAAATATCACTGTCCTTAACGTCAACGAACTAGCCAAAACACTTCGCATGGCGTATCTGCCAGGTGAAAAACTAAAGATCGCTTTGATTCAAAAAGGCCAAGACTCACACCAAGCGGTCGGCTATTTGCCCGACGGCACGATGGTGGTGGTAGAGCACGCCGCGCCAAAGATTGGCCAAATTGCCGAAGTAGAATTTATCCGAAGCCTCCAGACAGCCGCCGGTAAAATGATGTTTGCCAAACTTGTTCGAACCGATGAGGATAAGACGCCAGCTCCGAAGAAACCACAAGGACGTAAATCCACACCGCCCGCTGTGCCGGCGAAGAAAGAAGCTGAGCCAACAAAGAAGCACGAGCCTCGTCCACCGCGCCCACGTAATGTGCAGAAACCGACTGGGCGTGATCGTTCAGCGACACCTTCCTCGCGTGGTCCAAAGACTTCAGCCCAACGCGAGGCCTCATTGATCGATCAGATCAACAGTCAGTAAATTAGGTTTTCTTGTAGAGGAAGGTTGCAGTCACAGTATAGAGAGCGCTGTCTGTGAGCGTGACGGTAATAGTCGCATCATTAGTGAAGTCATAGGTAGCGTCCACGGTGCCACTAGCGTTCACGGCGCCGCTACTGACAACTAGGCTATCAACTTTTATCTCAATGGTTTGCAAAGGATGCGTACCTTGTCCGACAGGTACCTTAATGTTCTTTTTGCCGGTGACCGTAATTGCGCCAATCGTTGGCTTGATATCTTCACACTTGTGCGTGTCATCATCGGCGTTGGCATCGTAGCCGTCAGGAGCAATAAAGATATCTTTTTTTGTCACCGGGTCAATTGATTTTTGTACATCGACTTCAATCTTGGCAGCGTCGGGCGTACAAGTGGTGGCTTTTTTCTTTGAAATTTTATCGAAGACAATCTTTGCATTGGTGAGCCCGGCGTCTTTCTTGTACCATGATGGCCAAATGTCCGATTTACCACCAATTGTCAGACGTTGGATTCCAGCTGGTTGAACAAAGCCGTCACCAGCCTTCCATTTAGCCTGAGGAGCATAGACGTTCTTGTGGACGTTTTCCATGTAGTTGTTGATGACGCGACGAACCACCGTGTTGTCGCTGAGGCGCATTGGTGAGCCGTCGTGGTTACCCGACCAGACACCAGTGGCAACGGCCGGTGAATAGCTCATCATCCAAGAGTCTTTTGCCTGACCATTACCGTTCTCAGTCGTACCCGTCTTGGATGCCGTGATGACACCAGGCACGGCGAAACCGAAGCTCCTGCCTTGGGCGCCGAAGGTAATATTACGGGCGTTAGCGTCGGTCAGGATATCAGTCAGCATAAAGGCGACCTGGGGATCAACCGCTTGCTTTGAGGTGTCGGCCCATGACTTGAGTTTCTCGCCAGAAGAATTCTTGATCTCCAGCACATAGCTGACTGGTTTGTAGACGCCACCTCGGGCTAATGAGGCATAGGCATTGGTGTGTTCGACTTCGCTGAGGGTACAACCTCCACCGATGGCAGCCGACAGACCAGCTTCGTTATTATCGGTACAGTACGACACGTCGCCTAGGTCATGGGCGGTCTTGAGACCTTCATCAACAGTAGCAATTTGCATTGCCTTGACGGCTGGGATGTTGAGTGATCCAGCCAAGGCTTGTCGAATCGGGATGCTGCCGTAGAACTTACCGGTGTAGTTACGTAGCTTACAGCCAGGAAACGATCCGCCACAGTAAATATTATCGATGTTCTCATCTTTAAGAATGGAACCGGGGCCGTAATTCACCCCTTCACGCTGTTTGAAAAGCGCGGCGTAATCGGCAATCGGCTTGATACTCGAACCTGGTTCGAGAGAGGACGTGGCGGCGTTCCGCTGTCCATAGACATCCTTGTTGTAATCGACACTGCCGACCATGGCGATAACTTGGCCGGTCTTGACGTCAACTGAACTCATCGAGATATTATCGGCACCCACGGCAGCCAAGTTGGCAGCACCAGCCGCAACCGCCGCTTCGGCTATTTGTTGGGCGTCAAGATCGAGGGTAGTTTTAACAGTCAGTCCACCGCTGCGGATAGTCTTGATGCCGTATTCTTCTTCCAGCTGTTTCTTAACTTCAAGTACGAAGTGCGGCGCCTTGATATCTTGGTATTGGTCGGTTTCGGGCTTGATGGTATCCAGAATAGCGACCTTCTTGGCGGCATCGACTTCTTTTTGGGTCACCATGCCTTGGTCGACCATATTATCCAACACAGCGTGTTGACGACGAATCAGCGCTTCGTGACCGTCAGTGTTGTAGGGATCGTAGACAGCAGGGTTCTGCGGGATCGAAGCCAGTAGGGCGGCTTCAGGTAGTGTCAGATCTTTGGCGGCTTTGCCAAAGTAGGTGCGTGCCCCGGACTCGACGCCGTTACGACGCCCACCATACGGCGATTCGTTAAGGTAGAGATTGAGAATCTGTTCTTTGTTATACATACGCTCGACTTCTATGGCCAAGATGACTTCTTTGATTTTACGCGGCACCCCATTGAGACCACGCTTTTCGGCCTCATCGGCAAAGAACACTTGTTTGACGAGTTGCTGTGTGAGAGTTGAACCACCCTGGGTACTGCCTCCACCGGCGTTATTAATCGTTGCACGGACAAGTCCAGGGATACTAATGCCCTTATGGTTGTAGAAGTCTTTGTCTTCGATAGCGATGGTGGCTTTTTTCATGAAATTATTAATGTCTTTGCCGTCGACTACTAGCTTATAGTTGCCGTCTCCCTTATCTTCCCAGAGTAGTTTGTCATTGCGGTCGTAATACTTAGTGACAGTCGTCTGGACACGTTTGGCGAGTTCGCCGGGTCGGATCTGATCGAGATCTTTTCGGTAGTAGGCAAAGAGGGCGCCCACCATGAGCACCATAAATAAGATACCGACACCAGCCAGCTTGAGCGCCATGATGCCGCCTTTTTTGCTAAACCAATAGCCCCAGAAGCGCTTCGGGTGCATGCGATAGAGGAACCGTTTGACGGGATGTTTCGGGAGACTCGCTAGGTACTCGGCTTTTTTACGAGCATTTGCATCTTTTTTAGTACGTCGCTTGTGCGAAAGATTTGAGTAAACATTGAGTTTACGTGATGTTGAGCGTCGTTTAGCCACGTGTTGATATTCCCATAAGCAGTATTGTCATCTATTATAGCATTATTTAGCAACGCAAAAAGTTAGTTTTCTGCTATACTGACTACTGAATAACAGATAGGAGCAACGATGACACTTTCCGAAGAACTCACCTGGCGTGGCTTTGTCAATCAGACGACATACGATGATGTATCAGCATTAGACGGCGCTCCTATTTCGTTTTACTGGGGTGTCGACCCGAGCGCAAGTAGCATGACAATCGGCAATCTGGCCGCGGCCATGATGGTGCGACACTTTATCGACCACGGCCACAAAGCGTATCTACTGGTCGGTGGCGCAACTGGTCTGATTGGTGATCCAGATGGCAAAAAGGAAGAGCGTGACGTCAAGACGCTTGAGGACATTGAGCGCAATAAGCAGGCGATCGCTGCCCAGTACACAACCGTCTTTGCCGGGCAGGAATTCAGCTTGGTTGATAATTACGACTGGTTCAAGGATATGAACTATATCGATTTCTTGCGTCAGGTCGGTAAGCATGTGCCTATCAGCAACATGATAGGACGTGACTTCGTCCAGTCTCGGCTTGGTGAGGGTGGAGCAGGTATTAGTTACGCCGAATTTAGCTATTCACTGATTCAGGGTTACGACTTCTTGCACCTCTTCCGTGAACATGGCGTCAGTTTGCAGCTATGTGGCGCCGATCAATGGGGTAACTCAATCGCTGGTGTCGATCTGATCCGCCGCAGCGAGGCCAAAGAAGCGCATGTCTTTAGCTCACCGCTGGTTATCAATAAAGCGACCGGCGTCAAGTTCGGTAAAAGCGAAGGCGGAGCTGTCTGGCTTGATCCAACGCAAACCAGCGTCTATCAGTTTTACCAGTTTTGGCTGAACGTCGACGACGCGGGCGTGATTGATTATATGAAAATATACACGTTACTCTCACAAGAAGAAATTATGGCCATCGAAGAGCGACACCGGGCTAATCCGAGCGCTCGTGAGGCTCAAAAAACGCTTGCTCGCGAAGTGACGACACTTGTGCATGGTAGCGAACGCACCGAGAGTGTGATGCGTGTGACCGACGTGCTATTTGGCGGTGCGGAGTTTGCGAGTCTGCACGAGGATGACATTGACGCTCTCGCACAAGAGATTCCGACGATCGGTTCTAGTAAAACGGTTGTTGAAGCCCTGGTGGAAACCGGCACAGCTGCGAGTAATGGCGAAGCCCGTCGACTGATCGATAGTGGTGCGATTTCCGTCAACAGCTTGAAAGTCACAGAAGACCAAAGCATTACCCAGCGCTCTCTAGTGAAAAAGGGTAAGAATACGTTTATCTTGATACGGTAATGGGAACATCACGACTCCATTCAGTGGTGGGAGATTGTGAGGGTCCGCTTGAACGAGGCGTGCAGAGGGTGCAGCGATTCAGCGAATTTTTAGGATCGGAGCTTCAACTTCGGCATTCAACCTGTGGGATTGCAACGGCGGCACTGCAAAAATACCTTAAGCGTGAACTTGATATTGATACGACGCGGATGATCGTTGATCTGCCGGAAGCCGGCGCAGAATTCCAGAAGCAGCATGTAATCCTCAGATCTATGGATGTAACAATCGATCCGACCTATAGTCAACTACTCGAGTATGCCGGGCTGAGCGCGATTGATGCCTCGAGCTTCCACGACCTAACGACGTATTATCCAGAGGTAAAGATTGCGGTAATAGAGGATCAAGCCAAAGACGCATTCGTGGCTGATTTTGCGCGGATAGCATTTGATCTGACGCATAGTACTCATCCCGTGCTCGTTGGTGAACGATCATCGGCACCTTTTCCGATCGACGACACGGAAGAAATTGCAGTTTTCTTTGACCCAATATGGACTCCTGATAGATTTAGACCATTCCCGGTTGAATCTCAACCCGGGGTTAATGAAGCGGCGGAACGTATTTTTCGGATGATGGATACCGAACGGACAGCTCTGTCTGTTACGATGAGTGTATGAATCTCGCCACATCACTTGAAAAAGTAAAAGGTGTCGGTCCAAAAACGGCCGGTGATTTTGCGCTGGCTGGACTTCGATCGGTCAATGATCTGATTAGTTTCTTGCCGCGTACTCACGAAGACTTTTCGGAAGTGGTGCGGATTGCCGATATTCATCCAGGGAAAATGACCATTAAAGCCCGCTGCGAAAAGATCACTACTCGGCCAGTGCGACGCGGTCTCAGGATCACCACGGCAACCCTGGTTGACGACAGCGGCAAGCTTAACGCGGTCTGGTTTAATCAACCCTACCGCACCACGCAACTGGCCAAAGCTGATGAAGAATTCTATTTTTCGGGTGAATTTGAATTTAACTATAATAAATACCAACTAACAAACCCAAGTGCCGAGAAAGTCAGTGACATGCCAGTACAGACCGATCGACTGCTACCAGTCTACCGATCGATCAAGGGCTTAAAAAGCCAGTTGGTGCGCAAAATTCTGGCCGAACTGCGCCCACTTATCACCATGCTCCCCGAAACACTTCCACCAGAGATCGTGGCGAGTGAAGGTCTGTTGTCGCGTTCAGACGCCATCCTTGGCATGCATTTTCCTAAAACCGCCAGTGATATTGCAAAGGCGCGGGAGCGGCTAGCATTTGAAGAGCTGTTCGAATTGCTGCTAGCTAGTCAATTAAATAAGCAAGATAATGCCAAACTGACTGGCTGGCATATTCCATTTGAACAACCGGTGGTAGCTGGCTTCGTTAAGCAGTTGCCGTTTGAACTAACTGGTGCACAGCGACGAGCGGCCTGGGAGATCATTCAGGATTTTGAGCACGCCGTGCCAATGAACCGATTGTTGCAAGGTGACGTGGGTTCGGGAAAAACCGTCGTAGCAGGTCTGGCGGCGCGTCAAGCGGCCAGCCACGGTTTCCAGGCAGCACTGATGGCACCAACCGAAATTCTGGCTAACCAACATGCCGAAACACTGGCATCACTTCTCGAGCCGTTTGGTCTGAGGGTTGGGCTGCTAACCGGCAGCGTCAAGGGGACGGCTCGTAAAACTCTCTACGAACAGATTGCCGAGGGTGGTGTGGATGTGGTTGTCGGCACACACGCTCTAATTCAGGAAACGGTACAGTTTCACAAACTCGGCTTCGTGGTGATCGACGAGCAGCATCGCTTTGGTGTGAAGCAACGTCAGGAATTACTAAAGAAATCAAAACACATGCCGCATCTGTTGGCGATGACCGCCACGCCAATTCCACGAAGTTTGGCGCTCACTGTCTACGGTGAACTAGACATTAGTGTCCTGAATGAATTGCCGCGTGGGCGAAAACCAATCGCCACCAAAATCTGGTCACCCAATAGCCGCGCCCAGTTATATGAATTGATGGATGTCGAATTAAAAGCCGGCCGTCAGGGATATGTGATCTGCAGTTTGATCGATGACAACCCCGACAATGAGGTGAAGAGTGTTGAGACTGAATATAAACTACTCCGCCAAGGTCCGTTCAAGCACCGCACGATTGGATTACTCCACGGCAAGCTCAAATCAAGCGAGAAAGAAGCGATTATGCACCAATTCTCAACCGGTCGGCTCGATATGCTGGTCAGCACGACCGTGGTTGAGGTGGGTGTCGATGTGCCAAACGCCACGGTGATGCTAATCGAAAATGCTGATCGGTTTGGCCTGAGTCAGCTGCACCAATTGCGTGGACGGGTGGGACGCTCAACTTACCAAAGCTACTGTTACTTGATGATGAGTGATAGTTCCAAGCCGACCCGGCGTCTACGGGAGATCGAGAAATCAAACGATGGCTTTTATTTGGCTGAAGTCGATCTCACCCTGCGTGGCCCTGGTGAAATTTATGGTCATGCCCAACATGGTGCACTTAATTTGCAGGTGGCAACCCTCGCCGATACGAAGCTAATTGCCCGGGCTCAGAAGCAGGCTAAGCGATTCGTGGCGACTGGTGACAATCTGTTACAATACAAACAGTTAGCAGCGCAAGTGGAAAAATATCAAAGATTAACAACACTTAATTAATACCTATGTACTCAGGATCAACCTTTCGCACAAAATCTGGTCGCTTGATGGGTGTCCATCAGCGGATTGATCGCATCGCCCGCCGCCATGTGCGTCGGTACGTACCGTCGTCGGTTCATTTCCCAACCACGCGTGATATTTTGCATTTTGAAGGCAAAAATGGGCCAGACGGCATCAAGCGTAAAAATCCCGGTGTCGACGAGCCGTGGCACTTTATCGACCCCTATCACAAGGGAGACCACGAACTATTTGATATGATTACTGATCATATTCTTAATCTTGGTGTGGCATTGAAAGAAAAGAATGAGGAACGGGCGGCATTTGAAGCGGCTTGGTTGGCGCATGCCATTGTCGATGGACTGACCCCTGCGCATCATTATCCTATGGAGGAAAAGCTAGAGGAGCTGCGCGGTGAGGGCTTGGAAACGCGCGTATCTAAGAAAGATAAGCTCGTTATGCCTGGTGCAACCCGACGCCATCAACTACGAAACAATTGGGAATTTTGGGGTGCCAAGGGTGTTATGACGACCCATATAGCCTTTGAGCTCGGCGTCGCGTCATCCATCGCTACTCTGCGGTTCGATGATATTGCCATCAGTGACCAAGAATTGGTCGATGTCAGAGCAGGGAAGTATATCGACATCTACCAGCAGCTACTAGGATCAATCGCCGAAATGGACATGTATAAAGAGTTTAGTCGGGTTGGCTGGACACGCCATCTTGCGAGTGAGACCAAAAATACCCTAATGCCTCTTATCATCAAAGCAGTCGTATTAGGCTGGTACGCAGCCGTTGGTATTGCCGAGGAAACCGCGTGAACCTTCGGATTATCAGTGGAGAATTTGGCGGTCGCAAAATCGAAGGGCCGGACGCCGACAATGACCGCACTCACCCTATGAGTGAGCGCGTCCGTAACGCATTGTTTAATAGTGTGGGCAGTGAAATCGAAGGTGCCACCGTGCTCGACGCGTTCGCTGGGACTGGTGCGATCGGATTTGAAGCGCTCAGTCGGGGTGCAGCTCATGTCACGTTTATCGAACGAGACCGTATAGCCCAGAAAATTGTGACGAAGAATATCGATACGCTTGGCGTGGACGATCGCTCGACGTTAATTCGCACTACCGTCAGTAATTGGCTCGAGACGGCCGACTCACCAAAATTTGATATCATTTTTGCTGACCCGCCATACCATGATTCTCAGTTTTCCACAGTGTCGCATTTATTTAGCCTTTTACAATTAAATGGGCTTATGGTATTATCACACCCAGGTAGAGGTGAGGCTCCAACCAGATCGGGAATTGTTGTGGTGGACAATCGTAGTTATGGCAATGCCAGTCTCACCTTTTACCGCCGAGACGCCTGAGAAGGTGTCTTTTTTGTTATAAAAAAGCAGCCCCCGGAATTTCTTCCAGGGGTGCGGTCATAACGTAGGACTGTTACCTAGTTATACTAGCATAGTTTTAAGAGATTGGATAGGGGTGGGGAAGGATGCGGGAGAAAGGAGCTATCGCACCTTCTTCGGCGAATACCAAATAGAATAGCAGGCCAGCCGACCTGCTATTCTATTTGGTACGCGAGAGAGGACTTGAACCTCCACGCCCGAAGGCACTAGCTCCTAAGGCTAGCGTGTCTACCAATTCCACCACTCGCGCTTACGGGTAGTATTATAGCAAAAAAGCCCCCTCAGATAAACCCCGCTGAATGAATGGTGCTTGTGGTATGATATAGTCAAAGACAAACGAGGCAAGCTAGTCGGGGGACACATGAGTAAAGTAGCAAAATACCTAAACGAACATATTTTGGGTGAAGTAGTGACGGAAGCGGCGATTCGAGCACGATTTTCGACCGATGCCAGTGTGCTGACGATGACACCAGAGATGGTGATTTACCCCAGAGTTACCAATGATATCCGTAAAGTAGCCCGTTTTGCATGGCAACTGGCCGAAAAAGGTCACATTTTGCCGCTGACGGCACGTGGCGGTGGTACCGATGACACTGGCGCAGCGATTAGTAAGGGCGCGATCATCTCATTAACCGCTCATATGAACACGATTTTTGAATATGACGCCAAGCAGAAGCTTGTTCGCGTACAACCTGGCGTGAGCGAAGTCACGCTTCAAGCTGCTTTGGCGTTGCAAGGAATGACGATCCCAGCACTGAGTGACAACAGCCATGCGTCGACAATCGGCGGTGCGATTGGTTACAATGCTTCGCATGCCACGGCAGGTCGCTATGGTGCAGCCGATGCCGCTGTGCAGCAACTCGAAGTGGTGCTCGCCAATGGGGATGTCTTACAGACCGATCGTCTCAGTAAACGAGATCTGAATAAGAAGAAGGGCACCCAAGGTTTTGAAGGTGATATTTACCGCAAACTCGATGCTTTGATCGATGATAATAAAGAATTGATTGAGTCTAAGCTCTATGACGTGACGGACGCCATCGGCTACTCGCGGATTCGCGACGTAAAGCATAAGGACGGTTCATTCGACCTCGCCCCGCTAATTGCCGGCAGCCAAGGTACGCTCGGCATCATTTCAGAAATGATTCTCAAGACCGATTTCGCGCATGAATATCCGGCAATCGCCATTCTGGCCTTTAGCAGTAGTAACGACGCGCGGGATGCTGTGGATGCAATTGCAAAAACTAGCCCTAGCTTCCTCGAATATTTCGATGCTGCTTTCTTCGACGAAGCCCTGAAACATGGAAAACACTATGGCTTTTACGACGAAGCAACCGATAAGGAAGCTATTGCTACCGTTCTGATCGTTGGTTTCGATGATTTTCGTGGACGCGCCCGACACAAGAGTTTAAAAAAGCTAACCAAAATCGCTAAACAATTTAATGCCCGTCTCACGAGTAGCGACGACGAACACGCCAAAGAAATTGCTGTCGCTCGGGACGTGGTGAGCTTCGTGCTTGTCCCTGCACAGGCTGGCGAGTCAACGCCGCCACTATTTGATGGTGCCTTTGTGCCATTTGAACGCTTCGAAGATTTCTCAGCCGCCGTGGCGGCACTCGCGACCAAGCACCATGTTCTGCTACCACTCTACGCTCGACCACTTGATGGTATTGTCTCGACGCGTCCGAATCTCCAGATGAAAAAAGTCGGTGACAAGCAAAAGATATTCAAACTTCTTGATGAATACGCCAACATCGTCACAGCACACAACGGCTACCTTATTTCCCAAGCGAACGAAGGTCGGCTAAAGACGACGATCGCCTACAAGCAACTCGACGATGATCTGAAAGAGTTCTTCAAACAAGTAAAAGATATTTTCGATCCGTTCGGCATTTTGAATCCAGGTGTCAAGCAACCTAATGAACTCAAGCAGCTGGTGGCTGACCTGCGTCCAACCTACGATACGGCGGCGTTTGCCGACTCCGTGCCACACAACTAATGTATACTATGATAGGTAACGAGCACGAGTGGCGGAATGGTAGACGCGCTAGCTTCAGGTGCTAGTGTCCTTCGGGACGTGGAAGTTCGAGTCTTCTCTCGTGTACCAAAGTAAAGGGAGTCCAAAGCGGGCTCTTTTTACTTCGTTTTATGGTACATTGAAATGAATGGAAGATACCCGAAATGTTGTCGACAAATATAAAGATGTGCCCATGAATGAGATCATTGACGATCTTGATTCGCATGGCATCGAGCTCGAGATCGCAATTGAGAATATTGAGCGTGATTTTAATATGGGCACAATTGTTCGTAGTGCCAACGCCTTCGGCGTCCGTCATGTGCATGTGATCGGCCGCCGTCAGTGGAATAAACGCGGAGCGATGATGACTGACAAATACCTTCACATCTATTACCATCCAGATGTCACGGAATTTGCACGCGCTATGGAGGAGGGCAATAAGATAATCATTGCCGTCGACAACATCGACGGCAGCGAGCCAATGGCATCGACGGTCTTGCCGCGAAACGCGGTGCTTGTTTTTGGCCAGGAAGGCCCAGGTATCTCGGAAGAACTTGCCACAACTGCATCAAAGATCGTTGCGATTGAGCAATTTGGCAGTACTCGCTCGATCAATGTCGGGGTGGCGGCTGGGATTGTGATGTATGAATGGATTCGGCAGCACAATTTACGTAAATAAAGAGGTGGTGATATAATAGAAGTATGGTAAATGTATTCATACGGATGCCGTTATTCACACTTACTACGCTGCAGGCGCCCTTGGGGCGTTTTTTTGTTAAAAGACGAGGGAGTTTTGTCAATGAGTGAGTTTTCACGATCATCTCGAGAAGCGGTGGATACATCTGACGACAACGTTGTTTCAATGAGGGAATATCTCTTACGTCAAGATGATGAACCCCTGGATCCAACCGAGCTTGCTGACGAAGAAGTTGTTGAGCAATTTCTCTCCCAATTATCCCATCCGAGCGCCCTTCGCCCCAGTAGTGAACTTGGCGAATATATTCAACGAATTATAAAACCACGGAGCAAAGACAGCCTCTCCGGTCAGGATCAAGCATGGAGAGATCGTATGCTTGAGCTGATGATTGAAGTCGATTTACTTAGTGACGATGAGCTTCAGCTCTTGCTTGTGAGCGACCCAATTCTACAGGAGATATTCACCAGATTGAGCGCAACACGAGTAAGGGCTAAAGAGCTTGCAGAAGAACGGGCTGCTCTGGTGCTTCTGAGAGAGGTTAGGGCGGGTTCGTTTCTGAGGAATGAGACAACGCCAGCAGGGGATAATCGATGGTCTGCTCTGATTAATCGGCTTATTAGCATCGAAAACTAGAGATTGGCACTATAAGGGGTAAGCTAAACAAAAGAAAAATGATACAATAACGGTAATGAGTACACTTTCCCCACAGCCGTATAAAGGCACGCGAGATTACTACCCGGAAGATAAGCGGGTGCAAAACTATATTTTTGAGACATGGAAACAAACCGTGCAACGGTTTGGCTACGAAGAGTATGGTGCGCCGATCTTAGAGCCACTGGAAGTCTACACTGCCAAGAGTGGACAAGAACTCGCCAACGAACAAACCTACAGCTTTACCGATCGTGGCGGACGGGTCGTCGCTATTCGTCCCGAGATGACGCCGACGATCAGCCGCATGGTCGCTGCCCGTCGTCAAGAAATGGCCTACCCAGCTCGACTATTCTCAATCGCTAACTTTATGCGCTATGAACGTCCTCAACGAGGCCGCGAGCGAGAGTTTTGGCAACTCAATGTTGATATCTTTGGTGTCGACTCGATACTGGCTGAGGCTGAGATTATTGCGCTATCGAGCGCCGTCATGAAAGCACTTGGTGCCAAAGACGACATGTATGTCATCAAGATTAACAATCGCCAATTAATTAATTTTATGATGGCGCAGTATCTCGGACTTGATGCTGTTCAGGCGCAGTTGATGATGAAGCTATTTGATCGTAAGGCAAAGATTAGTCTAGAAGATTTCCGTGATCAAGCTATCGAGATATTTGGCGAGGCAATGGCGAGCGAAGGACTAACAAAGCTGTCGGCGTTGATGTCGGCTCAAAGTATGGCTGATTTACCACGGGAAATTCGTGAAAGTAGTGCCGTTAAGGGAGTACAAGAGCTGTTTACCCAGCTCGAACGAGCCGGTGTTACTAATGCGATGTTTGATATTACACTGATGCGTGGACTTGATTACTACACTGGTACCGTCTTCGAAGTCTACGACACCGATCCTGAAAACAATCGCTCGCTATTTGGTGGCGGACGTTACGACGGCCTCGTCGGCTTATTCGGTGCAGAACCGCTGAGTGCTGTTGGTGTTGCACCAGGCCTCACGATGACCGAACTTTTCCTGCGCTCACACAAGCTTCTCCCCGAACTTATCTCGACTACACAAGTCTACATTGTGGTACTCGGTGATGCCCTAAAAGGCGCCATGAAACTAGCTGACGAACTGCGCAGTGAAGGCGTCAACACTGAGCTGGATATGACTGGCCGCAAGCTTGATAAACAGCTCAAAACCGGTATTAAGAAGCAAATTCCTTTTATGATTTTTGTTGGTGACGAGGAAATCAAGAACGAACTATACCAATTAAAAGATATTTCATCGGCCGAAGAGCAAACATTGAGTGTCGAGCGCATCATCGCGACCGTCAAAGACCACCGCCGCTCATCGTAACCTCTCGTCACGACTTGGCTGACGTACTCGTCTCTGCTATACTCGATCGTTATGAAGACATCTGTAAAATACCTATCTGACACCAAAGTTGAGCTGACAATTACCCTTGACGCGCAAGAGCTAACCGATGCTGAACAAGTGGCACTTTCAAAACTCGCTAAAGACGTGAAAGCCCCCGGTTTTCGTAAAGGTAATGTTCCAGCCAGCGTTGCGGCTAAGTATGTTGACCAGAATGCCCTATCGCAACAAACTATGGAAGATGCACTGTCAAAAGCCGTCGCTAAGGCCTTCCTCGATGAGAATATTCAGGCACTTGATCGTCCTGCTGTTGAAGTGAAAAAATTTGTCCCTCAAAAAGAGATGGAATTTACGGCTGAAGTTGAAATTTTGCCGAAGATTACACTTGGTGACTACAAAAAACTAACCGTCAAGCAGCAGCAATCAACGGTATCTGCCAAAGAGATCGACGACATCATCGAGCGGATGCGCGAAGGCTTGGCAGAGAAGAAATCCGTGAAACGGGCGGCGAAGAACGGCGATGAAGTGATGATTGATTTTGTCGGCAAAAAAGACGGCGTGGCATTTGATGGCGGCACTGGTACCGATTATGCGCTGAAACTCGGTTCTAACACGTTTATCCCTGGATTCGAAGAGGGTATTGTCGGCAAAAAAGCTGGCGAAACATTTGATCTAACTCTCGAATTTCCAAAAGATTATCACTCAGCCGACTTAGCTGGCGCCACCGTCGTATTTGCGACCACACTGAAGGATGTCCAGGAGCTGGTACTGCCAGAACTAAACGACAAGTTTGCCAAGAAAGCCGGTAAAGATTTTGCGACGCTTAAAGACCTGCGAGATGATGTCAAGCGTGAGCTGACGGCTCAAAAAGAGCGCGAAGCTGGCGAGAAGCTAAAAGATGAGCTCGTCGGGGCGCTGGTTGATGTCAGTGCGGTGCCGACTCCGCAGATTCTGATCGATGATCAAGCCAAGAATATCGAGCAAGATATGCAGCGCAATTTGCTATACCAGAACATTACACTTGATCAATATGTTGCCAACCAGAAATTTAAAGATCAGGACGATTGGCGCGCCAAAGAGGTCATTCCAGCCGCGACTAAGCGTGTCAAAGCTGGCCTCGTACTCGCCGAACTGAGTAAGGAACTGAAAATTGACGCTACGGCTGATGAACTTGCAGATCACATCAACCTCTACAAACAGCAGTACGGCAATAATCCTGAAGCACTGAAACAATTCGATCAACCAGAGGTTCAGCGCGATATTGCTAACCGCCTTCTGACAGAAAAGACCGTTGAACAGCTTGTTGCGTTAAACACGAAAAAATAGTACAATCAGCCCTACTCCCGGCCTGTCGAGAGGAGTAAGGATGAAGGTAAAGAAGGTTGCGAAAGTGTTCGCCTTTCTGGGCATCGCTTACTTCGAGCGATACCTTGTACAAGAAATCTTCCGCATATTGAACTCGCGGCGAAAGGATCACTAGAAATGGTGCCTCACGGGCACATTCATGAGTACTACATTTCCAGGCCGGGAGTGTAGTACCTCGATATTATTGAAACTAGCACTCGCTTTACACGAGTGCTAGTTTTGCTATACTAGATACATGACAAAACCTTCAAACTACCTAGTTCCAACGGTTATCACTAAGTCGCATGATGGTGAACGTGCCTACGATATTTACTCGCGCCTTTTAACTGAGCGCATTATCTTCCTTGGCGAGGATGTCAATGAACATACCGCCAATATCGTGGTGGCGCAGCTCCTCCACCTGGCGTACGAAGATTCAAAAAAAGATATCAAACTATACATCAACAGCCCCGGCGGCAGCGTCTACGATGGCCTAGCGATCTATGACACCATCCAATTTATCTCACCCGACGTCCAGACGATTGGTATCGGTCTCCAGGCTAGCATGGGTGCATTTTTGCTTTCCAGCGGCACCAAGGGTAAACGCTTTGCGCTGCCAAGCAGCCGTATCATGATCCACCAGCCAAGTAGTGGTACTCAGGGCAAGATTAGTGACCAGGAGATTACGCTCCGTGAAGGTATCTTCCTCAAACAGCAGCTCAACAAGATCCTCGCTAAGAATACCGGCCAGAAACTCTCAAAAATTGAAAAAGATGCCGATCGTGATTTCTGGATGAGCGCCGAAGAATCAGTCAAATACGGGCTGATCGACGAAGTGATTACAAAAGTCTAAAAATACTCTATAAAATCGACGAAGCCTCTTGACTATTTGCCCTCTAGGCTGCACAATAGCTACTAAGAAGTAGTGTAGCTGTGGTTATCTATGTCCTAACGTTTGTGTGGCAACAAATGGGACGACCACAGGTAAGGGAATCTTCGGCGCCGATTACCCAACCCAACAATTAATATGCGAGGAGCGTTACGCGTGGCAAAAACCAAGGCGACTAACGCGGCGAAGCGTGTTTTCTTTACCAAAGATGACACCGCACTGCCGCTACCAAATCTTATTGCTCATCAAAAAGACAGCTGGCGAGAATTCGTCGAGACTGGTCTGAGCGAAATATTTGCAGAACTTAATCCAATCGAGGATTACACCGGTCAAAAACTGGAACTGCGTTTTAAGGATTATGCATTTGAGGATCCTAAAACAACTGAGCATGCAGCCAAAGAAGACAACGTGACATTTGACGCGCCACTGCACGCCAATGTCGAACTGACCAACAAAGTCACCGGTGAAGTCAAAGAGCAGAAAATCTACCTTGGTGACTACCCATGGATGACTGATCGCGGAACCTTCGTAATCAACGGTACTGAGCGCGTCGTCGTTTCTCAGCTAATCCGAAGCGCTGGTGTATTCTTTACTGCCGACAGCAACCTTGGCCGTAACTACTACGGTGCGAAATTAATTCCTGGCCGCGGTGCGTGGCTTGAATTCGAAACCGCGAATAACGGTGCAATGTATGTCAAAATTGACCGTCGTCGCAAGCTGCCGGTAACGACACTGCTCCGTGCTCTCGGACACAATAAAACATCTGAAATCAAAAAAATGTTTGAAGATGTTGATACCGGTGAAATGAAATACATCGAAGCCACACTCGAAAAAGATCAAGCTCGTGGCGCCAACGAAGCCTTGATCGAAGTCTATCGCCGCCTACGACCGGGTGATCTTGCCACTGTTGATAACGCCCGTAGCATGATTGAGCGCATGTTCTTCGACTTCAAACGCTTTGACTACAGCCGCGTCGGTCGTTACAAGCTTAACCAACGCCTTGGTCTTGACGTGCCAAACACTTCAGAGAACCGTGTCTTCCAGATGAGTGACCTTGTCGCTATCATTAAAGAGATCATTCGTCTGAACAACTCTCAGGATCTTCCTGATGACATCGATGCCCTCAGTAACCGTCGCGTCAAACTGGTCGGTGAACTTGTTGCCCGCCAATTCCGCGTTGGTATGCTACGTATGCAACGAAACGCCATGGATCGCATGAGCATGAGTGATATCGAAACAGTGACACCAGGCCAGCTCATTAATGCTCGCCCAGTTGTTGCCGCAGTTCGTGAATTTTTTGCAAGTTCACAACTTTCACAGCTAATGGACGAGACTAACCCTCTCGCGGAGCTCTCACACAAACGACGCCTGAGCTCGATGGGACCCGGTGGTCTCTCCCGTGAGCGTGCTGGTTTTGACGTGCGTGATGCGCACCCGACTCACTATGGTCGTATTTGTTCAGTTGAGACACCGGAAGGTGCCAACATTGGACTGGTGCTCAACCTCGCCAGCTATGCTCGTATTAATGAGTACGGCTTTGTCGAGACTCCTTATCTGCGTGTGAAGAACGGTAAAGTGACTGATGAAGTCGTGTACCTCGACGCTTCACAAGAAGTTGTCGAAGTTATCGCCGATGCCAGCGCTAAGCTCAATAAAGACGGGAGCTTCATCGCTGAGCGCGTCAGTGCTCGAAATGGTCTGCTACCAGAACAAGTTGATGCCAGCGAAGTCACCTATGTGGACGCTGCGCACAAACAAATTCTTGGTTCACCAGCGGCCTTGATTCCATTTATTGAAAAGAACCGTGTTGACCGTTCGCTGACTGGTGCAGCTATGCAGAAGCAAGCCGTACCATTGCTTGATCCTGAATCACCAACGGTTGGAACCGGTATTGAAGCCGAAGTTGCCCGTAACACCAGCCAGCTGATTACTGCTGAAGCTGACGGCGAAGTCGTGCGTGCTGACGCCGACCAAATCCATGTGAAATACAAGACTGGTGTCAAAATTTACGACCTGGTTCACTTTGCAAAGAGTAACGACGATCGTTCGATCAACCAAAAAGTACGTGTTGAGCGTGGCCAAAAGGTCAAAGCTGGCGACATCTTGATCGAAGGTGCCTCAGTCGCAGATGGTGAATTAGCCCTCGGACGTGACTTAACTGTAGCCTTTATGCCATGGGGTGGCTACAACATGGACGACGCGATCGTTCTGTCTGACCGCCTGGTTCAGGAAGATTCTCTGACGAGCATCAACATCAAAGATTATACGATTGAAGTCCGTGAAACCAAGCTTGGTGACGAGATTGTAACCCGTGACATTCCGAACGTATCAGAAGAATCACTCCGTAACCTCGACGAAGCGGGTATTATCCAGGTTGGATCTGAAGTCCGAGCCGGTGACGTATTGGTTGGTAAGATTACACCTAAGGGTGAGCAAGAGCTTAGCTCCGAAGAGCGACTCTTACGTGCTATCTTTGGTGAAAAAGCCAAAGACGTCCGCGATACTTCACTGCGCATGAACAATGCTGGTGGTGGTAAAGTTGTTGGCGTGAAGGTTTTCAGCCGCGACAATGGTCACGAATTAAAGTCTGGCGTTATCATGCAAATCCAGGTTTTCGTGGCACAGCTACGAAAGATCTCAGTCGGAGACAAGCTGGCAGGACGCCACGGTAACAAGGGTGTTGTTGCTCGCATTCTTCCCGTTGAAGATATGCCATTCATGGAAGATGGAACACCTGTTGACGTGGTTTTGAACCCACTCGGTGTGCCGTCTCGTATGAACATTGGACAGCTGTTTGAAACCCACCTTGGTATGGCAGCTCGTGCACTTGGTTACAAGGTCGCGACGCCACCATTTAATGGTGTGCCAAACGACGTTATCTCTGATGAACTCGAAAAAGCTGGTTTCGCCCGCGATGGCAAGATGCAGCTCTTCGATGGCCGAACCGGTGACGCGTTTGAAGAACGAACCACTGTCGGTGTGATGCACATGATCAAGCTTCACCACATGGTGAGCGACAAGATTCACGCCCGTTCAACCGGACCGTACACCATGGTGACGCAGCAACCACTTGGTGGTAAGGCGCAAAATGGTGGACAACGATTTGGTGAGATGGAAGTGTGGGCGCTTGAAGCGTATGGTGCTGCCACCACGCTTCAGGAAATGCTGACGATCAAGTCTGACGACGTTTACGGACGCGCTAAAGCTTACGAATCGATCATTAAGAACGAAGCGATCGTCGGTCCAAAGCTACCAGAAAGCTTTAACGTGCTTGTTAAAGAGCTCCAGGGTCTTGGTCTGCGTGTCGACTTGCTCGATGAGTCAGAAGACGCGATTATCGACGCCGAGGAAGTTATTGCCGAAGCTGGTCCCGAGGACAAATCGGTACCAATGATCCGTGATGATACCGATGACGAGCAGGCAGTACTTGATGAAGTTGATGAAGAACTCGATGATCTTGAAGATATGACTATCCAGGATATCGACGAGATAGAAGAAATTAAGGAGGAGGCGTAATATGTCACGAGTCATAGCAAACAACGGAATTGCTGATTTCGATGCAGTTCGCCTGGCAGTTGCCAGCCCTGAGGACATTATGAAATGGAGTCACGGCGAGGTAACGAAACCAGAAACCATTAATTACCGAACCCAAAAACCAGAACGAGATGGTCTGTTTTGTGAGCGAATCTTTGGCCCAGTCAAAGATATCAACCCGCACGACAACAAACTCAAAGGTGTTCGCTCGCGTGAAGCAGCCATTGACAAGAACGGTGAGCTCGTTACCAAAAGTATCGTTCGACGTGAGCGCATGGGTCACATTACTCTAGCCGCACCTGTGGCGCACATCTGGTTTATGCGTGGCACGCCAAGTGCTATGAGCTTGCTACTCGGGATTACTGTGCGTAACCTCGAACGTATTGCATATTTTGCGACCTACGTCATCTTGAGCGTACAAGAAGAGAAGCGCGATCAATACTTAGCTGATATTGAAGCTGAGACTGAAGCTGGCCGTATGGCGATTAAAATGCGCTACGAGAAGGAAGCCGAAGCCGAAAACGCTGATGTGAAAGCACTGGCCGAAGCCCAATCACGCGAAGTTGAAGATTTGAATGAATCATATACTATGAAAAAAGCTCAGCTTGATAGCCTGGTAAAGGGTGCACTGATCGGTGAAACCGATTTCCGTAACCTCCCAGAGGAATACGAAGAGCTGGCTGAAGTCGGTATGGGTGGCGTAGCTCTGAAGGCTCTGCTCGACCAAATCGATCTACCAATTCTGATTGCTGAACTCGGTGCCGAAGTCGCGGGAGCCAAAGGTCAGCGCGAGAAAAAGCTTCTCAAGCGCCTGAAGGTACTTGAAGGCATGCAAGCTGCTGGGATTAAACCAAGTAGCCTGACGCTCACCGTCCTTCCTGTGATTCCACCAGATCTTCGCCCGATGGTTCAGTTGACCGGTGGCCGTTTTGCGACATCTGATTTGAACGACCTCTACCGTCGTGTCATCAACCGTAATAACCGACTGAAGAAACTGATCGACCTTAATGCGCCAGAAGTAATTCGTCGTAACGAAATGCGTATGCTGCAAGAAGCCGTTGACGCCCTGATCGACAACAGTGCTGCCCGTGGTGGCCGTGCTGTTAACGCGACCGGTGGACGCCGACGTCTGAAATCGATTAGCGATATGCTCAAGGGTAAGCAAGGTCGATTCCGTCAGAACTTGCTCGGTAAGCGTGTTGACTACTCTGGACGTTCCGTCATTGTGGTTGGTCCAAAGCTAAAGATTAGCGAATGTGGTCTGCCAAAGCAGATGGCACTCGAACTCTTTAAGCCCTTTGTAATTAGCTGGTTACTCCGCGAAGAACACGCTCACAACATCCGTTCAGCCACTCGTTTGATCGAAGCAGGTGACACGGTTGTGTGGGACGCACTCGACGCCGTGATTGAAGGTAAGTACGTGCTCCTAAACCGTGCACCGTCACTTCACCGCCTGAGTATCCAAGCCTTCCAGCCAAAACTGGTTGATGGCAAGGCAATCCAATTGCACCCCCTCGTCGCCAACGGATTTAACGCCGACTACGATGGTGACCAAATGGCTGTTCACTTGCCACTTTCAGATGAAGCGCAGCGTGAAGCGCGTGAGCTGATGAGCGCCACCAACAACTTGCTGAAGCCGGCTGATGGTGCGCCAGTGCTTAACATCGGACAAGACGTGGTGCTTGGTAATTACTACCTAACCTACGAAAAACCAAGTGTGCAGACTAAAGATGTTAAAGGCTACAGCTCTGTTTACGAAGCTGAACTTGCCTACGACAACAAACACTTGCAACTTCAGACACCAATTCGTCTCTACGCTAAGGGTGAAATCCGTAATACGACGCTCGGACGTGTCTTCTTCAACGAGATCCTACCAGAAGACTTCCCGTACGACAACAGTGTTCAGAACAAGAAGCAACTGAAGAAAGTACTTGCGAAAGTCTTTACCCAGTATGGTGCTGAAGAAACAGCCTCAACTGCTGACCGCATGAAGGGTCTAGCGTTCCGCTTTGCGACCGTTGCCGCAGTATCAACCGGCAAAGACGACTACCTGCACTTCGATGAAGTATCAGAGTTCGTGGCTGAAGGTGATGCTAAGACAGCGCTGATCTCTGATCAATTTGACCAGGGTCTGATCACTGAAGAAGAACGTTACAGTCTGACCGTCGCCTCATGGCGTGCAGTCGACAGTAAAGTTACTCAGTTCCTGCAAAATGAGCTCAAGACGATGGACACTAGTATTAGCGTCATGGTCAACTCTGGAGCCCGTGGTGATATTAGTAACGTTAAGCTTGCGAGTGCCATGGTAGGAATCATGGTGGATGCAGCTAACCGTGAGATTGAGCTACCAATCCGCAGTAGCTACAAAGATGGACTTAGTTCACTAGAGCAATTCGTGGCCACTCGTGGTGCACGTAAGGGTCTGATCGACACCGCTCTCAAGACCGCCGACTCAGGATACCTAACCCGTCGTCTCGTCGATGTATCGCAAGACGTGTTTACGGTTGCGGATGAAGTTGGTGACGATGAAGGCTTTGCGATTTACCGTGCTGAGACAGAAATGACTATGATTGACTTCAGTAACCGCCTGAACGGTCGCTTTACTGCCGAGGAGATCACCGGTCACATCGGCAAAGACGAGCTCATTACTCGTGAAGTTGCCGATGCTATCGAAGCCGATAGCGATATCTCTGAAGTGAAGATCCAATCAGTCCTCTCTACGAAGAGCCTGAAGGGTATTCCACAGAAGAGCTACGGTATCGACATGGCAACTGGACGTCTGGTCGCTAAAGATCAGCCAGTTGGTGTAATCGCAGCCCAGTCAGTCGGTGAGCCAGGTACACAGCTGACGCTTCGTACCTTCCACGCTGGTGGTGTCGCTGGTGGTGACATCACCCAGGGTCTGCCTCGTGTTGAAGAGCTCTTCGAAGCTCGAACACCAAAAGGTCAGGCACACATGACGGAAGTCACTGGTCTGGTTGATGTTTGGGAAGATGGCAAGAAATATGTTGTCCAGGTGACCCCTGAAGCCGGTCATGTAGAGCGCATCGCGCTCGAAGGTCGTACGCTTGCAGTCAAAGCTGGCAGCAACGTAAAAGTTGGTGACGTCCTCGCAACAGCCGAAGGTGAAGCGAAACCACTGGTTGCACCATTCGACGGTGTTGTGGAAGTCGCCGAAGACACCCTGGTACTAGCGGCCAACGCTGGTTCACCAGTACGCTACGAAGTACCTGGCACTACTCAGGTTGTCGTCAAAGCTGGTGACATTGTCACAGCTGGTGATCGCCTGACAATCGGTTCACTCAACCTGCACGACCTGATGCGCCTTCGCGGCACAGAGGCCACGCAGCGCTACATCATCAACGAAGTCCTGCGTATCTACGCAGCACAGGGTCAAGATGTGGCTGACAAGCACCTTGAGATCATCGTTCGACAGATGTTCTCGCGTGTCCAGGTTGAAGATCCGGGCGACAGCAGCTTCGTAACGGGCGACATCGTCTCGAAAGCAGCTGTGGTTGATGCTAACGCCAAGCTGGTAACTGAGAAGAAGGAGTTGATCCAATATACTCAACTTCTGCTCGGTATCACTAAGGTCTCGATCTGGAGCGATAGCTGGCTATCTGCTGCATCCTTCCAGGATACAACTCGCGTCTTGATCAACGCAGCGACAAATGGTCGTGCCGACCACCTTCACGGTCTGAAAGAGAACGTGATCATTGGTCGCAAGATCCCTGTCGGTACTGGTGTTGAAACCTACGTGCCAGAAGTGATGGAAGAAGAACTCGAGCACATTGCCGAGCTTTAATCCCATCAACGGATTCAAAAGCCCCCTGAAAGATGGGGGCTTTTGAATGGGCAAAAATTGTATATGGTATACTTTTTTGTATGGCAGCACCGATTTCGAAAAACGTTTTTCACAAAATATTTAACTCGATCAAAGCTGGTGGTGCGACGCTTACTTACCCCGATAATACAACCGTGATCTATGGTGATCCGGCTCAGGCTGACAAGCTCCACGTCCGATTCCATACTGCGAGCGCCTTGCGGGCTGTCGTTAAAAATCCATCTGTTGGTTTTGGTGAAAAATATGCTTCAAGTGAAATTACTTTTGAAAATGGAGGCTTCGACGAACTCGTCTATATGTTAGACGCCAATAAGCAACGTCTGGCTGCGTGGTTTCGCAACCCGATCATCTATCATCTAGGCAGGGCGAGTACCAAGGCGGTCCAACGCAAAAATATCAGTGCCCACTATGACATCGGCAATGATTTTTATAAATTATGGCTCGACAAGAGTATGACGTATAGCTGCGCATACTTCAAAAAATCCACCGACACACTCGAACAAGCCCAGGCTCAGAAGGTCGAGCATATTCTCCACAAACTAAATTTGAAAAAGGGCATGTCTCTGCTTGATATTGGTTCGGGGTGGGGGACATTACTGATTGCGGCCGCTCAAAAATACGGTGTTATGGGTCTTGGCATTACACTCAGTAGTGAGCAGCTCGCACACAGTACGATTGCCGCCAAAAAGGCCAAAGTTGACCACTTGATCAAGTTCGAGCTCGCTAACTATCAAGATTTGCCGGCGCGCAATCTAAAATTTGACCGTATTGTGAGCGTCGGTATGTTTGAGCATGTCGGCAAAGTAGACGCTCCTAAATACTTTGAGGTTGTATCCGATTTGTTGCATGAGGGTGGTGTCAGTGTCCTGCATACTATCAGTACTCGCGATTTTCACGGTGGTGGAGACGCCTGGATTGATAAATACATTTTTCCCGGAGGCTATATCCCTGCCATCCGTGAAATTAACAACTTGCTACCTAAATACGACCTGACGCCTATTGACTACGAGAGCTTGCGCATTCATTACGCTATGACTCTCGATGAATGGCATCATCGCTATGTCCTGCATGAGAAAACCATCCGCAAGCAACGCGGCGACTTCTTCTACCTTACCTGGGAAATGTACCTTGCAAGCTGTGCTGCAAACTTTCGCGCTGGTGGCATTGACCTCTCGCAATTTATTCTTGTAAAAGGCATTTCTAACAAGCTCCCACTTACTCGTAAGTATATGTATACATAGCTTTTGTTGTGATTGGATCTTAGTCATATGACCATGAAGTGTAGGCATGAGCAAGCGACCCTTGATACTAATGGCAAATTTTGCTATAGTATATCCTAGAGTTTCCTCTTTTCGGATTCACGCTGTCAAAGTAGATGTGTACAGATAGCGCGATTGCCAAAAGGTATGACACGAGGCGGAGATGCTGATTCCAAATCGTACGAATAGATAACTATTAAACTGGAGTATATTTTCATATGCCAACAATCAATCAGTTGGTTCGTAAACCCCGCAAGACAGCCGGTAAGAAGTCGAAGTCGCCAGCTCTTGGACGCATTCATAATGCCCTCAAGACTCGCTACTACGAGCAAAACGGTCCACTCAAGCGTGGTGTATGTATCAAGGTAACCACTAAAACACCAAAGAAGCCTAACTCGGCTCTTCGTAAGGTCGCTCGTGTTCGTTTGACGAACCAGCAAGAAGTATGGGCATACATTGGTGGCGAAGGTCACAACCTGCAGGAGCACGCCGTTGTGTTGGTTCGTGGCGGACGTGTGCCAGACCTTCCAGGTGTTCGTTACCACATTGTGCGCGGTGCCCTTGACCTTCAAGGTGTCTCTGGTCGCAAACAAGGCCGTTCTAAGTACGGTACAAAGAAGGAGAGCAAGTAATGCCTCGTAAAGTAACCAAGAAACTACAACGTGAACTGAAGCCTGATCGTAAATATCAGAGTGTTCTTGTGCAGCGTCTTATCAACAAGTCAATGCTTGATGGCAAAAAGCTATTAGCCGAACGTGCCGTCTACGGTGCGCTCGAACAAGCGGCCAAGAAGCTCGACAGCGAAGACCCACTTGAAGTGTTTGAAAAAGCGCTCAAGAACATCGCACCAAACTTTGAAGTAAAATCTCGCCGTGTCGGTGGTGCCAACTACCAGATTCCGTTCCCAGTTCAGGGACACCGCCAACTGCACTATGCATTTAGCTGGTTGGTACAATCTGCTCGGAGCCGCAAGGGTATGCCATACGAAAAACGTTTGGCTGCTGAGATTGTCGACGCTTACAACGAAGCCGGCAACGCCTACAAGAAAAAAGAAGACACCCACAAAATGGCCGAAGCCAACCGTGCTTTCGCTCACTTTGCCCGCGGATAAACACTTTTTATCTCTCATAAAACCACCCGTGTATAAATGGGTGGTTTTATTGTATAATTTTGATATGTCAATCGAGGCTATACCATCAGGATATGACAGAGTATATAATCCACTAGATCAAGTCGATCACAGAATGGTTGCTATGAGTGCCGGGGTGAGGATATTGGAAGGTGGTCATACGCCTCGCAATATGCAATATCTGTTCGTATTGCAGCAACAACTGGGAATCGGTTTAGTTAACAAACTGTTTGAGTTCGGAAAGTTCGTCGAACCAGTTGAATATCGGGAGGGCGTTCTCACATTTGATCCAGAGCTTCAACGGGCAAAAACGTTCATGTCCGGTATGATAATCGCACTCACAACTCTTGATTCAATGAGTCAAGAACTCAACATCGAAAAAGACGAGTGGAGAAATGTATGGTTGGCGCGGCTTCAATTTATACGATCAGTTAGTGAAGATGCACTCAAAAACATAGATGAAAAAGCTGCTTGTGAAGCTAAGGGTGCTGCAGTGATCGAAATCGGCGCAAGAGAGCTCGCATGTGTAGAGCAGCCCTATATTGAGCTCCTCGATCGAATCGATGACACTCACCCAGCACTGGCAATGTTCGGCAATGTCTTTCGTGCTTCCTTTGGTTATGTTTTCAGTGCAGGTCGTGAAGCAATAAAAGATATCCTACTTGAGCGCGATCTACACAATAGTGTCCAAACACCACAGGAGCTAGACGCAGATCTTAAGATTTTAGTAGAAAGCTACCATCATCCGGATAAACAGTAGTAAAAGGATATAAAATTTGGTATAATTACCTGTAAAGTGCTATTTTTTATGGCAAAAATTAAGTAATCGAAGGAAAAGTATAACCCTATGGCAGTAAAGAATGTCCCCCTAAAGGACTATCGCAATATTGGAATTATCGCGCATATCGATGCAGGTAAAACTACCACAACCGAAGGTATTTTGTATCGAACGGGACTTTCACACAAAATTGGTGCTGTACACGAAGGTGAGACAACGACTGACTGGATGGAACAAGAGCGTGAACGTGGCATCACGATTACGTCTGCTGCGGTGACTGCTTTTTGGAAAGATCACAAGATCAACATCATTGACACACCAGGTCACATTGACTTTACCGCTGAAGTAGAGCGTTCACTTCGTGTCCTCGACGGTGCGGTGACGGTCTTTGACGGTAAGATGGGTGTCGAAGCCCAAACTGAAACTGTCTGGCGACAAGCTAACAAATACGGCGTGCCCCGTATCTGTTTCATCAACAAAATCAACCAAACGGGTGGTGATTTCTACAAATCCCTCGGTACCATTCACAACCGCTTGTCAAAGAACGCCCTGCCTGTTCACCTGCCAATTGGCTTTGAAAAGGACATCAATGGCGTTGTTGACCTGGTTGAGATGAAAGCCTACACCTACGGTGACTTTTCTGACCACGAAATGGTCGAGAGCGAGATTCCGGCTGACATGGTTGAAAAAGCGACCAATGCTCGCAGCCTGCTGGTTGAAGCGGCGGTTGAAGCAGAAGACGAACTATTCGAACGCTTCCTTGAAAAGGGCGAAGCCTCAATCACCCTGCCCGAGCTAAAAGCAGCCCTGCGTAAGCGCGTGCTGGCTGGTGATTTCTACCTCGTAACCGGTGGTGATGGCCGTGGTGTGATGGTTGAAAAAGTACTTGACCTCGTGGTTGACTACTTGCCGTCCCCACTTGATGTTGAATCTATTTGGGGCATTAACCCTAAAACCGGTGATCAAATCGAACGCAAACCTGAAGACAAAGAGCCACTGGCTGGCCTTGCCTTTAAGATCGCAACCGATCCATTTGTCGGGAAGTTGATCTTCGTGCGAGTCTACAGCGGCAAACTAACGGCTGGAAGCTACGTCCTCAACACTACAACAGGTGAAAAAGAACGCGTTGGTCGTATTGTGCGTATGCACGCCGACAAGCGCGAAGATATTTCTGAAATCGGCACGGGTGACATCGCTGCCGTCGTTGGTCTGAAAAACACCTTTACTGGTGCGACTCTGGCTGATGTGGCACACCCAATTCAGCTCGAAAGTATTGATTTCCCTGAGCCGCCTGTGTCTATCGCTGTTGAGCCAAAGACAAAGGCTGACCAAGAGAAGATGGGCATTGCTCTGCAGCGACTCGCTGAGGAAGACCCGACGTTCCGTGTCCACACTGATGAGGAAACTGGTCAGACGATCATGTCAGGAATGGGTGAACTGCACCTTGATATCCTGATCGACCGCATGAAGCGCGAGTTTAAGGTGGAAGCCAACATTGGTGAGCCTCAAGTTGCGTTCCGTGAATCGATCAAAGGTACGTCTGAGGTTCAAGGTAAACATGCTAAGCAATCTGGTGGACGTGGTCAGTACGGTGACGTCTGGATCCGCTTCGAGCCGAATGAATCAGGCAAAGGCTTCGAATTCATCGACGCGATCAAGGGTGGTGTGGTGCCGCAAGAGTACCGCAAGCCTGTTGAACAAGGTGTGCGTGAGACTCTTGACGGTGGTGTGATCGCTGGTTATCCTGTGGTTGACATCAAGGCGACTCTTTATGACGGAAGCTATCACGATGTCGACTCAAGCGAACTCGCCTTTAAGTTGGCCGGTAGCCTCGCAACGCGCGAAGGTATCCGAGCAGCAAAACCGATTCTTCTCGAGCCGGTCATGAAACTAGAAGTAACCACCCCCGAAGAGTTCATGGGTGATGTTATCGGTGACCTTAACTCACGTCGTGGACGGATTGAGGCTATGGAGGACCTTCAGGGTGGCGCTAAGCTCGTTCGAGCTATCGTGCCATTGGCCAGTATGTTCGGCTACACTAACGACATTCGCTCAATGAGTCAAGGCCGTGCCGCTAGCACTATGGAGCTTGCCCAATACGAGGAAGTACCACCAAACGTTGCTCAAGAAATCATTGAGAAACGCAGTAGTAAATAGTACGAAAATCTATTTACTAACTGATAAAAACCCTGTATAATCGAGCACATACGTCGTGGGGTCTTTATAGACTGCACGCGAAAATTATCAATTCAAGAGGAGAACAATCCACATGGCAGATTTCGATCGAACCAAGCCGCATGTAAACGTCGGTACTATGGGTCACGTTGACCACGGAAAAACTACACTAACTGCGGCGATCACCGCTGTACTTGCAAAGCGTCTACCAAGCGACACCAACAAAAAAGTTGACTATGCCCAAATTGACAACGCACCTGAAGAGCGAGCTCGTGGTATTACCATCGCTTCATCTCACCAGGAGTACGAGTCAGAAGCTCGTCACTATGCTCACGTCGACATGCCAGGTCACGCCGACTACGTCAAAAACATGATTACTGGTGCAGCTCAGATCGACGGCGCTATCCTTGTGGTAGCTGCAAACGATGGCCCACTACCACAGACTCGTGAGCACGTTCTGCTTGCGAAGCAAGTTGGTGTGCCAAAGATTGTGGTCTTCCTGAACAAAATGGACTTGGCTGACCCTGAACTCGTTGAACTAGTTGAAATGGACATCCGTGAGCTACTTGCTAAGAACGGTTTCGACGAAGACGCTCCAATCATCAAGGGTTCTGCGACCAAGGCTCTCGAAGGCGATGCTGCCTCTGAAGACGCTATCATGGAGCTTGTAAAAGCACTTGATGACTACGTTCCAGAGCCAACTCGCGACCTCGACAAGCCATTCCTGATGCCTATTGAAGACGTTTTCTCGATCAAAGGTCGTGGAACTGTTGCGACTGGACGTATCGAACAGGGTATCATCAAAATCAACGACCCAGTTGAAATTGTTGGTGTGAAAGATTCACAGCAATCTGTCGTGACTGGTATTGAAGCCTTCAAAAAGAACCTCGACCAAGGTCAAGCTGGTGACAACGCCGGTATCCTGCTTCGTGGTATTGAGCGCGAACAAATTGAACGCGGTCAAGTGCTTGCAAAACCAGGTTCAATTACTCCGCACACCGAATTTGATGCTGAAGTCTACATCCTCAAAAAAGAAGAAGGTGGCCGACACACACCTTTCACCAAGGGTTACAAACCACAGTTTTACTTCCGTACAACTGACGTGACCGGTGAAGTTGAGCTTCCAGCTGACAAAGAAATGGTGATGCCAGGTGACACGCTTACTTTCAAAGTAAAGCTACTCGCCCCAATCGCTATGGAACAAGGTCTGAACTTCGCGATTCGTGAAGGTGGCCGTACTGTTGGTGCTGGTGTGGTGACCAAGATCACTAAATAATCAGATCTCCTGATTATCCAAAATACCTCCGAGCAATCGGAGGTATTTATTTAGTATCAAGATGTACGCAGCCCTAGACATTTTTACAGATGCGTTGTATACTTCGAAAGTATTATTAATCATACCGAGAACTCAGCCAGACGTAAGCGTCGTTGCTACGAATCGAGCAGAGGTTACGGTATAGCACCAACAAGGAGTTACACTCATGGCAGAAAAAGAGCCGGGTCTACGGATCCGTATTCGCCTCAAGGCCTATGACCACAAGGTCATTGACCAATCAGCAAAACAAATTATCGACACGGCGGTTCGTACCGGTGCCAGCATCGCTGGTCCTGTGCCACTGCCAACTCGTCGCAGCACTTTTACAGTGGTGAAAAGCCCACACGTCTACAAAATGGGTGGTGAAGCGTTCGAAATGCGTGTTCACAAGCGTTTGATCGATATCACCAATGCCACGCCAAAGACGATCGATAGCCTGCAAAACCTCAGCCTTCCAGCTGGTGTTGATGCAGAAATTCGTATGTAACAAGGCTGTTGCATAAATAAAGACCCGGCAGATATGTCGGGTCTTTATTTATGCGATACTATAGCCGTCTCTATAGCATAATCCGTGCGGCATCCAGCTGGTGATACATGTCGACAATTTTGACATGCAAAAAGATGATGTAAAGACCCAGTAGCAATATCACAAGGCTGAGAAGAAACCAGTAAAATGACTGACGTGTCAGTTCAAAGCTAATAAATGGACGATCTGTTTTTGAAATACGAAATGATACATACTGTGGCGATTTGCTTGTTCTCTTAGAACTCAGAGCCGGTTTTTTCTTTGCTGAAGCTATTGTTGCCATTGTTATTCTTATCCTTATCTCATATTTATCCTATTGCTAGCATTATCTCATTAAACAGACTACAAACGCAAGCATTTTATGCTATAGTGGCGGGAGGATATGGCACGAAAACAAACAAAACGACCAAGGACATACGCCCGCAATCGAGCCTTTAGCCGCAGGGGCTATGAGAAAGTGTTTGAAAGTGACGGCGAATATCTTCTAAAGCTGGTGCTGTGTCTATTGAGCGCCTCATTTTGGATAAAATTCAGCCAGCCACTATTATGGTTTGGCATGACGTTTCGTGCCATACCAGTCGGACTCTTCCTCGGCCTTATCATCGTTAGTCGATTTGAAAGATTTCAAACTGATCGAAAGATTTGGTACGCAGCGCTGATCGCAGTCGGAATTATTACCTATTTTTACCCCGCTGGCATTCTTATTTAATGTGTTGCAACAATCGATGACCAAGAGCTGGAAAATAGATTGCCCAGACGTTTTAAAGCTGTTATATTTAACTTCAAGATGAATCCGCGCGTTTCACCAGAAGATACTCTCTACCTTGTACTCAAAGTTAGCTTTATTGGCATGAGTACCTGCCTACTATTCGTGATTCTAGTAACCACTTTTAGGCTGGACGAAGGAATCTTCAGTGGATTTTCTGGGATTATATTTAACCTCCTTCATGCGGTCACAGCTAATGTACTTGATGTTTTCTCACTTGTTTCATTTGTGAGTGGTACTATGTTACTTTTCAAACAAACTTCTGTTAACAGAAAATTGCTTGCTGTTGTAGCGATTTCCATTGCTGTTGCGCAGGTTATCCTCCTTGTCGTATTAATTGGCAATATGGGATAGTTTTCCCGTAGACCAGTGTTGACAACAGTAGTCAGTATCTGTTATTATCAATTGGTAACTTATTACGTAATAACAAGTCTCTCTTGGTGAATTGGTAGGTCTGCAATCTGTAGAAACCCCCTCCCACCAAGAGTTTTAAGTGGGAGCGAATGCAATGAAAGCACTTCTCGGTACCAAAATTGGTATGACCCAAATCATTAGCGAGAGCGGCGCGGCTATTCCAGTCACGTTGATTCAAGCTGGCCCTGTGACTGTGACTCAGGTGAAGTCTGTCGAATCCGACGGCTACAACGCAGTTCAAGTGGCATATGGTGAGGGTAAGAACCTGAGCAAGGCCGTTGCTGGTCATACAAAACCAGCTCAAGTGAATCCGAAGCACATTCGGGAATTTCGTGTTGCAGAACTACCAGAGGGCCTCTCGGTAGGGAGCACGATTGACGTCAGTACTTTTGTACTCGGTGATGTGGTTGACGCCACAGGCACCAGCAAAGGTAAGGGTTTTGCGGGAACCGTAAAACGCCACAACTTTAATACTAGTAAAAAGACTCACGGTGGTAACGGTAACGTCCGTAAACCTGGTTCGATTGGATCAATGTATCCACAGAAGGTCTTCAAGGGAAAGCGCATGGCGGGCCGAATGGGTCACGACCAAGTGACTGTCAAAAATCTTGAAGTTGCCTATGTCGATCTCACCAACAACCTCATCGGCCTCAAAGGCGCGGTGCCAGGTCCCCGTAAAGGTCTGATCGTTATCGGAGGGAAAGCATAATGGCTGAAACAACCAAACCAGCAACAACTTCGACCGCTCTTCCTAAAGAAGTATTTAAGGTTGAGGTGACTAATCACGAGCTACTAAAGCTCGCCTACGACAGCTACCTAGCGAACTCTCGCCAGGCTAGCGCAACAACTCTCCAGCGCGGTGAAGTCCGTGGTGGTGGTAAGAAACCATGGAAACAAAAGGGTACCGGCCGAGCTCGTTTCGGTTCATCACGTAACCCTATCTGGCGTGGTGGTGGTGTGGTCTTTGGCCCACGGGGTAACGAAAACTACACGAAGCGATTGTCAACCACCAGTAAACGCGTGGCTGTGAAGCAAGCACTGACACTGGCTAACGATGCTAAAAAGATTGTCGTCAAAGACGTCAAGACTACTGGTAAGACAGCTGAGATCGTCAAATTTCTGGCTGACAACAAGTTTGCTCGTAAGACACTCATCGTTGTCGACGAAAAGACGCCAGCATTGCTACGTGCCACGAGTAACATCCAAAATGTTCTTGTGATTCGTGCAACCTACCTGAGTGTTTACCACATTTTGAACGCTGACCACATCGTGTTGGCACCAGCAGCGATCCCAGTTATCAAAAACTGGCTCGTGAAAGAGGAGGCGTAATATGACAAATATTAGTGTTATCCCACGTGCAACTGAGAAGGCATATGCCCAGTCTCAGAACAATGTGTATGTGTTTAACGTGCCACTGACCGCCAACAAGAAGCAAATTGCAGCTGCAATCGAAGCTCAATTTGACGTCACTGTCACCAACGTAAAAACCTTAGTCCAAAGTGGCAAAGCGATTCGCTTTAGCCGGGGCAAAAACCGCTATCCAGGTAAAACTACCCGCAAAGATAACAAGAAGGCCTATGTCACACTTGCTGAGGGTAGTAGTATCCAGGTATTTGCCGAGCCAGCGACGGAAGAGGAGAAGAAGTAATGCCAATTAAAGCATATAACCCAACGACTCCAGCTCGTCGTGGCATGACTAGTGAAGACTACAGCGAAATTACGACCAAGAAGCCACTCAAGAGCCTCTTGAAGAGTAAGAAGCAAAACGCTGGACGAAACAATACCGGTCGCATTACCGTGCGTCACCGTGGTGGTGGTGTCAAACGTCATCACCGTTTGATGAATCACAACCTAGCTGACGGCCTAGTATTGACGGTCGAAGAGATCGAATACGACCCGAACCGCTCTGCTCGTATTGCTCGTGTCAAAGATCAGCATGGTCTGTATCACTACATCCTGGCTGATACAAGCATGACTAAGGGCAAGAAGATCCAAAGTGGTAAAGACGCACCGATTGAGAGCTCAAACCGCATGCCACTGGCGAATATCCCTGTTGGTACTCAGATCTATGCGATCGAAATCCACTCAGGCAAAGGCGCGCAGATGGTTCGTAGTGCCGGAACAAAAGCCCAGCTGATGGCCAAAGAAGATGAATACGCTCAAGTTCGCCTCCCATCTGGTGAAGTTCGTCGTTTCCGTCTGGAAGCTACGGCTGCCATCGGTGTGGTTGGCAACGTCCAACACCAAAACATCAAGATCGGTTCTGCCGGACGTAACCGCCGTAAGGGTATCCGACCAGGTGTCCGTGGTGTGGTCATGAACGCGGCTGATCACCCGCATGGTGGTGGTGACGGTGGACGTCACGGTGCTGGTAAAGCACCACGTACCCCATGGGGCCAATTAACACTCGGTTATCGTACTCGTCGTCGTAAAGACACGAACAAATTGATCGTACGAAGCCGCCATAATGCGAAGAGGAAGAAGTAAGATATGAGTCGATCACTTAAAAAAGGTCCATTCGTTGACGCCAAGCTCGCTAAGAAGGTGGCTGCGCTCGATGCGAACGACCGTACAATCATTAAAACCTGGGCCCGTGCCAGTACGATTACACCAGAGATGGTTGGTCGTAGCATTGCTGTTCACAACGGCCGTGTGCACGTCCCAGTGGTGGTTTCGGAAAACATGGTTGGGCACAAGCTCGGTGAGTTTAGCCCTACCCGTAAGTTCCGTAAGCACGGAGGTAAGAAGTAATGGCTGATCAGTTTACTGTTCGTGCCTACGCGAAGGGTGTCGATCAGACACCACGAAAGGTTTCAATTGTGGCTACTTTGGTGCGCAATCGAACCGTTGCGGATGCACTTGTTATCCTTGAGCACGTCCCTCGCCGGGCGGCTGAACCGGTCAAAAAGGCTATCGAGAGTGCCAAAGCTAATGCGATCAACAATCACGGGCTTGACGGGAAAACGTTAGTAATTTCAACACTATCCGTCACTACCGGTACTCGTTTGCGACGCTTTAAACCAGCTTCACGTGGCCGAGCGCTTCCATTTGAGAAGAAATCGTCTAACATTCTGGTTGAAGTCAGTGGTACCGAAAAGCCAAAGAAGAAGCCAGCAGCGAAACCTGCTAGCGAAAAAACTGTAACCAAGGAGGAAAAATAATATGGGCCAAAAAGTAAACCCAATTAGCTTCCGCCTCCAAGTTCATAAGAACTGGGACTCACGTTGGTTCGCTGGTAAAAAAGATTTTGCTAAGTGGCTGGCGGAAGACATTCATATTCGTGAACTGATTGAAAAGAAGTTCTCGTCTCGTCCGACCATTAACCGCATTGAGATCGAGCGTTCCGCTAACCTCATTACGGTTACTATTCACACCGCTAAAGCTGGTGTGGTGATTGGTCGCGGTGGTGCTGGTGTCACTGAGCTCAAAACTCAGATTGAAAAGCTCGCTAGCTTGCCAGTTCGTATCAACATTGAAGAGGTGAAGCGACCAGAACTGGCTGCTAAGCTTGTGGCTGAGAACATCGCTCGTCAACTAGAACGACGTATTAACTTCCGTCGTGCGACCAAGATGTCGGCACTCAACACTATGAACGCTGGTGCCAAGGGTATTCGTATCCAGGTTGCCGGACGGCTCAATAATGCTGAGATGGCGCGTCGCGAGAAAATTATTGAAGGTTCAGTACCACTGCATACTCTGCGTGCTGACATCGACTTCCATAGTACCCGGGCAACGTTGCCTGGCGCTGGCATTGTCGGTGTAAAGGTATGGATCTACAAAGGTGAAAGGGCGGATCGGTAATGTTACTTCCTAAGAAAACCAAGTATCGAAAAGTTCGCAAAGGTAAAAACAATGGTGTGGCCACTCGTGGTAACTACATCGCTTTTGGTGACTTCGCTCTCCAATCACAAGGTAACAACGACATTACCTCACGTCAGATTGAATCAGCGCGTCAAGCAATGACCCGTCACATCAAACGTGGTGGTAAGATTTGGATTCGTATCTTCCCACACATCCCCGTCACCCGAAAGCCGCTTGGTCTCAAGATGGGTGGTGGCAAGGGAAACCCTGAATTCTTCGTTGCCAAGGTAAAAGCCGGCACCGTACTATTCGAAATGAAGGGCGTAACCGAAGAAGTTGCCCGCGAAGCAATGCGTCTGGCTGCCCACAAGCTGCCGGTTCGAACTAAATTCATCAAGCGAGAGGAGGCTTAATCATGGCTGCTGCAAAAACAACCAAGAAGACAACCGCCAAGAAGGCTGATGAAATAAAGACTATTGATCAGCTACAAGCTGAACTTCAAACAAAGATCACTGATCAACTTGAAGCCAAGCGTTCCAACGCCTCGGGTGAACTCGTGAACCCACGAGTCATTACGGGCCTACGTAAAGATATTGCCCGCCTGCACACTGCTATCCGAGCAATTGAGCTGACGGCAAAGAAGGAGAGTAAATAATATGGCCAAGACATTGACTGGTATCGTGACATCGGATGTTCGCGATAAGACAATTACCATCACTGTGACTAGTCGTGAGACTCACCCTATTTATAAGAAACAGTATTCTGTTTCGCGTAAGTACACTGCTCACGATGAAAACAATGAAGCCGGAATTGGCGATAAGGTCACTATTTCAGAGACCCGCCCAATTTCAAAGACGAAGAGCTTCAAGCTCGATACCATCCATGAGAAATCTCGTGGTAGCATCGAATTGAAGGAGACGGAGGTTGAAGCGTAATGATTCAGCAAGAAACTCGTCTTAAAGTAACCGATAACAGCGGTGCAAAGGAAATTCTTTGTATCCGTGTTCTTGGTGGCACCCGTCGTCGTTACGCCCACGTGGGTGATCTAATTGTAGCAACCGTTAAGGAAGCTAACCCGACGGGAACAGTAAAGCGAAAATCTGTCGTTAAGGCAGTCATCGTTCGTACCCGCAATCAGATTCGTCGTAAGGATGGGAGCACCATCAGCTTCGATGACAACGCTGCTGTGATCATCAACGATGACAAAACACCAAAGGCGACTCGTGTGTTTGGTCCTGTGCCCCGCGAACTGCGTGACATGGGCTACGCCAAGATCATCAGCCTAGCTCCGGAGGTACTCTAGTATGACTCGTCGTATTCAAAAAGATGACACCGTCAAGATTATCAGCGGCAGCAATAAAGGCACTACGGGTAAAGTACTGGCTGTTCTGACGAAAAAGAACGCCGTTTTGATCGAAGGTGTCGGTACTAAGCACCGTCACGTTAAGCCAACCCAGCTCAATCCACGGGGTGGTCACAAAGACGTTCACGTCGGTACACCTCTTCACAAAGTTGCTCTGGTGATTGATGAAAAAACAAGTAAAACGAGCCGTATCGGCTACGTAAAGAACGCTGACGGCGTCAAGGTTCGCCTGGCTCGTCAAGCAAAGAACAAGGAGATTAAGTAATGGTTAAAACCGCACCTATTGCCGCTCCTCGCCTGAAAGCCTTGTATACTTCGCAGTACACCAAGGAACTACAAGCCGAACTAACTCTGGGCAACGTACACGAAGTACCGCGCTTAGAGAAAATTGTAGTCAGCGTAGGAACCGGTAAAAACAAAGACGACAAGCGCTACCAAGAGATTGTCGTCAACACCCTCACAAAAGTAACCGGACAAGCTCCGGTGCAGATCCTGGCGAAGAAATCCATCGCTGGATTCAAAATCCGTGCTAACATGGGCAGCCCAATCGGAACACGTGTCACACTGCGTGGAGCTCGTATGTACGAATTCCTCGACCGTTTCGTGAGTATATCACTGCCTCGTGTGCGTGACTTTCACGGTATTTCTAACAAAGCCTTTGACGCTTCAGGCAACTATAGCCTCGGCGTAACCGAACAATCGATTTTCCCAGAACTTTCGTTCGAAGAAACCCAAGTGGTTCACGGCCTACAGATTACGTTTGTCATCCGCAACGAAGATCCCGCCCATTCTAAGGCACTTCTTGAAAAGTTTGGACTACCATTTGAAAAAGAAGGAGGCCAACGGTAATGGCTAAGAAATCTGCTGTCGCACGAGACGAAAAACGCAAAAAAATGATCCTGAAGTATGCAGCCAAGCGTACCGAACTCAAAGAGCTTGGTGACCAAGACGGTCTTCAGAAATTACCCCGAAACAGTAGCCCAAGCCGCTGGAAGAACCGTGATGTACTTCATGGCCGACCTCGCGGGTACATGCGCCGCTTCGGATTGAATCGTATTAACTTCCGTGAAAAAGCCTCAAAGGGTGAAATCCCAGGCGTCACGAAGAGTAGCTGGTAAGAAGGAAGGAATAGACTATGTCACTACAATCAACTGACCCAATCGCCGACCTTCTGACCCGTATTCGTAACGCGGCTATGGTTGGCAAAACCGAAGTCCGCGTACCGAGCAGCAAGCTCAAGAAGGTTGTCGCTGAACAACTCAAGAAAAACAACTACTTAGCTGAAGTGAAAACCGAAGCCGGTAAACCACGCGATACATTGGTCATCACGATCAATAGGCCTGGCGAAAACAGTACCTTTACTGAACTAACTCGTCTTTCAAAACCTGGACGCCGTGTGTACGTCAGTGCCAACGACATCCCGAAGGTAAAGAGCGGACGTGGCCTCGTGCTCGTCAGTACCAGTAAAGGCGTGATCACTGGTCGAGAAGCTGTCAAACAGCGACTCGGTGGTGAGTTACTACTGAAGGTATATTAGTATGGATGAACATGCACCACAGGTTGAACGCAAAAATGACTCGAAAGACGTGCTAAACGAGGCACTACGAGATGTCATTGATGCCGGCAAACGAGCGATTGAGGCTGGAGAAGGAACTCGTTTTGGGCTTGAGCTCCGTTCTCTAGCCGATGATGTTCTCCATCGGGATGACCGAGAACACGGCATTGAACGCAGTGGTGTAAATGTTTTTGAAGAAAATAAGGAAGGAAAATAATATGAGTCGAATCGGAAAACTACCAATTGACGTACCCACCGGTGTGACAATCACGGTTGACTCAGATGTTATTACTGTCAAAGGGCCAAAAGGCGAACTGACAGTGCCGCATCTGAGCGACGTGACGGTTACCCTAGAAGGTACCCAAGCGATCGTCGCGCGTAAAGATGACGAACGGATCGCCAAGGCCCAACACGGCCTGCAGCGTGCCCTCCTGAATAACGCCGTTGATGGTGTTGTAAAGGAATTTGAAAAGAAACTTGAAGTAAATGGTGTCGGCTTCCGTGTTAATGGTGGCGGTCAGGCTATCGACATGCAGCTCGGTTTCTCTCATCCTGTCAAATACGAAGCACCGGCTGGTGTAACACTGGCAGTTGAGAAAATGACGATCACCGTGAGTGGTATCGACAAACAACAAGTCGGTCAAGTTGCCGCCGAAATCCGTGCACTTAAGAAACCTGAACCGTACAAGGGTAAGGGAATTAAATATACTGACGAAGTTGTGCTTCGAAAAGCTGGAAAGGCTGGTAAGTAATCATGGCTGTTGCACATAAAAAACAACTCAACAAGACTCTTCGCAAGAAGCGTGTCCGCGCAAAGATTACGGGTACCGCTGCTCGACCTCGTCTGACGGTGACTATTAGTAATCTTCACATCAATGCACAGCTGATTGATGACGAAAAGCAGCGCACCATCGCGGCTGCCACAACGGTTGGTACCAAAGCAACCGGTACGATGATCGAAAAAGCCGCTGTTGTCGGTATTGATATCGCGAAGAAAGCCAAGAAGGCAAAAATAACTAAGGTAGTATTTGATCGTAACGGCCGCCAGTATGCTGGTCGGCTGAAGTCACTGGCTAATGCTGCCCGCAAAGAAGGATTGGAGTTTTAATATGGCAGAACAAACCGCTGAACGAAGCCGTGCTCCTCGCCGACGCGAGGCAGCCCCAGAAGCGCCAAAAGAGTTTGAAGAAGTAGTCATTAACATCGACCGTGTGGCTCGTGTGGTAAAAGGTGGACGCCGTTTCCGCTTTAAAGCCCTCGTCGTCGTTGGCAACAAGAAAGATAAAGTTGGTGTCGGTGTCTCAAAGGGCGGAGATGTCCAAGCCGCTATCGCCAAAGCTACTGATGTTGCAAAGAAGAATATGATTACCATTCCGGTGCTCAACAACACGATCCCACACGATGCTGAAGTCAAGCTATCAGGTGCTCGTGTCCTCATCAAGCCAGCAGCGCCTGGTACCGGTGTTATTGCCGGTGGTGTGGTGCGTCAGATCATTGGCGTGACAGGTATTCACAACTTGCTGTCGAAGTCTCTTGGTAGCACCAACAAGGTTAACATCGCCTACGCAACAATCGAAGCGTTGAAGACACTTGTTCCCCGAAGCGAATGGCTTAATACGCCGAAGAAGAAAGCTCCCGTGAAAAAGGAAGCCGCTGAAGAGGAGACAAAGTAATGAAATACAATGAACTCCAGGTCACAGCAAATAAAGACAAGAAACGCGTCGGTCGCGGTATTGCCGCCGGTGGTGGTAAAACCGCTGGTCGTGGTACCAAGGGACAGGGTTCACGTACTGGTAAGAAACTTCGTGCCACGTTCCAAGGTGGCCAACGAGCATTGGTGCAAGCTGTACCAAAACATCGCGGCTTTAAGAGCTTGCGCACCCCTGCGCAAGTGGTCTACCTTGACCACCTCAACGCATTTAAGGGTAAGACAGCAGATAACTTTACGTTATTTGAGCAGGGTTACGTTTCAACACCGTTTCACACTGTCAAGGTGATCGCACGTGGTGAATTGACTGAAAAAGTCACCCTCAAGGTGCAAGGCGCCTCAAAAAGTGTTCAAGCAGCCGTTACAAAAGCTGGTGGCGCATTTGAAAAGGTACCGACTCCGCTCAAAAAGAGCACAAAAGAAGCTGAAAAAGCTGATAAGTAATCCGTCTTTGGATTAAGAGATGAGGCCCGAAAGGGTCTTTTTCTTTGTTCTTTACCAAAGAACAAGAGCAATCTATAGTATAATATGTAAAGTATTGTGCTACGGGTGGTAGCAATAAAATTCAAAGAATAGGGCAGAATTACCAATGAACTGGAAAACAATCTTTAAATCATTCAAGAATAAAGACATGCAGAAACGTCTGTTGATTGTGCTCGGTATCGTCGTTGTGTACCGCTTCCTAGCACATATTCCAGTGCCGCTGGCCGAGCCAACCAAGCTGAAAGAAGTCATTAACAGCGTCGTGAGCGGGACAGACTTTGGTGGGTTCTTAAACCTCCTCTCTGGTGGTGCACTCGCTAGCTTCTCGATTGTACTGGTAGGACTGAGCCCATTCATTACGGCTAGTATTATCACGCAGCTGCTGACTAAGGCTATTCCTAAGCTCGAAGAGCTCCATAAAGACGGTGAATCGGGACGACGCAAAATCCAGCAGTGGACGCGTATGATCGCCCTGCCTCTAGCCGTCGTGCAATCGATCGCTTTTATCTACATCCTGCGGCAAAGCGTCCTGGCTGGTAACACAACGACTCTTGGGGAAACGACACCCGTGGAATGGATCGTGGCCATCTCGGCTATGACTGCGGGTGCTATGCTGCTGATGTGGCTTGGTGAGCTGATGACCGAACAGGGTATCGGCAATGGTCTGAGTCTGCTTATTTTTGCCGGTATTATTAGCCAGTTGCCGTCGACTTTGGCCACGTTAACGCAATCCGTTTTCGACACAAAAGACGGCGCTCTCAGTGTATTTGGCTGGTTCACGGTGCCAGTCAGTCCGATGATGTTCGGGGTAGCATTAGCTCTGGCGGCTATATCGCTTATAGTGCTATACCTGCTCGTCAAGATCAATGAAGCCCAACGCGTAGTAACGATCAACTATGCCAAGCGCGTCCAGGGCAATAGTAACTACGGTGGTGTTAAAAGCATTCTACCGATGAAGCTCATTGCAGCTGGTGTGATCCCAGTTATCTTCGCGGTCGCCTTCTTGTCACTCCCGGCCTTCATTGGTCAGGTGCTTAAGGCGACGCAAAACCCAAACTACATTGCTTTTGCCGATAAGCTCATCACCTGGTTCCAGACACCGAATCCAGGACAATTTACAGGGACGACCATGGAAGCCTTTATCTACCCGGCTATGTACTTTATCCTGGTGATTCTCTTCACGTACTTCTACACCGGGATTGTGTTTAACAGCAATGAGATTGCTGAAAACTTGCAAAAACAAGGTGGCTTTATCGATGGCGTACGACCCGGAGAACAGACCGAAAAATATCTCAGCCAAACCATGAATCGATTGATCTTATTCGGCTCACTCGTACTTGGTGTCATCGCTGTATTGCCGTTTGCGGTCGAATATCTCATGTATAACCTTACCGGTCTACAGAGTGCCAACCTGGCTATTGGTGGTACGGGACTTTTGATTGTTGTCTCAGTTGGGCTTGAATCACTCCGTCAAATCAATTCGCGTGCACTCATGGTAACGTACGACGACTATAAATAAGATACGAAAGAGGCTATGGCGGGACTTGAAATAAAAGAAAAACGGGAATTTCACCTATGGCGATGGTTCTTTGTACTTCTTTTCGTGGCTCTTCTGGCGGTGAGCGGTTGGTATGCTTACAAATGGTATACCACAGGTGAAATGCCACCAATCCCACTTCCTATTGCATCCGCTGATCCTCGAGTTAATGAGTCTGATGTCTCTCAAGTAAGCATTGATAGCTACACGGTTCCAGCGACGCATCCTCGATACATCTCTATCCCTAAACTTGGTATAGAACACATTCGAGTGCAAAAGATTGGCTTGAACGCAAATAACCTGATAGATATGCCCAAAAACATCCACGACACTGGTTGGTACGAGAAAAGCGCTGCTCCAGGTCAAGGCTATGGCGCAGTGCTGATTGATGGACACAGTGGTGGTGCCGATAAAACTGGCGCGTTCACAAAGCTCGGTACGCTTCAGTCTGGCGACAAGATTACGATTGAGCGCGGCGACGGCAAGAAATTTACATATAGCGTGGTAGAGAATAACCTGATGTCACTTGACGAAGTTAATACCACGGGCATGAAACAGATGATGTTGCCGATTGATGATGACAAAGAAGGTCTCAGCCTCATCACCACCGCTGGCAATTGGGTACCAAAGATTCAGCAATTCGACCAGCGCGTTATGCTCCGAGCCACTATAAGCGATCAGTAAGACTTGACGAATTTATACACTACGCTACAATAGGAGTATCAATAAAGCATTCGTGCTGGTAGAGACACGAATGTAATTCTCAAAAATGCTTGCGAGCAGAGTACAATTCATGTATAATGAACTACTGTTATCTATGGCTAGTCAAAAGGAAGTAATCAAACTGAAAGGAAAGGTGGTGGAAGCACTGCCTAATACTCAGTTCAAGGTAGAACTCGAGAATGGCCATAGTATTATTGCCCACATTTCAGGTAAAATGCGCAAGCACTATATCCGACTTGTTCCCGGCGATTGGGTGGAAGTTGAGTTGACCCCTTACGATCTTACGAAGGGCAGAATCAGCTTCCGCATGAAAGACGAGCAGACCCCTAGGGTGTCTGCAGGAAATTAAATTAAACGGGTTTGACCGAGAGAGTACTAAGCGCTCATGAAAGTTCGTGCGAGTGTCAAGAAAATCAGTCCCGATGACCAAATAGTTCGCCGTAAAGGCGTACTCCGCGTCATCAACAAGAAAAAACCTAAGAACAAGCAAAGGCAGGGTTAAGCATGGCTCGAATTGCAGGGGTAACCATCCCTTCAGAAAAACAAGTGCACGTGGCTCTCACCTATATTTATGGTGTTGGTCCGACATTTGCTCGAGACATCCTTGCGGCGGCAGCAATTGAGCCGACCACTCGGGTGAAAGATCTCACCGAGGCTGAAGAACAACGACTTCGCGAGGTAATTGACAAAAATTACACCGTCGAAGGCGATCTCCAACGTCTCGTTACCAACAATATTAAACGACTTAAAGATGTGGGCGCCTACCGCGGACTTCGCCATAAAGCAGGTCTCCCGGTTAACGGCCAGCGTACTCGAACGAATGCACGAACTCGTAAGGGACGCGCCGTAGCAGTTGGTGGCACACAGAAAAAAGCAGCGTCTAAGACGTAGAAAGGAACTTGATATATGGCTGAAGCAACAACGACAACTAAAACAACTCGTAAGAAACAGCGCCGATCAGTTCCTGCTGGTCAGCTGCACATCCAAGCAACATTTAATAACACTATAATCACGTTTACCGATAAAAAGGGTAACGTTCTCGCCGCCAGCAGTGCTGGTGCCTGTGGTTTCCGTGGTAGCAAAAAAGGCACCGCCTATGCTGCCCAAATCGCCAGCGAAAAAGCATCTGAAAACGTTCAGTCACTGCACGGCATGAAAGCCGTCGACGTCTTCGTTAAAGGTGTTGGCCTAGGCCGTGACGCAGCGATTCGTGCACTTGGTGCATTTGATATCACTGTCGAGAGCATCAAAGATGTAACAGGCGTTCCACATGGTGGCGTTCGTCCAAAGAAAGCACGGAGGGTCTAGTAATGGCACGAGATACATCTCCTATTGTTAAACAGAGCCGTCGTGAAGGGTATGCGCTGCATCCAAAAGCGCACAAGATCATGGCAAAGAAATCTGGTATTCCCGGTCAGCACGGTGGTGGTCGTCAGGGTAAACAGAGTCTATACGCAACACAACTTCGTGAAAAGCAAAAAGTTCGGCGTCTGTATGGCCTACTTGAAAAGCAATTCGCACGTTTAATGGATGAAGCTGGTCGCCGCGAAGGCCTGACTGGTGAAAACCTCCTGCAGCTCCTGGAGCTCCGCATGGACAATGCTGTGTACCGCGCTGGTTTTGCCACAAGCCGCCGAGCTGCTCGTCAGCTGGTTGGTCATGGACACTTCCTACTAAATGGCACACGTGTTGATATTCCATCAATCCGCCTCAAGCCCGGTGACGAACTCGAAGTTCGCCCTAAGAGCATCAAGTCTGGCTACTTTTCGCAAATTGACGACATCGTAAATGATTCTGTCCAAGGTCCCCTTGGCTGGATCAAGAGCGATCACAAGAAGCTGAAAATTAGCGTGACCGGAGTTCCAAAGCGCGAAGAAGCCGAAGCCGATATTAACGAACAACTAATTGTTGAGTATTACTCACGATAAAGGGTAAGGAGCCTACATATATGTCAAAAGTTATTCACAATCCAGCACTGGCGAACGTCGAAGAGCACAGCAACACAAGTGCTACGTTCGTTATTGAGCCCCTCCACGCTGGATACGGCAACACACTCGGCAATAGCCTTCGTCGCGTTCTACTCTCAAGTGTTCGTGGTGGTTCTATCGTTGCCTTCCGTATCGAAGGAGCAACACACGAGTTCACTACAGTAGCTGGTGTTAAAGAAGATGTTGTTGATATCATGCTTAATCTTAAGAATGTTCGCCTGAACGTCCACACTGACGAGCCAGTCGAACTTCGTCTTGAGAAAAAAGGCGCTGGTGTTATTACAGCCGGTGATATCAAAACAACCGCTGATGTTGATGTTATCAACCCAGAACAAATTATCGCTACCATTGATGACCCGAAGAAATCAGTCGTTATTGACTTCGTCGCCGAAGCTGGACGCGGGTACCGCACGATTGAAGAATCAAGCGACTCACGCCTTCACAGCGACATGATTGCCCTCGACGCCGTCTTTACACCAGTCCTCCGTGTCCGCTATAAGGTGGCAGGTACTCGTGTCGGTCGTGAGACAAACCTCGATAAACTATCTGTTAACATTGAAACCGACGGTTCACTGAGCCCTCGTGAAGCCTTCGAAGAAGCTGCAGCTATCCTGGTTAACCAGTACTCAGCCCTCGCTGGCAGCACGACTGTTGAAGCGGCTCCTGCACTCGGCCAAGCTGATGAAGCAGAGACGAATGAGCTGAACACGCCTATCGAGGACCTAAACCTAACGGCACGAACAGCCAACGCGCTGATCAACAACGAAATTCGCACTGTTCACGACCTCGTGACATTGAGCGAACAAGACCTTCGTGAGCTCAAGGGCTTTGGTTCAAAAGCACTCGACGAAGTGAAAGATAAGCTAGCGGAGCTGGAGCTGTAAGATGCATCGACACGGATATAAAGGACGTAAGTTTGGCCGCGAACGCGACCAACGACGAGCACTCTTGAAGGGTCTGGCGACCAGTCTTGTTGAATATGGCAAGATTGAGACAACATTGCCAAAAGCCAAAGAGACCGCTCGCTACATCGAAAAAGTGATTACAAAAGCTAAAAAGGGTGACCTGGCTAGCCGCCGACAAGTGATTGCCAAGCTTTCTACCCAAGCAGCTGCCTTTAAGCTGGTTGATGAGATTGCACCGCAACTCACCGGTCGTAACAGTGGCCACGTCCGCGTCCTCAGGACTCGCATGCGAACTGGTGACGGCGCGCAACTTGCCACTGTCTCATTCGTTGATGAGCTCAAGAGCATCCCTAAGAAAGAGGTGAAAGCGTAATGGTTAATGCAAAAACCTACTCACAAAAGCCTAGTGAAGTTTCACGGCGCTGGATCTTGATTGATGCTTCAGAAGCACCGGTTGGTCGCATCGCCACGAAGATCGCTACTTACCTGACCGGTAAGTACAAGCCGACCTTTACTGCCCACATTGATGGTGGTGACTATGTTATCGTCATTAACGCTAAAGACGCTGTCTTTACCGGTAACAAAGAAAACGACAAGAAGTATTACCGACATAGTGGTTTCCCTGGTGGTATCAAGGACGCAACCGTGGCTGAAGTCCGCGAAAAGTACCCAGAGCGACTCATCGAACTTGCCGTCAAAGGCATGCTTCCGAAAAATAAGCTCTCGAGTGAGCGTATGAAGCGTCTGCGTGTCTTTGCTGGCAGCGACCACTCTCATACTGCCCAAACTCCAGAGAAAGTAGAGGTTAAATAATATGGCTGAATCTAAATACTTTTACGGCCTCGGACGACGCAAAGCTGCTACAGCACGTGCACGTTTGTACAAAGGTAAGGGCAACCTGACCATTAATGACAAGCCTGCGAGCGAGTACTTGTCTGAAAACAAAACGCTGCTAGCTGAGATCACTGATCCACTAGCCCTCGTTAATATGCAAAAAGACTTTGATATCACTATCAAAGTTAAAGGTGGCGGTTTGTCAGGTCAAGTCGACGCGATCAAGCTGGCGATTGCTAAAGCAATCACCGTTGGTCACGCCGACCTACGTTCGACGCTGAAAAAAGCCGAGTTTTTGAAGCGTGATCCACGCGAGAAAGAACGTAAGAAATACGGTCTTCGCTCAGCACGTAAACGTGAACAGTTCTCGAAGCGTTAATTCGACTTCACCCAAAAAAACATCCCGTACATCAGTGCGGGATGTTTTTGTATGGTCTATACTAGAGAGAATGCTCGACACATTCATTCACAAATGGCTCAAAGTGCCATATACCCTCAATGTGCGCCACAATCAACGCCCTAAGAAGCCACGAGCCACGGTTCTATTCATTCACGGCATTGGTAACTCAGGCGATGCATGGAGTGAGGTAATTGCGCATCTGCCGAGCGATATTCGCGTCATCACCATCGATCTTCTTGGCTTTGGGGATTCACCACATCCAAGCTGGGCACTCTACAATGCGAAAACGCAGGCCAACTCCGTGTTAGCCACGCTATTCAAATTACGTCTGACAGGGCCAATTGTCGTGGTAGGTCACTCCCTGGGTGCGCTGGTGGCTGTGGAGATGGCAAAACGCTATCCATTGCTCGTGAAGTCACTCATCCTTTGTAGTCCGCCATTCTACCAGATTGATGACGTCAAGACTCTGTTACCGCGAAGCGACAAGGTACTGCGGCGCCTCTATGCATCTATACGTGCCTACCCGGAGCAATTCATGAGACTTGCTGCATTTGCAGCGAGATATAACCTCATCAACAAATCATTCAATCTGACAGAAGAAAACGTCGACAGTTTCATGGCCGCGCTCGAGGCGATGATTATCAATCAAACTTCACTCCATGATGTCCAAAAGCTCCGTATGCCCGTCAAAATTATCAAAGGCACGCTCGATCCGTTTGTAGTTGGAAAGAACTTGCGATTGATAGCCAAAAACAGGCCCAATATCCAGCTCAGGACGATCGTTGCCGCCCACGAAGTAACGGGACTCTTCGTGCCTGCAGTGGTGCGCTCAATCAAAGAGACAACGGACGTAAAATAGGCTATAATACATCTAATGAGTAAACCTGTAATCCTGACTGGCATTCGTGCCAACAACGACCTAACGCTCGGTAATTACTTTGGTGGTATTTTACCTATCATCGATATGGCGAAGACCAAGTCTGATGAGTATCAGATTAATATGTTTATTCCTGATCTTCATAGCTTCACAACACCGATTGATCACGCGCAATTGTACGAACAGATTCTTCATAACGCACGACTGTTTGTCGCTGCCGGCTTGCCGGTTGATAGCGAGAATATTTATCTTTACAGGCAAAGTCAGATCTCGGCGCATAGCGAGCTGACCTGGATCCTCGATTGCTTCACTGGCTTTGGTGCACTGGCGCGTATGACTCAATTTAAAGATAAGGGGCGTGGCATTCTGCAATCTGATTTTACAGGAAAGTTGCTAGACGCGAACGGCTCACTCATAGCTGCCTGGGACGCCAGAGGACAAGAAGTCACAGCAGGCTTATTTAACTATCCAGTTCTTATGGCGGGCGACATCCTTCTCTACGGCGCGCAGTACGTACCCGTTGGTGATGACCAGTCACAACACCTTGAGTTCACCCGCGACATCGCAGAACGCATGAATAAGCGCTTTGGCGATATCTTCGCCGTGCCAGAGCCTGTCGCGAAACAACATGAATTCTTCGGAAACGATCAGGGGCTGCGTATCAAAGACCTAATCGATCCTACCAAAAAGATGAGCAAGTCGGACGATAGCGGCCGTGGTGTTATTTTCCTCGGTGACGATCCTGACGCGGCTGCCAAAAAGGTGATGAGCGCTACCACTGATGATAAGGCCGCAATCCACTTTGACAAAGCTAACCAGCCAGGTATTAGCAACTTACTCGAAATCCTATCACTACTGCGCAGTAGGCCACGCGCTGAGACGATTGCTGAATTTGAAGGACAATCAAGCTACGGTGACTTCAAGGCAGTCGTAGCCGAAGAGGTCAAAGCTTTCCTGATCGATTTCCAGCTGCGACTTGCCTCAGTTAGCGACGATCAGATCCTCACCAAACTCGAAACATCAGAGACGGCCATGCGGCTCCAGGCCAACCAAACCCTGCTGCGTGCTCAGCGAGCCGTCGGCCTTCGTCCGAAGGAGGATTAATGGTAAAAGTTACAAGTTCAGATGTTTTAGGGATCCTCAGAAAATTTAAAATTGCCGGTGATGATAATGTGCCACGGCACATCGAACAAGTTCATATTAGCAACCCTGGCCCGTTAAATACGTTGGTATCATTTCGTTTTAACAAGCAGCGATATTATGTGCTCTACGATGATTCGGCCGAAGATGACATTGTCTATATCACCGATCAAATTCATAGCGACAAGCCGGAAATCACTGGCATGGTCATCGCCAATCCTAATGACGACCTGACAACCTACGGCCTACCGTTTAAGGGCAAGGACGTCTATCTGTATGCGGTCGCCAATACCAAACACCGGCTTGACCTGTGGCTCACCGAGCGTAACCCTGATTTCTCGCGCAGTACCTGGCAAAAACATATCAAAGCCGGGCATATCAAGGTCAATGGTGAGGTACAGACATCGACCAAGTACGACATTAGCGAACACGACGGGGTTGAGATTAATGTGCCCGAGGCTACGGATTTTAGTGATCAGACGCTGCCGATTATCTACGAAGATGACAATGTCATCGTGATCAATAAGCCAGTCGGCGTTCTGACACACTCCAAGGGGGCATTGAATGATGAGTTCACTGTGGCAGATTTCTTCCGTCGTTTCGTGACCTATCAGCTCGATGGCAACCGTCCTGGTATCGTCCACCGCCTCGATCGAGACACCAGTGGGGTGATGATCGGTGCCAAGAACGAAGAGACAGCTAAATTACTTCAGAAGCAATTTGCCGATCGCAAGACCAAAAAAACCTATCTTGCCATTGCCGATGGGATTCTATCGCAAGCTGAGGCTCGTATTGATCTCCCGATCGCCCGTAACCCATCTGCACCGAGTACATTTCGTGCTGATATAAAAGGTAAGTCGGCTCAGACTAACTACGAAGTAATTGCCACTAAGGGCAATCAAAGCCTCGTCATTTTGAAGCCAGAAACAGGGCGTACTCACCAGCTACGTGTCCACCTGGCCTATATCGGCGCACCAATCCATGGTGACAAAGTCTATGGCAAACCAGCCGATAGGATGTATCTGCACGCTTACCGTCTAGAGGTCACGATTCCAACTGGAGATCGACGCGTGTTCGAAGCCCCAATCCCATCAGCGTTCATCGCTCAGTTCCCAGAGGCTGCTTTGTAATATGAGCCTGGTTCACGCTGACACCGAGACATTGATCGCTCAACTTCAGCTCAGCAGTCCGCAATCGCTGCTCATCTCGGGAATCGAAGGCATTGGACTCCTCGATGTGGCGCACAAGATTGCAAACGGGAACCAGGTGACGGTAGTCTCACCGGATGACGCTAAAGCTTCACGACCTATTTCAACCGAAGCGATTCGTCAATTATACGAAACTACTCGTTCTAAGTCAGTCGAGCGACAGTATGTGATCGTCGACCAAGCCGATGCCATGACTACCAGTGCCCAGGGTGCGTTCTTGAAGCTACTTGAAGAGCCAAATGTATCGATTCACTTCATTCTGACCTCGTCGCGACCTGACGTGCTACTACCAACTATTCGATCACGCGTTCAGCACCACGTCATTCCATCTATCACGCGTGAACAGTCCGATCGCTACCTCACAGACATGGGTATAGCTGACGAAGTGGTGCGACGACAACTCCTTTACATTGCCGAAGGATTGCCCCAAGAACTTGCTCGGCTGGTAGCTGACGAGGAATACTTCAACGAAGCTGCTCAGCGCATGAAAGATGCCCGAGATCTCCTCCAGGCTCAACCGTATGAAAGGCTACTCACCATCAACAGTTATAAAGACAACCGCGTCAGGGCACAGCAGCTGCTTGATGCGGCGATTCGAATGACACGGCGAAGCCTCAGCCAACACCCGCAGAAATCACTAATTTTGCAGCTCGATAAGCTGCTTACAGCCAGTGAACGGCTCAAAATGAACGGCAACGTGCGCCTGACGCTCACCCAGCTTGTGGTATAATGAAGAGTATATGATAGGACTACTCCTCGTAGCGGCATTTGGCTTTTGGGTCATCATGAGCCGTCAAACACTGGATGAGGTTGCGACCGATTTGCCGCAGAAGATTTCTGAAAAACTCGATCAACTCTGGGCTGTAGCTCAAGAGTCGATTCGTGACAAGAAGTATCTGCGTGCCGAAAAAGCCCTCCTGACCATTCTGCGTGTCGACGAGCGTAACGCCACCGCTTACAATCGTCTTGGTATCCTCTACGCCAAACAGAAGGCATTTAAAGATGCGATCGAATGTTTTGAGATTGCCCAAAGTCTTGAGCCGAGTGCCAGCAGCCTGCATAACGTCGGCTTAATCTACTATGAAACAAAGGACTACACTAAGGCGGGTCTCGCTTTCGAGCAAGCCCTGTCTATGGAAGAGGGTATCTCAGCACGCCACATCGCTTACGCAAAAGTGCAAGAGAAGCTTGGCCAAGACCGCAAGATGATTACGGCACTGGAGCGGGCTGTTGAGATAGATCCGATCCCTCAAACTCTAACCATCTTGGCCGATGCCTACGAACGAACCGGTCAAACTGAAATCTCATTGGAACTTCGTAACAAAGTTGCTAAAATGATTATTCCTCAGGCGCAGCCAAAGCGCGTCAAGCAACCTCGCCGCGTGGTGATGTAACAGGGAAGATTCACCTTGAAAAACATCGCTTTTTAAGATAGAATAGCTACTGACGCCGCTTTAGCTCAGTTGGTTAGAGCAGCTGTTTTGTAAACAGCAGGTCTACGGTTCGAGTCCGTAAAGCGGCTCCATATCGCCGGAATCGTGTAGTGGCAATCACAGGAGACTGTAAATCTCCCGCCTTCGGCTTCGTAGGTTCGAGTCCTACTTCCGGCACCAAAAAGAAAAGTCCTCCTCGGGGGACTCTTCTTTTTGGCAGAGGAGCTGATTTGAACCTACGAAGCGTTTTGCTCAAGGCAAAACTTCGTAGGTTCGTGAAGCGACGCGCAGCACAATGTTTTGACACATGCTATAATTAGTATATGGAATCAGGAGAGATACCAGAGCATCTACCGACCACGCCGGGAGCTGGTGAGGCGACCGGAGACAGTCAGGTTGACAGCTTACCCAAGGAGCTTGGCTTCTTGGAGACTACCGAACTGCTATTACTAAGGGATGCCGCTCGTGATGCCTACCTAGCGGGAGAGGCCGAACAAGTCTTGGAGCTTCGTAGCCATTACCAAGTCGTGGGTGAAGAAGTAGTTAACCAACAACACGGGGAAGAATACACAAAAGCACAAATCGGTCTTTTGATAGCCACGGGTATATTGAGTCGAGACGTCGGGGATGTTACTAGGTACATGAGCGATCTTGATGATGCGATAACATACGCCTTCAATATGGACTACGACGACGTTGTTTCTGCATTGGAGAGCGCCAAGGCTCAAGCCGGCAAACTAACCAATGAATAAGAGCGCTCGAATTCGCTGAACATTCGAAATATTTATTTGGCTCATCAGTAGTCAATATGGTAAAATCGTTCGAGGTATGCCGCGATAGCTCAGTTGGTAGAGCGCATCCATGGTAAGGATGAGGTCCTGGGTTCAAATCCCAGTCGTGGCTCCACGTCGAAACTCATTGCAGCCTTGCTCATCTTTTGCGAACAAGTAGCAAAAGATAGAACAAGTCTTTCGTTGTTTCTCCTTTCGCTTCGCAAACAGTCAGCAAGCTGACTTGGTTTACTCAGCGGGGTAGATGTGGTCAATACCCCTAGTAATTATCGAAAAAAGCTGCTAGAATAAGTAGGAATTAGAAATAACAATCTTAAGCGAGTAAGTAATGGCAAAGAAGAATACAAAGCGGAAGTTAGTTGGTCTCGTCAGCGATTTGACTGGTCACCGTACCTACTACACCACGAAGAACACCCAGAACACGACCGACAAAGTCGTGCTGAAGAAGTACGACCCAATTGCTCGGAAACATGCTACCTACACCGAGACAAAAAAGAGTCTTGGACGCAACGAAGTCAAAGAACGCAAGAACTAGGTTCAAGAGAACTCCGATCAACCAGATCGGAGTTTTTTATTAGAGGAGAGCCGCTCGCTCGTCGATATGCTTGGCGAGCCAGATGCCATTTTGCAGCATTGTCTCGAGGAGGTGTTTCGAGATGCGGGCATGTTCTGAATAAAGATACAGACAGCCGTCACTGATCTCAACCGTCAGCGTACCGAAATGTTGTGCCACAATCTTGGTCGTCTCGGTGTCGAACAGTCGTTCTACCGTTAACGATTCGGCTGGTGTGGTGTAGATAGCATAGCGATCAGTAAATGATCGGTCGTACATTCCAAACGTGCCAAGCGGCGCCCGCTGTAGAGTGCTGAATTTGGCAAACAAAGTGGCATAAAAGGCGTCACTATGGGTATGAAGCCCGAGGAAGACATGCGGAATATCGCGTACAGTGTGTAGATCAAACTGCATGACGAGCCAGCGGTGCTGATGTGCGGGCTTATTAGGATATCTGATGGTGTCGGTACGTTCAACGAGTGCCACGTCGTATTTATAGAGCGACCCAACACTATAATGAGCATCACGGTGATTGTGCGACAGGGTGAGGCCGCGAATCAGCTGATCGTCGTCATCGCGCTGATTAACATGTCCGAAATAAACTAGCCCGACAGTTTCGGCAAAATTCATAATGACATGTTTGTTGGCTCGATGAAGCAGTAGTTTATGGGGGAGAAGGCGAGTAATTATCCTTTTCATCTTATTTCTTCGATCCCGTAATCGTATCAAGTAACGTCGAGATATACTCGGCATGACTCCAGGTCAGTGGGGCGGGTGCAATCACCTCATTCGTCGTAGGATTTATCTGCTCACCGAGCATTGTGTTGTACTGTACGTTGTCGCGCACCCAGCGGAGTATCTCGTTGGCTTCCTCTAACTTATCGTGCTCGATATAGTATTGCGCTAGCCAGAGCGTCGTGATAAACCACACATTGCCAGTGATATTAGGGTCATCCCGTCGGTACTCATCGTTTTCAAATCGTGGCAAGCCTGGAGCGCCTGTATCCATACCGAATAGTCCACGAGCGGTCTCGACTGAACTCATCATTTCAACACCTCCTGCCGGGAATAGACCAAAGAGGAATGACCCAAAAATACTGGATACGTCAATCGTGGCGTCTTTATGAAGCTGCCCATCCTTGTATGTCATACCTTTGTAGAACGATTTGCGTTCGGGGTTATACAGGTGCTTGTGTGCAGCTGTCATGATATCATCGGCTGCCGAGCGCCATTTGACCGAGCGTTGGTTGTCCTTCATCACCTCTGCGAGATCCGCTGCTGCTACCAGGGCTGCATAGACAGTCGCCGTAGTGTAGGTTGTCGTTAAGTAGACCTGTTCCCACAGATCGTAACTTGGTTTTGGCAATCCTGTTTCATGATTCACATATTCAGCCAGGAAATTCGCCATCGGCACGACCATATCGAGGTAATAGTCATCCAGCACATCCGTGTCGGGATGAAGGTTATAAAATTGAGCAAACACAAACAAGACGAGGGCTGTTTCATCTTCTTGCAGTGGTGGCGCTGTCTCACCATCCTGAATGTAAGGATGCCAACTGCTCCCCAGCGCGCCATCTGCTCGATATTTATGCATCAAATAGCCGCTTGGATGGAGGCCTTTTCTACAAAAGTCGAAGAACCGCAGCGCCTCTTCGGTGTAACCAATCCGGATGAGCGGCCAGAGCGCATAGGCACCGTCGCGTGGCCAGCAGTAGCTGTAGGCATCGCGTGAATAATTCAACAAACTAGTATCGGTACTGGCGATGATGGCACCGCGCTTATCAATTTGTGATTTGATAATCATAATACTTTGGATAAAACTCTCTTGGTATTCTGGACTAATCTTTTTTGCCACTCGCACCGCTGGCTCCAACCATTCGTGCCACCAATCTGCCGTAATCTTAATTCGAGTTGAAAAGCCATGCTCTTTGATCTGTTTATGAATCGCCAGGGCTTCACGCAATGACTTACCTGCCGTCACCCAATAATGCACACGCACCGAACTTAGTGGCGGTATAGTTAGTTTGAATCGGATAGTCGAATCGACCCGCCCGTGTTCCACATTGTTAAAGCTCAGCTCACCATCTTCGGCGTCTCTAAACGTACCGTCATGCCCCTCAATGCCAAACAGCCCCACAGTATACTGGTCAAATGGTTGATTCTCATACACACCCGACACAATAAAGGCTCGTCGTCCTCGGTAGTGCAGGATCGCTTCGCTGCCGGGGATATACTGCACCGTATCGGTATTACTCCGAGAGTCCCCGATGATGAACGCTTGGTGCATAAACAAGCGAATATCACGCTCTTGATCCCAAAGGTTCACCACATGGATATTGCGAAGCAGCGCACAGATTTCGCTATCGACCACGTCGTCGAATTCAACTACTATCCCCAGTCGTTCGTTCTTAGCAACGGTGTGCCCGACGAGTGCTAGGTGAGGATAGCCAAAGACAAATGTCCATTCGCCGTCATCGAGCCAGCTCAGGCTGCCATCAACCCACACGCCGACTTTGTGTCGGAGGTCTTTGCCCGCCGAATGATTTTCGAGCCCTACATACGGGTAATAGAAGTCGTGCACCATACCAAAGCGGTTGATACCGACATGAAGTTCGCCGTTAGAGAGGACGATCGGCCTAGCCATGCAGGCCTCCAGTGCCGTGATGGGCGTGCAATCGGTAGCGCAGGTCGCGCAGGACGTTCATGAAGTAGAGAAATGCGTCATACGGTGAATCGTAGGGACTAAAGTAGGCATGCACATCACCATCAGTGAACCATTTAGTACACATGTAGTAGACGTGGTCGGAAGTTTGAAGTGACCGCCAATCAGCAATTAACTGTCGATCGTTGGTACGCAGGATATCCGACTCCAGCTCATAAAGATAGCGCAGTGCCTCTTGTTGCATCGTATTACCGAGCCAGGCAGTTAAGTCTCGCTCGGTGTCCGCCCAGGTGATCGTCTGCGGCATACTGATCCCATCAACTGGCCGATGAGTCTCGATGGCCTCAGAGACAGTATAAAAAGTATTGGCAGGGTTCGACAACCACTTACTGACAAACTCTTCGAAGAAAGTAAAAATTCCCGTATCTGCCCACTGATGCTCACCGAAGGTTTCGTAGTCCATAAAAAGGTTCACGAGCGCATCATCGCCTAGTGAGTCATTCGCCCAGCTAGTGTAGGTGTCTGATGACAATGGCCACTGCTCCCAGGCTTTGTTGCTAAAACGAAAGGCGAGATCATCGCTTAGTCGATAATTTTTTAGGAGGAGAGCAATGTTCTCGGTTCCCGTCGGTTGGTAGACGCGATTTGGGCTTTTGCCACCAAGCACTGGATCCCAGCCTTCAGCCAAAATACCCTTAAATCCATAACCGTCAGCCCACTGAGCCAGCTCATTGTTATAGGCAAGCTCGGTGTTACGAAACACTCTCGTCTCGACACCAAACAGCTCTTTAATCTTGGCCCGGTGCAGCTCCACCTGGCGGACAAACTCTTCACGACTGTAAAAGAACGCCAGAGAATGGTAATAGGTTTCGGCCACAATCTCGACACGACCTGTCTGAACCAATCGCTGGAAGCTTTCGATAACATCAGGCGTCCAGCGCTGAGCCTGTTCAAGAAACGTACCAGTAATACTCAGGGAGACTTTGAACTCCGGATGAGTCTGTAGAAGCTTGAGTAACAATGCGTTCATCGGGCGATACGACTTGTCAGCTACTTTTCGTAGTACTTTCTCGTTATTTCTATCGGTGTCAGTTGATGGCTCGTCGAAGTAGTCATGAGCGTGAGCCGTGTCAAAAATGCTATATTTTCGCACACGCCACGGTTGATGGACGTGAAGATAGAGGGTGATACCGCGTTGACTCACGATGTTACCCCGCTCTTCATATGGCTGTACAGCGCCATGCAGCGCATGGCGACATCATGCCACGAAATGCGGTCATACTCTCGCTTGACATTCTGGGTCAGCTCACTCACAAGGGCTGGAGAGGTCGCGATACCGACCATCTGATCGGCCAGTGTGTCGATATCCCAGAATTCATAGCGGAAGACGTTACTGAGAACTTCGCCGACACCAGATTGGCGGGTGATGATGAGAGCGTTGTCGTGGTGCGCTGCCTCGAGTGCAGTCAGACCAAATGGCTCGCTGACCGAGCTCATCACAAAGATATCAGACACGCTATAAGCATCGCGCCACTGTTTGCCGCGCACAAACCCGGTGAAAAATACTTTGTCAGCAATGCCTAGCTCGGCACTGAGTCGCATCAGTTCATTGCGCTGTTCGCCATCTCCAGCCAGTAAAAAAGCAAATTTGCCGTATTTCTCAGAGGCACGAGCGGCAGCCTTGAGAAAATGAGTTAAGCCTTTTTGAACTGTAAAGCGCGTGACGGTGCTGACGATAGTATAACCCTCGCGTTTCAGCTCTTCCAGGTATTTATACGTCGTTTGGTCGTATTCATATGGCCCAAAACTGTCGACATCAATAGCGTTATGGATGACTTCCACCTTTTCGGCAGGGATTTGGTAGCGCTGCACGATGATGCTCTTGGTGATATTACTGACAGCCACAATCCGATCAGCTGCTAGTAGTGCCTGTTGTTCGATTTCGTGTACTACTGGGTTGCCGTAGTGTTCACCGGAGCGATCGTATTCGGTGGCATGCACATGGACGATGAGCGGCGCATCGGTCAGTTCCTTGGCACGCATACCGGCTTCCATCGTTAGCCAGTCATGGGCATGAATGGCATCGACGTGGTTGTTACTGACGAATTCTTCCACAAACTGGATATATGATTTCTGGACGCCGCGCATATCTGTCAAATCACCGATATCAGCATCTTTCAGATGGCGTCCGAGTAACATATCGCTGTCGTAGGCTCCGAGACCATAGCGCTCAAGCGGGGTAAGCGGTGTTGCACCGTGAACAGTCATAAACTCGGTGTCGGGGTGAGTAGCCTGGTAGGGGACAACGAAGTCAATCTCAGCCCCAGCAATAGCCAATGCTTTTGACATGTGATAACATGCCACACCGAGTCCTCCACTGTTGTGAGGCGGAAGCTCCCACCCGAGCATTAAGATTTTCATAGCCCATGTCAACGACTCATACGTGAGCCAGTCGAACACTCCTTTTTATTAGCTCATTTGCTCTATATTATAGGGATACGGTTATGCTTTTACAACTGTTTTCACGCTTATCTTTGTAAAACCCGCTCAAAAGCCCTCACCTCTAGTCGCAAAAACACAAATCTGCTACAATAACCCACTGTGAAGGGGCGTAGTACAACGGTTAGTACACGGGTCTCCAAAACCTGAAATCGTGGTTCGATTCCACGCGCCCCTGCCAAGAAAAAAGACGAGCATCTGCTGGTCTATTTTCTTACTTAGCCGTAAAACTAACCATATCGTATTGACTTGCTTCAATTCACGATATATAGTTAACACATAAGTTAACTATATGAATACAACATACGACTCCCTAAGACTTGATACAATTCTCAATTCCTTAGCCAACCAGAAACGGCGCGGGATTCTTCATGAATTATCTCTTAACCCCGCGACGGTAGGGCAGCTTGCTCAGCATCACGACCTTTCGCTGCCGGCTATCCATAGACACATACGGAGTCTGGAAAATGCTGAGTTGATTATTCGAAAAAAGTCAGGGCGGACGAATTTCGTTGCTCTCAATCAAAAAACGCTCCACCAGGTGCAAGCCTGGATCACTCAATATCAAACAGGGTGGGGAAGTCCCGATGCTTCACTTGAAAATTACATTTCCAGGATGAATGAATGACTTCTGGGAGCACAAGGATATTAAATAGCGGCTCGAAGAGCCGGAAGGGTATAAAATAATGGGAAAATATGTATACATCTACAGCGCAAGTAACGCGACTGACGCGGGCGACAACGACGCTTGGGGACAATGGTTCGGCAAACTGGGTGAGAAGCTTATCGACGCCGGCAACCCATTTAATAATAACGGTCAGGCTGTTCATGAGGGTGGCGTAATGCCGGTCAATGACAAGCCAGCGACAGGGTATAGTATTATCAGCGCCGACAGCATGGAAGAAGCGACCGAGCTAGCCGAGGGTTGTCCACTGGTTACGTTGAAAAATGGTGCTGTCTGTGTTTACGAAGCACTCCCCATGTAGGTGAGCAGCGACTTCAATTCATCATTAGCGGCCTTCGGGTCGTTTTTGTTTCCTTTTGATGAAAAAGTCATCTGAGGTTGCGAAGTTCGTCTGCTAGGGGCTCCATGAGCATTTTGACCTCCGTTAATCATAAAGCTAATGTTGTTGTGTTCCAACTGCACCTACGTTATACTGCGAATACTAATGTCTGCTTACAATATACAACTGTCGCGCAACAAAGCCTCTTCGGCGTTCACAATAGTCGAACTTCTCATAGTTATAGTTGTTATAGGCATCTTAGCTGCCATCACGATCGTAGCTTATAATGGCGTCCAAGCGCGTGGGAAAACGAGTGCCTCATTGTCGATGTACAATATAGCTCTTAAAAAAGCTGAGGCAGTAAATGTCTTAACTGGCCATTATCCGAGTAGTATCTCCGACTTCGAGCTCAATAAGGAGACGAGCCTCGTCGGCACTGGTTTAGTATTTTCGCCCGTATTACTTGATGGCACACAAACCACGTCTACAATCTTCTACAGCTCCTGCAGCCCAGCTTCACCTACGGGAATGAAAGTGAGATATTATGATTTCACTGCAGGAGTACAGTTCAACACAAGCGTCGGCACGCTAGCTGCACCCTGCACCATACTAAGTGGCGGCCCCTACTAGGTAAGGACTGCTGAGCTTAACGCTGAAAGATTTCTTCTCAGGTCTTTTTATTGAATACAGTTATTGTATGATGCAAAAGCGAACCGTAATTGGCGTGACGGCATTTATTATTGTAGCGATCGTTTTTTGCCGCTTGGTTCCTACACGACGACCAGCGATTGTCCGTCCGATCCTAATCCAACTAGCCGACTTAGTTTAATATCCGGACAGACTTTAGAAAAAATGAAAATATCACCATGAAAAGAGCCCCATTTCTGGGGCTTTCGCTATCTTTTCATTGACGTGGGGCAAATCCACACATCAACAGTGACGGCTGTCCTCAGTAGGGAATGAGTCAGGACATTCATCCCTTCATTTTTTCGTACACAGTGGTGCGCTGTTGGGATAAGCTAGTGCGAATGCCGCGCAGGTGTCTTCCACTCCCTTCTGGTATCCGTCGCTGTAGTCACCTGATGTGACGGGGTGAGTGACTGACACGATGAACATGAAGGAGAGGGTGACCGTGGCAAGCTTCCATCCGAGAGCATTGATCTTGGCCGGGGGTTGAGTAGGAGATGTCATTGACATCACATTCCTGTCTGTGAAAGATAGCTACCTCCTCTCGGAAAGTAGTATCAACGAGTGAAGGTTGTTAGTATATAAACATGAGTAGAATTATATGTCAATGACACAACGTTCTAGGATCGTCCTCAATGACCGCCATCTCTTTTCTGTTATACTTCCCCTATGACAAACGAAATCATTGATTATAACAAAGCTCAGCCCGCTAACCTTAAAAAGATCTGCCAAACCTTGATGAATGAGATTAATTCATCACTTGATGGCGCAACCTCAAAACTGTATCATCGTAACCCTGCCTGGTTCCTCGATGGAAATCCGATCGTCGCCTACTACGTTCCTGCTAGCAAAGACCATGTCAAAATCATGTTTTGGAGCGGGCAATCATTTGATGAGCCGAGTCTTGAGGTGGAAGGCTCGTTCAAAGCAGCAATCGCAAGCTATAGCTCCGCTGAGGATATTGATATAGACCAACTAAACCGATGGTTAGAGAAGTCAAAAGTGACTCAATGGGATTACAAGAACATAGTCAAAAATAGAGGCGTACTGAATAAACTTGTAGGTTAGTCGGGAAGGCGGAGTACTCAATCGTTCGTATAGTGGACGTCGAGAGCCTGGTACTTGCTTTATCTTACCACTTATGCTATAATAGGGCTAATCTAAGTAGTTCCGTCTTGAGTGCATGATTGCTCGGATGTTGAGTGAACAGTGTACCTACAACTGAGATGAAGGAAAATACGATGTCCATGCTCACCCCCGAGCGGGCACTCCGCTTGATTAACGGAACGGCGCATGAGTTTGCCGAGAAGATGGTCACGGATGCTCGTCGACGTACACCACCGCAGAGTCAGAGAGCTCTGAATGAGCAGTTTCTGGAAGCTGCGCAGCACCTTCCACAGACTTTCAGGCAAGAGGTTCGCTCTGCGATCAACCAGATCGAAGAGGACACCTGGGAGGTCGACTTCCGCTACTGTGGTGACATGATCACCCACGTCATCGTCCATCTCAAGCCGCCCCTCGTCACCCCATGAGTAGACCCCCATAGGTCCTCCGGGACTGACGGGGGGTCTACTTTTATTTGTACACACCGTAGAGCGAATAGATCTACTGCCCAGTTGAGGCGGGTGGCGTAATATTCACATCTGTCGTCGGTGTCGTTTGACCACCTCCAAACATGCTAAATCCGTTGAAAATAAAGTAAAGCACGATCAATACAAGTAACACAACACCGATGACGGTCCAAACACCGCTCGAACTTCGCTTTTCCGCACCCCTATCCACTACTACGGTTTCTTTCTTTTCTTCCACTTAAAACCCCTCCGTTTATAGTTTGTGTACATATACTATTATAAACCTTATTTGAATATCTTTCAGGTGGGATTCAGAGATCTCTCTGTAAAAGGTATCTACTTTTTTTGCATTTTCTTCTTATCCTTTTCGAGCCGTTTGTCACTCTCGTCTTCAGCTTTTAAGAGCTTCTGGCTGTCAATCTTTTGCTTTTTTAGCAAGGCATCAAGTTTGAGGTTAATAGCCAGATTATCTCGATTCTGCGTGTTCTGAATGATAAACACAGCCAGGAACGTGATAACTGTCGTACTGGTATTGATGACTAGCTGCCAAGTATCCGAAAAGCCAAGGATTGGCCCGCTGAGTGCCCATAATAGTAGTAGGAAAAGGGCAAGCACGAACATCCATGGCCGTCCCAAAACAGATGACGCTACGCTCGAAAAGTTGGTGAAAAGTATACTTAACTTCTTATTCATACATTATCCTCCTGTTTATATCCAGTATACCAAGATTTGATTATTCTGTGTTTCGATGGTAGAATAACTATATTGGATCATCGCAACATAGTTAGCCCACGCCAAGTGATTGGAGTATTGCATGTCCACGAATGATGACACATCACAGTTCGGCTCATGCGTCGAAATCGCCGTCTCACTGACCATCATGGGGATCGGCATTTTGTCGATCGACTATGTCTCGAATGAAGACGGTTCGACTATCGGCGGCGTCGCGCTCGTCCTTGCTTTCCTCTTCCTCGTCGTGGGATACATACTCACACACGAACCCGAAAAAGACTGGAAGCCAGACTGAGCTAATCCTCGCTCAAAGATTGTCTCGTCTAACCCCCTCGGCCACCGTAGAGCATTGCTCCAGTGGCCGAGGGTGCTTTAATTTTTGCTACAATGAGAGGAAGTATGATAAAAAGATTTTTTACAGACAGTCACGGAAAACTGGCTATTATCCAAGTCCCCAACTCGTTGCTACTCACATGGCTTTTGGTTTTGGCAATCACGATGGTGATGGGCGACACTAATCTGAAACACAATCTTGAGCAGCTCAATAGAGCGGTATTATTTACATGGGCATACCTCGAAATAATAAAGGGGTCGAGTTACTTTAGACGAGTATTGGGCGCAGTCGTCATGGTATTGCTGATTTTGAGTTATTTTAGCATTCGTATCTCGATATTCTAGACTTGACACTCTATCGTTGCAAAGCTAGCTTTACCCCCCACATGTGGTGTATACTATAGGCAGTGTATCGGAGGAAATAATATGGACGACGAAGAATCACTCAATCAACCAGCAACAATGGTTGATGACGATCAAAAGCGACCGACTCCGTATGAATTATTGCTCCGACAAAGTCGCAAAATGGGACAGACAGCGACGAGGACGTATGATGTGACGAAGGAGTTCTTAAAACAGGACGTCACCGTACTTTATCCACCTCAGATAAAGCAAACGAACGCTACTCGTTCGGCTAAAAAGCTTAATAAGATTGTCGCCCAATCCAAAGAAATCTTAGCTATCGCCCAGACGGTGATGCTGCCAAACAATCTGTTTCCCGACACCCTGGTCGTTGATAGAACCAAGGTCACCATTACTATCCGAACATTTTTCTGGTCATCGAGCGTGATCAGTATTCGTATAGAAGACATTCTGAATGTCACCACCAGTGTCGGGCCGCTATTTGGCTCGCTGACCATCTCGAGTAGAGTCATGAACTCGACCGATCATTACCAGATCAACTATTTTTGGCGTCGCGATGCTATCCGCCTGAAACAGGTGCTACAAGGCTATATGATCGCCGTTCATAACACTGTCGATACATCGCACTTAACAAAAGACGAACTCATAGAGAAACTCGTAGAACTTGGCCACGATCCAAGTTCATAATTTGTTATAAATGCCATAATTTTGCTATACTGTCATATATGAAATCGTTGAGTTTAAATCGACCTCACGCAATCGTGATGGTTGGTATTCCAGGAAGCGGCAAAAGTTTTTTTGCAGAAAAATTTTCGGACACTTTTAGCGCCCCCTACATCAATTATGACACCTTTCGTCCATTCGTAAGTGACCCAAAGCAGTTGTCGAAGCTCATTGCTCATCAGATGCGTGAACTACTAAAAACAAACTATTCGATTGTACTCGAGGGTGTTGCCCATACCCGTACCGAACGAACAGAGCTGGTTAAGCATCTCAAGCAGCACGGCTATGAAACAATTTTCATTTGGGTGCAGACTGACCCTGAAACAGCCCTGACTCGTTCTTTGAAGCAGTCTAAACACTCTAAAGATGAGCATGAACGTCTGACGAAGCGATTTAGTCCGCCTCATGCCACCGAAAAGCCTGTTGTTATCAGCGGCAAACACACCTACGCCACTCAGGTACGCAGCGTGTTAAAGCGCCTGTCTGGCCCAAGAGCAGATATATCCACTCACAGCACACCGCCAGTTCGCTCACTGCGCGACGTTCGACGCGCGAGGTAACCCCCGTGCCAACACTCATTGATAAAGAGTTTGGTACGATCACAATCCGACGGAGCGTTAAAGCGCAATCTGTCCGGATGCGGGTCGCCCCCGATGGCACATTGCGTATCTCGACACCGCTCTATACCCCCATGCTCTACATCCGCCGGTTGATTGGTACATCACGAGGGCAATTACGCGCACTCCTTGCTCAACATCAAGTCGCAGCCATACCCTTGAGCGACGGCATGCAGATAGGCAAGAGCCACAGTCTGATTGTTCGCGAAGGGGATCGGCTACAGGTAGAGCGCCACGGTCAGCATATAAGTGTGACACTACCGCCTGGCATGACACTTGATGAAGCAGCGACGACGACCACGGTGCGTGAAGCTATCATCGCAGCCCTCCGTATTGAAGCAAAGAGTTATTTACCAAAACGATTATCCTATCTCGCGGCAGATCTCGGTTATACGTACGACAAAGTCCGATTTTCTCATGCCAGTGGCCGATGGGGAAGCTGTAGTAGTAATGGCACGATCAGTCTCAACATTGCACTGATGAAGTTGCCGTTTGAACTGATTGACTATGTCTTAGTGCACGAACTAGCTCATACTCAACAGATGAATCATAGTCCCACCTTCTGGGAATTGGTGGCGCGGGGCGATCCACAGTTTAAACAGCATCGTAAAGTTCTCAAGTCCCAAACGCCCTCCGTATAGGCGTCGGCTCCAAAACAAGGTATAATGACACTACTATGGAGTTTGGTGGGATAACGACAAGCAAAAAATCACAACGAATTATGCGCTGGAGTGGGCTGCTGATTCCTGTTGTTTTGACACTATACGGGCTACTAATCATGTATAAAGTCGTCCCTTCAACCTTTTATACCTCAGACATTATATTCTTTAGTCTCATGGCTGGCTGGATGCTCTTGGGAGCCTTCCAGTTCTTGTTCTATGTAAAGTCACAGCGCAGTGCAGCCATCCGTCTGATCTCGTATTACTTACTTGGAGCAGCATACCTACTCCTTATTTCCGGCTTTACCATGCCATTCATTGGCTGCTGGGTATTGCTACTGCTCGCAACCTACGCCTTCTTCGCAGATAGTGGTCTGAGGCTAAATTTAATGGCATTGGTCGCCATTGCAGCGGCCGATATCATCATCCACGTTGAGCGTTCAGAGGTAATAGTAAACGACATCATGGCGGTACTGTCCATCATTATCGTGGGAATGGCGACCATTGCGCTAACCAAAGCTCAACAAACCGACAGTGCTATGCTTGAAAAAAGCAAAAAACAAGAAGTATTGCAGCGCGATAGTATCCTGACACTAGTGAATAATCTGGCTGATGCCGTACTCAGTACTGATAAAAACGGTAAGATTGAGGTCTATAACGCTGCCAGTCTCGGTCTACTCGACACCAACGAAAGTCTGGGTGGAAAACATATTGACGAAGTCATGACGCTTTATAACGAAGACAGCAAAGTCGTTAGATTTATTGACCTATTGAAGGACTCGCGCGGCGTCAGTATTGCAGATAGTCTGACCATGACGATTGGCGGTGAAGAAGTGCGACTAGAGCTGACCTATTCGCCAATCCGCAGTAGCTTTAGTCGTTCCAAAAAGGCTAATTCCGAGGATGGTTATATTATCATTCTGCGTGATATCACCAAGTCAAAAAGTCTCGAAGAGGAGCGCGATGAGTTTATTAGTGTGGTTAGCCATGAGTTGCGCACCCCAATTACTATTGCCGAAGGTACCATTAGTAACGCACAGCTAATGTTTGACCGCGACGATATCCATGATGATCTGCTGCGCGCGGGGCTGGAGACGGCGCATGAACAGATTGTCTTCTTGGCAAAGATGGTCAATGACCTTAGTACACTATCTCGCGCCGAGCGTGGCGTGGCCGACGCTGCTGAGGATATCGACGTCAAAGAACTGGTAGAGGGTCTCTATAACGAATATGCGCCCGAGGCTAAGAAGAAGGGGCTGAAGCTCGACCTTGATGCTGCCGCCAAGCTCGGCACCGTCACCGCCAGTCGCCTCTACCTCCACGAGCTGCTGCAGAACTTCATCACCAATGCCATCAAATACACCAAAGAGGGTAAAGTGACGCTGTCGGTTAGCACTAATACGCAGACGGTTCATTTTCTCGTCAAAGACACGGGTATCGGCATCAGCAAAGCCGACCAGGACAAGATATTTAAGAAGTTCTATCGCTCAGAGGATTACCGCACCCGCGAGACCGGGGGCACTGGACTTGGACTCTACGTGGCCACTAAGCTTGCGAAGAAGCTAGGCTGCACCATCGAGATGACCAGCCGACTTAACCACGGCTCAAGCTTCGGTATTCGTTTACCTCTCAAAAAATAATTTGCTGCGGCGACCGTTTCGTATCGGACGACCTTTCCAGGTAACCGCATTGCGGGCATAGGTGATAATACTGACGAGCGTTAGTATTGCTTCCTGGAGGACAACGTAGGGCCAATGGATCGCACCGAGCCACCAGCCATAGCGCCAGGCGACCTTAAAGTAGCGTAGTGATAGTATGGTGGTGAGCAGGAGTACGATGCTGGCCAGATAAACGCCAAAAATGTTCCCGAGGACAACGAATGAAATCAAGCTTGCAATGGGAAAAATAGCGACAAAGCACAGCAAGAATACAACAAGAGATGCACTGAGGCTGTTTCTAAACAGCGGTCGCAACAAGCGGATACTTGTCTCCACCTGTGATGTCCATTTTTTTTCATAGCTCACGCCGAGATCTTTGTTACTAATGATCAATTGACTGCCATTAACCGCATCAAGGGCTTTGGCAACCTCAATTTCAGGCTGGGTGTGGTCTTTATACTCAGTAAGGCCGCCGATAGCCAGTAACTTCTCGCGAGACACCAACCATGTTGCTGCGCTGACGGCTGGATTTTTATCACTTCCCATGAAGAGTATCCAGAAATAGCGTAGAGTACCGAGAAATATACTCGCTCGCAAACCATCCTCACGCTGTGGCATTACCGAAATAAGTGGTAGGTTATGAGCGAGTAGCTGCTCTGCGATGCGCGTGATGCTACTCGGTTTCAGAGTTGTGTCAACATCCAGAAATAAGATGTAACGCCCGCTGGCTTCTTCCAAGAGGCCCTGGAGGGCATTATTCTTACCCAACCACCCGTCAGGCAAGGCACGACCATCAACAAACCGGACACCGGCATGCGCGAATGACTTGATCAGAACTGAGGTGTCGTCGACCGAGCTGTCATCGAGCACGATAATTTCGAGCTTTGGATAATCACTAGCTAGCACCCGTTCCAGACATTCAGTCATGGCGTGCATTTCATTACGAGCTGGGATACAGACACTGACAGTCGGAAGCTCGACATCAATCGAAGTTGGGCGGTAGGTGTGCCGCCGAATGGCACGCTCAAGGCGAATAAACGATACAATAATAACCAGAGCGACGGCGCCCAGAAGCCCGATAAATAGCGCGGTAAACATCCCTCTTATCATACCATGCTTGACGGGTGCCCACTAGTGATATATACTGGCAGTTGACAGTTTGCACTAAGCAAACTTTTTTAATTGGGAGACCTAAATAGGTGGCAGCAAAAAAAGATAGCACAAGTACAGTCACTCGCATTAAAGCGAGCAGTGACACACCCTCAAAGAAGGTAAAGGCAGCGAAAGTAGCTGAGCCAACGATCTCAGCCTCAAGTAGCCGTTCACCATTCATTATCCTACGGCCATTTGTAGCTATGGGTCGCTATTTCAAAGGTGCGTGGGCGGAACTGCGCCAAGTCCGTTGGCCAACTCGTGGTGCCACCTGGAGCCTGACCGGCGCCGTGCTGCTGTTTACTGGCTTCTTCGTCGTGATGGTACTATTGCTCGACGCCGGATTTAAATTTTTATTTGAGCAAATATTAGGATAAAGGAACAAGGAACTATGTCAAAAAACCGATACGATTCATCAAGGCAGTGGTATGCCATTCATACCTACAGCGGCTACGAAGAGAAAGTAGCTGATAGTATTCGTCAGCGCATTAATGCCGTCGACATGGCCGATAAGATCTTCGACGTGATGGTACCGAAAGAAAAGCAGATCCAGATTAAAAACGGTAAACGTAAAGTTATTGAAGCTAAGATTTTCCAGGGTTATGCTCTAGTGGAAATGAAACTGACTGATGAAACTTGGTACATCGTCCGTAATACTCCTGGCGTCACTGGCTTTGTCGGCAGCGGCACTGAACCAACACCCGTCTCAGACTCTGAAATTGCCAAGATCAAGAAGCGCATGGGCGTGGAAGATCCAAAGCACCAGATCGACTTCCGCGAAGGCGAAGTTGTTTCGATCACTGATGGCCCGTTCAAAGGCTTCGACGGTGCTATCTCAGAGATTGACACCCAAAAGGGTAAGATCAAGGTCATGGTCAGCATGTTTGGCCGCGACACACCTGTCGAACTTGATGCACTGCAAGTCAAAAAAGTCTAAATTTGATATATAAAAATGAACCTCGCTAGTGGTTCATTTTTATTGAAATTACTCGCTGTTAAGCGGCGAGCTCGAGTCTGGAGTGGCCGACTCGCATGTCATATATAGCCCGTAATTCCTGTGGTGAAATGGCACTACCCTTAGCACCATACAGTGCTTGAAAGGCGTTGAAACGCATCGATTTTGCATCGATGACCTTGTCGTTTGCTAATGTGGCATGTGTACCGCTCTTATGCGTACGTATATAGACATTCTCGTGATCTTTATAGAGCCTGCGGAGGACGTCTGGCTTAGCGAACAAATCATTTTTGAAGGTCGAATAGAACATCGCTGCATCACGTGGTACCCAATCAGCAAACTTGCCGAATTCACCGCTAAAGAGTGCTGGTCCGACACCGATGAGATTGCTGACGACGAAATTCGGGTTGAGAGCTACTGTGCCGAGACGACGCTTGAACGCTTGCTGCCCCATAATTTCCATGCCGAGCATCAGGCCGCCGACCGCCTCATACCCAAGCCATGCTGCTAGGCGTAGGGAATCCGCCTTCTCGCTAAACATCTTTTCCGGCACACATGGTGCAGTTGTATCACTGTAGAGGATGGTATTTCCGTAATACTTTGCATACGGATAATGCGCTGGGGCGAGCATCGATCCACGCGATTCACCGGTCATAAGCATATTATTTGACAAACCAAGTTCACCCTGGTATTCATCCCGAAGATGTGTCGTGATTAGCTGGGAGCTCTGCGCGCTTTTGGCCAGTGAAATGCCGGTACTTCTGAGTGCCGTATGTCCAACGCGGAGTAATTCGAGAGGATATGGGTATTTATTCGTACCATGTTCGGCTCCAACAATGACAGCATCGAGTCCCGTCTGGCTTGCAAGCCGTGAAATCGCATAATCATTATGGCCAGTTATTGGTGTCGTCCAGGCAGTATCGGCATGGAGATACATGTCAGATGGCGATCGATGTAAGTCATCGAGTTTATAAACCCTGGCGGCTCTATCTATACCGTCGGATGTTCGGACTCGAAACCCATGAAACTCTCCAATATCACGCTCGAGATGATCAATAATACGGCCAGGCTTAAGTCGCTTTACATCTTCGATTTCTATATCAAAAAACGGTACATTCATGTACCGTCCTTGGTCAATCTCAACTTCTTCCATATTTGCATCACCTCGATCCCATAGTGTCTGCGGGTCGGGGAGTATCGTGTCGTACAGCTTATTTACTGGATTTTTCATGTCGATCTTCCGTCTGTCTTTGATGTAATCATATGCCTTTTACATACACTCCGCAAGTACTTTTTTGCCACCTTGATAAATACCCCTAAATACGCTACAATATTCTAGTTACGCACTCGGTAATAAGTACTGAGTACAAGAAGGAAAATCATGGCAAAGAAAATTATTGGAAATATTAAATTCCGCGTGCCGGCAGGCCGTGCGACCGCTGGACCTCCAGTCGGCTCTACCCTCGGTCAATGGGGTCTTAATATGATGGACTTCATCAACCCATTCAACGACGCTACCAAAGACATGATGGGCAAAGATGTGATCGTTCACCTCCAGGTGTTCGAAGACCGCTCATTTACTTGGAACTCTCTGGGACAACCAGTTGATGACCTGATTCGTGAGAAAATTGGCATCAAAAAGGGAAGCGGTAAGCCGCACACCGACAAAGTTGGTAAAATCACTCGTGCTCAGCTCGAAGAAATCGCCGAGATCAAAAAAGACCACCTCAACGCAATTGATGTTGATGGTGCCGTCAAAGTGATCGCCGGCACCGCCCGTTCAATGGGTGTTGAAGTCGAAGGCTAATAGCTAATATCTTCGTCAATTAAATACACCGCTATGTGCGGTGTATTTTGTTATTCCCATATTCAACTAAAACTTCTTACGAATATGTGAGTAGCTGTAATCCCAATCAGCATTGGCTTTTTTATGAGGATTAAATATATTCTGTGGATCGAAAATATGTTTGGTATCGCGAAAGATATCTAGCATGTCACGACCATACATTTGCTCCAGCCACGGCCCGCGCACCAGACCGTCGTTATGTTCGCCACTAAGACTGCCGTGATATTTCAGCACCAATTCATTAACTTCCTTCATGGCTGGAAGCAGCTTTTTGCGTTCTGATTCTCGTTCGATGTTCATGAGGGGAATGATGTGAAAGTTGCCGTCACCCATGTGGCCAGCCACCGTAGCGAATAATTTGTATTTCTTGATAATTCTACGGATACGGGGCAGAAACTCAGGCAGATATTCTGGATTAACGACCAGGTCATCAATAAACGGTGCTGTGTGTTTGTCTTTTACTTTGCTGCGGAGCAGTTGGAAACTATAGCGCCGCATAATCCAAAACTTTTCGCCCTTGGCTTCAGTGGCATCTTCTTCAAAGCCATTAATTTCATATCGGGCTTTGACGTGAGCGAGTTCCTTATGGAGTTTGTGAATCTTCGCCCTAACTTCTTCCTCCGTGTCGGCCGTAAATTCTACCATCAGAATGAGTTTTGGAATGCCGCGCAACAGCTGCAGACCATCGGGGATCAGGGTGAGCAGGAGGTGAATAAAGCGCACCGGCCCCAGTAGCTTGAGAAAACTCGGCATAAAACGAATACTCAACCATAGCGTCGAATCATCGAAACTCTCAAAGGTGGCTGGTTTATGACTCAACACCGTTTTTATGAGATCACCGAGCTCTTCAATATCTCGCATAAACAGTACCAGCAGGCCAGAGTGTTTCGGCCGCGGCACGAGCTTGAAGGTGGCCTCGGTCGTGAAACCAAGTGTGCCTTGAGCACCGATAATTACCTGCGTCAGGTCAAAGATACCTTTCTCTCTATCCCAGACGTTCCACAGGTGATAGCCAGTTGAATCTTTGCTGACATTTGGGCGGGCGGCTTTAATCTGCTCATAATTTGTATCGAGCAAATGAAACATATCGCGGTACACTCGACCTTCGAAATCATCTTGACCCATCTTGGCATTGAGTTCGTCTCTTTTGAGTGGTTTAACAATCCGCTCGATACCATCGGCAAAGACAAATTTTAAAGCTGGCACGTATTTATCGGTCTTTCCGAATTCGAGTGATTTCTCGCCTCCACTATTATTATTGACCATACCGCCGACTGTGCACATATCTTTGCTGGCAGGGTAGCTCGGCAAAAGATACGATCCAGTTTTTTTGTCAAAATCCTTAAAAAAAGCACCGGGCTGAGAGACGGCGCGATCTTTTTTGACGGAAATGATCTTATTGAGATGACGATTGAAATCGACGATGATCGAATCATTGATGGCCGCACCGCTCATGTCAGTACCGGCACTGCGGGCAGTAAGCGACAAACCCTTGTGCTGCTTCTTACTCTCGGCCACAAGTGTGACGGCGACAGATACATCCTTAGCGGTCTTCGGCGCAATGATGAGCTTCGGCACGATCTCAAACATCGATGCATCGTGCGAATAAAATTCTAGTCGCTCAGCCGAATCATCGATATCCCCACTAAAACCACGTGTTTTTAAGGTTTGTTTTATCTCGTCCATAACCACTAGCATAATACGAATCGACCACAAGAAGCAACTCTCTTGAATATATGTTTTATTACCCTTACACTAAACGTACATATGTCAGCTGAATTTTTTCACGGACACGACCAGGACGACGAAGACAGCGATGTTCATCAACGATTGACTGCTGCACGGCAACTTATTGATACACTTGATAGCCTCTGGTATACATATCGGCATGATGAAACGATCGATCAACGCGCGCTAGGCAACCAAATCAAGCAACTCACCTATAAGCTCAGTCAAGATTACGCCTCACTCAATACTGAGCTTCGTCCTAAGATTGATGAACTGAGTTTTGGCATCACGCTGCCACTCCTTATCATTCAAGAGGCTGTCCTGGTTGCCGAAGAACGTATAAATGTGCTATAATAACACCATAACAATCAATGTTGGGAGACCGTAAAACGTCGTTTGTACCACAGAAAGGGTTTACACCTATGGCAAAGAAAGCCGACCTGCTCGCACAGGCAAAAGACCTCGGTCTTAAAGTAACTGAGAAAAACACAATCGCTGAGATTGAAGCTGCAATTGCGAGTGCTGATGCACCAGCAGTTATCGTAGCCGAAGCTGCCCCTGCTGAAAAGCTAGTTGCTAAAAGCGGAAAGCGGAGTGAAAAATCAATCAAAGAAGTGACTGAAAAGGCCGAAAAAGAAGCCCGCAAAGAAGCTGGTGACACCACAGCTCAAGATCCAGAAGCCGAAGAAGTCAAGAAAAAAGGCCCACGCCCTGTCACTCGTCCGCTCATCGAACGACGTGGCAAAAGCTACCAAAAACTGGCTGAGCATGTTGAAAAAGACAAGGTATATACCCTTAAAGAAGCGCTTGAAGTTGCCGTTAAGACCAACCCGACCAAATTCGACGCCTCAGTTGAAATTCACGTTCGCCTCGGTGTTGACCCTCGTCAAGCCGACCAAAACATTCGTGCCACCGTTTCATTGCCAAATGGTACCGGTAAGACTGTCCGCGTAGCAGTATTCGCTCCAGAAAGCGACCACGCTGCTGCTAAAAAAGCTGGAGCTGATGTTGTCGGTGACGAAAACTTCATTAAACAGCTTGATAAAGAAGTTATCGACTTTGATATCCTGGTTGCAACTCCACAGTACATGCCAAAACTCGGTAAGTACGCTCGTCTGCTTGGTCCACGTGGCCTGATGCCAAACCCAAAGAGTGGTACGGTTGCAACTGATGTTGCTAAGGCTGTCTCAGAAGCAAAGGCTGGCAAGGTAGAATACCGTGTCGACAAACAAGCGATTGTCCACCTAGCGGTTGGTAAGGTCAGCTTTGGCGCTGCCAAGCTCGAAGAGAACGCTAAGAGCTTCTTCGATAGTCTGCAAAGCCAAAAGCCATCAAGTATCAAGGGTAGCTACGTCCGCTCAACCAGTATCAGTACCACTATGGGTCCTGGTATCAAGGTTGAGAACGTCGTAAATTAGAAAATTTGCTATACTACGAACAGTAATACTAAGGAGAGCATATGACTGATACACAGGCTGACGGTTACTACGATGAGCCAGAAGTAAATAGTGGCGAGCTTGATCTAAGCTTCCTCGATGACGACGAAACCAAAAATTAGAGTTGGACTCGTCGTCCCACATATTTTTATCCAGCGCGATATCTTGCCGCGTGTCATCTTTTCACCTGGTCGACTAGCGCTTGAACTAGCCGAGCATCTGGCCAACTCTGATGTGGAAGTGACGCTATTTACCCCTGGCGCAGCCGAGACGAAGGTTCGAAATATCACGGCGGATATGTCGTATTTCGAGACAGAACTGGCCGGTCGGGGTGATACATATATCGATCTGCTAAAAAAGCATCCTTTTACCTTTATTAGCTTGGCGCGCCAAGTCCAGGCCGAGCTGATTGCTCACGCCTACGCCATGGCACGGCGCGGAGAACTCGATGTCATTCACATCTATACCAACGAGGAAGACATCGCACTGCCGTTCGCGCAGCTGATCGACACGCCCGTCGTCTTTACTCATCATGACCCATTCAACTTCTTAGTTCGGTATAAAAGCGTCTTTCCGAAATACAGCCAGCTACCGTGGATATCACTGTCGTACGCCCAGCGAGCAGGTATGCCACCCGATACTAATTGGGTTGCCAATATCTACCACGGTCTCGACCCTAATAGACTTCAGCCGGTTGACGAACCCTCAAATGACTACGTAGCCTACCTGGGACGGATTATCGAACCTAAGGGCGTTCATTACGCCATTGAGGCCATCAAACGCTACAATGAGCACACTAATAAACCACTAAAGCTCAAGATCGCCGGCAAACACTACGCCGGGCACAGCAAAGATAGCTATTGGCAGAATAAAGTAGTGCCCCAACTCGGTGACACTATCGAATACGTCGGGCATATTAAATCTGACAATGAGAAGCGACAGTTCCTCGGCAATGCCAAAGCGCTCCTCGTACCATCAACCTTCGCCGAACCCTTCGGCATGGTAACTATTGAGTCACTGGCATGCGGTACTCCAGTAATTGGGCTCGACATTGGCGCTACCACAGAAATTATTGAAGACGGAAAAACTGGCTTTATAGTTAATAGTCAGACTAGCGACATCGCTGGTGAGCTGATAAAAGCGATGACTCGGCTCGATAGTCTCCAGCGAACAGATTGTCGCGACGCGTTTGAAAAGCGATTTACACTGGATCGCATGGCGCGCGAACATAGTGAACTATATACGAAATTAGCTACAGAATAACAAGTGGGGCTTTGATATGAGGCAGCGCCTCATAACCTTCGAGTACAAAGTTTTCTTCGGCAAAATCACCGATTGATGAAACATCACCAACAATCTTGAGTTTTGGAAATGGCAAGGGCTTGCGCTGGATTTGCTCTTTAGCTTGCTCGAGGTGGTTGGTGTACAAATGCGCATTACCAATCGATACAATCAGTTCGCGTGCCTCAAGGCCAGTCAGGTGAGCCACCATCTGCAATAGCATGGCGTACTGTGCAATGTTAAACGGCAGCCCTAAAAAGACATCCGACGATCGCTGGTATAACTGCATACGTAGCTTACCCTTCGTGACATCAAACTGGAACATAGTGTGGCAAGGGGGGAGGCGCATTGCCTCTAAATCAGCCACGTTCCAGGCGCTGACAATAATACCTTTGGAGTGAGGATTGTTTTTTATTTCATCGATTGCCCATTGCAATTGGTCTATTTCTGTTCCGTCGGGAGATTTCCAATGACGCCACTGCGCACCGTAGACTGGCCCAAGGTTGAGTTTGTCGTCGGCGAAGCCATCCCAGTAATGAATCTTGTGATCGTGTAGGTATTGAATGTTCGTGCTACCTGAAATAAACCAAAAAAGTTCGTGTAGCAGCGTCTTAAATGGCATTTTTTTCGTAGTTAACAGTGGAAAGCCAGCCCGCATATCAAAATGCATCTGGTAGCCAAAGATCGATTTTATCCCGTGGATACCGCGCGTCGGCTTGCTCTTCCCATTCTTCAGGATCTCAGCCATCAACTTTAAATATTCGTATTCCGGGTGTGTCATACTTCCCATTATATCGTACTCTCGAGACTGGTTATACGCCTGACTGTTTTGCCGGCAGCTTCCAGTAAGGCCACCGCATAGCCATCAGAGTGGTCGTGCGAATACACAACTTCGCTGATATCTGTCAGAGCGAGGTTGCGTGCGCAGGTTGGACAGGGAAGTAGGTTTACGAACAGTGTTTTGTTTTTCAAACTAATATTGTTTTCTGCTGCACGAATTATTAGCGCCGCTTCAGCATGTACCGTGTCGTAATGATTCTGATCGCCGGCGGGGGATCGGTGCCGCTCTCGCGATGCGCCGTGATGCAGAGCAAAAGTTTCGTAGGGGATGACAATGTTATGAGCGGCAAGCTCAACACTAAACGATTTACCACTTGGCTTGGCAAGCACCGCACCGGTCTGAAATGATGTATCGTATGACGACCGAGCAACTCGGGCACTCGCTTCCATAACCTCGATATTAGATAGATGTCCCTCAGGCAAATGGTATGTTAATTTCGCTCGCAAACTAGTCTCGTATGTTTTTGCTTCCTGTTCACTCGCGAATGGTGAAACAAAATCAAATAGTATATCGTTAGATACCAGCGTATAAAATTCGGGACGTAGGTGAAACGACGAAGCCCATGAACCATTGACCAGGACGACGCGTTTAGGATTCAGCTTTTCAAAAATGACCGAGTTATCACGCTGGCTGTACTCAAGTACATATACCTTGTGGGGGCTGTGAGTGTTAATTTTATCAATGGCAGCACGAATCGACGAGAGCTGAAGCGTTTTAAATTGCGGCTGGTCTTCAAAGCCGTCGATGTAGCCATGTTTAGCAATCCCGACGATGACATGTCCGTGAGGAAGATATGCTTTGATTAGTTGAGTGAAGCGTTCGCCGGACAGCTGCCTGGGGGTGGCAATCAATGTAGCATGTAAGCTACGCAGCGGCTTCTTGCTGCCAAACACCAGGTCACTCCAGTCGAAATAATACTCAGTCATCTTGGTACTTCTTGGCGAAACGCTGGCTCAGCTTAGCAATTTTCTCGTGCTTGTCCTGATACATAGCGGCATTTTCAGCCGGGGTGTGATCGAGCTGACGATAATGCCAAGTATTAAGATCAGGTTGGTCAAAAGGCACACAGTGGAAATGAATATGTTCGACGGTACTTTGTGCCGTGGCGCCATCTTTTTGAACAATTTGCATACCCTTGATACCGTGTGTCTCTCGGATCAGTTTTTTAGCAATGTACATAAACTTGCGCATCGTCTCCCATTCGCTCGGCGTCAGGTCTTTAACTGAGCGAACATGACGACGTGGGATAATCATGAAATGTCCATCAATGTAGGCGAACAAGGCAACTGTCATGACGACACCGTTTTCTTCGTAAAAAACGTACTTATCGTTGAGGTCACAAAAGACACATTTGCCAACCGACTGCCAGATTTCGTCGTACTTGCCGGATACCCTGGCGTCGCGATACATAATCTGCTTGTCGGCTTCGCTAAGATCTGCCATTACTTCTCTTTGATTGGTTCTTTGCGATACTGCATGAAATCTTTGAGAACATCATTGAGATGACCGCCGACCGCACGTTGAAGGATCTGGGTAGTCGAGACGCTCGTTGACTGTCGATCAACCACGATGACTTCGCCGCCGTACTTAGTGACTGTTTTGTATTCACGGGATTCTTTGTAATTATCGGTCCAGTCTTCATTGACTGTAATAAAGGTGTCTGGTCGGAGTAGCCCGAGCGATGGCTGGCAACTTGGTTCAGGTAGGATGGTGACAAAATCAACCGAACGGAGGAAGGTTAGCATTTCGGCGCGGATTTTTTCATCGAGAATTGGTTTGTTTGGTCCTTTAACACGACTAATCGCATTGTTACTACTGACGCCAACGACCAAGACATCACCCTTAGCTCGGGCTTTTTCGAGATATCGACATTGGCCGGCGTGAATAAGATCCCACGAACCAGCGGTAAAAACGATCTTTTTGTCTTTTGCTCGCAACGTCTCACCGAGTGTCATTAAGTCACTCTGGGAAATCAATCGCTTCTTCCAATCTGCCATACCTACTCCTCTATGAATCTACAAATATCGTAGCATAGCATGGTCGATAAGTATATTACGTGTCCGGATATAGTGATGGTTGTCATCGAGTGACTCATACGGAGTGTGGACAAGAAACTTGTAAAAATCATACACGAGGTACATATTGACCAGTTCCTGAAGGATCGATTCATATGATTGGCCATCAAAGTTAGCTGTCAGATCGAGTGGTCTACCACCTCGTTTTTCGTACCCCGACTTGAGGAAGTATTTATATATTTTCACCGGCTCTTTCGACACACAATCCACATGCAAAAACGCCAAGCTACGGGCGAGGTCGAACAGAATATGACCATAGGCGGTCTTTTCGAAGTCAATTATGCCCGTTATCGATATGTTACCAATCGACCAGCGTTGGTCGTGCGTATTATTCTCAAACAGGACATTGCCTCGAACCATATCGAGATGGAGCATCTGCTGCTCAGGGTGTGTCGCCAGACTATCCAGGAGGTCAGGGAAGTCATCGAGCCGTGACGACTCAAGAGTAACACCAAGCTTCTGGCGCATAGCTTTTTCGACAGTAGGACTTTTGAAGTATACCGCCATAGCTTTGACTAGGCCGCTGAGTTCATCCGTTACTTTGTGATACGTTAGTGATGGATCGTGTACTGGGCCGAGAGCCGTATGTAGATCGGCCATCGCCCAGCCGAGGAGTTTAATGTGCTTCATTGTGTAGGCTTCCCACGAAATCGTGAGACCTGGCAAATACGAATAGAGCCCGGCGACCGAGTCTTCACGTAGCCGCACTAAGCGATAATCGCGGCGAATGCGGACAGGGAGATGGTAATTGCTGGCAATACGAGCCACTGCGTCAGCGCGATTAACACGGTCGACAATCTGCGGCTCGCGTTTGAAAAAAATAAGGTTTGCCTCGTCACCACCGCGTAACTCCACCTTATACGATTCATTGCGATATCCCTTTTGAGCAGGGAATATCTTGCTTGATTCAATGCCGTACTTGGCGAGTATCTCCGGAACGAGCGCGCTATACACTAGGTGTTCCTGTCGAACATCACAAACGAATAGTCGTACTTATTTGCCTCGTCTTTTGTGTGTTTTTCGCGCGAGACTTCGTGCCATTCATCATCATTAATCGTTGGAAAAAAGATATCGGCAGCTGAAAAAACTTCATCTACTTCGGTAGCGTAAATTCGATCTACCGTCGAGAGAGCGAGTGTATAAATCTGGCCACCACCGATGACAAAAACATCAGACGTCGGGGCGGCTTCGTAAGCCTGCTCGATACTTTCAACCACCGTGACGCCATCGATGGCCTCTTGCTGGCGACTAATGACGATATTGTGACGATTCGCGAGTGGCCTGCCGATAGACTGGAAGGTATTTCGCCCCATAATAACCGTCGAGCCGGTCGTCAGCTCTCTGAAGTGACGAAGATCAGCCGGCAGATCACGGAGCCATAACAAGTCATTGGCAGCACCAATACCCCTGTTTTTGTCGTAGGCTACAATAATACTTTTCATTGACTCTATAATATCATGCGCGGATTAGACATTCTCATCTGTCTGTGGCTCTATATGTCGATCAAGTGCAAAGTAAAGTGATGTAACTGGGAGTACTTTTGTCGAACTGTCTCTTAATTTCTTATCCTCAAAAAAAGGTTCGACGGTAGCTTCACCGAATTCCTGACTCCAAGCTTTTCGGCGATCCTTGACTTTTGACATACCGTTATCCAGTATATCGATAAGAGCATTTCTTGAGAGATCGAGGGGATTAATCAAAAACCCAGAACGGCGGACGAGCTCTATCTCTTCACCATTGCTACCACGAACATCCGCAACTGCTCGCTTACGCACGACGAGAATAGATAAAGGCGAAGAGGTGTGGTCATGAAGGTTAACAAACCGCACGCCATAGTTTATCTTGGCATCGTCGTCTTGATGGATATGTTCCAAAGTAATGCCAGCATCTGCAAGCACCGGGGATTCTTTCAAGCCGCGGACTTGTTCGTCAAGATCATGAGCACTATCCCAGTTGCCAAGCTGTTCAACATACGCCAGCTCACCCGATACTCCCTTAGCCGCACTCCGCCAATAGCTATCAGCAGTGAGCACACTGAGCCCGGCGGCTCGTGTATTAAAATCGACGAGTGCACTTTCTACAAGGTTATCTGTTTCACCTGTCACGATATGTTCACCTTCGGACATTGCGATCATGTGTCGATACCGTGTATGGTGGGCACGTCGTCGCTCTTCCTCATTAACTGTGAGATTAGTGACACGCTGACCGATCTCAACCGCCTGTTTGGTCGTACCGAGTTTTTTAGCAGCAACAGCAATAGCTTCTCTAGTATACGCGGCTTGTATACGAGGTAGTTTCACCGTCTTGCCAATTTGCGCATCTAAATCTGAATGGGAGATGCGGGGAAAGCTGTCAATTGAATTCATCAATAGTATATTATAGCACAAATGCATGCATATTTCAATATCGTTGTTGCATTATAAAAGGCTGTACGGTATACTGTTGACTAGACATTACCAGAGACAGTAGCCGTGGAGACACTTAATTAGCTACCGAGGATGTAAATAAACATTTCATTCATGCAAGTCTTTGGTAGTGCGAGAATCAAAGACTTTTTTGTTTCTCACATTATCAGCACATTGACAATTTGGTCAGAAAAATGTAATCGAAGGAAGGATTTTTATGGCAATTACCCGCGATAAAAAGAAAGCTTTGGTTGCCGAAATGAGCACAGTTCTCACCGGTGCCAAGATGACTGTCTACGCACAGTATCAAGGCCTCAGTGTTGCTGACATCCAAGAACTTCGTAAAGCTGCCCGCGAAGCCGGCGTGACGATTACGGTCATTAAAAACCGTCTTGTCCGCGTGGCTATTGAATCAATCGACACCTACAAAAATGTCGATACTTCAGCTCTGAGCGGTCAGCTCCTCTATGCTATTAGCACTGAGGATGAAGTCGCACCTGCGCAAGTTTTAAACAACTTTGCAAAAACTCATCCTGCGCTCCAATTCGTTGGTGCATTTTCAGGTGAGGGAGCGAACCTTGACGCAAACGACGTGAAAGCACTGGCTGGCTTGCCAAGCAAGAACCAGCTAATCGGCGAAGTTATTTCGCAGCTGCTTTCACCAGTTCACGATGTTACAAACGCCCTTTCAGGCAATCTTCATGCGCTACTCGATGGCGTGGAAGCCAAAGCTACAAGTTAAAGAATAATATAAGGAGGCTATCATGGCTGATGTAAAGAAACTAGCAGAAGAGCTAACAAAGCTTACTGTACTCGAGGTTAACGACCTTAAAACAATTTTGAAAGATGAATATGGTATCGAACCTACTGCAGCCGCTGTTGCTGTTGCTGGTCCTGCTGCTGGCGGTGACGCTGGCGCTGCCGCTGAAGACGAAAAATCTGAGTTCACTGTAACTCTTGCAGCTGCTGGTGACCAAAAAGTCGCTGTTATCAAGGCTGTTAAAGAGATCACTGGTCTTGGTCTTGGTGAAGCAAAAGCTATCGTTGATGGTGCTCCTGCACCAGTCAAGGAAAAGGTGTCAAAAGACGACGCTGAAGCTGCCAAGAAAATGCTTGAAGAAGCTGGCGCAACCGTCGAACTTAGCTAATTTCACCTCTGACCAATTGTCACTCTGTGCCTTAAAGCGCTCCTCTTTGCGAGGGGTGCTTTTTGTATGTTAATAAAATTAACAACAATTATTTTGGTACCTCTGTTTTGTTTGTGGAAAACGGCGGCGCTTGACACGAACACTCGAGGTTGGTATATATATGAGTAGTATTACACAAAAATAGACAAAGGAAATGCGAGAACTATGTCTGAATTACCAGAAAAACAAGTCAAACGACTGAAAACCCTTATTCAGGATGCCGAAACGAACCTAGCCGCCGCCAAAGAGTTACTGATTAGTATCATCGGTGACGATGGCGTAGCAATAACCCCACGAAGTAGCACGGAAGAAGTCAGCGGCAAAGTTGTCGAAGGTATCTTCGATGGCCAAAAGATGGCCGGCCCAGACGGCAAAGAATACCCAGTCCCCGCTAACTATGCCAGCAAATCAAAGCTCGTAGAGGGTGATATTCTCAAACTGACCATCGCCGATGACGGCAGCTTCATCTACAAGCAAATTGGCCCGATTGACCGCAAACAGATCATTGGCACGCTCGTACAGCACGACGGCGCCTACTATGTGGAAGCTAACGGTAAAGAATACCGTATCTTACTCGCTAGCGTGACATATTTCCGCCTCGAAATGGGCGACCAAGTCACTATTATCGTGCCAACCGAGAACCCCGACGCGACCTGGGCAGCTGTCGAAGCTGCACTCTAACGCGAACTACTATCGTACCTGGAAGAATCCGGCCTGGCCGGATTTTTCTATAAATCACAACAAAATAAACACAAAACAAGCGTACAATAGAGTCTAGAACGACTGAGTGAGGGAAACAAACACGTGAGTACAGCATTATATCGAAAATATCGGAGCAAATCGCTCGATGAGATTGAGGGACAGTCACATATTACGACAGTTCTGAAACAATCTCTGGCGCAGGGGCGCATTGCCCATGCTTATCTCCTGACCGGACCTCGGGGTGTCGGCAAGACGTCGGTGGCGCGTATTCTAGCTCATGAAATCAACAAATTGCCCTACGACGAAGACTCAAACCACCTCGACATCATTGAAATCGATGCTGCCAGTAATAATGGCGTGGAAGACGTACGCGACCTGCGCGAAAAGGTGCAGCTAGCACCGGTCTCGGCCGAGAAAAAAGTATACATCATCGATGAGGTACACATGCTCAGTAAACCCGCCTTTAATGCGCTGCTTAAAACGCTCGAGGAGCCACCAGAGCACGTCGTATTTATCCTCGCCACGACCGATGCCGACAAACTGCCAGCGACTATCGTAAGTCGCACCCAGCAATTCGGCTTTCGCGCCATCACACCGGCTGATGCTGCCGCTCATCTGAAGAAAATCGCTAAAAAAGAACACATCAAGATTGACGCTGAAGCCCTGGAACTGATTGCCCAGCGAGGGCAGGGTAGCTTTCGCGATAGTATCGGACTGCTTGATCAACTCGCCAGTCTGGCTGATGAGAAAACTGGCATCACCCACGAACTTGTCGAGCAAGCCCTCGGACTAGCACCAGCCACAATTATCGCGCGGCTCCTTGAGGGATACCAGACACACAGTATTGAAACGATCGTGACTACCCTCGATGAGAGTGAGTCGCTCGGTATCCAAGCCTCGACCCTCACGAGCCAGCTAATTGGTGCTATTCGCACGACGATTGCGACTAAGCCCGAACTTTTGCCGCTCTTGGATCAGCTGGTCGAAGTCGCCCGATCATCACAACCCGCTATCAAATTGTTAACCGTTTTGGCTGCTCACACCCAACTAAAACCTAAATCGGCCGCTCTGGCAGTTGCACCTCCCATCGTTATCAAAGCCCCCATCCCGTCACTTGAAAAGATGGCTACTCAGAAAAAACCAAAAGATCCCGTAGCCAAAGCGGTGGTCTCGAGCCAGGACGCACGCGAAATACTCAAAGGCTTCGACTGGCAAGCCTTGGTTGATCATACCAAAAAGCACTACGTAGCAATTTATAGCGTACTCGCGAAATGCAGCTACGATATCGACGAACATGGCTTGACGATCTATGCTGTCAATAACTTTTACAAGAAAAAGCTCGATGATACAAAATATCGCCCGCTGATTGCTCAATCCCTGGAAGCGCTCGGCTACCACAACATAGTTATCAACACCGTTCCCACAGGCTCTCCACTGAAGGATGAGCAGGCTGCCAAAGTAGCTGCTATTATGGGTGGAGGAGAAGAGGTAGTAGTCGAAAGTGATGGCAAATAGTAAGGAAGTTCCGGCGGGGAAAATCCCTCCACAAAATCTCGATGCAGAAATGAGCCTACTGGGCGCTGTTCTTATTGATGAGGAAGTGCTGGCTGATATTTCCGAGCACGTCACCGCCAAAGACTTCTACGACAAACGCCACGGCACCGTCTTTGGCGCCATGATGCGGCTTTATGAAAAACACCGTCCGGTTGATCTTTTGACCCTGACGGAGGAGATGAAACGGAAGAAAGAGCTGGAAATAGTCGGTGGCTCCGCCTACCTGACTGAACTCACTACCTACGTGCCTACTGCCGCTCACGCTGAAGCCTACGCCGAGTTGGTTGCCCAAAAAGCTGTTCGTCGCCGACTCATCAAAGCAAGTACGGAAATATCTGAAATGGGCTTCGATGAGGATACGACGACTCAAGAATTACTTGAAAAGGCCGAGGCCGAGCTATTCAGTGTTAGCGACCAGTCGCTCAAACAAGATCTAGCCAGCTTGGAGAGTATCTTGACCGAAAGCTTTGACCGTCTAGAAGAGCTGCACCGCAACAAAGGTACCCTGCGAGGTATCCGCACCGGCTACCGCGACCTCGACAACATGACCGCCGGGTTGCAGCGTTCCGACCTGATTATCCTCGCCGCCCGTCCAGCTATGGGTAAGACAACTCTCGTTACCAACCTGGCGTATAACGTGGCGACGATCGCCAAGCAACCGGTACTTTTCTTTAGCCTCGAAATGAGCAAAGAACAACTGGTTGACCGTATGTTGGCCGACGCCTCGGGTGTTGATGCGTGGAATATTCGTACCGGTAATCTGAGCGACCAAGATTTTAGCAAGCTATCCGAAGCGATGGGTGAGATGGCCGAAGCGCCGATTTATATCGATGACACACCGGGTCTGTCGGTACTTGAAATGCGTACAAAAGCTCGCCGTGCCGCTCATGAAGCACCACTGGGACTCATTATTGTTGACTATCTCCAATTGATGCAGGGCAGTGGCCGCAGTGACGGCAACCGTGTGCAGGAGGTGAGTGAAATCTCACGAGGACTCAAACTTATTGCCCGTGAGCTCAACGTACCTGTCATTGGCCTCAGTCAGCTGAGTCGTTCGGTCGAAAGTCGTAATCCGCAGATTCCACAACTGGCCGACCTGCGTGAATCGGGCAGCATCGAACAAGATGCCGACATCGTGATGTTTATTTACCGCGAAAAATACTACAATCCTGACACCGATCGCGACAACATCACCGACCTCATCATTGCTAAGCACCGTAACGGTCCAACTGGAAAAGTAGAACTCTTCTTCCACCCTGAGCGCCTGCGTTTCATGTCGCTCGACAAACGTCACGACGAATAACGATCATGGTATAATGAATCAATAAATGGCCATACAACACGTTTCTGATTTATTTATCTACCGCTGGCGATATACGCTCGGCTATATCACCGTTGGCATCGCTTGTATTGCACTGTTATTCGTCGCCTCGCTCTATATTCCTGGCGGTCTGAGCGAACGGGAAGCTACAGCTGTCGCGACGACAAATGCCTTGTCACTCAAAGATTTTAGCCCTGAGATGGTAGTAAATATGCCGTATTACCTTATCCAGAAAGCAAGCTTTTTCTTTCTTGGCCTGAGCGAACTTTCTATCAAGCTGCCGACGGTCATTTTTGGTTTCCTGTCGGTTGTCGGTCTCGTACTACTACTACGGCTGTGGTTTAAGTCGAACGTTGCCATTTTGACCGCTTTTATCGGCCTCACGACCGGACCCTTTTTGTTGGCCGCTCAATCAGGCTCACCAGGCATCCTCTTTATATTTTGGCCAATATGGATTCTGTATTTTGCTGCCATGATTTCACGGCGCGCCTCAATGCCTTTCCTATGGAAAATGTTGTTTTTCATTGTCGTCGTCCTCAGTTTATATACACCGCTGAGTGCTTATGTCCTGGTTGCTCTGCTAAGCGCAGTCGTACTCCACCCACATCTCCGCCATCTTGTGAAAAATTTATCCATGCTCCGAATTACTGTTACTGTACTGATCGCCAGTATCTTTATCTTGCCACTTGTCTATAGTGTGGTCATCCAGCCATCACTCGTACTCACATTGATGGGCATCCCCTCATCACTCGACATTGTTGCAAACCTGAGTCAGCTCATCACTCAATACTTCGACGTGTTCCATCCGACTAATGGCATTATTATGACGCCGGTCTATGAAGTCGCTTCACTACTCCTGGTTGGCTTGGGGATATATCGCATTATTACTGCTAAATATACGGCTCGCAGCTATGTCCTGAGTGCCTGGCTTTTACTCTTGCTACCTATTCTTATCCTTAATCCGCAGATGATTAATGTAACCTTTGTACCGTTCTTATTACTGACTGGTTACGGTATTGATTTCCTTATTGGTTATTGGTATCGGCTTTTCCCTCGAAACCCATACGCACGCGTCGTGGGATTGATTCCGATCATGATATTTATTACCACACTCATCTTGTCGGGTATTGACCGGTTTGTGTATGGATACCTCTACAACCCATCGTCATCACGCCTGGCATCAAATGATCTCACCTTACTGAAATCGGAGCTCCCACACCATAAGAATACGGTGATTACGCTCATCGTATCCGCCAACGAGAAGGCTTTTTATGAGGCCGCCAAACGGTACAATCCTAATTGGAAGATTCAGTATGTCGTCACCGATACGACATTTTTGCAACTCGGTACTGTGATTGCAAGTCATGATGCAACAAGTAGACCGGTCGTCCCTCCAACAAAAATAGTCACGAGTGCAATGCAGACTGACGCTGATCGCTTCTACGTCTACAAAAATACTATTGAGTAGCGTATAGTAGAGAGAGTAAACACGGAGGAATAACTGATATGGCTTTTGACCAAGTAAAAATGTTGAATGATTTGCGAAAAGCGCAAAAAGATCTGAAGAAACAAAAAGTTGTTGTGGCAGCTGGTGGCGAAGACGACGATCCGGCGGTTGAGATCACCATTAACGGCGAACTAAAGATCGAGAATGTGAAAATCAATCCAGAGTATGTCGACCTTGAAGATATCGAAGAGCTTGAAGGCTGGATCGAGTCGGCTGTCCGTGATGGCATGGCCAAAGCCCAAGAAATCGCCGCTGAAAAAATGAAGCCCCTCATGGGTGGCCTCGGTAATCTTGGTCTATAGGGAAGCTCCCTGATGCGCCAACTTCTTCCCACGGCACTCCTTGATGCCATTGATGAGCTCGGCAAACTGCCGGGCGTTGGAGCTCGTACGGCCGAGCGCTACGCGTATTTCTTGTTAAAATCGAACGTCAAGACAACTACCGATCTTGCGCAAGTTCTGAGTAAACTCCACGAAGGTATCAAGACCTGTCCGGTCACCTTTGCTCTCATTTCAAGTGACCAGGATATCTCACCGCTCTACGCCGATAGCGATCGTGACAAGCAGCTAGTGGCAGTTGTTGAAGAGCCGCTCGATATCGTCGCACTGGAACGGACAGGGCAGTTCAACGGTACCTACCACGTGCTGGGCGGGGCTATCTCACCGATTGACGGGATCGGACCCGAACAACTTCATATTCCTGAACTGTTAGAGCGAATCAAGACCGACGACATACAAGAGCTGATTATTGCTACTAACGCCAGCGTGGAAGGTGAGTCAACTGCCTTGTTCCTACAAAGGCTCATCCAAGAGGCAGGTTTGACGGTCAAATTGACGCGCCTGGCGCGCGGCATCCCTGTTGGAGTTGACCTGGAGTACGCCGATCAAATTACTCTTGGCCATGCACTTGATGGCCGCAGAACTATTTCGTCGTAGCCAGCGGCATTTGCTGAATGTTTCTGTCAGCTGCACTGTGATAAAGAAATGGCCAGGCCTTTTCAAGAGCCAATGCCCCTAATCGCTGCCTGGCAAGTTCGCATATACGTTGACGCAACATTACTTCGAACGCTGGATCGAATATTTCATCGCTTACAGCTGCGTTCATTGAACCTAAAACGTTAGCGAACGCCAAACGCATAGCTTCTTGCATCGGTCGTGCATACACACCAACCTCTCGTTGAAGCTCTTCGAGTACTTGGCGTGGGGTAATGGTGTGTTTTTCTGTCATTGTCATATTAAACCTGCGCAATTAACTCTTATGATACCATATGACGGGTCTCATCTGGTATACTAAGGACAATGTTCGACCCCGCAAAACAACTCATTACAGAAGCACAAAAGATCATCGTTATTCAAGCCGAAAACCCTGATGGTGACTCGCTCGGCAGCTCGTTGGCGCTGGAAGAGATTCTGGGAGATCTCGGTAAAGATGTCGTGCTGTATTGCCCGGTTGAGATTCCAAAATATATGCGTTACATAAAGGGCTGGGATAGAGTAGTGAGTACGTTTGACGCCAAAGCGGATCTGGCTATCATTGTTGATACCAGCGCCGATGTACTGCTGACGAAAGTCCTGGAAACACCCGGCGTCCGCCACTTCCTGGAGTCACATCCGACGCTCGTGATTGATCACCACGCCACCGAAAGTACACTCAGTTTTAAGCACACACCACTGTTCATGGAAACAGCAGCTTCAACCAGTGAAGTAATCTATGGCCTGGCAGTTGATGCAGGCTGGATGATTAACCCGCAGGCTGCCGAAAATATGCTTGTCGCACTCCTTTCTGATACCCTCGGTCTGACCACCCAAAACGTGACAGCCAATAGTTATTTGGTGGCAAGTAAACTGACCGAACTCGATGCCAGTGTTTCAACTATCGAAGGGCGCCGCCGTGAATTTATGAAAAAGTCACCCGAGATCCTCGCCTATAAAGGTGAGCTCATCGGTCGGATCGAATATCTATTAGGAGGCAAGCTGGCGCTTGTCCATATCCCCTGGGAAGACATTCAAAAATATAGTGATCAATATAACCCGAGCGTTCTGGTGCTCGACGAAATGCGCCTGGTCGAAGGCGTCGAGCTTGGTGTCGCGATCAAAACGTATCCTGATGGAAAAGTGACCGGCAAGCTGCGCGCGAACATTCCGATTGCCGAGCAAGTAGCCGGCTTCTTTGGCGGCGGCGGCCACGCCTATGCCAGTGGTTTTCGCGCCTACGAAAGTTACGATACAATTGTCAAAGAATTAATCGAAGCAACCGACAAGGCACTCAAAGACCATGACGTTGAAACTGCATAATACACTGACCAAAAAGGTCGAAGAATTTAACAGCCAAGAACCTGGCAAGGTCAAACTATACACCTGTGGTCCGACTGTTTATGATCATCTGACTGTTGGCAACTGGGCTGCCTATATTTATTGGGATACACTGGTTCGCACATTAAAGGCGAATGACTATACCGTCGACCGTGTCATGAATATTACCGATGTTGGCCATCTGACCAGCGACGCCGACGAGGGTGAAGATAAGTTGGAAAAAGGTGCCAGGCGCGAAGGCAAAACCGCCTGGGATATTGCTGCATATTACAGCGATCAATTCCTAGAGGGGATGAATAATCTCAATCTGCTGGCACCGGAACATATCACCAAGGCAACTGATTATATTCCTCAACAACTAGAGTTAATCCGAAAACTCAAAGCAAAAGATTATACGTATCAAATCGACGACGGCATTTATTATGACACCAGCAAATTCCCAACTTATGCAGACTTTGCCGGACTGGATCTGGAGGCTCAACGAGCTGGTGCCAGGGTCACATTCAATAGCGAAAAACGGAACCCATCTGACTTCGCACTATGGAAGTTCACACCAGCTGGTGAAAAACGCGACATGGCATGGCCAACACCTGCCGATCTGACTGATGACGGTAGCGAAAAACCAGGCTTCCCAGGATGGCATCTCGAATGTAGTGCTATGGCAATGGACATATTGGGCGAAACACTGGATATCCATACTGGCGGCATCGATCACATTCCCGTGCACCATACGAACGAAATAGCACAGTCAGAAGCGGTGACGGGCAAACGATTTAGCAATTATTGGTTGCACAACAATCACCTAAAAGTGGACGGAACCAAGATTAGTAAGAGTTTAGGCAACGGCTACACACTACAAGACCTCAGTGAGCGTGGCTATAGCGAAATGGATTACCGTATGTTTGTCCTGCAGGGGCATTATTCCAATGAAGGTAACTTTACCTTCGATAACCTCGAAGCGGCCAAAAATCGCCTCAAAAACTGGCGTAGCATGGCTGCACTGCGCCACCAAACGCACGATACACTGATTGATGATGGCGACAAGCTGGCTGACGATAAAACTGTCCAGCTACTGGCATCCTCACAGGCTGTCATCGAAGCGCTGTCGAACAACCTTGATACACCAGCGGCTCTGGCGATCATTGATGACGCCTTCAGTCAATTGGAGGGCAAGGCTGCCGCTGATATCCACCAGCATGGTCTCGTGCAGTTGCTTGAAACGATCGACTCGACTCTCGGACTTAATCTCCTCGGCACCACACCAGATATATCTGATGACCAAAAACAGCTCATTCTGGAGCGTCAACAAGCTCGAGATGGTAAAGATTGGGCAAAATCGGACGAACTGCGTGACCAATTAACAGGAATTGGTATTGGACTCAAAGACGAGACCCGCGGCACCATTTGGTTCTATATCTAGACGTCAGATTGGGTTTTCTTGACGAGTTTTGCGATCGGTGAGCGTTGACTCTTCTGACGTTCGCGTTTGGCATGAGCTAGGTAATCATCAAAGAGAACCTTGAGACAGCCAGCAATTGGGATCGAGATAATACCACCGGCGATACCAAACACATACAGGCCGATTGTCACCGCGATAAGGATCCAGAGCGCCGTCAATTCCATCCGCTTAGATTGGATGGTTGGTGCCACGACATTATTCTCAATTTGCTGGTAGATAATGAAGCCGATCACAAAAACAATCGCTGCTACCGGATCATTGAGCGCCAGAAGAAGACCGATCAGCACCGCCGCAATGGTCGAGCCAAACATCGGAATGAGACATAACACAAAGTAAATAGCAGCTGATGGGATCGCCAAATTGCCCGGCACGTTGAATATGAAGCTTAGAATAAAGACGAATAAGCCCATCAGCGTAGCGCCGATGCCTGCTACTGTCAACTGTCCGACGACGTAGCCGCTCACCACATGATACATGCGCTGCACGACGTGTTGGTGATATTCCAGCTTCGGTTGATCATCATACATATCCCATAGTTTTCGTAGTAGGGCGGGGCCTTCGACGAGCATCAGGAATGATAAGACTAAGCTCAGGAGTAGTGACACAAGGAAACTACCGAGTGATGAGAGGCTACCGATGACATTGCCACCGAGATTCGCCGCCCAGCCAGATGCATTCTTTTTAATCGAGGTCATAGCATCGTCTACCTGATCTTCCAGGTGATACTTTGTTATGAGCTGATTGACACCTTTATATTGCGTCGTGGCTCCGTTAATGATCGAAGGAACTGTCTCTACAAATTTAGCCGTTTGCTGCACGATGGGTGGCACGACCAGTGTTGCGAACGCACCTAAAAATGCCACGACCAGCACAAACGACAAGGCAGTACCGCCAATACGGCTCCTGCCAGGCAGTCGCCGCTCAATCCAACTAACAGGGCCATTGAGGGCGAGAGCGAGGAATAGGGCACTACCAATAATAACAAGGGCGGTACGAGCGCTGTAAATAGCGAAGCCAGCGACGACGATTCCGAGCGGAACTAGCCAGAAACGAACAAAAGTTTGTGTGTCGGCGTCGATTTTTGCTTTCATGTCGCAATTATATCATCACTCTCTGCAATGTGCGAGGTATCGTCGAGATCATTTATTTTCCAACGAGAGGGTGGATGAAGAAAATAACCACAAGTAGGGCAGCACCGCCCAAAATCCAACCAGCAATCACGTCTGTTGGGAAATGTGCGCCTAGGTAGACGCGTGATATGCCGATCAATATAATCAGAGCGATCAGGCCGCCGAATGCGACAAAGTTCCATGGCTGTGGCAATAAGTGCCACGCCAAGTATGCCAGCAGGCCGTAGGCGATCGTCGAACCCGTCGTATGCCCACTTGGGAAGCTCAGTGTATCAAGCCGAATACTGGCCGCGTAGTCAGTTACTGGCCGTGCTCTGCCGAATATCAGTTTAAGGAGCGATCCGACACCCAACGCTATCCATACCATGCTGCCAGACATAAAAAGCCGCACGTTCGACTGAATCAGTCCTATAGATGCGATGCCCGCCCCGATAGCCATAGTAACCGCTGGGTGACCCAAGTTGGTGATGAACAAGAAGGCAGGCTGAAGCGACATCGGCAGACTAAGGACTATATCTGTGGCGATAGTATCAAATCGATGCAGTAAACTTTGCATAGACCTAGTATACTGGATATATGGCCAACTTCTCATTTGATATCGTTTCTGACTTTGATAAAGCTGAGATGAATAATGTCTTTTTGCAAACTGAGCGCGAAATTACGACGCGCTATGACTTCAAGGGTACCCCGGCCGCTGTCGAATGGCTCGATGATAAAACCGGTTTCAAACTAATCGGAGCTAACCAGTGGCAGCTCGATGCTATTCTCGATATAATCCGTAAAAAACTCGCTAGTCGCGAACAAAGTTCCAAAACCCTCGACCTATCGAACGAGCCAGTCGAGTCCAACCTCAAAAGCACCTGGGAAATTCCATTCAAACAAGGCTTGTCACAAGATAACGCCAAGCTCATCACGAAAAAGCTGCGTGATGAAGTGCCGAAGGTCAAAGCCCAGATTCAGGGCGATGAAGTCCGCGTCACCAGCAGTAGTAAAGACGACTTGCAAAAAGTCATGTCGCTACTACGATCCATTGACTTCGATTTTCCGCTTAGTTTTACAAATTTTAGATAGACAAACGTGTTCTTTGCTGCGTCAAAGAACCAAACCGCCTTCTTTTGTAACCAAAAGAAACAAAAGTTCTGGGGTGGCTTCACTCCGCTGGGAAAATATCACCAAAAAGTGTTCGTTGTCTCAGTAACTCACTAACCGTTCAAACACTCTTCGACAATATACGAAACTTTTTGTCTCATTTTCCGCAGCGAAGCTGCAGATACCCCAGACCCCAGGAAGTGTAATAAATTATAATGTTTCGCTTTCGTCCTTTCGGACTCATCAGCACAAATACACATTTGTGGAGCGAATATGACAAGCAGACATAGGGTTAAGGAAAACATCACGGAAGCCGTGAACCTAGGTTTGAACCTATATCCACTTGCCACGTTCGTTGTAAACGCGAACTTCAGCGGTGAAGCTTGACGACGGGGATGTACTCCGTGTCCTCTGGGCTAGCGTAGCCAGGCTCCTTGGACGGAGACCAGGTTTCGTCAGCAGGGGGCCACACGTGGTAGCCGTCATGGCGCAACTCGATGCGCATACGCGAAGTACCGCGTACTTCATCGGTGATGGGGTACTTGGGGTGCAGCCAGAGGCAGCGAGTGTTGTCGACCCACATACCCCAGGGCAACGTGTAGGCCACCTGGCTAGTAACCATGCTGTCGATGGTGGGTCGCTCGAGGTTCTCGGGCGACCTGTCCTGTCCACTGCGTGTGAATGGCAGAGACATTGTCATACCTTTCTCCACATCTGTCCGGGCGTGGTGCGCCACTAGCAAAAGCTAGTTGTGTTTTTCCATAAACACACAAGATGAGGAGTAAATATACTTTTTAGTACACTTACTGCCCACCTTGTGTTTGTCTGCTTGTCAAAGTACCTCGAAGTAAGTCTTTACTCAAACGAAGTATACTCATTATAGCATAAACTCATTAGTTTTGCAAATATCATCTTTGTTGTGGTTCTGGACATCTGCAGCCTCCCTGCGAAAAGCGAGCCAAAAGCCTTTCGTTTTATGTTGAGAGGTGTTTGAGGTTACGCGAGTTCTCGAGACAACGAACAGTCTTTTGGTGAGTCTTTTCCAGAGAGGTGAAGCCGTCCGAAAAGTTTTTGCTTCTTTTGTCGACACAAAAGAAGGCGGTTTGGTTCTTTGACGCAGCAAAGAACAAGGGATATTTGATTCTTTGGTAAAGAACGTAGCAGCATTGACGGTTTTCGCTACACAATGTATAGTATTAGTATATGGCAACAGAGCTCAAACCCATCGGCTGCGTCAAAGCGGCAACTGAAATCCTCGGCGACAAATGGACGCCGCAATTACTGCGCTTTTTCATCAACGAAGAAGTTGTCCGATTCTGCCAGCTCCAAGACCTCGTCGGCGGGATCAACCCGCGCACCTTGTCAGCCCGACTTGCCAGCCTAGAGGAGCACGATATTATCACCAAATTATCAACGTCCAACTCCACCCGATGCGAATACACCTTGACGGAAAAAGGTAAAGACCTTATTCCGATCTTGCAAGATATGCAAACCTGGTCCGACAAGCATCAAGTTGCCTAATCCTCAGCTTAATCTCAAACTAGGCGTATACTATAGACTATATGAGGATACTTATTGTTGAAGACGAACACAAGATTGCTAACGCTTTAAAACGTGCTCTCGAGCAAGAAAGTTATGCGGTCGACGTTTCCTATGATGGCGACGATGGCTATGCGATGGCGACAACCGAGCCGTATGACATGGCAATTATCGACCGGATGCTCCCGGGTGAACATAATGGTATCGATATTGTGAAAGCTATGCGCGAGGCGAAGATCCACACGCCCGTCCTACTGTTGACTGCTCTCGGCAGCACCAGCGACAAAACCAAAGGTCTCGACAGCGGGGCAGATGATTATCTAGTGAAGCCATTCGCGCTTGAGGAACTGCTGGCTCGTGTGCGTGCCTTGGTACGTCGCCCAACCGAAGTCCATGGCACCACCTTGCAAGTTGGTGACCTCTCGCTCAATACCGTCGATTTTAGCGTTAAACGCGCCGACACAGACATCCAACTGACCAGCAAAGAGTTTGGACTATTGGAATACTTACTCCGCAACCAAGGCCGGCCGATTTCCAAAGACACTATCATTGCCCACGTGTGGGACTACGACGCCGACATCCTGCCGAATACCGTGGAGGTCTACGTGAAATACTTACGCAACAAAATCGATGCACCGTTTAAAAAGCCGCTATTGCATACGGTACGAGGATTCGGCTACAAGCTCCAAGCCTAAGCTATGTTTGAAAATGCCACACTAAAACTCACCGGCTGGTATCTGCTGATTATCATGGTAATCAGCCTACTTTTTAGTGTGCTCGTTTTTCAATCGGCCTCGAGCGAAGTCAACGCCCGGCTGGAACAGTTCGGTCGACACTTGCCGGCAGGCTTCGAGATGCGTTCCAATCCAGACGTTGAATCAATCCGCAATGCCCAGGCCGAGCAAGCTGCACACAATATACTGATCAATCTTCTCTACATCAATTGTCTCGTCCTGGCAGCCGGTGGGGTGGCCAGCTACCTGATGGCTCGGCGCACCTTGCGCCCAGTCCAAGAAGCGCACGAAGTCGAGATGCGTTTCGTCAGCGATGCTAGTCACGAGCTGCGTACCCCACTCGCGGTAATGAAGACCGAACTTGAAGTCGCGCTCAAAGATAAAACTGTGACGGCCGACGATATGAGAAAACTCTTAGAGAGTAACCTCGAAGAAGTTGATAAATTAACAAAACTATCCCAAACACTACTGACATTGTCCAAAATGGATTTTAGCAAGCTAGTTCACGAAGAAGTTCCATTTCAAGCAACTGTCCTTTCTGTCATCGACCGCTATGACAAAGCGCGTAAGCGCATTACCGTCAAACAGCGTAGCAAACCGTTGATCCTCGACGCGCATCAACCCAGTATCGAAGAATTGTTTACAGTGCTCGTCGATAATGCCCTCAAGTATTCGCCACCAGATTCTCCGATCACTATTTCACTCGGTAAACGCAATAATAAAGCAGAGTTTGTGATTTCAAACGCAGGCAAGGGGATTAGCGAAACCGATCTTCCACATATTTTTGACCGTTTTTACCGCGCCGACAACGCCCGTACTAATCATTCTAAAACTAGTTTCGGGCTTGGCTTGTCACTCGCAAAAACCATAGTTCAACTCCACCATGGTGAACTGATTGCTTCCAGCGCACCAGATAAAGAAACGACATTTACTATACTTCTGCCAATTCTTAGGAAAACCCAAGCAAAAAATCAGTAACTCATTTCATACTAACTCCAGACTCATTTAAGAATTAGTAAGGAGAACGAAATGAATGTAGTTAGTCGGGGTATTAGAAATGCCCTCAGAAGTCCGCTCCGCTCGGGCGCAATCGTCATTATGCTGGCCATCAGCATTACACTGATTGTAGCCATGTTGGTGGCACGAAGTAGTGTTAATGCCAAGATCGAAGAGGTCAAGGGAAGCACCGCCAATCAGATAACTATCAATCCCGCTGGGATACGTGGTGGCTTTGGGGGCGGAGATCCTTTGACGGCCGAGCAGGTCACCACTGTCACTTCCACTGCTCATATAGGCAGTGTCGCCAGCACCCTGACCGACCAGGCGGGGACTGATGATACCAACCTCACACCATCACTCGAACTAGGAAGTTTTGGTCAGCGTATGCAACGGTTCGAAACTTCAACTGGCGATAGCAACGGCCCGACAGACGTAATTCAAGGTGACGGCTCCTCAGATTCAGCCCCAGCACGTCCGGCTCGAACCCCCCGCACCACCATAACCGGCACGACCGATGCCAACTCCATAGCGAGTGACGGCAGCACCTTGACTCTTACCAGTGGTGCTACCGTCGACAGCACCAGTAGCGACCTTGTCGCTCTCGTCGGCAAGACCTTGGCCGAGAAGAATAGCTTATCGGTTGGCTCAACCTTTACGCTGTACGGTAAGACCTTTACGGTCAATGGTATCTACGAAACTGGAAATACTTTCCAGGACAGCGGTATCGTTGTGCCGCTTGCCACCCTACAAACAGCCACCGAACAACCCGGAGCTGTGACGAGTGCTGTTGCGACAGTCGATAGCAGTGAAAATGTCACGGCGACCGTCAGCGCTTTAAAAACGGCATTAGGTGACAAAGCCGATATCACCAGCTCTGCCGAGCAAGCCGAGACCAGCGTCGCATCATTACGAAGCATTTCATCACTAGCAACCACTGGTGTCGTTGGCGCAACTATTGCCGGTGCCGTGATTGTCCTGCTCACCATGACGATGATCGTGCGTGAACGTCGTCGAGAGATCGGCGTCATCAAGGCGATCGGTGGCACGACCTCCAAGGTCATCACTCAGTTCGTCACCGAAGCGCTGACTCTCACCCTCGTCAGTGGAGTGATCGGTATCGCCCTCGGTATTTTCGTCAGTGGCTCAATTACCGACGGACTCGTCACAAGCGCCAGCGCTGCTCCCAAGACGACGCAAGGACAAGGCCCAATGGCTAGTGCTGGTGGCATGAGAGGTACGGGTGGACCGACCCAACGATTCAATCAAGGCTTGCAGCAAGTCACCAGTACCGTCACACCACAGATATTCATGGGTGCGGCTGGTATTACCTTACTCATCGCCATACTCGGTAGTGCTTTGCCAGCCTATCTCATTGCCCGCGTCCGACCAGCTGAAGTATTAAGAACAGAATAGGAGAAAATATATGTCACTCGAAGTAAAAGATCTTACAAAAACATACAATGCCTCGCACGGCAAAGTCACCGCGCTGGACAGCGTCAGCTTTTCAGTCAGCACCGGCGAGTTTGCTAGCATCATCGGCAAGAGCGGTAGCGGTAAGAGTACGCTCCTCAGCCTGCTCGGCGCCCTCGACACCCCCACGAAAGGCGAGATACATGTCGATGATATCAATATTGCTCGATTGTCGCCGCATAAGCAAACTGCGTACCGCGCCAAGAAAATTGGGTTTGTGTTTCAGCAGTACAATCTCATTCCTAATCTCAGTGCACTCGAAAATGTCATGTTAGCGTTGGAATTTGGGGGCATGAGAGCCAGCGAGCGCAAAGAACGTGCTCGTGAGCTCCTGACAGCAGTCGGGCTCGAACCCGACCAGCAGCTACGAAAACCAGCCAAGCTCAGCGGTGGACAACAACAGCGCGTCAGTATCGCTAGAGCGCTTGCCAATAAGCCAGCTGTCATCCTGGCGGATGAGCCAACCGGTAATCTCGATAGCGAGACGGGGAAGAAGATATTCGATCTTTTGCATGACCTGAGTCGAACTGAAAAGACCACGATCATCGCTGTGACCCATGACCTGGACATCGCCGGCAAAACTGACCGTACGTACATGTTAAAAGATGGAAAAATTACAACAAAAAGAGGGTGATATTCAGAGACTTCTCAGCAAACCAGGACATACTGAAACCAGTAGCAAAAATGATTAACAGCTACGTAGAAATGAACAGGAGGGAGTAGGACAATGAATACAACCACCACCGTATACCTTAGCAAGCAGGGGATGAAAGAGCTCCGTAAGCGAGTCCACCAGCTCGAACACGACCAAGCTCGAGCCCTAAACGAGCTGCGAGAGCTCGATAAATCAGAGAAACGCGATGAGCGCATGGCACTGATCGAGAAGCTCGCGTCGCTCGAGACAATCGAGACTGATCTTCTGGATAAGAAACAATTACTCAGCGAGGCAAAGCAATTGCCGCGTAAGCGAGATGCACTCAGGGTCGCCCTGGGATCAGTCGTCGAGCTGATTGACCAGCAAGGACGCCTGATGCGTTACACCATCGTTGACAGTATCGAAGCCAACCCAAGTGACGGTCGAATCTCGATCCTCAGTCCACTCGGCCAAAGCCTGATCGGCAAGACCGCGCAGCAAACTATCGAATGGACCACGAAACGCTTCCAAACCAACCAGCTCCAACTCATACGGATCATGTAGTTATTGGTCTCCTCCTATAGAATCACCTCTTTCGTTAAAGAGGTGATTTTTTGTTACAATAGAGCTAATGCTTTATTACAATAAATCCGCGCAGGCGACGCTTGAAGACTTACGGGTGTCGGATAAGGGATTGTCGAACTCTGAGGCCAGAGAGCGGCTGACGATTCATGGGCTCAATACCATTAAAGTACGCGAACAGCCACTTTGGAAGAAAATTGTCGAGCCATTTGCCAATGTCTTCATGCTAGTACTCTTCGTAGCCGCCGGGATTAGTTTGTTTCAAGGTCATGGCCTTGATGCATTTATCATACTCGTGATTATTGCAGTCAGTGCACTTATTTACTATGTGCAACAATTTTCGACCGAGCGTATCTTGCGCTCGCTTCAGGCACATACCGCCCAAGACGTCGATACGCTGCGCGACGGCAATATAACACTGATTGATACGACGCTGCTGGTGCCCGGCGATATCATTCAGCTGACCGAGGGTGAAAGGATACCGGCCGACGCCCGCATTCTTTATGCCAGTGCGGTGCGCACCGACGAAGCCCTGCTGACCGGTGAGTCATCGCCAGTGTCCAAACAAATCGAGGCGATAAACGGTGACAGGGAAGTCTACGAGCGCAACAACATGTTGTTCCAAGGCTCTTTTATTGTCGCGGGCGAGGTAACGGCTGTCGTTGTCTACACGGGAAACGACACCGAGTTTGGTCAATTAGCCGCCCTCACGAGCAATACCGACATGAGCAGCCCCGTTCAGCGTAAAATCGACACCCTTATTTCGCGTATTATCGCTGGTGTTACAGCGCTCGCCCTGGTCGCCTTTGGTTTGGCTCTACTGCGCGGGATGGAGCTGAGTGAGAGTATTCGCTTCGTCATGGCGCTCGCGGTGTCGGCTGTCCCGGAGAGCCTTCCCATCGCTATCTCCGTCGTCCTAGTGCTCGGCATGCGCCGCATGGCGCTCAAAAAAGCCTTGGTTCGTAATATGCGCGCCATCGAAACGGTCGGGGTCATTACCACGATTGCCACCGATAAAACAGGTACGCTGACGCAGAATAAGTTGACCGTCCAGGAAGTCTGGCAACCACCGCATATGCGCACCAACATCGCCCACCACGTGTCGCTCAGCGTCAATATCGGTACCACCAAATCCCATGATCCACTTGATATAGCCATGCTCGAATTCGTCGCCCGCGAGCGCGCCGCGCTACCTAAGACCAAGCCAATCGTCAGTTTGCCGTTCGACCAAGCCAGTGCCATGAGTGGCAATGTCTGGCATAAAGGCGAAGCCTATGAGCTGTATGTCAAAGGCGCACCCGAGCACATCCTGGCACGCAGTAGCCTGACGAGTGGCGAGGAAGAAGAAGCCATCCACGCCCTCCACCAGCTGACGAGTCAAGGCTACCGGGTGATTGCACTGGCTGAAACGTATTTAAAAGGTGAGCTAACCAACTTTAGTGACTTGCCTCATTCCCATCCACTGACATTCGTCGGTTTTGTCGCCGTAGCCGACGTCCTGAGACCCGCCGCCAAGCGCGCTATTGCTGCCGCCCAAGCTGCCGGCGTGACGGTGCGCATGATCACTGGCGATCATTTAGAAACCGCTTATCATATTGGTAAACAGCTCGGTATGGTGACCAACAGAGAACAGGTGTTCGATAGCCGCAAGATGAATCTTATGAGCGACGAAGAACTAGAAGATATCATAGGTGATGTTCGTATTTTCTCTCGAGTTATTCCAGAACACAAATACCGCATCCTGAGTCTACTTAAGAAAAATAACATCACGGCCATGACAGGTGACGGCGTCAATGATGTGCCCGCCCTCGTCAACGCCCATGTAGGGGTCGCAATGGGGAGCGGCTCGCAGATCGCCAAAGACGCTGGGGATATTATCTTACTGGACGATGACTTCAAGAGCATCATCGATGCTATGCGTGAGGGCAGAATCATTTTTGCCAATATCCGCCGAATGCTCGTCTATCTACTCTCTACCAATGCCGGTGAGGTACTAACAGCCATCGGGGCGCTGCTGATCGGTGTGCCAATCCCACTAGTGCCAGTACAGATACTCTGGGTCAACCTGGTGACTGATACCTCGCTGGTGATCCCTATTGGGCTCGAACCGGGTGAAAAGACTGTCATGGCACACAAGCCTAAGCGTCCGAATGCGCCGATCCTCAGCCGGCATATGATCGGCCGCATGATCTTGATGGCACTCACCATGGCCACCGTCACTTTGGTAATGTATGTCATGTTCAGCAACAAATACGGCGTCGACTACGGCCGGACGATCGCGTTCTCCGCCCTAGTGGTTATGCAGTGGGCGAACGCGCTGAACGCCCGCAGTGACTACCAGTCGCTGGTCGGACGGCTCAAGGTCATCAACAAACACTTCGCCATTGGCATGACGGTCGCAATCAGCCTACAACTACTCGCCCTATTTGGCCCGCTCCAAGAGGTGCTCCACATTCATCCAGTTTCGTTCGGCGACTTATTTGTGACGAGCCTCATCGCCTTTATTATCCCTATCGTGGTGGTCGAGATCCATAAATTTATCGGCCGACACTTCTACATGTCACCAAACCTCGCCAAGTAGGGTAGGCGTGTCTATAGACCTCTGGTCACATCTGTTAGTCGTATGATATAATTGGCCAGTACTGGGGTGTCGCCAAGTGGTAAGGCATCGGCTTTTGGTGCCGACATTCGGGGGTTCGAATCCCTCCGCCCCAGCCAGGAAGCATGTAGTGAATCCCTGCCGGTAGGCAGGCCTTCCACCCCAGCCACGCAGAGGCTCGACCATTTGGTCGGGTTTTTGCGTGATTGCGGATGAGTGGGTTCAAACCCTCGAGTGCACATTCGGGGCGAAAACTGCCAGTGGCAGTTTGAGAGCAATCTTCCGATGACGATTAATCGTCAATCGCGAAGTTGCGGGGTCGCGGAACGTGACTCGAATCCCTCCACCCCAGCCAAGTTTGATTGATAGGGATAATAAAAGAGACCACGAACGAAGATATTTACTTCTTTGCGTGGTCTCCAACTACGGATGTTTCTTTCCTACAATGTAGCTATTTGATTCATCCGCGCCCCGCTGCGTAGGTCGTAGGTCTATTATATCATTGAGGTTAAACTACTTCTAGTTACGTAGCTGTTGTAAAGTCATCATTTTCAACGGCGAGCTCGATTCTAGCACAGTCTTCGCCATGTGCCTATCGGCTTCTTAGCCGTTGAATTTTTTGACAATTAATCTATGCTTTAGCCGTCAGCAATATTAAGCTACAATATATGCGTCTTCAACAGGATCAGGATGAACTTCGACCTCATCCGCAGAATCGTCTGACTCGATACTATTAGGCAATTGCTTCATAATCTGTTCTGCGCGGATTCTCTTTTGTGCATATTCCTTAATTATGTCCCTCCCGGTTGCGTCAGAATTAATATCCGTAGTGGGGGGCAGAACTTTTACCTCAAGGCCTTTGCCGGTTTGAGAGACTAGGTATTGAATCGCTTTTGCTACTCCTTCTTCAACTTCGGATTTTGTGCCGTTGGGGCCTTCTGGTGGATATCCCACCATCAGATCATTTTTAAGTTCGTTAATGACAGATAGTTCCAAGTCCGCTCGGGCCTCATCAAGAATGACACCGATCTGCGCTGAGCGAGTTCCTAGCTTTGCTTTTTTGACATCTTCATTTAATACTTGGATCTCTTGCATCTTTTTATAGTTCTCTAGACCGCCACCAATAATAGCGTTGATTGCATCAGCAGCCTTCTTAGTTAGCCATACACTAATCATAAAAGGAGATGATTTAGATACTGTTGAAATTTCGATATCTTTTAGTGGGGCATCTGGATCTAATTTCATGAGCGAGCGAATATGCCTATTTAAGGCATGCCCAGTAGCTCCAAGCTTTCCCATCGAATCAAAGTCGCTCAATTGTTTAAACTCAAACTTTACCAAATAGCCATCGTGCTCTTCTTGCTTTGGAATATTGATGCCCACCTCTTCTAGGCTGTCTTTAATCTGAACGGTATTGGCTCGAAAAGTTCTTAACTCTTCTGAATGCCGATTAATCTCTACATCCGCTGTTAGGATATCGTCAAAAATATTAATTAATGTTGATCGATAATTCAAAATCGTATATGCAGAATCGGAAGCCTCTATGTAAGAATTTTCGATAAGAAGAGTAGACTGGCTAACCTCAAAGCTTAGGACGGCTTCATCTATTATGGTAATTTGTGCGTCAAGTTCAGTACGCCAGTCTGAACTTGTTCCATTTTTTGCATTTTGCGCAATATTGGCAGTAACAGCAAAATTATCAATAAAACCTGTAAAATTGAAGAACTCTGTAGTTATATCTAAGTCTTGGAGAAATTCTTTTAAAACCATGAGTAGCCGACTTTCAGCCCACCACAATAAATTTGATACTATTCTAACAGATAGAAGATATGCTGTACATATGGGTGTATAATTCATATATGAATTCCGATGACAAATTGGTACGAGTGGATAGTGTTAAATGGCATTCAGCCCAAAGGATAAATGTAAGGGGTAAGCTAGTTGAGGAAGTGCATGCAATATGCCCCAAACATTCAATGAAATTAACCCCATCAAGTAGCAACCATTCTGCTACTATTAACGGACAATCGACAATAAGCTGGTCAGACGGCCAGTATTTATACTGCGATGAAGGGCACATGTACACAATGCCTCGTATTTATTCGCAAGAAAGACTATATGTACAAAAACGTTTAGATGCCCTTAATTACTCAAAGATGGCTACCATTAATCTTGATGACGAGGCTGTACCTATTGCTAAAGAGAAACTCAAGACTAGTGATGACAAATACTTTGTAACATCACAACTAATGGAATCTAAAAGAGGCATTCAATTAGTTGTGTATGCTGGAGAAAAGGGCAAAAAACAAAAGACGCAAATATTTATTGAGCCTGAGGCCAAAAGATTAGCCTTTGACCAAACCGATCTACATCCAACAGATGTATTCGTTGAATTGAAGGCAACATTTAACGATGGCACTGCACACGAAATTAAAAGTTAAGAATCGGATTCCCGATTGAATTATGCATTAGTGTTTCCTAAACACGTCCACTAACCCCAGCCATGAAAAACGTCAGACCGTGCAGTCTGGCGTTTTTCATAATTCGGATCGGGATCAGAACACTCGTTTTTTCGCCTCAGTACAGCTGACTAAGCTTTGAACTTTGAGACTACGCTCGTACGTAATCCCTCGGGGTCAGTAAGCAGTAGATGCATGATCGGACCACTTTTCCTATCTGTGTCTGGATTATACCTAACACCCCACTTCATCATCTCTAATATCATGGGCAACAACTCGAGTGTTTTATTCGTCGGCTTGTAGATAGCAGCACTTTTATTATTCATATCTGCTTCTTTGGTAAGTAATCCGTTGTCAATAAGGGTCTCGAGCCGGGCACTCAAAATATTGCTCGCAATCTTTTCTTTGGATACTAGAAATTCTCGAAAATGGGATTTATTAAAAAGCAAGATGTCTCTGAGTATCACTAAGCTCCATGTGTCTCCAAATGTATCAAGAGAAAAAACAATCGGACATATTGTTGGGCTTCGCTTTTTCATATCATAAGTATAACAAAAGCGGTTGCAATTTGAAACCACTATATATACACTATACTTAATAAATAAGAGGAGATTCATCATGACAAATAATAACCAAGATTTCACCACCAGCATATTGGTGGAGCAAACCCCTCAAGAAGTATTTGATGCGATCAATAATGTTCGTGGCTGGTGGTCAGGTGAGATCGAAGGAAACCCAGAAAAACTTGGCGCGGAATTTACCTATCGATACAGTGACATACACCGATCTACACAAAAAGTAACTGAATTTGTTCCAGCAGAAAAGATAGTGTGGCATGTTACAGATGGTTACTTAAGCTTTGTCGATAAAAAAGACGAGTGGAAAGGTACTGACATAATCTTCGAGATTAATGAAAAAGATGGCAAAACTGAGTTGGTCTTTACGCATAGAGGCTTAGTGCCCCTGATTGCGTGCTATCTAAATTGCTCCGATGGCTGGGAAACGCTCGTGCAGAAGAATCTTCGCAACTTTATTATTACTGCTAAAGATCAAGTGGACGTGTTTGCTGGTAAGTGATTAATCTCCAGATTAATAATTAGGAGGGTGGAAATTCTTCCTGAAACACGTCCGCCAGCCCAGCCAAACAGAAGTGCTATGAAAGTTACATCTGCTAAAATAGAAATGAAACTAAATATTTACTAAGGGGAATAATCTAAATGGCAACTATCAATCCTTACATTAACTTCAACGGAAATGCCGAAGAAGCCTTCATTTTTTACAAATCTGTGTTTGGTGGAGAGTTCGAAACTATTGTGCGCTTCAAAGATCTAGAAAGCTCAGAGTTTCCTGTACCAGAAAATGAAGCAAATAAAATCATGCGTATTGCTTTGCCGATTGGTGCGAATACTTTAATAGCCAATGATGTTCCTGAAAGTATGGGTCCAGTAAATGAAAAAGAAAACAGGTCTAAGATATCAATTAGTACGGAAAGTCGTGCAGAAGCCGACAACATATTCACCGGACTTACTGTAGGTGGAACGATTGAAATGCCTATGGGCGATAGCCCATGGGATACGTATTTCGGGATGTTTAGAGACAAGTACGGTATTGAGTGGACGGTAGAATTCGACCCTAATAGAGATGGACAAGCATAGGCATTTGATTGATTATACTAACTCCGTTTTCTATTGTTATAGCCGCAGTTTCTTCCTGAAACACATCCACTAGCCCCAGCCGAGCATAAGCACTATAGAATCAAGATCCCTTCGGAAGTCTTCTTGTTTATGCTTGTAGTTTTGTTACGAAGCCGGATATAATAATCTTGCGAATATGGTGACGTTGGGTGGCCTGCGTAGATTGATCTGCGCTTGCGGGGTTCGGTTCCTCACACCTAGGTACGTAGAGTCAATATTCCAGATGTATAGGATAGCTGGGAGACAATGAAGCGACGGCGCAAGTTGTCGTGGAGTCGATCTTTGAATACCAGTCACTGGATGAGGCACGACCTTCGAGTTAATATAGCCGAAGGCTCTAGTACTGCTCGCTATAAGCGGTGGACGAGGGATGAATGAACCCCTCGTCCACCGCGACTATCCATGAATTGATTCTTCCTGAAACACGTCCACTAGCCCCAGCCGAGCATAAGCACTATAAAAATACCCTATATATTGTATGGGGTATTTTTGCTAATATTGATCTGAGTGAAGATATCGCATATTTCTAAAGAGTTGCCAGGCATAGCACTGACAGGTGCCAGATATTTACTTGCCGAGAAAATGGCTCGTCGAGTTGATCAACATAAACCAATCTGTGGTCATATGGCAGCATTTGTCATAGCTGATGTTCTTGATGGTGCAATCTTAAGAAAATTTAACGCCGATACTCCAATGCGTAGAGTTGCAGATGGTGTTGTCGACCATTTATCTATTGCGAGGGTCACATATGAAATTACAAAAACTAATCCGGCTTCAGTCCCATACGCGATAGTTCTGGCGGCGCGTGCTATTGCTGCAGGCACTTTCAATAGTGTCCACCTACTAAAGACAGGCGAAGTAACCAAGGGTCAGTCTTATCAGAAGGCGACAAATCTAGCGACTGCAGCATTCATGTCAATGTCAGCAGGAGGCAACGAAACACTTACACATATTTCAGGGGGGTTATGTCTGCGATAGGACTAGCGACTGTACCCGCACATCTTCGCGAACTAGGCGAACGCCATGAAGGTGCGATTCGTAAGTTGTAATTCTTCCTGAAACATCCACTAGCCCCAAATAATACTCTGACTTGGGCGGCCTATACCTTTACAGCTAGTACCAGCGTATAGTAAGAGCATGACTCCAGAATTTATAGAAGCATATGGTGCAGTACTGAGACGAGCAACCGATATTATGGCAAAGGTGCAGAGCAAGGGCATCTTGCAAGAGGGGGTCGATGATCAGCTATTGAGTGATTTCTACCAATCTCAAGCTGAACTGAAAAGGTTTAGTGACCAAATTGCAGCGATGAATCAGCAGAATCAATAACCATTTCCTGAAATACCCACTAGCTCAGCCGAGCATAAGCGCTATACGAATGACTCCACTGTGAGGTCTTTTGTTTGCTATAATCAAATTATGACATTTGAACATACGATCACTGATCTACCAGCAGAAAACGAATACCCTAAATTAATTCGAGATCGGATTCCGGAGATTATACTAGCTGACGGTAGAGAAGTTGATACAAGAACACTTGATGATGAAGAGTTTTTACATTTCCTTCTTAAAAAAGTTACCGAAGAGGCACAAGAGCTAGAGAACGCGGTAACTGATTCGAATATCCTTGAAGAAATTGCAGATGTAAGAGAGATTCTAGATGCAATCCTCGAACTAAAAGGCGTCTCTCTTGAACAAATCCAAGCTATTCAAGATGAAAAGCGTCAAAAGCGTGGCGGATTCAAGTTGCGCTTACTCATGTTAAACAACGATTAGCCCTGTCTCAAAAGTTCTCAACACATCCACTAGCCCCAGCCCAGTATAAACACTATGGTCAATCATGGTATTTTTTTGTTTTATGGTTGTGCTTGCAATTTCATACCTATGGCCAAATACTTGATCATGATGTCGAGCAGCGAATGCAATTTTTGTGAACCTTCAAGCTTTTCTGAAAGAATGATAAGCTCCAATGAACACGCGATAAGCCTACTTTCATCGCCACGCTTAGTGACTGGACATAGTTTGGTTATACCTAAAAGACACTCAGAGTCATTGGATGATTTGAGTAGCGATGAGGTACAGGCGATACATGAACTTATTTCACCTATATATAGACGTCTTTTGGGGACGATTGCTCTTGGGGTTGATGTGTGGCAAAAAACAAGACCTTCTATAGATCAGGACGGAGTAAAAATGAATCATGTTCATTTTCATATCCTACCCAGTAATCCAGGCGAGGAAGCATACACAGAAGCTTTGCGATGGAGCAGAGATAAATTTGAACCACTTTCGCTTAATGAGCAGGATGCAATGCTAGACATTTTGACTTAAAAGTTTAATGAAGGGTAAGACCACCTTCCTGCTACAATGTATGTATGATACTTCAAATTGGTGTAAAAGCGATTATTAAGAATAGTGGTAATGAATGCTTATTCCTGCGAAGAAGTAACTTACTAACTACTGACTCTAGTGAAACATCTTGGGACATTCCAGGAGGGAGAATTAATCCAGACGAGAACTTAATTGATGCATTAAAACGTGAGATAAAAGAAGAGGTTGGTTATGATATATATTCAACACCAGAACTAATAGCCGCACAAGATATTTTTGTGACTACCAAAGACCTCCATGTCGTGCGTCTTACTTACGTAATTGAAGAAAATATATCAGAGATACATTTAAGCGATGAGCATGAGGTATACCAATGGGTAAGCTTGGACAACATAAAATCTATTAACGCGGAGCCATATTTAGCTGAAGTTCTAAAAAGTTTGTAGTTTCACTTTCCTGAAACACATCCACTAGCCCCAGCCAAGACGCTCACGCTAAAAGACTTCCTAGCGAAGTCTTTTTATTTTCCGGTAAAAGAATGTTATGATAAAAAATGATGAATGTGCAGGTGTGAAATATCTAATGCGCGTTCGTCTCTTTGCCGGTAACCCCGTGACATTGTTGCGCTAAGTGCTGGCAAGAGTCCGTGGTACGAAAGTATCGCGTGCCGAAAGAAATACCCCGTCGGATTAGATACCCGACAGTAGGGGCGCTCCGCGCAAGCGGGGCATCGGCTATCTAAGTCAGATCAGCAACGCTGACAAGATAAGCCGCAACCGAAAAAGGTATGTGAAGAGAGTGAATGTTTCTTGGTTGAGTTCTCTACTCTCGTTTCCTCACTGCCATCCACATGAATGATAGACGCAAGTCTAGTGGTCAAACTCAAAACTCACCCAGGGTGAGGAGGTCTGAACATCGACCTCCTCACCCAAATAACTACCTTGAAAAGTTCTAAATATGTCCACTAGCCCAGCCAAGCATGTTAAAGACTTCCTTGCAAAGTCTTTTTGTTTTGCACTTGTTTATATAATTATAAATTCTACACTAGCTACATGAAGGAAAGCGTTACACAAGAATTTGATCATGGATGCGGGATTGCTTGCTATGCGTTCGCGCTTAATTTGAATTACCAGCAAGCAGCGACACAATTAGGCTCAAAGCAGGCCGTGAGTACGCGATTTTGGGTTAATGATTTAACTACTGCACTAAATTGTGCAGGTGCAGGGTACATATCAAAGCATGTAAAGCCGCATATTAGAAAATTAATATACCAGGAAGGCACTATAGTACTTATTCGGCGATCAAAACGCTATCCAAGCGGACATTATCTCATTCGACACAATAAAGGTTGGATGGATCCATGGATCAATCTGCCGTACAATAACAACATATTTCAGGCGACGTCAGGTTTCAGGAAAAGGCTTCCGGGAGTGCCGATGTACGCTATTTTACCAACATCGACCTGAAAAGTTTGAAACACATCCACTAAGCCCAGCCGAGATGCATGCATTTTAACATCTCTGATATTTGATATTAAAGATGTTCTGGTATACTGAGGCTGTGAAACTTTACCGAAATAGTAAAATTGTCCACGTACCCATTACCTCTGGCAGCTACCTTATCGATGCCGTTGCTATGTTATTCGTAGTTACTGTAGTTATGACCGCAGCGCGGAATGCTCACTCTGTTTCTGACATGTTCTACGCAATATTCCCGTACGCCGGCACAACGCTCTTATTAAGAGAGTGGCTTGCTTCCAAACTTTCTTGAAAGACATCTACTAGCCGACCGATCTAGTAGTCAGTTTTGTATTGACGCTTCAGGTAGGAACTATATGCCGAGCCGTGTGAGCATTGCTCCAATGAGCCACACACAGCAAGATCATTGCGGGCGTAAGTAAAAAAGGCACGTTGCTTTTGAGCCAAATCTTCACCGACAACATTAGCCGGCATACCAGATATAGGGTACCCTACATAAAATACCAGTGGAGAAATTATCTGCGCACCTGAATTGTCGATATATTTTTGATACGCCTGTTTCACATACCGTCCAACCGCCATGTGGTCGCTATGATCAGCGGGATAGCGGCGGTCTACCATGTTTGCCTGTGTCCGTATCTCGTCCGGACGATAAGTCTCCATGAGTGTAGTGAGTGCTTCGGCAAGTTGGCTCGAGGAGTAAGTCGATTGGTGATCGGTGGTATGAATTTGAGGGATTCGGCCACGTTCAAGATAGCTCAAACTTTCGTGGTGTGATAAACCAAATCCTTGTCCGCCGACATTACCATCTGGCAAATGCATAAAGATAAGTGATACTTTTGCATTCCCTCGAGGATTAGCAATGGTAATGAACTGGCCGCCCGGTAGTTTAATAATACGTTGGATCCAGAGAGTGTCCTCGGCAAGACCCTCCATGCTGAGATAGGCGTCTTCCGATCCCATTTCACGACCAAGCCAATAGTATTTATCCGTGCCTGCATCTCCAGATGTCACATACACGGTACGAATGCACCGACCTGCTTGGATGTCATGCAATAGATCGGGGTTCATAAATAATAAATCGTCATCCTCGTGTGCCACGATATTCATAGTAGTTGGTTCTGTACAACGAGTATAAGGGGCGCTCTCGATCGCAATTGGAACTACAGTAGCCGGTACCAACGGGGAAAAAGGAGTAAGGGCTTTTGGCGTGCTCTTGTGAATACCCTTGTCATAAAACAGCAGGAGTTCTTTCGGCTGCTTGAGGCTACCTGATAGTACAACGCTTGTATTCGGCTGCCCGTACGTTTTGGTTACCTGTGCGAGCGAACACGATGGATAATCATCGGTGATGCCACGGTCTAGTGTCAGTATGTAGGCAAAGCTATGGTGTCGCAAATCTAGTTGCCAGATGTGGCTGCTGAGCACCTCGCGGCTCTGGGTGCAGCCGGCCAGCGGAGTGATGGCGAGTGGAGTCTTTGCCGCCAGCTTGATCGGCAAGACGCGCCAATAGTCGCCGACCAATACATCGACAGGGTGGTGCTTGATCGCTCCAAGAATACTGCTATTGCGTCCGGCTATGTCAGCATGGGCTGCTTTTTCCTCATTATGGCTACTGGTGGCAGCTCCCAAGCTCATGAAAATACTTACTACAATAACCGCGCCAACTAATACTATCCGTTCTGGACGCTTAAACCGGTAGCTCCGTACAAAGGTTGCCAGCGAGATGAAGAGAGCGAACACAGCGATTCCTACGTAGCGTGCGTCTACAGGGTAATAATGATTACTAATGACGAAGGCACCGCATGCTGCAATCGTACTCCAGATAAGCATGGCTGAGATGTTGAGTGCTTCGTCCCGGGGTGAAACTGCCTTTCTTGTGCGTGCTTTCTTTTTGGTCTTGATACGCTGCATACTGATACGGATTATGTAAACGACAGCAGTGAATCCAGCCAGAGCGATCAAGACATTAATAATGAGCCCAGGGCCACGTGGACTTGTGAGACTTGCCGCCGCTTGACTCGGCACCGTACCAAGCAGTCGCGTATCGCTTGCGGGATTAGCTCCGAGATTCGTCAACAAACTGAGCATGGCATGGACAATACCCAGCACCACTTCCTTGCCAGTCTGCACGAACGCATAGGGCCCAGCGATCGTACCACTCGCAATATGTGTTATACCCGAAGCATTAATAAGCCAGAGCACACCTGTCGCCACCACTGTACCGGCAATACTCGCGCCGAGCCACATTGCCGCTAACTTTGCTAGAGCCCACCGACGAGCCGTGGCATAAAAAATCAGTGCCAGAACCGCTCCGCCAATAGAAACCGAGAGAAATAATTTGTCGCTAGCAATGAGTAACGCTATCAGTAAACTAGCGGTCATAAATCGCCAGCTCAGCCATCTCTGTGATCGTATTAATAAAATCAGACTGGCTAAAAAGATAATATATTCAAGATTACGAGTCGTTATCATTGCCATACCAACTGGCAACGATGCCCCAGGGTATGGCTCGATTGGAACGAGTAATAGGCAGGAAGCGAGAGCGAGACACAGCGTACCAAAAATCAATGGCCGTCGCTCAATACGATGCATTATATAAGCGAGTGCTCCGACAGTGATAAGTACCGCGGCTACAGTGACGGCTGTAAATGCAATACTCGTCAAGCCAAATAGTTTAATGAGTAAGAAGACTGGCCATTTTAAGAGAAACGTATGCTGATCGGGCAGTGTAGCGGCTTTAAAAGTACCATCACTTTCAAATAAAAAGCTATTCGCCAGCTGATCCGCATTGCCTGCGTGTATCTGGGTGCCGAGGAGTGCCCAGTACAAAGTCGTTGCTATCAATATACCTACCGCAACGACGGCATACCTCTTGGCGAAAAAAGATTTTTTACTCTCTTTTCGAAGAAGCTTAAGATAATGAGCGGACTTCTTTTTCAGTTTCGACATCTCAGCGTGCTGGGCCTTCACTCGTTTTGAAGATATGAGTCTGATAGAGATAAAAATTCCAGAGCGTGGTTATACCCAACGCTATCGTTCGAATGACGACCGCCGGGAGGAGATTTGTCAATAATCCCGTTATGACCATCGTGAAGCCAAAATTGAACAGTATCAACATCGATACCGCAATGATCTGTGGCAGCAATACACGGTGATGCAAACGCGTATCTCGAAACGTGATGAACTTTTGCAACAAAAAGGACACGGCGACCCCAAGCCAGAAACTAAGCGCCACGGCAATAATCGCACTAGCACCGAGCCATTGTGCAACAACAATAACACCGAGCTCAAGAATATAGACGCTCAGCCCAATAAGCAAGTAACGCCTCGTGGGGTGACGGAGGAAGGATTTGACAGCCGCTCTCATTCGATGCCCAGCGAGCTGTCTTTATCGATAATATAGAGTGGACGATTTTGTGTTTCGGAATGGATATGAGATAAGTACAGGCCAATGATTCCTTGTGATATAAGCAAGATTCCTATCAAAAAGAGTAGTAACACAACGACGTACGCGCTACCTGTAATATGCAGATGAAGGGGATCATTCGTCAAAGTATCAATCAACATGCCAAGGCCCAAGAGTATGGACACGGGCAACACGAAGGCGCCCATGTATGCGGTGATGTAGAGAGGCGAAATACTAAGCGAAACAGCGCTGTCGATCGCCAGCTTTGATAACTTCCTAATAGAGTAGGTAGCATCTCCAGCGAGGCGCGGATGCGCTTTGAACTTGATATATTCGCGCGGGTATCCCAGCCATTCAACGAGCCCGCGTGTAATACGATTACGTTCGGTCATACGTATGAAATCTTGCTGTACGGCACGATCAATAAGTCGAAAATCGCTCAGACCAGCACTAAGCTTCATGCCAGTAATGCGACTAAAAAGCCCATAAAACAGTTTTGAGCCATAGCGCTTAACAATACCCTCCTTTTGGTTGGCGGTACGAATACCAATCACCACCTTACTACCCGCTAGCCAGCGGGACACAAATTCAGGAATAAGTTCTACCGGATGTTGACCGTCGGCGTCAAGAGTGAGGACAGCGTTACCCCGAGCCTCATGAATACCAGCCGTGGTAGCCAGCTCTTTACCGAAATTACGAGATAAACTAATGATACGAATGTTTGGATGTTCGTGAGCGGCCGCTGTCAATTTTTTAAGCGTGTCATCCCAACTGCCATCATTACAATAAAGGATTTCGTAAGGCATCTCGATTGATTTTTCGAGTACAGCGACCAGAGACGCATGAAACGCCTCGAAGCTAGCGCTCTCATTAAAGAGCGGCACAACGATAGATAATAATCTAGTTTTTGACATACTCATCAGTATATAAACTCATTCGCTAAGTGTATCAGTAAATGCTAGTGTTGCACATCGTTTTCATCTTGTATACTAAGATTGTGTTTAAACGTACGACGCTTGTAGCCCATCGTGGTTATTCCATCCACGCTCCCGAGAATACGCATGCCGCTTTTATGATGGCTATCGATCGAGGTTATAAAGATATTGAATTTGATGTACAGCTCACCAAAGATGGTGTCCCGATGATTATGCACGACACCACTATAGATCGAACGACGAATGGCAGTGGGGCACTAAAAGACCATACCTACGCTGAGTTAAAAATGCTAGATGCCGGTTCATGGTTCGGTACAAACTACAAAGACCAAACCATTCCCTCGCTTCTGGAAGTGCTAAAACTCTTAAGAGGGAAGGCCTACGTTCATATTGAGCTAAAGAAAAATCAGCCTACTTTGCCCCAAAAAGTTGCCGAGCTACTTCATTCAACAGGCTGGCTTGATGATATAAATCGTAGCGCAGTGAGCCGTAAGCTGACAAAACCGAAAATTATTATATCTTCAGAAGACCGGTCGATGCTCCTGGTGTCGATGAAGCTTCTCCCATCGACTGTCGTGCACGAAATTATTGTCAACAAAGTCACCGACGAAGGTTTAGAATGGGCCTCAGCACAGGGGCTCTACAGCTACCATCCAGATGGTAATGACATTACGCCAGAGCTTATTAAAAAAGCAAAGAAACTCAATCTCCACATAGGCGCTTGGTGGTGGACTCGTGATGAGCAGGATGTTCGCAAAATCAAAGGTGCACGCTATGCATTTGTTGACGCTCCGCACCAGCATCGTCAACGATCGAGGTTACCGTTTTTACGAAGTAAAAATAACACTCAAGATCAAAAATTCTAACCATATCCACTAACCCCAGCCAGGCTTTGCTCCCTCTTTCTTGTAGGCATATAATATAAGAGTGGGTAGATAGGAGGTAGTCATGGCACAATCAAACAAATTCTCCAACGAACCAGTCACCACAGTGTTCAGCTGGACGGTGAAACAAGGTAATGTGCAGGTGTTTGAGCGTATGATGCATGACATTCATAAAGTAGCCCGTACTTTTCCTGGACATATGGGAGTTACCACGCTGCAATCTCCGACCCGTAAAGACAGCTTCCAGACCGTTTTACGTTTTGATACTACGAACCACCTTGAAGCGTGGTTGAGTTCTCCTATACGTCGAAAGATGATGAAAGCCATGGGAAATATCGCCCACATAGATACTGCTGTCAAGGCTACTGGGCTCGAAACCTGGTTTGAGATTCCAGGCCAGCAAATTACACCACCGCCAAAGTGGAAAATGGTAGTAGCTACCTTTATTGCGATTTACCCGATAAGTTTGCTCTTCTCGGTATTCTTGGCTCCCTACATTGCAGATTGGCCCGTCTGGATCCGAGCACTATTTTTGCCAGTCCTGGCGCCGATTATTCTGACCTATCTATTGATGCCATTTTTGACTCAAAGGGTCTTAAAACGCTGGCTGTACGATAACACCGAGTCGTAAAGCCTTTTGGGGTTACGATATGCATTCCCATTGGGGCTCATGATTATCAGGATTCTTGCCAAATCATATCCACCACCTCAACCCATATCAAAGAAGTGGTACGAAAACGAAACCAGGATGAACCTTGGTTCTAAAGCCATGTTTTGCTGTTCTGGTAATTTCTAAAATATCATTTCTAACAGGAACAACGAGCTTGCCTCCCGTTTTCAATTGACCTAGTAATACTTTAGGTAATTTTTGCGCCGATGCGCTCACGAGTATCCGGTCATATGGCGAATATTCAGGAAGTCCGATCTCTTTGATCGCTTGAAAGAACTGGACATTTGAGACGCCGTCCTTATTAATATTATCCCGTCCTAATTCTACTAACTCGGGTATCCTTTCGACAGCAAAAACCCTCCCGCGGGACCCAACAATATAAGACAATAGTGCCGTGGTCCAGCCCGAACCGGAACCTACGTCCAACACATCATTTCCGGGCTTGGCATCGAGCCATCTCAACATGCTCCGAACAGTCGAAGGCTGGCTAATAGTTTGTCCAAAACCGATCGGTAATGGTGCATCAATAGAAGCCTTGTCACGCATTGCATCAGGCACAAAATCCGTCCGATTAACTTCTCTAAATGCTTGCTCCACTACATCCATACTAATAATTATAGGCTCGGTAGGACTACGGGTACAAATTAGCGGTGTGACGGCGCTAAAGCGAATTGGACACGGAGTGGTGTCGTGTATAATTCAACGTCTAAAAGTCATGTGCAATAGACTTTAATCCTTATGTTTATGGTATCCTTGAATTAACAAGCTAAGGAGGCTACATGGACACGGAAACTGAACCAGTCACAAGTGCACAACCGACAAAACACACTAGGAGTAATCGTAAAAAGACGATCTTGCTCAGCCTACTGGTACTACTCTTAGTAGGAGCAGCCGCAGGTACCGCGTACTGGTGGCGCGACGCAGCCGCCAAACAACAGGCCGCTGACATAACCTCTCTGCAGCAGAAGAATACGAAGTTGGAAAAAGACTTAGCGGCTGAAAAAGCTAAAAATATCGCCACGGGTGGCACATCCGAACAAACAGCCTGCACCCCTAAACCACCAAGCGCAGCTACTATCGACAATATCAAAGCTTCGATAACCTCTGGCAACACCGCTGCGCTGGAAGGCTACATGGCCTCAAGTGTCAACGTGATCATTGCCGCCTCAGAAGGACTCGGTCAAAAGACACCTACGGAAGCGGTCTTGGCAGTTACCGACTTCATCACGTCTGATAGTACAGCATGGGATTATAATTTCTCGTTGCCAGACTCGACCCTCAGCACATACAGCAACGGTGGTTACGCTCAGTATTTCCCGGATAGCGCCGTCGTCGGAAAGGCGGGTAACCAGAAAGTTATTTCCTTCTCGTTTGATTGCAATGGCAAGGTCAGCACAGTTTTCCTCGCCGCTTACGCTAATCTTCTGCAATAAGGGTTATTGGTGTTGACGATTACACTAGTTGGGGTTGACTGGGGCTTTGACAGATCTATTCTCTATCCCAATCGCTGCAATTATCCCACCCGCAATCAAGAGTCCGGCACATAGAAGCAATCCCTGATGAAACCCTTGCAGCGAAACGCTGTGGCCGATAAAAATCCCGATTGCCGCGATCGCCAGTAATCCAGCGATCCTAGCCACGGCATTATTGATCGCCGATCCGATACCAGCTTGCGACGGTTGAATTGAACCAAGGATTGCCGAGGTAAGCGGCGCGACTGTTGCTGAGAGACCGAGCCCAAATAGGAGGATACCTGGCAACAGTTGCGTCCAGTACTGAACTGGCAAGTTGACGCCCAGCAAGAGTAGCACACCCAGCCCAGAGACGATTGGTCCCAGCGCCATAAACCATCGGGGCCCATATTTACCCGACAGTGCACCAAAGCGGGGAGATAGTATGAACAGTATGATCGTGATCGGAACGGATGCAAGGCCTGCTGCTAGTGCCGAGAAATCGGCGGTTTGCTGCAAGAATATAACGAGTAGGAAACCCTGGAGGGATAGGGCAGCATAAATAAAGAATGTTGCAAGATTTCCCACACTGAAGTTCTGGACCTTAAATAACCTGAGTGGCAGCATAGGGTATGGGGTTCGGTGTTCATGGAAGAGAAAGGCGCTCATCGCAATCACACCCAGCGCAAACGTGCCGTAAATCTGCGGGCTGTGCCATCCATAGTTTCCTTGTTCAATGAGGGCATAGACGATACCACCAAGCGCGACGATCCCGAGAATAATACCGAGCACATCGACATTTTTGTGTTGAGGTTTATCAGCGGACACGGCGAGGGAACGGACAAACCACAGGGCGATCGCGATTGGTATAACATTGATAGCGAAGACCCATCGCCACGATGCGAAATCAACCAGCAGACCACCGACGAGCGGACCAATCACAAATGCGATCCCCGTCCAGGCCGTCCATGTGCCAATAGCCTTTGACTGAGCTTGTCCAGAGAATGTGCTAATGATGAGCGCCAAGGAGCTCGGCACCAGCAGGGCACCGGCGATACCTTGCAGCCCCCGTGAGATTATGAGAAATAGATCAGTGGGGGCAATTGCGCACAGTATTGAAGCGACCAAAAAACCGTATAATCCAATACTAAGAATTGTTTTGCGGCCAAATATATCCGAGAGGGATCCAGCGGTCAATATCAGTGTACCGAGCGTGATTAAGTAGGCATCATTGACCCATTGCTGCGTCAAAAGTCCGCCACCAAGCTGTTCACTGATTGAGGGGAGTGCCACGCCGACAACCGACCCATCAAGAAAAGCCACGAACGAAGCCAAGATAGCGATAAACAATACTAATCTCTGCTGCTTTGTCATACCACATAGTATACCAGCTTCCCGAATTTAAGCTCATGCATCTTTAAGCAAATTGTTTGCTATACTGTAGTTACTATCTAAAAGGAGCATATCTATGAAAAAAGGCGATCACGTATCATATAAGGGGATGAACCGCCACGCCCCTGCAGGGTTTGTCATGTTTACAGCATTCGTAGGAGCATTCATCCACTTCTGCCAAGGTGCGAATGATTTCGGCGATTTTGTCTATGCATTTCTTGAGGCATTGGTATGGCCAGGCTTCTTGGTGTACCACGTACTACAAATGCTTGGCGCTTAGTAAACCTTATTTAACTACTACGGTAGCAGTTGCGCTAGGGTTCAAATGATTATGTATGCCGAATGTGCCTGTTTCATGCACTACAGATGAGGCAGTGCCACCTTCGGCAACCTCGAGGACAAACTCTCCGTTTGAGAGCTCCTTATTGCCATCATGGATAGGGTGCGGATCAGCACCAACTTGCAACATGCTTTGACTTTGGTTCAGGTATACCAGTTTCGTGCCTGCGGTCACTTCCACGCAACCCGGGCTAAATTTATTGTCCTTCGTATAGGTGATGTCGACTGATTCTCGCTTGAGCATGCTTGAACAGTCTGAGCTGACCATGCCCGATGGACTAGCTGCTTTAGGAGCCACCAGAAGATATGCAACAATCCCAATAATTAAGATGAGGACGACGACGCCCAATACTACATATTTTATTGATTTGTTTGTCGAATTGGTTTGAGTTTGCTCGCTTGTTTCCATATATCCTCTGTTAGCCTTATAACCTTCATTATACTCCTGTCGATACGAAGATGGTGGCTATTAAGCGTCATCAATTTACAGACGTCCTTCGTCGACTAGGAGTATACTAGATGCATAAAGAGGAGGTAGCAATGTTAAACGATAGTAAAGTGTTTAGTGGGTACTCGGTCGCTGACATGGCGATGGCCAAGCAATTTTACCAAGACGTTCTCGGACTAACCGTCACCGAGGACTGGATGGGGCTCAAGCTCACATTTTCAAATGGTGTCGTCGTCTTCTTGTATCAAAAAGATGATCACGTGCCAGCGACTTTCACGGTACTCAATTTTCCTGTTGATGACATCGACAGCGTCGTCGATGATCTCACAACCAAGGGAGTCGTCTTTGAACGGTATCCTGATATGCCTGGCGGGCAGGACGACAAGGGTATCATGCGCGGCAAAGCCGCCAACCAAGGCCCGGACATTGCGTGGTTCAAAGATCCTGCGGGAAACATTCTGTCAGTACTGAGTTCATAAAATATATAAGGAGAGCACTATGAGCCAGGTAACAACCTTTTTAACATTCAAAGATCATGGTAAAGAAGCAGTCGATTTCTACTGCTCACTCTTTAAAAATTCGAAGATTAATCAAGTCATGACAATGCCCGGTAGCGACCAACTATTGCACGCGTCATTCGAGCTCAACGGTACGGAGTTTGCGGCGATGGATGGTGGTGACCACTTCAAATTCGAAGACGGCATGTCGTTATTTGTCAGCTGCACCGACCAAGCTGAGGTGGATTACTACTGGGATAACCTGACGGCCGACGGCGGCGCCCCTGGCCAATGCGGCTGGCTCAAGGACAAATACGGTGTCTCGTGGCAGATCATACCCACACGGTTAGGCGAGCTAATGGGTGATCCTGACCAAGAAAAAGCCAGCCGCGTCATGCAAGCGATGCTCAAGATGACCAAGATCAATGTGGCCAAACTTGAAGCCGCTGCCAATAACGCAATCTAGTGCAGCCTCGCTTCCTACCTCTGACCGTGGTATGATTGGTAGATTATAAAGATTGGACAAAAACCTCATGGCAAAACAACGAAACATGCACGGTGCCTCACGTAAGCGCATCTTGAAGAAAAAACTCAAATCTCAGCAGAAATAGCCTAGCGGCGATGTTTTGGCGCGCGACTGTATGACCGCTTATGGGCGGGTTGCCAACCCCGGCGACTACGCGGCTGGCCACCTGTTTGGTTGCGTCTGAAGGTCGAGGCTAATTGATTCATAAAATCGGCACCGAGATAGGTGACGAGTTTTGATGTGGCAATCAGTTGCTGACGTTTTTGGGCGGGCAGATTTTCTAAACTGATAATGCCTCCTGCGGCGGCATGCACTCGTTGCTTGATCTGCGAAATCGAAATAGCCGGCACTCGCTTGGTGTGACGTCCAGCCAGACTGCGGCGTTCGCGCTCTAATTGGTCGTATGCCCAGCGACTGAATGTCTCCTGAAAGATTTGCTGATTCTGTTTGGTGTTCTTCGTAACCGGGATACCCGTGCCTTCGAGTACTTGCTTGCCGGCGCGAACTTGCTGACGAGTTGCCAATCTGCCAGTGTGCGGATCGTACATCATACGGCCACGTCTACTTGCGAACTGTTCGGGAGCAAGATCGATCAGCCAGTCGGTATTGACGGCCGTTACGCCCTGTACGAGATGGAGGGTCTGCAGTGAGCCATCACGAGCTGGAACCTGGAGGTCGAATGGCGTCCCGGCGACAAGCTTTGGGTTCCGAACCACCGTACTGCTCGAGAGTTCACGCGTCACCTTGGAAGCAATATGCGTGGCCGCGCCGGTTTCGTCCACGACCCATAGCTGGTCAATCTGACCGGCAATAATACAGCGCATCAGTTCATCTTGCTCGTCGTCAGTAATCGGCGTAAGTAATGTATCGTCGAGTTCTATATCACGTAAATCATGGTTGAGGCGTTGCATAACCTCACGAGCCTTACTGATGTTTTTACTAATAATGCCGAGCTCTTCGTAATCTTCAGGGTAGATATTCGGCAGTGCCAAGAATACATCATATTGCGCGAGGAGGTCGGATTTTGACTGCTTCGTGAATTTATGCCAGCCGGTGTAGCGCGTGCCACCTTTGACGATGCCACCAATTTCCTGAATAGCAATAATCGCCGCCAGTTTTGACTGTATATCTGATGATTGCGACTGCGCCTCGACGAGCATGCGGGCATAACTCGATTCAACTGGATACTGCTCCATAGCGCGGCCGATTTTGGTGACGTCGCCCGAGGATGTCAGTGCTCCGAGAGCAATAAGTGTTCGCTTGGCGCGCTGGATAGCTTTCGTACTCGGGTCGTGATAAAAATCGAGTTGTTCGATGTCCATACCGACGTTGGCCAGTCGCAGCGTCAGACGATCAATATGTTTGCGCAAGATTTCCGGTGTGGCGTAGGCCGGTCGCTCTTCAAAGGGCAGACAAGGCAAGGTATCGTACGGTGCTAGGATATACTCACCGGCCTTGGTGCGGCCGGCACGTCCCGCACGCTGTAAACAGTCGGCCTGGGATATCTGGGCGATGAATAAGCCCTCCACGCCGCTACGCACTTCGCTGCGCCGCTCCAGCCCGCTATCAATCACCACATCGATGTCGTCGATCGTGACGCTCGTCTGAGCAATATTCGTAGCTAGGATCACTTTGCCATTCGGATAACCGGCAAATGCCTGCTGCTGGGCGGTGGCTTCGAGCTGTGAATGCAGAGGAATGATTGGCACGCCAGCGGCACTGGCTTTTTTGGCAATCGCATCGGTTACATCTTGAATCTCAGCTTTGCCCGGCAAAAATACCAATACATTACTGGCTCGTGACTGTATGGAGTCGATAATCTCACTGATCACATCGGTTCCGGTGCGCTTTTTTACTTCGAAGCTACGTCCCGGTATATCGATCACGGCGGGGGTATCAAAGAAGCTAGCCAAACTGTCAGTCTCGATGGTCGCGCTCATAATCACGACTTTAAAGCGCGGCTCTTCCTGACAGCGTTTTTTCGCCCAAGCAATCAAGACTTCCATGTTTTCGTTCCACTCATGTACTTCATCCAGAATCAGTACTTGGCGCTCAGTGATACCAGCGCCAGTAATCTCACGCACTAGCTGTAATCCATCGGTACAGTACAATATGGCAGTATTCGGTGAGTCATCGCGCTCGTGAGCCGTTCGGTAGCCAATAACCAGTTCGCTGTCGCTGCCTGTCCTCAGCGCCCACTCTTCACGCACTCGTCGCGAAAGATTGCGAGCTGCCAAGATGCGCGGCTGGGTTACAACCACTTTGCTGTAGCCGTGCTCAGCTAGATATTGCGGCACTTGGGTACTCTTGCCAGCACCAGTCTCAGCCGTAATAATCGTTACCTGGTTGCTATCAACAGCGTCCACAATTGCTTGGCGGAAATTGAAGACAGGCAGTTCATCAGAAAATCCACTCGTGCTTATATCCATGCCTTTATTGTACCGCATTCACGGCTCCGGGCGTGGCTCCAGCCAGTGATTCTATGCTATAGTATAGATACATAAGGGAGGAACATTGTATGAACGAAGATCCGACTACAAAACGAACGACGGAAGTCGTCGAAACAAACGCCACCGCCACTGCACCAGAGGTGGAACATGATCGACAAGTATCTAAAGTGACTCAGATTATTTGGTACATTGCGGGCGTTTTGATTGCGCTACTCTTAGTGCGAGCCGTACTTGCGATGCTTGGTGCTAATCTCGATAATAGTTTTGCCAGTTTCATTTACGCCCTAACTGATCCACTGGTTGCACCATTTAGAGGTCTGTTGCAGGTCGGCGAGTTCCAGGCTGGCGTGTCTCGCCTTGAAGTGGAAACACTCCTAGCAGCCGCTGTCTACGCCCTCGTCACATGGGGAATTACCAAAGCTGTTGACCTTGCGCGTAAAGACGTCTAGTTAGATTATGAAGCAGTTCGACCCCGTCACCGTTACACTTTCACGTATCATCGGCGGGGGACAAGCCATTGGCACTGGTGCTGATGGCAAAAAAGTCCTAACATGGGGCGGTCTGCCCGGCGAAACAGTCGAGGTGGCCGTGTCGAAAAAGAAATCGAACTATCTTGAAGGTACGGTGACGAACGTCCAGACACCCAGCAAAGAACGCGTCGAGCCTCGAGATCCAGACAGCTATCTCTCTACCAGCCCCTGGCAAATAATGGCTTTCGAAGCCGAGCAACATTACAAGGCTGCCCTGATCGAAGAAGCCTTCGAACAGCATGATATTGTTTTACCGAACCCGATTGAAGTCTTCACCGACGGTAATCAATATGAATACCGTAATAAAATTGAGTATAGTTTTTGGTTCGACACCGAAACCGAAAAACTCAGTCTGGCCTTTTTTCGGCGCGGCACCCATGGCAAGATCGCCATCGACCAGATGAGCCTGGCGTCACCAGCTATTACCGTCATGTCGAAAGTTATCGTCAGTGTTCTTAATGGTCTCAAGATTGGCGGACGCGACCTCAAAACACTCCTCATCCGCTCCAACGCCCAGGGTGAGGTGACATGGCAACTCTACGTCAAAGAAGAGTCGATCAATGCTGATGAAATCTTAGCAGCTATCGAATCGGTACAACCAAGCATCTGCGGCGAAGTGATCTATTCCAATCCCCAGAGTCCCGCCAGTGTTATCACTAAACGACTGGCTTCGTCGAGTGAGCTAACGCTGTCGGACACCATTCTCGATATCCCATTTCGCTATGCTACCGAAGGCTTTTTCCAGATCAATTTGCCAGTCTACGAACAAGCGCTACGCGATATGAAACAGTGGATTATTGCGGGCACCCCGGTAGTCGATCTCTACAGTGGTGTCGGGACAATCGGCCTCACGATTGGCGGCGACGACCTGACCCTAATCGAGCTCAGCAAGCACGCGGTGCACGAAATGAAACGTAACATCTACGAACTCGGCAGGAAAGATACCGTCAAAGCCGTTCTGGCCGCCAGTGAAGACGCCGTCGAGTATATCACGTCGGATGCTACGATTATCGTCGATCCGCCGCGTGCCGGATTGCACGAGGACGTCATCGACCGACTACTCGAAACCAAACCAGCCCGAATCATCTACCTTAGTTGTAATCCCGCTACCCAGGCGCGCGACGTTATGCGACTGGCGAGTGTCTATGGCATTAATCATCATCAAGGCTATAATTTCTTTCCACGTACACCACATATCGAGCATCTTGTCATTCTCGATGTCAAACCCTAGCTACTATTTTGGTTAAGTAATTCGAGTGCTCGAAAGACACTCGGCACTGTCGTTACCAACGATTGAAAGACTGGCTCGCTTGGCGTTTGGTCGGAAAACACCGGCAGACCAAGTGCCGTGGCGTAGCCAATTTCACATGCCGCACTCAGACCCATATAGCCATCGGGTAGATGTACCCAAACGAAATCAGACTGCTTGATTGCCTGTAGGTGATGGGCTTCGATGTCGGCGTCGCTCATATCTCGCTCGGCACTATCTTTTACAAATAATGTATCAGGCGCGTCAAACTCAAGTCGATGGGGCGAGAGGACTTGGCAACCACAGGTGACAAGCTCGTGGTAGGCACGTTTGATGCCTGCCTGGTCGCGACGAAACGAGCCCGACAGGGTGCAGCGAATAACGGATCCAAATGCCATATTAAAACTCGTGTTTGGCGTAGATTTGAGTGGCTTCGACAAATTGCTTTTGGCCTGTACCGACAGCGAGTTCAATATCGAAGCTTTTATAAACCTTGTCCTCATCCGCAATTTCTCGGAGTGTCATCCAGACATTTCGTCCACCTTCAAAATTTTCAATCAATTCATTAGTGGGATCCGTACCGTATACTACATGGAATATTTTGTCTTCGATCACGTTGCCGTCCTCTGCGGACTGGACATGTTCGTGATAAACTCCGCGATAGGTCAGCTCTGCTGCCAAGCCTGTTTCTTCTAACAGTTCACGCTGGCCGGCTTCGATAATTGTCTCCCCCCAGCGAATTTTGCCACCAGGAAAGCCATAATAGCCAAAATACGGATGCTTGAGGCGCTCTTGGACAAGATAGCGCCCCTCATGTTCAATCACCAGAATAACAGCTGATTTTGGCTGCCGTTCGATGGTTCGCTCGTCTGTATCAAGTTTGTTGGCGTATTCCTTACCTTTGGCACTCAAGCTATAGCGACCGCGCGCCAGACGCTCAACGTAACCGAGCTCGTTCAGGCGTCCGATGTGAAATTTGAAATGATCACTCTCAAGACCGGTTACTTTCCGTAGGTCAGAAAAACTAGCATCGGGCGTAAATAATAATTCGCGTAGGATATCGACTTGTGTTTGGTGAATGGATGCTTCGTGACTCATTACCTCTCCTTTTTCACTCCTAGCGTAGCCTAGTCTTTTCGTTCATGCTAGGGAAGTTAACTTCCCTAATAATCTAACTAGTCTTAATGCGACGATAGGCAAACTTGGCAGCCACCCGCCAGTTGCCGCGCGTATCTCGATTGTATTCACTGATCTCACCGCGCTTGATTTCACTGATCAGCACTAGCGCCGGGTTGTAGACGGCGAGGGTTCGATAAAACATAATATCGTGATCGGTGACATGGGTTCGCCCCGGAAACACTTCGCGGAATTTTTCACGACCGATCGCGTCGAAATAATCTGGCCGACCTTTCGGTGGAAGGTAGAGTTCGGCCTTCATACCCATGCGGGCGATGATCTTTTTGATATCACCCAGTTGCAATTTTGACTGAGCGTGGATGTACACCAGTAGCTGTTTTTTGTTCGTCAAAAAGACCGTCGCTTCCGCAGTCGGACTGACCGATACCTGCCGCACGATTACTTTATCGATATCTGCTTTAAACCCGAAATGATCCTTTACGATCCGTTCGAGTGCTAAGTCGTCATACACTTCATCGTTCATACTGTCTGTCATTATAACACTAGGAAACGAGAGAGAAGATTGTCTTGCAAACTTTTCCGAGTGACGACGTGTTACATCGACCCAAGAGTATCGATATAACACCTTAGTGGGGTACAATAAGAGTAATGGATTTTAATAGTCGTTTTGTCAAGCTCAACACTGCCCAGAAACAAGCCGTCGAAACTATCGAAGGGCCAATTATGGTGGTGGCTGGACCTGGCACCGGCAAAACCGAGCTGCTCAGTATGCGCACCGCTAATATCTTGGCAAAGACCGATACCCTAGCAGCAAATATCCTCTGTTTGACCTTTACCGACAGTGGGGCAGACGCCATGCGCGATCGCTTGATTAGTATCATTGGGCAAGATGCATACAAAGTGGCAATACATACGTTTCATAGTTTTGGTACCGAAATTATCAACCAAAATAGTGAATACTTTTATAACGGCGCTACTTTTGCACCGGCTGAAGAGCTCAGCAGTTACGAGATTTTGCGGGCTATTTTCGATGAACTCGATTATACTAATCTACTCGCCAGTAAAATGAACGGTGAGTACACCTATCTAAAAGACGCTTTTATGGTGATCTCCGAGTTAAAACGAAGCGGCCTTACCAGTAGTGAGCTGCTGGCTATTCTCGACGCCAACGAAGCTGTTTGTGACCAAATAGAAAAGAAGCTGTCGACTGTGTTCGACCAGCGCATCAGCTCCAAGACGCTCGACCAGCTGATTCCAATTGCCCAGGAAGTTGCTACTCTAACCGAGGCTAAACTACCAGCAGAGATTACACCGCTATCACATGTCATCGCCATCCAGCTGGCTCACTCGCTCAATGAAGCGCAGACCGCTCACTCCACTAAACCAGTTACCGCCTGGAAGAATGCCTGGCTCGAAAAAGATGACAGCGGTGCATTTGTGTTCAAAGATCGCAAGCGTCATGTCAAACTACGGGCGATTGCGGCCATTTACGATAGTTACTTGGCGCACATGCAAGAGGCTGAACTCTATGACTTTGACGACATGATTTTGCAAGTCGTCCACACCATGGAGACTCAGCCTGATCTAAAGTTTAATATCCAGGAAAAATATCAGTACATCATGGTCGACGAATTCCAGGACACAAACTTAGCCCAGGCTCGTATCCTCCATAACCTGACTGACAATGAGGTCAATAATGGACGACCGAACATCATGGTGGTTGGTGACGACGATCAAGCCATTTATAGTTTCCAAGGTGCCGATGTCAGTAATATCCTAAATTTTCGCCAGGCCTACCACGACGTCACATTGATTACCCTGACTGACAACTACCGCTCAGCCGCGCCGATCCTTAACGCCGCTCGGGAGGTCATTACTCAGGGAAGTGAGCGTCTGGAGCGGTATATTGAGGAGCTCGATAAGAGTCTGACCGCTCATCATGAGGTAGTTAAACCCGAAACGCGCATTGTCCAGGCCGCTTCGCGTACCGACGAACGCCAGTGGCTGGTCGATAGTATCAAACACCGTATCGAAAGTGGTGAAGCGCCGAGTTCGATCGCGGTGCTAGCACGGCGTCACTACGAAATCGGCGAACTGTTGCCGTATTTTGCTAAGGCTGAGGTATCAGTCAGTTACGAGAAACGTGAGAATATCCTCGACAGCGATGTCCTGGCTAGTCTAGAATGCCTGGCGACTATCGTGATCGCTCTACACGAGAAACGACTGGCCGATGCTGACGCCCTGCTACCAGAACTCCTATCTCATCCCGCCTGGAATATAACGCCCGAGAACATCTGGAAACTGAGTCTCCAAGCCCACACCGAACACCGACTCTGGCTGGATATCATGTCGGTCATGCCCGAATTGACTACTATCCATAGTTGGTTGGTAATGCTGGCGCAGAAAATGCCGCAGACACCGCTGGAATATATGCTTGACCTCCTGATCGGCTGCAACGAAAATGAAACATTCCGGTCACCCCTCTACGACTACTACTTTAGCGAGGAGCGGCTGGCCAATGATCCGCGCGCCTACCTGTCATACCTGCAAAGCCTGCGGACTATCCGCGCTAAACTGCGTGAATACCATAGTGCTGAGACACCCTCACTACTAACCTTTATCGAGTTCATCGATTTGCACCGCACAACCGAAACACCGATTATGAATACCTCTCAGCACCGCGACACTATGAACGAAGCCGTCAATTTGATGACTGCCCACAAATCAAAAGGCCTCGAATTTGACACCGTCTACATCGTCGGCGCAATCGACACAAGCTGGGGAGAGAAAGTACGTTCTCGCAGCCGTATGATAAGTTATCCTGAGAATCTGCCATTGGCACCGAGCGGTTCGTCACTCGACGAGCGACTTCGACTGTTTTTCGTGGCCATGACCCGTGCCAAAAAAGACCTCATCATCAGCTATGCATCGCGTGATGATAGTGGTAAAGAAACCCGCAAAGCCTCGTTCCTTCTGGCCAGTACCGTGGAAGAGCAAGTCCTCGAGGCCTCGTTGTCACTGGATGACCATCTCGAAGTGACCAAACTTGAGTGGTATGCACCGCTGGTCGCGCCGATCTCGGGCTCCATGCAAGATATCTTAACGCCCCAACTGACCCGCTACAAGCTCAGTGCCACACATCTCAATAATTTCCTCGATGTGTCCCGTGGCGGTCCGCATCATTTCTTGCTTAGCAACTTACTTCATTTTCCGAGTGCCATGTCACCAGCTGCCGCCTACGGTTCGGCAATTCATGCTGTCTTGCAGCGGGCGCACAATCACCTGAAGGCAACTCGCGAACAAAAACCGCAGGAAGATATTCTGAGTGATTTCGAACACACACTTCAGGAGCACCGTCTACCGGTTGAGGATTACGATAGCTTCCTGCAGCGTGGTATTGATGCTTTACGAGCATTTTTCACCGCACGTCATGACACCTTTTCTCCCGACCAAAAAGTGGAGCTTGGTTTTAGTGGTCAGCAAGTCATACTGGGTGAGGCCAGACTGACAGGCGCGCTTGACCTGCTCGACATCGACGAAGTCACTCGCACGATTCATGTGACTGACTACAAAACCGGTAAAGCCTCGCGTTCATGGCAGGGTAAAACCGACTTTGAGAAGATCAAATTGCACAAGTACAAACAACAGCTGATGTTCTATAAATTCTTGATCGAACATTCACGTGATTATAGTAATTATTCTGTCGTTTCGGCGTCACTCCAATTCGTCGAGCCTACTCGCAGTGGCGAAATTGTTTCACTTGATTTTGAGTTTGATGCCGATGAGTGTGAACGGCTTGCTCATCTGATCCAAAAAGTCTGGCAACACATCATCGAGCTTGATCTGCCCGACATCAGTCAGTTTGATCCAAGCTTCAAAGGTATGTTAGCTTTTGAAGACTTTTTATTAGATAGATAGTTGACTCCACTCTGTTAAAGTGATAAAATAATGATCACACTTGCTTGAGTAGGCGATGAGTGATTCGGGACACAGTCGTCATGGCTCACTCTCCGCCTATTCGCAAGTCGTAATTTAATAGACAGGAATAGTGCAAAATAGTTCGTCAGGCAGTAAGTTGGTCGACATCGACCCACCCTGCTTGGCGATCCGGCTCATCATGCCACTCGGTAGAGAGAGGCTGCTCACGCAGCAGCTTTCAAGCTGGGTGGTACGGTGTTGTCGTGCGGCCGTAGCTCAACTGGTAGAGCGTCATCTCGACAAGATGGAGGTTGCAGGTTCGAATCCTGTCAGCCGCACTGAAACAAGTAAAAGGCGCTGTGACAGAGATCAGTGCCCACGCTAACAAGGATTCCCTCAAGCGGCGTACTTGTTTCAATGAGACCGCGAGATAGACTCCAATAGTCTGTCTCGCGGTCTCCCATAGATTCGACGAGTACCGAGGAAAGCCGTCGGCTATAACGCCACCCAGACAACCGAGAGTCTGGGCAGTGCGTTGTCGACCGCGTGGGCCCATGAAACCCACCTCGGTGCTCGTCGTTCAATCTGCAGGCAGGTGTCGTGATGACATCGCAAGGGGAAGGCAGTGTCTGACCTTCACCTGCCTGCAGTCCACGAGTCGGCGAACGGTGGAGAGCTCTTGGTTTGAGCAGCCGAGGTAGCAGCTCTCTGCCGTTCGTCGTTCAACCTACGGGCAGGTGCGTTGCTTAGCGCCGCTGCAGGTGATGCACCTGCTCGTAGTCCAACCCATTTGTTCGGTTCGAACCCAATATCACCCTAGGAGGTGAACTAGTTGCCAAGCAACCAGGAAGAGGCTCTTCGTATAGCTCGGAGTAATCGAGAAACTGCGGAGAAAGCCAAGGTGAAGGGCAGGGATCTGGAAACGCTGAAGGCAGCCGAGAAGGCAGCCGAAGCGCGACTCCCCAAGGGGAAGTCCAGTGGCTGGGGAATCCTCAGCTGACCCTCCAGAGAACGGACACTCATTGCTGCGAAGCAAAGAGGGAACGAGGCTTCCGCCTCACGCACTATTCCTGTCCGTCTCACATTCGACATAAATCATTTGTGTCAGATGTGAGGCGTTTTTTATTTCATATCGTTGCTGATATAATAAAGACTACCGTAAACCTATCTATGAATTCATTGTGGCACGACCTACCAAAACCTTTCTTTATTCTGGCTCCGATGGAGGCAGTAACTGATGTTGTCTTTCGGCATGTCGTCAAACATGCCGCCGCGCCTGATCTTTTCTTCACGGAATTTACCAATGCCACTGGCTGGGCCGCAGCGGGCGACAAAGCCATTGGCACGCGACTCGTCAAGACCGATGACGAGCACCCGATTGTCGCCCAACTCTGGGGCGCAGAGCCCGAGGCTATGACTAAACTAGCATTACACTGTAAGGAGCTGGGCTACGACGGGATTGATATCAATATGGGTTGTCCCGATGCTTCGGCTGTCAAAAGTGGTGGTGGCGCAGGCATGATCCGCACACCAGAACTAGCGTCTGCCATGATCGCGGCCGCTAAGGCTAGTGGTCTACCCGTCAGTGTCAAAACACGGCTGGGCTATAGCACTCCGAGTGAATGGCAAGAGTGGCTTGGTCATCTTTTTCGCCAGGACATCGCCAATCTGACGATCCATCTGCGTACCAAAAAAGAGATGAGCAAAGTCGACGCCCACTTTGAGCTGATCGACGACATCAAGCAACTGCGCGACGAGATTGCGCCTGGAACACTCCTAACGATCAACGGCGATATTCGCGACCGTCAGCATGGTGAAGAATTGATTGCTAAACACGGCGTCGATGGTGTCATGGTTGGTCGCGGCATCTTTCATAACCCATTTGCTTTCGAGACTAAACCTAATACTCACACAAAAGAAGATCTGCTTGAATTGCTCAATCTCCAGCTCGATCTGCATGATGAATACGAAAAACTCGCCCCCCGTAAATTCGATCCGTTGAAACGGTTCTTTAAGATTTATGTGCGGGAGTTTGATGGGGCAGCTGAACTAAGAGACAAACTGATGCACGCAAAAAGCACGGACGAAGTCCGCGCTTTAATTGATGCCTAACCTATCTTATCGGTGGTGTCGGCGACGCAGGTCAGCCACCTTGAGTCGTACCATATGACGGTCAACCAATTGGTGAGCTTTTTCAAGCTCGATTTGATCTTTGGCACTATCACGAAGTTTGATAGCACGTTCGAGTGCCGCTTGGCTTTCGGCTTCGATGATATCGTCACCATGATCGGCTTCGTCCACTAATACGCGTACGTTTTTGGTCGTCACTTCGATTACTCCACCACTAATAGCGAAGAATTCTAGCTGGCTATCAGCGTCACCTTTGTTGTGACGTACCGAGATGACGCCAGGTATAGCGATTGACACCAGCGGTTCGTGACCAGGGAAGACCGCGATTGGCCCGGCAGCAGTCGGCAGCATGACTTCGTAGACTTCCTTGTCGAGCTGGACGCCCATTAGTGTGACGAGTTCAAGTTTCACTTCAGTCTTAGTCCTTCTTTTCGCTTAAAGGACCGCCGGCCATGTAGAACCAGCTTTCTGGTTTAGCATCGTATTTGCCGGCCAAAATATCTTTAGCATCTTTGACAGTGTCTTGAAGCTTAATATAGACACCGGTGTTACCGGTAAATTGTTCAGCCACATGAAATGGCTGCGCAAAAAAACGTTGCAGACGGCGCGCACGGTTAACTGTTTGCTTTTGGTCATCCGAGAGTTCTTCCATCCCAAGAATAGCGATGATGTCTTGTAGCTCTTTGTACTGTTGCAAGACTCGCTGGACTTCACGAGCAACGTTGTAGTGGTCTTCGCCAACAACTTCTGGGTCAAGTGATGTCGAGCTACTGTCGAGCACGTCGACAGCTGGGTAGATACCAATTTCGGTCAACGAACGGTTCATCACGATGGTTGCATCGAGGTGAGCAAAAGTCGTGGCTGGCGCTGGGTCAGTCAAGTCGTCAGCCGGCACGTAGACAGCCTGCACAGAGGTGATTGAACCTTTTTTCGTACTTGTGATACGTTCTTGTAGCGCACCCATCTCTTGCTGGAGGTTTGGTTGGTAACCTACAGCTGACGGCAAACGACCGAGCAAAGCGGACACTTCGGCACCGGCCTGGGTGTAGCGATAGATGTTGTCGATAAATAGCAGCACGTCTTTACCTTCGTCGCGGAAACTTTCCGCCATGGCGAGACCAGAAAGAGCCACGCGTAGACGAGCTCCTGGTGGTTCGTTCATTTGCCCGAAGACAAGTGAGGTCTTACCGAGCACGCCGGCTTCTTCCATTTCGTAGTAGAGGTCGTTACCTTCACGAGTACGCTCACCGACACCAGCGAAGACCGAGTTACCGCTGTGGTATTTGGCGATGTTGTTGATGAGTTCCTGGATCAGAACGGTTTTACCGACACCGGCACCGGCGAAGAGGCCGGCCTTGCCACCTTTTGTCAGTGGGGCGATCAGGTCGATAACTTTGATACCGGTCTCCAGAACTTCAGCCTTGTTCGATTGCTCGCTCAGGGCTGGTGGGGCGCGGTGAATTGGCGCAGTCTTACCTTTTGGCGCTGGCTTGCCGTCGATTGGCTCACCAACGACATTAAACATGCGACCCTGGGTACCTTCGCCGACGGGTACGCTAATAGCAGCACCCGTTGCAACGACCTCTTGACCACGCCTCAGACCATCGGTACTCTGCAGCGAAATGGTACGCACCGTGTGCTCGTCGAGGTGCTGGGCAACTTCCAGCGTAATTGTTTTTTTGCCGTGTTCGATATGCAGCGCGTCGTAAATCGATGGCAAATTTTTGCCTTTAAATTCTACGTCCACGACCACACCTACGACTTGGGTGATTGTTCCAGTTTCTTTAGTCATTTTTTTCTCCTTGTTCATCTGAATCATCTATTTTCTTCCTTAGCTCAAAAGCACGTCTTATACCGTCTACGATTATATCCACAGGATACGTCTCGTCCATTGTATTTTCACGGTACATTTCAATAGCAACCTGGCTTGCGATTGCGTCATCACTCAAGCGATCTTTATTTGTCATTTCATTGCCTCCGAGCCGCCGCTGATTTCAGCCAGCTCCTGGGTAATCGCCGCTTGGCGGGCTTTGTTCATTTCGAGCGTTAGATCATCGATCAAATCACTGGCATTGTCGGTGGCATTTTTCATGGCCAGCATACGCATGCTGTGTTCACTAGCGCGTGCGTCGAGCAGGGCTTGAAATAGCTGCGCGCCGATCAGACGATACACGACACTTTGTAGTACGACATCGGTGTCTGGTTCAAAGGTTGCTTCGCGAATCGCTTCATTCAGCGGCTCGTCGATGCTTCCAGCCGGCAGTAGCCGCTCCACTTGTGCCGTTTGCGTCAAACTACTGACGAATTCGGTATAAACCACGTCGACGGCATCAATTTCTTTCGCAACAAATTTATCGTAGGCTGTGTCGAGAACCGAACGGAGTTCGTGACCTTCGAGTGCATCTGGTAGATCTTCATACGCTCCGACAAGTTCGGCGTCTTTGAGGCGGGTCACAAATTGGGTGACTTTGCGACCAACCGCGATTGAGCTCGATTTTACGCCCTCTTTATCATCGTTGATAAGCTCTCGGAGGTATATCTTCGCAACGTTACTATTGTAAGCACCAGCCAAGCCCTTATCGCTGGCAATCACGATCAGCAGGCGCTTTTTGACTGGGCGAGCATCGAACAACGGGTGGTTTTTAGTCGCACCTTGTTTAGCTAAATGCGCCAAAATCTCACGAGCGGTCTGCGTATACGGAGCAGTCGCTTTAGTCGCTTCCTGCGCTCGACGCATCTTACTCGCTGCCACCATTTGCATGGCCTTGGTAATCTGCTTCGTCGATTTGACGGAGCGAATACGAGATTTAAGTTGCTGTTGTGACGCCATAAATTAGCTAGCCTTCAAAACCCTTCGCGGCGCTTTCGCCAGCTTTTCTAATCATCTTTTCAGTGGCTTCAGCCATCTTGTCGCCCCTGGAAAGCTCTTTCATTTCCGCCTTGTGATCGGTCCAGAGCTTAGTCAACAGGGCAGCTTGGGCGTCTTTAATCTTGGCGACAGCAACTTTATCGAACAGACCTTCTGAAACAGCAAAGATAGAGGCAACTTGCTCCCAAATACTCATTGGCTGGTATTGGTGCTGTTTGAGCAGTTCAGTCAAGCGTTGACCACGGTCAATTTGTGACTTAGTGGCTTCGTCGAGGTCACTCCCGAACTGGGCAAAGCTGGCCATTTCGCGGAACTGTGACAGGCCAAGCTTGAGGTGGCTTGAAACGCCTTTAACGGCTTTGGTTTGCGCCGCACCACCGACACGTGAGACCGATAGACCAGCCGAGATCGCCGGGCGGATACCCTGGTAGAACAGGTCTGTTTCCATGAAGATCTGACCATCGGTAATCGAAATTACATTAGTCGGGATGTAGGCCGAAATGTCGCCGGCTTGGGTTTCAATGATCGGCAGGGCAGTCAAGCTACCGGCACCGAGGTCGTCGGATAGTTTCGCGGAGCGCTCCAGCAGGCGAGAGTGCAGGTAGAAAACGTCACCAGGGAAGGCTTCGCGGCCTGGTGGACGACGTAGCAGTAGTGACATTTGACGGTAGGCCACAGCATGCTTGGTCAAGTCATCGTAAATCATGAGCGCATGTTGTTTGTTATCACGGAAATATTCACCCATGGCAGTCCCGGCGTACGGCGCCAGGTAGAGTAGTGAGGCAGAGTCAGACGGACCCGTCGCCACGACGATCGTTTGTTCCATGACGCCTTCTTGCTTCAGACGCTCCACGAGTCGAGCGACCTTCGATAGTTTTTGGCCAATCGCGACGTAAATGTTGACCACGCCAGTCTTTTGTTTGGCTTGGTTGATCATGGTATCGATAGTAATCGCCGTCTTACCAGTTTGGCGGTCACCAATAATCAGCTCGCGCTGACCACGACCAATCGGAAACATGGCGTCGATCGCCATAATGCCAGTCATCAGTGGTTCATGAACCGATTTTCGACCCATCACGCCGATTGCTTCGCGCTCAACCGGACCAGTCAGCTTGGTTTTGATCGCTGGGCCACCATCAAGTGGGTTACCGAGTGGATCAACCACGCGGCCGAGGAGTTCTGGGCCGACCGGAACTTCCAATACGACGCCTTTTAAGCGAACCGTGTCGCCAGCGGCGACTTTGCTGTCATCACCCAAAATCACGGCACCGATTTCGTCTTCCATGAGGTTCAGCGTAAAGGCTTCAACCACACCATTTTTGGTGTCGATTTCCAGGACTTCGCTATAACCAGCACCGGAAAGCCCGTGCACCCATGCCACGCCGTCACCGACGCGAATAACGATACCGGCATCTTTTAAGCCTTCATTTTTCTCAAGGCCTGCAATGGCTTGTTCGAGTTCTTTTGATAGTTCTGTAATTTCTATAGCTGCCATTTGGTTCCTTTGCTTAGCTTAGCGTCAATTTTTCAAGTTTAGTTCGTACGGTGGCGTCGAGTTGGCGGTCGGGAAGTTCGATCTTAACACCGCCGATCACGCTAGGATCGATCTGCTCACGCAGCAGTACCTGTGATACCCCGCTGTAGTTGGCCTTAATCATATCCGTGATATCACGTTTTGCCGTCTCGGAAAGAGTCCTGGCCGACGTAGTATTCGCGATTGCGATGCCTTTACCAAGCAGGGCAGTCTCGATATCGCGCACAATAAGCTCCAGCTCGCGCTGACGGCGGCTCTCGATGAGATAGGCGCCGAGCTCGCGCATGACATCACCGGCTTTGTCACCACTCGCAAGCCGAGACGCGGCGTGCTGAGCTAATTTACGCCTGGAAATCTTTGTCATACTAGCTCGAAGTCTCCTGGATAGATTTTTTCACCAGCGCGGCGTCGAATTTATCATCAGCCACGTGACCAGATGCTGCTTCTGCTGCCTGTTTTACAAACTTCAAGGTATCTTTTTTGAGCGTCGTGCGGGCTGCTAACACTTCTTTACTGATGTCTTCGTGTGCTTCGCTGACAATGCGTTCGGCACGAGCTTTGGCCTGCGTCTCAGCCTTTTCAATCGCCGCAGTGGCTTCATTCTTGGCCGTCGTGACGATGTCGGCTGCTTCGAGACGAGCTTTTTTCAGCGTTGCCTCAATTTTGGCTTCAGCACTTTCGGCTTTCTTTTCGGCCTCAACTGCTGCTTTGGTGCCTTCTTCAATAACTGCTTGACGGTCATCGACTGCCTTTAGGAGTGGTGGAAACACAAACTTTGCCAGAATCCATACCAATACCAAAAAAGCTAAACCCTGAAAAATCAGCATTTGCCAATCGATACCGAGCGCTGTAAACATATCGGCCTTAGCGGCGACAGGTTCAGCGGCAAAATTAAATAACGATCCCGTCATATACCCCTTACGCTACCGCTTTTGCGATAAATGCTACCACGATACCAATAATAGCCAGTGAGTCGGCAAAGACGATAGCGGTAATCATCAACGTACGGATTTGACCGAGTTGCTCTGGATTACGACCAAACGCGCCAAGCGCGCCGCCACCGATTACACCAATACCGACTGCTGCACCAAGCGCAGGCAAGGCATACGCGAGGACAAATGCTAATTGTTCCATTTATTTACTCCTTCGATTTATTACTATCATTATACCATCTCTGCGCTTCCGGGCGCACCGCTTTTTCCGATTGGTTCAGCAGCAGGAGAATGATCAGAAGAATGTGAATCGCCATGGACTTCAACCGCGAGCGACGTGAAAATAACAGTCAGTATAAAGAATACGTACGCCTGTACAAAGCCGATGAATAGCTCAAACACCATGAAGAGCGGCAACATAGCGACTGACACATAGCTAGTGAGCACCGCAATGATAATCAACAGGATTTCACCCGCAAAACAGTTACCGAACATACGTACGGCCAGGGCAGAGTAGCGCGAGACTTCGCCGATCAATTCCAGAATGCCTTCGAAACTACCGATCGGATCCTTGATGGGATTGCGAAGATAACGCTTGGCGTTACCAATCGGCCCATGAGCCTGCAGTGCTAAAAATTGCACTACGACGAATACAATCATCGAGACGACCAGAGTGAAATTCAAATCTGAGGCCAACGAACGGATCACCGGTACGCCATGGTATTTTATCGAATCAAGTCCAGGTAGGACACTCATCCAGTAGCTAGCAAGCATAATGAAGAAGATCGAAAGAGCCAGCGGCATAATCTTCCGCGCCAGTTTCTTATCGGGGATGACACTCTCAATTTGGCCAAGCATACCCTCAAAAGCCCACTGAACTAAGCCGACAAAACGGTTGTACTCGCCGCGCTTTACCTTGCGTATCACATAGGCGAAAACACCCAACATGGCCAGGGTACTGACGAAGCCCGTCAGGAGAGTATTGGTAATCGGGAAGCCGGCCACAGTAAACACAGGTTGTGAGGCAACACTGATCTCAATTGTGGAGGCAAAATTAGTTATCATTCTTTACTTTCTGAAATTGTTGTTTAATGAGAAGCGCCGTCGCGCCGATACCCACGACGATTCCGGCAATGGTGAGCCATGGCTCAGTACCCCAGCTGTAATCTGCCCAGAAGCCGAGACCGATACTGCCAATTGTTGGCACAAACATGCGCCAGGTAGTATCCGCTATGTCACCGAGCAATAAAACGACCGTCGATTTATCCGGCGGTGTCGGGGCATCACGTTTGTTTGGTGATGTGCTCATCTACCTATATACTGTAACAGAGAAAGAGGCTTTTGCAAAGCATGCCACGACGCACCAAATCCACACCCCACCATCCATTTCGTTTCGCATCTAATTGCGACCAAAAGCGCCGCTTTGATACTGAAAAGAAAGCTCGGGACGCGGCCGAATACCAAATGCTCATAAAACCCGAGCTTGAGCTCGATGTATATAAATGCGAACTATGCGGCGGTTGGCATTTGACACGCCAGAAGCCTTTAGTATAAAATGTATAGTAAATAAGAAGGGGAATTAACTTAGCATGAGCGACACAGCAACACCACAGATTACTATTTACAGCACGACCTGGTGCGCATTTTGTAAAACCGAGAAGCAGTGGCTCGATCACCTCGGTATTTCCTATATTTCAAAGAATATTGAAGAAGACGAAGATGCCCACGACGAACTAATGAGCAAGCTCGGTGGCAACTTCCAGGGCGTCCCTGTCACCGATGTGGCTGGTGATATCATCCTCGGCTTTGACCGCCCGAAACTACAAGCGGCCATGGACTCTCACGGCATTAAAGCAACTGCTTAACATTTTGCCCCGAAAGATCTGGACACAAATTTATCAGTAGCGTTCTTTCTTATCGACTGCCGATTTGAACAACTTCGCCACCGATGGAATTTTGGAAGTAGCCGTCGTGACTGACATATAAAATGGCGCCTGAATACTTTTTCAGAGCAGTTTCGAGTTCTTCAATACTTGGAAGATCGAGGTGATTGGTTGGCTCATCGAGGATCAATAACTGCGGGTCGTTGGCCAGCATCGAAATCACTTGGAAACGAGCTTTCTGACCACCAGACAGGCGGTTGATCGGCGTTTTACCATCACCTTCAGTAAAGAGATAGTCGCTCAGGAGGTTACGTACTTTAGTGTTGCTGATTGATAGGTCTTTATCTAAGTACATGCGCTCGATCGCATCAGTTAATGAGAGCTCGAAGTACTGCGACGATACTTCTTGTTCGTAAATACCAACGCGGACGTTTTTATCGAGCGACATCTCGCCGCTAAAGACAGTGGCAGACGAATCACCGAGCAACGACTTAATAACGGTGGTTTTACCCGCACCGTTACGACCACGGAGTTCCAAAGCTTCGCCCTCACGCAGATCAATCGTGACCTTATCAAACAGCGGCGTATCGTAGCCAAGTGACAACTCACGGGCACTGACGATAATATGCTTGCTGCGACTGTCGTCATTTTTAAGATTCATGCGAATATTCTTGGCTTTGAATTTATCGTACTGCGAAGCAACTTTGTAGTTGAGATTCTCGACCGATTCTTTATCGATCCAGAAGGTCGGTTTTTCTTTGGCTTGCAGCTCCATCAGTTCCTTACGGCTATTTTCTTCCAGACGTTTAAACTTCTGGATAGTACCGGGATTGCGAGATTTTTCTTTAAGGCGCTGGTAATCGATCACTTTGACTTTCAGATTGGCAATGCGTTTTTCAACCATTTCAAACTCATTCATTTGACTGCCAGTCGAGACGGCATTTTGTTTGAGATAGGCATCATAGTTACCCTTGTAGCTGACGCAGGCTCCGTCTTTAAGCTCAATGATGCGATCGACTTCGCGCAGTACATCACGGTCGTGGGTAATCACCAGCATAGCTTCACGGGCGCCTTGCATCCAGTCGATAAACTGCGCTTTTGCCACATAGTCCATGTGGTTCGTCGGTTCGTCGACAAGCGCCAAATGCGCATCAGAGTGCATGACTTTTACTACTTCAACCAGACGTTTCTGGCCACCCGAGAGGGAAGTAAACGGGCGGTGGGCGATACCAGGCAGCTGGAAATTATCCAACTCGCGCTCAATCTGCTCTTCGATCTGGTAAAAGCCTTTGTCGTCGAAACGCTGCAGGGCATCAGTGTATGCATTGATCAGCTTCATGTCGTCGCCCATGGTTTCGGGATAGGTCTCGATAATATGCGACAGGTCGGCGTATTCCGGCAAGCCAGCAAGCACGTATTGCAACACAGTGGTGTCGCCCAGCTCATGGTGCTCTTGTTGTGTCGCCACTACCACGGTACCGCGTTTGTAAATAATCTCACCGGTGAAATCTTTATCCTCGCCAGCTAAAATACCGAATAGTGTCGATTTGCCAACACCGTTGCGACCAATCACACCGACTTTCTCGGCGTCATCAATTGAAAATTTGATCCCGCTCATAAGCATCTTGGGACCAAAACTTTTTTCCGTGACAGTAATATCAGCAATCATATCTGTACGAGTATAACAGCTTTACTTCTGTTGATGCCTGGTGATGGCTTGCTTGTAGAATACGGCGAGTTTCTGAACCTGGCCTTGTTCGGTAAAACGTTTGGCTAGTTTCTTGCTCTCTTCGCCAAATGTTTGCCGCTTCGCGTCGTCTTCGAGCAACTCCAGGATGCGCGAGGCGATGTCGGCCGGATCATTATTAGCATACAGACCATTGCGTCCGGGTTCGAGTACTTCAGACAGTTCCGTGTCCACCAATACCAATGGGAGTCCAGATAGGGCTGCTTCGTGAATAACCCATCCCTGAGTATCGGTTAGCGACGGGTGAACAAAGATACTCATACTACCATAGGCCAAGCCAAGGGTTTCGCGCGGCAAGGCACCAGTAAAGGTGATTCGGTTAGGGCATGATGAGCCGTGGGCAAGTTTTTCCAGTGTGGCGCGGTACTCAAAGTCGCCGACGAATAACAAGCGGGCTTTAGGTCGCTGAGCCACGACACGTTCAATCATCGGAATCAAGGTCGCCAGATTCTTTTCGGCTCCCAGTCGGCCAACAAACCCAATTACTTCATCATCGGGTGCGATGTTATAGATATCGTGAAACTCGGCGATTTGTTTTTTCTTGGCAACTGGCAATGGATCGACACCATTTGGCATCAACGTCACTTCGTATCGGTAATTCTCGTCCGTTTGCCAACTTTCGAGTTGCGACTTACTTTTGCGACTCAGTGCAATCACGCCATCACATTTGCTGTAGACCAGTGTCACCATTTTTTCGACAATATCAATATTCCACTGCACGCGACCACGACGCGGCCGATAGAGTCGCATAATCTCGCGGATGTCTTTGCCGTTCACTTTCATCGTGAAGGGAAGGAGCGCGACAAGCGCCAACATACCGGGCAGTAGCAGGCCATCGCGGTAGTGTTCGACGTATTCGCGCAGGTCGGTACAGTGCTGGGCAATCAGCGGTGTGTTGGTTTTAAATGCAGCGTAGACACCCATCATGCCGACTTGGCCAGGCGTAAAGAAATGGATCACATCGAGATCAAGTTCACGCACCTGCGACAAAACGCGTGGCGGAAAAAACAAGCTGGTATCGTAATCATCATAAAAAGCACCCTTGATACTCGGGAACCGGATGACGTGTTCGTCTTCTTCAAACGTCAGAGCATGCTGAGAGCGCCGAATGGAGCGCGCCGGACAAAAAATAAACACCTCATGACCTTCGGCTTCGAGGTGTTTTTTGAGTGATTCGACAACAAAGACAATGCCGTTAATCGACGGGCGGTAAGTATCAGTAAAAAGGCCAATACGCATTGAGATCCATTATACCAGACTACGGTAGAGCCGCATAAGTTCGTCGGCGGCGGTTTGGCTATCAAATGTCTGGGCAATCTTCTTAGTTTTAAGGCGCCACCTGTCTTGCTGGACTGGCTGGCGCAGATCTGTAACAGCCGCAATAAAGGCTGCGTTAGTCGCGCAGCGCACGACGTTGTTGCCGAAAGTATCGTCGTATTCTGGGATATCCCGCAGGATGATTGGTAGCTCAGCGCTGGCCGCCTCTAAGACACACATCGGGTGGTTTTCCTGATCGGCTGGCAAGCAAAACAAATCCGCCGCTTGCATATAGTGTTTGACGTCCCGATGAGGAATAACACCAGTTATACGCATATTTGACGGCAACGCATGCATCAACTTGTCCATACTTTTAAAATCGGCGCCAAGTTGTTTGAATGGAATCCCACCAACCCATATAAACTGCACGTCGGGCAGTGACTGAGCCATCGCCACAAACACATCGAGGCGTTTGCGAGGCTGGACTTGGCCGTTGCCAAGCACCACAAACGCGTCTGGATCGATCCGAAGCTCCTGACGTGCCGCCACTTTGCTCGTAGCGGTCGGGTGATAGCGCGACATGTCGATCGTATTGTACATAGTCACGATCTTCGCCTTGGGAACATGCAATTCATCGTGCAGAGTATCCGCTACCATACCCGAAACAGCTAGGACTTTATCGGCTCGATTATAATACCAGCGCATGTACCACCGAGCGGCAAACAGCCAATATTTTGCCAAGATGATCGAACCCACGAACGAATCGGGTACAACATGGGCGGTCACGACTTTTTTCGGGCCTCTTTGGAGAAGCTTGCGCCACGTGCGCGGCCCGATGGTATGAAAATGCACGACATCACAGTCGGTTTGGTGACCAAAATCACCTCTGATAACCGTCACATCACCACGCGCCTCGAGTGCAGAGGCGATCTCATCGTAGGACGTATGAACCCCATGACCCTGGACCGAGATATCACTTTCGGACACCATATTAACCACTATATTATTCGCCATAAACTACGTTCATTCTATCACAGTATGCGTCGGATCTGCTGGGCGGTGCGTTCGGGTGATTCGATCGGCAGCAGATGTCCGCCGCGCAAAAACTCGACTGGTGTGCGAGCAAAGACAGCCCCAAGCTCGGCACTATCTCGCTCTCGCGCGGTGGTATCTTCCAGTCCTGCAATCACCAGCTTGACCCGGTCAGACACATCGCTATAGGCTGTGGGGTCGAGAATGATGTCGATCAGTCGTGCCTGATAGATAATCTGTTTATACGAGGCGCGCGACTGAAATCCTACCCAGCGCACTAGGCGACGGGCTGCACGCGTGCGGACTTTTCGAAGGGCTCTGCCGCGCAGCAGAACAAATAACCGCCAGCTATAGAACAGCGCCCAAAATGGCGCCAGGCGCATGATAATCCGCGCATACTGGCTGTATAGATTGCTCGGCGTTGGGACGGGGCAGAGCAAGATGATCTTGGCACGGTTACTTTTTAGTACCGCACTACAGCCAAACGAATGAGCCACCACCCAGTCGATGAGGCCAACAGTTTGAGCGAGCACCTGAAACGCAGCGTCGAACCAAGCCTGGAAAGCCTGCGCATTCTTGAGGCTTCGTAGCTGACTATTGCCATGACCCGGTAGTTCAAGCAGGATAATATTACAAGTTGCGTAGAGCTCACGGGCAAGGGGGATGAGGCCGTGATGATCGCCGGTAATACCGTGAACAAGTAGCATCGTCGGCAGATGAGGTCGCACATCACTCGCCCAATACGAGACGTTGTAGCCGTCAACTTTCATAGTGTGCTGACGAAGATGGGTATCTCCCCAAACAGAATAAGGCAAGCTGGTCATAGGCAGAACCTGAAAATCAACTGGGACATGTCTTTACTATACGTGATCCCTGCCATAAGCCAAATGGTTAACATTATTCAACCCCTTGTCGAGTACGCTATACTAGAGTGGTTATGGCACAGAAGAAGAAGCCCTCAACCAGTCACAAAGCCGTCCTTAACCGTAGGGCGCGCTTTGATTATGAACTTGGCGACGAAATCGTCGCTGGGGTGGCATTGACCGGCCCCGAAGTCCGGGCGGCTCGCGACGGACATGTCCAACTGAAAGGCTCGTTCGTCACGATTAAAGATAACGAATTGTGGCTCAACAACGCCAGTTTTAGCATGAAACTCAACGAAAAGGGGAAAGTCGGCGCCCGCTCAATTGATACCTCACCGCGCAAACTTCTCGCCAGCCGTAAACAAATCGACGGACTGGCAGCCCAAAAACAAGGTGGCATGAGCATTGTTCCCATCAAACTTCTCACCACCGGTCGCTTCATTAAGCTTGTCATCGCGCTTGGCAAGGGCAAGAAGCACTACGATAAACGTCAAACCATCAAACAGCGCGACCTTGACCGTGACGCCCGCAAAAACCTCCACAAGTTTTGACTTATTATTAATTATGTAATATAACTGTCACACGCTGCAGGGATTTTTCTTGCGGTTGTATTATGACAAGTCATCGTATTCGTTCGCCCGCCGAAGTGACAGGAGTTTTACATGTCCAATACTGAAATGGCCAAGATTGACCGTCAGTTCGCAATAACGGTTCTCCCTCTAGCTGGGGTGGTCATCGCCCTCGCTTTTGCCTGGCAAATGGCGGTTCCGAGCACCTCACAGGTCACGGTCTGCGAGAAGCTGACGACCGAGAACGGGGCATACAGCCTCAAACTCCTCGACGGCGACACACAGGAAGTGCCTCATGCTGTCTTCGACACGCTCGATCCCCTCCGGAGCTACAACGTTGAGAAAAGATGGTTCAAGGATCCCGTCTTCAAGAGCACGGCCGACTTCCAGGAGGGGTTCCTTTGCTGGAATGCACCCTGACACACGGCAGAACGCCAACGGGAGTGAATTGCTTCCGTTGGCGTTCTCGGGCACGCTATGAATCATGGCTTGTCGATTTCACACTCTGCTTTAGGTCGTAGAGCCAAGTGTGAAATACGCTATACTAGTCTCATGAAGTTATACTCATGGAACGTCAACGGCATTCGGGCAGTCCTCAAAAAAGGAACATTTCAAGAATTTATCAAAAACGAACAGCCAGATATCCTGTGTCTGCAGGAAATGAAGGCCAGGGAGGATCAAGCCGAGCTCGATTTGCCAGACTACTACAAGTACTGGAATAGTGCCGATAAAGCCGGTTACAGCGGCACGGCAATTTTCAGCAAAGTAAAACCCTTCAGCGTCATCAACGGTTTCGCTGATGCTATCGCCGAAAAATACCATTTAGCGGGGGATAGTTACGGTGACCCGACCAAAGAAGGGCGCGTAATCTCGGCCGAATTTGATGAGTTTTGGGTCGTCACGGTCTATACACCCAATTCAAAAGGTGATCTCAGTCGGCTCGAACTCCGCCACAAGCAGTGGGATCCGGCCTTTTTAGAGCACCTCAAAGAGCTCGAAAAAACAAAACCAGTCTTATTTTCTGGTGATCTTAATGTCGCCCATAACGAGATCGATCTGGCTAACCCAGCGCCAAACGTTGGTAAACACGGCTTTACCAACGAAGAACGAGAAGGCTTTGACACCTTTGAAGCCGCCGGTTTCGTCGACACCTTTCGTGCCAAGTACCCCGATACGACCGAAGCGTACAGTTGGTGGACGCACTGGGCCAACGCTCGCGCTCGCAATGTCGGCTGGCGGATCGACTACTGGCTCGCCAGTCAATCGATCGCCGACTCGGTGATTGAAGCTAAGATTCATCCCGATGTCCCAGGGTCAGATCACTGTCCGGTCAGTATTGAGCTGAAATTGACCTGAATCTGATACTATGAAGATACAACTAATCAAGGAGCAATCTTGTGGCTACAGCCAAACAGCAAAAACCCAATTACCAAAATAATCCATTCTTTGTCGCAACCGACGGATTAACACTACTATTCAAGAAGGCGATGCCGGTAGCAATCCTAGCTATTGTTTTGGCCTGCCTCTCACTATTTGGTAATATGGCACAAACCGCAGTCGATATAAGCACCGGTGCCAACAGCCCCTCAGATGAGCGAATGATGGATGATAAAGCGTCCGAGCAGACCGTTAATAACTTCTTTGAATCCATCTCGAGGGAAGAAGTCGCTGTATTTGTCGGCGTTGGGCTCATAGTACTCCTAGTTCTTATTTTTGTCTCAACCCTTATCGCTGGTGTATTTGATTATACGGCCGCCCAACTTGCCAAAGGCAAGACTGTGACGCTGCAAGAAGCCCTCAAAGGCGTCCTCCGCCGATTCTTTGGCTATTTGTGGCTCAACATCCTGATAGGTATTAAGGTCTTCCTGTGGTCACTGTTACTCATCGTGCCAGGTATCATCATGGCGGTGCGTTACTCATTGTCTGGCGCAGCCTTTTTTGAAAAAGGTCTCGGTGCCAATGCTGCCACTAAACACAGTAGTCGTCTCGTCAAAGGAGCCTGGCTTACGACCTTCAGTTCATTCGCGCTGTTTAATATTGTCACACTTGGCATGCTCCAGGCTATCTTGCAACCAGGTACGGTCGCTGTCCTGTATCGCCAGCTAAATGCGTTCGATGCAGCAAAAGCCAAAAAACCAGCTGCCCATGTACTGTCCTGGTTGACTCTTCTTATTCCTCTTGGTCTTCTGGTCTTACTCTTGCTCGTCGGCGGTCTTGTGGCATACGTAAGCTACATTCGATCATAGATCACAGACACCCCATGGATGCTCACACGTACTGGCAAACTCAAGAAGCAGGCAAGCCACTTTTTCCTGATATCGAATGGGGTAAACCCGAGCGTCGTGATCAGGCTGGTAAACTCGCCGTCATTGGCGGCAATAAGCTCGGCTTTGCTGGGGTAGCCGAAAGCTACAGTCAAACGCTCTCAGCAGGCGTCGGAATCGTCAAAGTACTGCTGCCCGATGTCCTGAAAAAAACCATCCCACCCACGATGAGCGACGTCATTTTTGCTACCAGCAATCCATCTGGTGGCCTTGCCAAAGATGCCTTCCACGAGATGAAAGCACTCGGCACTTGGGCGGACGGAGTACTACTGGTTGGTGACGCCGGGCGCAACAGCGAAACAGCAATCGTCTACGAAGATTTTGTTCGCGAATATACTGGAATGCTAACGATAACACGCGACGCGGTCGATCTGGTCAAGAATAGCACCCAGCTACTCGTGGAACGACCCGACACACTTCTGGTTGTATCGTTTGCTCAGTTACAGAAATTATTCCAATCAGTGTATTACCCGAAGATTCTGACATTCAGCATGCAGCTGGCACAGCTGGTGGAGGCGCTCCATAAATTTACGATCACGTACCCATGTTCCATCGTCGTGCTACACAAAGACCACATTGTCGTGGCGAGTGCCGGTGATATCGTCAGCCAACCCTGGGACAATGCAATGGCCATCTGGCGAGGCAGCGTGGCAGCTAAGGCTGCGAGTTATTGGCTATGGAACAAGACTAATATTATCCCCGCCATTAGTACAAGCTTACAAATATAGATTTGAATGTTGCTCAAAATTATATTTGTTATATAGTTATTACATAATGACTGTTACATTACCCCTTGAGCTTCCTTCTGGAAGGTACAAACTTGATAACCACCAGATTATTGATCCGGAAACTAGTGAAGTACTGATGACACCCCAGCAATATTGGCGCGATAGCCTTCTGGTTCGTTCCTCAAAAGATTATTTCAAAGCCGACAAAAAGATAGGGGGAATACCGAGTAGCACCCTGGTTGACATTGCCCTTAATAACCTCATCCTTGCGGAATCACAGCCAGGAGAAGAGGCGGCAGAATTTTACGAACTAGCAGGCTCGGCACTCATTGAAGCATCGTTTTCAGCACTCGACATGCCTCGGCTAGGCAAAAACGCTATCGATGCGCAGGACGATCGGATTGCTCTCGTTGACGAAGGCATTAATGCGCTTCGGCAGGCGCAACAAGCGCTCGGAGAAGATAATATGACAACCTATCGCCAACGGCTTCAATTAAAAATTGATTTTGAGCAGGCGTATAAAGATGTCGCCTGTGAAGAGCTTACCCCCGCAACAGTCGAGGAAATCTGCGAGCTGTTACTCAGGCATCTGCTTGCTACTCATGATAATACCGACCCTCGTCATGCTCGAGGCTTTGGCGGCGAACTACGCGATCTGTTTCGCGTCTGGTCGACGTACAAAAAACCGGGCGATGCCATTGCATTACCTGCAACTATACGGGGTGATAGTGGGACTTATAAACGAAACCAAACGCATGATCTGGACATCATACACCAAAGTTCAAGCGGTGAATGGATTGTGGATCGACCCAACGAGGTAAAACGTCGTAAGATTAGCCAGTGGATGATTGAGCGTTATACAGGATCAAATCTTGTGTATATTGCACCTGACGGTCGAATAAGCGTTATTCCAACTTAAAATTCTTATCGTTTCCTATGTTTGGTGCCGCGAGAGAGAATTGAACTCTCACTCCACTAATGGAACGGGATTTTGAGTCCCGCGCGTCTACCAATTCCGCCATCGCGGCATCAAACGTATAAAACAATACGAACCTGTCTAAGGTTCGCTTCGTATTGTATACTAAATAGTAGTAGGAATCTATAGATATGCACCCTGATACATCACCGTCACCAGACCCTCTAAAGCCCGATTCTCAGCCAAATGCTGGCTTAGCAAATCTGTCCGTAGCCAAAGCACAGCAAGAAGCCGCGGCCAATGTCGTGCGCAGCCAGATTGATACAGTCTATAATCAACCCTCCGACACCCCACCAGAAGAAACCACCAACCCCTACCACCGAACCCATCAGCAAACGCCACAGCCTACTGAAGGGCAATGGAAGCAATACCACAGCGCCTGGCAGGATTATTACCAAAAATATTACGAACGCTACTACGTCGGCCACGTCCACCAGGCACGACAAGCGATCGCAGCACAAGGCACGGCACCCGTTCAGCAGGTGATTGGCAGCGCCGAGCCCCAGAGCGTTGATAATGACCAGGCTCTGCACGAACTACGTCACCAATTACGTGATACTGTCCAGAAGAAGGCGGGTGAAGTCCGTAAAAGCCGTCACTTCATCCCAATTGCGGCAGCGCTGTCTGTCATGCTACTCTTCGCATTCTTGCAGTACAACCAACTACTGATTGCAAACGTCCAGGCCTACATCAGCCCGGGAACAATTGATCCTCAGAATATTATTGTCGATCCCACTCTGACGACCACGGTTGATCCAGCCCTCACAAATATTATTATCCCGAAGATCAACGTCGATGTACCTGTCGACTACAATGCCACACCTGACCACGACTCGCAGATGGCAGCTATGAAAAATGGTCTGGCCTATTTCGGCATCGCCGGTGCTAACAGTAAACCGGGACAGGTAGGCAATACGCCCGTGGCTGGTCACTCGAGTAACGACGTGATCGAGACCGGAAGTTATAAATTTATTTTTGCCCAGCTCGACAAAGTACTGCCTGGCGATGCGGTCTACGCCAACTACCAGGGTACCCGCTACACCTATATTGTTACCAAAAAAGAGATAGTCCTCCCGAACGAGGTCAGCAGGCTAGTCTACGCTACAGATAAACCACTCCTTACGCTGATTACGTGTACACCGCTCGGAACCGCTCAAAAACGCTTGCTCGTCACGGCCGAACAAGTCAACCCAAGCCCGGCCGCGGCCACCAAAGCACCTGAAGCAACCGGCACATCAGCTGCACCCGAAATGGCCGGAACCTCTCCGACGATATTCGAACGATTGTTCGGCGCTAACTAGAGAAGAATCATACGAACACGCTGCAATTGGTAGTGCCCACTGGCGTGCTTGCCGATTGTGTAGAGCCAGCGGCCATTTTGGCTGAGAGTTGCATCGAACCCAGTCACCACTTGTGCAATCGTGTGTTGATTAGCACCGTCGAATTCTCGCATAGTGAGAGTATCCGATCGATCTGACCATACATAATAATCATCCAGCCAGTCGACTTCACGAGGTATCGTCGTACCGGCCAACGTAGCAACAGGAGAAAGTTCTCCTCTTTCAAGATCATAGGCAGCATATGAAGCGGCATTCTGGACGATAATGAACCTGCCCGCGGGACTCATTTGTAGCCACCCAACATCACTCGAGAACACAAACGACGAGGTTGTTTTAAGCCGACTCCGTTCTGTTTGAGTGGTTGGGAAGCTACCACTCAGAGCGATAACCTTGGCACCATCAGACACAATGGCGTAATCTTTATTAAAGTAGTGTGACAGAGCGATATGGACAGGCACCTGCACTAATGACGTGGAGGTATAAATTGAGACTGGTTCCTTGCCATCCTTTATGAGACCGACCTGTCGCTTGCCGGTGATTGGGTCTGGTGTGTGCACATAGCCGATCACGTCACTATAGAGATCAAACTCAGTAATCGAACTTACCAGTGGCGCTGAAACGGTCGCCTCGCGCAAATTTATCTTGCGAAGATTACCGTCCACCATGGCATACAGAACGGTGGCGCTATTATCTGCAAAGACGGCTTGACTGATCGCCATATCGAATGTACGAGTAATATTTGCTACCATTTTGCCATCCTGACGATCAATCACTAGCCACTCTACTTTATCGCTGTAGGTATGTTTTACGAGTAAGTAGCGGCCGTTTTGATCCCACTGATCAAGTTCGAAATGGTGGACAGTTTGAGGGGTAGAAGCATCACTGTAGCTATCCGATGTCAGTACTAGAGAGCTCTCGCTCACCGTATCTGCAGTCAAATCATAAAACGACACAACCGGTTTCGAGGCATCGGGTACCGCTGCCATAAAACGCTTATCCGGTGAGGCGAGGGTTTGGGCGAGGGTTGAGATAGAAGCCACACTCTCGACCGTACGGATTTTTGGCACCAGCCGGGCATAATTGAGCCAGGTCAATGTACCCGCATTGGTCAACACTGTCTTACGCCAGGTTTCATAGCCCTCACGCCACATGACAAATTCGTGCGAACCTGACGTGACCGTTTCTTTCGTCGGGGTAATCTGATCGTGCTTGACGCCATCTATTTCCACGGTTGCGCCTGTTGGCGTGGTGGCGAATTGAACCAATCCGCTGAGCTCCAACTGCTTATCCTCGGTATCAAACCGATAGCCAAGTGTATACAGTAGCGACACCGTCACAAGGGTAACAACACTGACGCTCATCAGGGTATAGGTGAGGACACGTGCGGCCATGGCTTTCTTTTTTGAAGGTGGGTGATACATTTGATTCTTATTATATAGGACTTACTCACTTTCAGATAGGCTCCAGGGTATCAGAGAGCGAGTGAGTCTTATACTGCAAAACTACTTGCAAATTAGCGCTAAGAACACTACTATAAATATAATCATCCAAATAGGGAATAGGGGATAATGGCCGGTAAACAAACAATTATTATCAATGGCAGGCATTACGACGTTCAGAGCGGACTTCCAGTTAGTGCGCCGATTGAAGAAACGACACCAGTAGGAGACCCTGTCGGTACTCAATCTATTGGCATTCACGCCTCTGTCCAAAAATCAAAAACACTCAATCGCAACATCGTTAAAAAGCATATCCTAGTCAAAAACACTACACCGCGGCCTAGCCAAGGTCGTAAGCATATGGATATCGCCCGTAGCGCATCGATTAGTCGCTTCGCGTCGCACCCCGTGGTTATCCAACCCGTTGCTGAGTCCGATTTGATCGGACCCGTCTCGCACCCCCTCGCACAAAAAGCCCACCAGGCCAACGCAGCTAAGAAGCAATCTCAAGCCGTTCAGCCTTCACGCGTCCTGAAAAATGAAGCTATCGCCAAAGCCCTCAACACCCCAACTAGAGCACAGGCCAAACAACCGATGAAGCATCGTTTCCCGCGACTTTTCAGCGTTTCTTCGGCTAGCCTGGCGGTATTATTACTTGCTGGCTACCTGACATATCTTAATATGCCAACGATTTCGATTCGAGTTGCCGCCGTACAAGCCGGTATTGACGCCTCATACCCCGATTATCGTCCTAGTGGCTACCGCCTAGATGGTCCGATTGCCTATAACGACGGCAAGGTGAGTATGCGCTTCGCCGCCAATGCTGGCCCGCAAAGTTTCGTTATCAATGAACAGCGCAGCAACCTCAATTCCAGCGCGGTGCTTGAAAACTATGTCGAGCCAAAAGCAGGCAGTGAATACGGTACGCACACTCAAAGCGGTCTGACAATTTACACCTATAAAAATAGTGCAGCCTGGGTCAATGGTGGTATTCTCTACACCATCGATGGCGACGCGCCACTCTCGAAAGACCAAGTTCTCCGTATTGCCACGAGCCTGTAGGCGACCTCCTTGTCTTCACCTCGGTGTTCGACTATAGTAAGCGTATGTTTAAAACCAAAAGCGGTTTCACTATCGTCGAACTCCTGATTGTCATCGTGGTGATTGGTATTCTGGCTGCCATCACCATTGTCGCCTACAATGGCATTCAACAACGAGCCCGAGTGAGTAGTGTGAGTAGTGCACTCAACCAAGCCGCTAAGAAAATAGCGGTCTGGCAAGTGGATAATCCTGGCGTCTCGCCAAGTTCGCTATCAACCGCCGGGGTGAGCGACACGAGTGATGTCGCTTTTCAATATTCACAGACAGGTGGTGGCACTGGTTATTGTATTACGGCCACAACCGGTAGTGTCAGCTACAAGATCACCGAAAACACCCAACCAACCGCAGGGGGGTGTAGCGGGCACGGGGTGGGTGGCGTAGCAGCGATCATGAATTTGATCTCCAATCCGAGCCTCGAGGCAAATACCACAGGGTGGACATTGCTTTGGTACGGTGGTAGCGGCACGGGGACGGCGACCCGCATGACCGATGGGGGCTATAGCGGTTCAGGTTATTATCGCAAGACGTTCTCTAATACGGCGACCAACAGTATCAATGTTGGCTACTACATTGCAAGTCCCGTTACAGCCGGCAGGACGTACTACGGGCTCGGTTATATGCGATCCTCAAGAGCTCAGAATGTGTATGCCCAGCTATCGTGGCTTGATGCTGCAAGTGCCGTTATTAGTGGTTCAAACGGATCTTCAATCATTATGGCTCCCAATACGTGGACACCAATTTCCGCAACTGGGGTGGCACCTGCCAGCGCAGTTACCGTGAGACTCACCCTCACCACACCCTCCAGCGGCAGTACGGTCATCTTTAATTCAGGTGACACATACGATGTTGATGCAGCCATGCTTGTCGACGGAAACGGAACCTATACTTACGCCGACGGCAACTCCCCTAGCTGGGTCTGGACTACTACGACTAATGGCTCAACCTCGACCGGTCCACCGTTGTAACACGTATGCTAAAATGAAGGGTGTCTATGTGGGCACATAAAAAACAATCCGCTTTTACCATCGTCGAACTCCTCATAGTGATCGTGGTGATCGGTATCCTAGCAGCGATTACCATCGTGGCCTACAATGGCATCCAGGATCGAGCCCGAGTCAGTAGTGTGAGTTCAGCCCTTGCTCAAGCAGCCAAGAAGATCAGTGTCTGGCAAGTCGATACTCCAGCGACCTCACCAACCTGTGCTGAGTTTAATACGCTACTCAATAGTACTGGTTCGGGCTGTGCCTTTACCGCCAGTGCAGTTGACTACCAATACACAGCTGGGACAAACGGTGCCTACTGTATTACCGCTACCACCGGCCCAACCAGCTACAAGATAACCGAGTCCACGAAACCAACCGCTGGCGGCTGTGCCGGGCATGGAGTGGGGGGTGTGGGGGCGGTCACGAATGTCAGCCTCAATCCTTCAGCCGAATCAAACCTTACAAACTTTGTAGGTGCAAATGGCACGACACTTACCCGCACAAGTACACAGGCAAAAAATGGTACGTATTCTACACAGGCAGTGTTTCCTACCTATGGCTCTAGTGGGGTTGGTGTGAATGTTTCAGCCGGATTTATGGTTCCGGCGAACATGAAGGCAAGTACGACCTATATATTATCAACATGGGTATATGTACCAGCGGCAACTACTGTAAATGCGATATTAAGTGCTCAAGGTGCAGGCGTTGCCTCCTCGACATGCTCTTCAGCCAGTACGGCGACAAAGGATACATGGATTAGGTTATCATGCTCAGTCACAACAACTTCGACGGGCAATGTAGCGCTATATGTCCTAAACGCCGCCGCTGTTACGTCTGGGATGCAATTTTTTGTCGATAGCGTAATGATAACTGAAGGTGCCGCATTGAGTAATTATGCTGATGGTAGCTCCACCGACTGGATTTGGAACGGTACGACCAACAACTCATCGTCAACTGGGCCACCACTTTAGAAATCATCCTTCCTCTGTTACCATAGAGTTATGACTCGAACTCGTTTTGCTCCTAGTCCCACTGGTTTCATGCACGTCGGTGGCGTCCGCACGGCGCTTTTCGCCTGGCTGATTGCTCAAAAAGACCATGGTACTTTTATTCTTCGTATCGAAGACACCGATAAAGCCCGCGAGGTCGACGGCAGCATCGCCCAGATAGAAAGCAGCCTACGCTGGCTTGGTATCGACTGGCAAGAGGGCATCGACAAAGGTGGCCCCCACGCGCCGTACCTCCAATCAGAACGACTGGCTATTTACAAAGACTGGGCTCAAAAATTAGTCGATAATGGGCGAGCCTACGCGGATCCCTATACTAAAGACGAGCTCGAAGCTTTCCGTGACGACGCAAAGACCAGTAAGCAACCATTTCTATATCGGAATCATCGCCCTGAAAATCCACCCGAATGGGACGGTTCGCAGCCACTCCGTTTTAAATCCGATCCAAAATCGTACACCTGGACCGATGCTGTTATGGGTGACCTCGCCGCCGGATCAGAGGCTATCGACGATTTCATCCTGATGAAATCCGACGGCTATCCGACCTATAATTTCTGTCACATCGTCGACGATATGCTGATGGAAATAACCCATGTATTACGCAGCCAAGAGTTTATTAGCAGTACTCCCAAATACCTCAATCTGTACGAGGCACTCGGTATTGCACCACCAATTCTGGCAACCTTGCCGTATGTCATGGCGATCGATGGCAAAAAGAAACTTGGCAAACGTGATGGCGCCAAAGATATCCTGGAATACGCCAATGACGGGTACTTACCCGAAGCGATGATGAACTTTCTCGCCACGCTCGGCTGGAATGACGGCAGTGAACAAGAAATTTTCACTCGCAATGAACTAGTCGAAAAATTCAGCCTGGAACGCGTCCAAAAATCACCGGCTCGCTTTGATGAGCAAAGATTGCTCTGGCTCAACGGGCAACACATCCGCCTACTCAGTATCGACGATCTGTTCGAGCGGGTACGCGACTTTTGGCCAGTCAGCGCCGCGACCGCAAGTGACGAACGAAAGAAAACAATCCTCGCCTTAGTGCAAGATCGCCTCAAAACATTGAAAGACCTCTCAGTGATTACTGACTATTTCTTCGCAGACCCAACCCCTGACTGGAACATGATCGCTGAAAACAAGCAGCTAAAAAAGCTCGATAACGACACCCTAGCTGGATTGCTGCACGCAGCTAAAGATGCTTTTGAAAAAAGCGATGATTTTTCGGCCGATGGTATCCAGAATACCCTTAACGACCTACTTGAAACGACAGGTCAAAAACCGGGCATCCTCTTTAGTGTCATCCGACTAGCTGTCTCTTGGGCACCATTTAGCCCAGCGTTGAATGATACTTTGTCAGTACTTGGCAAAGACATAGTGCTTGCACGCCTCGATAGCGCTACGAGGCCAGCAACAAACCAGTAACCCACCAAGTGGTCTACTTCGTAACCATAAGCAAGTTTGCTATAATCAGGCATATGGAACTAAAGCGAAATCCCTTTCAAAAACTGCTTCGTTGGATACGCACCCATCGTCTTCTCACTATCATCATTGTTGGCGTCATCCTCATTCTCGTGGCAAGTGGTATCACGTACGCGCTTTTGAGTCAGCCCGTGCCACAATTTGCCAAGGCCGTAGTCAAGCCAAAACCGAAGCCGATCGTTAAATATTATTCGCCCCTGACAGGTGTGGAGGTCGCAGATGATGCGGCCACCAAGCAAGCCGTTACCGCTATCATGATCGAGAACAGCCCTGACGCTCGGCCTCAGTCCGGCCTCAAAGCCGCCGGTATTGTGTTCGAAGCTATTGCTGAGGGCGGAATTACTCGCTTTCTAACACTTCATCAAGAAGACAAACCGCAGCTGATCGGCCCTGTTCGTAGCCTGCGCATGTACTACGTCGACTGGTTGGCTCCGTTTAACGCTAGTGTCGCCCATATCGGAGGAAGTGCTCTTGCTCTCGCAGAGGTGCGTAATGGCAAGTATCGCGATATCGATCAGTTCTTCAACGCCGGCTCATACTGGCGCGCGACCGACCGCTACGCTCCACACAATGTCTACACTAGTTTTGAGCGACTCGATGCCCTGAATATAGCCAAAGGCTACACGTCATCGAGTTTCACCGGCTTTCCAAGAGCTGATGGTAAAGCTTCCACAGCGCCGAACGCCACCTCAATTGCTATCGACATTAGTAGTGCGCTTTACAATTCCACCTACACCTATGATGCCGCCACAAACCTCTACAATCGTAGTTTGGCTGGAGTCCCACACACCGATCGGGAAGCTGGCCAAATCACACCAAGTGTAGTGATCGCCCTGAAGGTGGATGAAGTCACCGTCATGGAAGACGGTTACCGTCAGAGTATTACAACCACCGGTTCTGGTGAAGCAATCATTTTCCAAAATGGCATTGTCACCACCTCCACCTGGACCAAAGCTGATCGCGCCTCACAAATGACTTTTACTGATGCCGCCGGCAAGCCGATTGCACTGAATCGCGGTCAAACCTGGATATCAGCAGTACCAAACGGTCACGGAAGCGTGACATGGCAATAGATAAGCCGCCCCAGCTGGTTAAGGATTACTGGCCACAGTATCGCCGCCGTTCCTTATTTTTCGTGGTCTGCATGCAAATCATTGCGACGCTCGTCATCGTCATCGCACTGATGCTGGCAGAGGTTGTTGAGCCAACTAACTCTATATTTTGGATTATCATGACTGCCATCGGAGCCACGGCCGTCGGTATCAATATTTTGGTTTTTTCCGTTCTGACTGAGCCGCTCCAAATGCTCAGTCATGCCCTCGCGCACGCCGCCGGAGAATCGACGATTACCACACCACCGAATCCAAATACCCGTCGCTACGAAAAAAGTGGCTTCAAACCACTACTGCAAACTATCTACGAGCTCGGCGGCAGTCAGCCTAATGCGCCGTCGGAATCTCACACCAAAGGAGACTTAGCCTTTGAAACCATCCTTGGCACATCGTCGACAGGAATCGTTTTCCTAAAGGAAGGTAACGTCATCTATGCCAATAAATCCGCACCCATACACACCGATAAAGACGGCTCGTTGCAACTTGATATCATCACCGATGTCGATCAAACTATTGATGAGTGGATTGCAGAATGTGATGAACACGCGGTCAATGCTACCAAAACGTGGCGCCGGGTGGCCAATAAGCTCGTCGGCGAAGACGAGCGTAAGATCTACGACATGACCGCCTCCTACCAAAAGGGAAGCGAGGTTGAGGTGGTCTTAGCCCTGGTAGAACGAACCGACGAGTACCTTCCCGAGGACAACGATCTCGACTTCATTTCGTTTGCCGCCCACGAACTGCGTGGTCCGATCACGGTTATTCGTGGCTATCTCGATACCCTTGGCGATGAGCTATCCGACCGTTTCGCCAACGACGAGCAAGAACTATTCAACCGTCTGGTCGTGTCAGCCAATCGCCTTAGTAGCTACGTCAATAATATTCTCAACGCCGCCAAATACGACCGTCGTCATTTGACGGTTCATCTGCACGAAGAATCAATGGGCATCATGTACGACGCAATCAAAGACGATATGCAACTCCGCGCAATTGCCCAAAATCGCTTACTCGCCGTGTCACTGCCATCCGACCTACCGACCGTTGCCGCCGACAGATCGGCGATCGGTGAGGTGATGGGCAATCTGATCGACAATGCTATCAAATATAGTAACGATGGTGGCTCGGTCAGCGTCAGTGCTCAGGTCGTGCAAAATTCTGTGGAAGTTTCTGTCGCCGACCAGGGAATTGGCATGCCAAGCAATGTGGTCAGTAATCTTTTTCATAAATTTTACCGTTCGCATCGCTCGCGCGAAACCGTCGCCGGCACCGGCATTGGTCTCTATATTTGTAAAGCAATCGTGGAATCGCACGGTGGCACCATCAGTGTGAAAAGTGTCGAAGGCGAGGGGTCAACCTTCAGTTTTACATTGCCAATCTACGCCACGGTTGCCGAAAAACTAAAAGCGGGCGATAATACTACCGAAGGACTCATTAGGCACCACGACGGCTGGATAAAAAACCACGGATCGATGAGGGGATAACGACATGGCTATAAAAACAATCTTATGTATCGAGGACGATCGCTTCATTGGTGAGATGTATGTGCGCAGTCTGAAAAAAGCTGGCTACGAAGTCGACTGGATGGTCGATGGCAACGACGGTCTCATCGCGGCACGTAATAAATCCTACGACGTCATCCTGCTCGACGTCATGCTGCCCGAACGCCGCGGCACCGAGATCCTCGAAGCACTGCGGGGCGGTAAAAAAGATCTGATTCCCAACAGCAAAGTGGTCATCCTGACTAACTTTGATCAAAACGACGAGTCACGCCTGGCGCTGCAACACAATGCCCAGGCGTATCTGATCAAAGCCGAAATTACGCCAAAAAAGCTTCTATCGCTCATCAAGCAGCTTGATTCAGACGATTCCTAGACATTTTTAGCTGTTTTTGGTACAGTTAACAGAGTCAAAACGGTATGCAATGCCCTGCGACCCAATAGCTCCATATGGATCCTCCGGACCATATGAGCTCCAAATTCCTCGGAAATGAACAAAAATGCCAGCATTTTTGGTTACATTTCTCTCAAAATTTGGTCTCATCGTCTAACGGTTAGGACACCAGGTTTTCATCCTGGCAATCGGAGTTCGATTCTCCGTGAGATCACCAAGACATCATCAGAAGACGCTTTGGCGTCTTTTTGTGTTGCCATCAATCTGTAAAGTGGGTTAATTTCAGCCGTTCCAAATTTATTGGTCTTTAGGTCGTAGGGAAGACCTGAAGGGAACAAGAGGTTCTGATAAATTATTTTATGCTCAATACCACTGTTGTTCCAAATCTTTGGAGCATTTTTTATAAAGGACAACGAGTAATCGATAGCTTCTTCCTTGAGTGACGTAATCTGACCCACCTTCGCAAGGTCATCTTGCAAACGTTATACCTCTGTATCAATAGTCTTGAGATACTCATCTTTCTCATCACCTGTAAGATCCCCATTCACAACACGGCTAATGGCCTGTTGTTTTTGCGTTCTGAGGCGTTCTAAGGCCCTATGGAGGCTTTTCTCTTTAGTATTTACAGCTTATAATAATTATTGTATTATACAAACACGTTCATCCCTTTGAGAGAAAGAGGCAAGTCATGCCGGGAATCGAACTGAAGGTCTACACCGACGGCTGCACTATCGAGGAGAGTGCTGGTGAGAAGATCATCACCATCGTCCACGACGTGATCGAGAAGTACAACAAGCGCCGCCCCGGACACTCCAACTTCGACTACAGCGAGTACTCGTTGAGGAACGTCAGCGATTACGACTACATCCTGGTCGTGGACGGTGAGACCACCAAGTGGACAAAGAAGCACCAGGAGAAGATCAGGAAGCTAATCAAGAAGCGGGTAGCCACGTTTCTACACCTTCGCCCATCTCAGATCGCCGTGAGGTATCGCCTCATGAACGCCTCCTTCGGGTGAAGTACCCCGTCATCCAGACGTCGAGCTCCGGCTCCCTCTGGGAGGCGGGGTTTTCGACGTTTCAGGGTACATTTGCGAGTCAGAAATATGCTCATGCTTGTTGATATTATCTATTTTCACTATAATGGCGGATAATGAATTCGCCCGATATGGAAGCTGCTTTTCGCGACTTAACTGCAGCTATAGATCTTGGCTCAAGTGAGCCTACTCCACTTGATGATACTGTTCAAGCATTGCTTGATCACTTCCTTGAACTGCTTGCTGCAGCAGGAAGTATTGATCTTAATGATAATGATGCTCTCTCCCAAAGACAAGCTCTTCTTACTGAAAAAATAAATAGATTCATCTCTGGTTCAGAGAAACTTGCTTATGACACTGAAGTTATCGTTCAGGGTGGCACAATAATCCTCATGTTAGATGAAAGTGAAGGTGGAGCCGAGGCAAACTTTCTAGACGAAGATAGTCAAATTTACGGAAGAATTGGAGGACTCTACGTAGGGCCTGTACCTGACGAAAGTGTATTTTTTGGATTAAAAGATAAAGCAGACTCTGATGAAGAGTGGGAAGATGTCCCTACTATCCCATTCGGACTAGCATTGGTGCTGGATGATCCAATACTTAGTGATGGTAAGGGTGGTGCTGAATCAATTCCCGAAGAAGTGGCTATTTGCATACCTATACACTATTCGTCACTTCGTTTGATGAAGGCTTAATATTTACCATTGAGATGATCTGATACTGGATCTCGTTCCATTTCTAGGTTATGTAGTTCACGAAGTAAAGTCGCTCACCTCTAGGTGGGCGTTTTTACTTGGCTCATCTCAGCGCGAGAATTGAACTCCGGTCTTTTGCGGGAGCAAAGTGGCCGCCTTCTCCGTGAGATCACCAAAATCCCCCCGTGCACGTTCCATGATTGCATTATCGCTAAAATTCGCCATAATAATACATAAGCGAAATCGAGATTTTCCTAGGGGGCATCATAAAACCATTACCGCTCAACCAATTTTGGCACCGCCGCATATGCGAAGCGGTGATGTTTGTTGCGGGATGTGTCATCGCTCTCTACTTCGTATCGTTCTTATCTGACGGATATGATGCCGGTCTTGTCATCAATCCCATATCTGTTATTGTTTCCGCCGGCGCATTCCTTATCGCCGTCGTGTCATACCTATGGTCACCGACCAAGCTGATTACCGCCATGTCTCTCGGGGTCTACGTACTGCTCGCCACAACTGCCGGCAGCCTCATTGCCACCAGTGGAGGGCTACAGTCTCCCTTTATTGCGCTCTGGATTTTAATCGCTATTTTCGCTGGCATCTTTGGCCTACTGGGCATTGTCCCCATGCTGGTAGCGGGGAGTATGTATCTGGTACTCGGCTTTATCGAGGGGACGATTATCCAAGACGCGGTTGTGACAACCTTTATCGCCGGTTGGCTACCCCTCGTTGCCAGCTATATCATTTGGCATGGGCGCAAAACACACGAAGAAGGGAAGGATCGCGCCTTCCGAGACCTCGCCAGTGAGCTGAGCGAAGTTGCCAGCAAGGCTGAGGTCGTCATTAATGCCATCGCCGACGGCGTGATTGCGGTTGATAACCAGGGTATCATCCAGCTGATCAACCCAGCCGCTCAAGAGATCACTGGCTGGGGCAAACAAGACGCCACCACGCTCAGTTATAAGTCGGTTCTGAAGTTGACCGATCAAAAAGACCAGGAGCTCGATGAGTCGGTCGACCCAGTCCTGGAGGTTCTATCGACCAATAAAGAAGTGGAGCGTGATGATCTGTCACTGACGACACATTTTGACAAAAAGCTCCTGGTGTCAGTAACCGTATCGCCAGTCGGTCAACTCGGCTCGGGTGCTATTATTGTATTCCGAGACATCACCAAAGAAAAAGCCCAGGAACGTGAGCAAGCAGAATTTATCAGCACCGCCAGTCACGAAATGCGCACGCCGGTGGCGTCAATTGAGGGATACTTAGGATTGACACTTAACCCAGCGACCGCTCAGATTGATGATAAGGCGCGGGATTTTATTACCAAAGCCCACCAATCCGCCCAACATCTCGGTCGGCTATTCCAGGATCTTCTCGACGTCAGCAAGGCTGATGATGGCCGTTTATCCAACAATCCAAAAGTTGTTGACGTAGTGGAATTCGCCCACGATATCGTCGAGGGTTTGCGCCCTCAAGCCGACGCCAAACGATTACAGCTCGTCTACAAACCGATGCCCGATGATTCGCAAACTGACCGACACCTGAGTCCGGTCTACTATTCACTGGTCGACAACGATCATCTGCGTGAAATCATCGCCAACCTGACCGAAAATGCCATTAAATATACCCTGAAAGGCGATGTGGTCGTCGACATTACTGGCGACAACGAACATGTCACTATCTCAGTCACCGACAGTGGTATCGGCATCCCACCTGAGGATATCCCGCATTTGTTTCAAAAGTTTTATCGCGTCGACACGAGTGAGACTCGAGAGATTGGTGGCACCGGACTCGGACTGTATCTCTGCCGACGGCTAGCTGAAATCATGGGCAGCCGTATTTGGGTAGAGAGTCAATATGGCAAGGGGAGTACCTTTTACCTTCAGATCCCTCGTATCGATCACGAAGAAGCCACCCGGCTCATCGAAGCCGCATTGCAGCCAACTGAGATTGTGCGTTCGCCGTCTACCTTTGTCACCAGTCAACCCGCTGTCGTAACACCACCAGTTAGCGCTCCGGCTAGCGAGTCGCTCTCTGGCACCGTAACAAGCCCACCGGCCGATGTTATCGCTAGGCAGCTGCAATCAATCCAGCAACCGGCAACATTAAGCCAACCAACCGCACCGCCACTTGTGAATACACCCCTGAGTGCCATTGAACAGAATCCCGCACAATTTATCCATCCGCGAGGTACGGCCGTGGTTATCCCAAAGCGAGATGAACCCTCATGAGGTCAAAGCATAAGAAGTATAGTATTTTTAGAAATGCTCAGGTATAGTAGGGAGTAATATGACGAAGATATTGTTAGTGGAAGACGACAAAAGTCTGCGAGAAATTTACGGAGTACGTCTACTAGCGGAGGGCTACGATATTGTTTCGGCTGGCGACGGCGAAGCAGCGCTCGCAATGGCCATCAAAGAAAAGCCCGGCCTGATCGTCAGTGATGTCATGATGCCAAAAATCAGCGGTTTTGACATGCTCGATATTCTGCGCTCCACCACGGAGACAAAAGACATAAAAGTTATTATGATGACCGCGCTTTCTAGCGAGGACCAACGCCAACGTGGCGTCCAGCTTGGTGCTGATCGCTACCTTGTGAAATCACAAGTGGGCATCGAAGACGTTGTGCGTACCGTCCATGACGTACTCGGCGATTTGCCCGGAGCCATGCCTGCAACACCGCCATCCGTCAGCACGGCGCCAACACCTGCAGCACCTCAGCCAGCTCCAGTGGCTCCTACGGCAGCTCCGACACCCAGCGTCACAATGCCAACACCAATGGCTGCTCCAGCAACACCTCAGGCCACCCCGCAACCAGCCGTGACTCCATCGGGGCTTCCGCAGCCAACAGCACCTTTCTCGACAGCTCGTCCCGCAAACCTTGGAGACCGTGTTATCCATCCTCTAGAGCGCCCCGAATCCAGCGGCCCTAATATGGCCGACCGCATCTCTGAAGAACTCGGTAGCCAACCAATGCCACCAGCCCCACAACCCCCAGTTATTCCAAGCCCGCAAATACAAATACCGGTCACAGACAGTCCAGCAGTTGCACCGACACCTCCAACACCGACTCCAACGCCACCACCACTCCAAGAAGAGTCGGGTCTTTCTTTCGAAGAAACACCACTGCAAGCACCAGCCCCTCAGACTACCTCACAACCGCCATCTCCGCCGGTATAGTGCTATACTACCAGCACATGATCGATGACACCTCTTCCGAACGACTCAATAAATTCCTTGCGCTTCAGCTGGGTTCTTCGCGACGTGAAGCCGATCTCTTGATCGAGCAGGGCGCAGTGACGGTCAATGGCACCGTGGCGACGCTCGGAGCCCGCTTCAGGGTAGGGGATGACATCGCTGTTCACGGCAAATCAATTACGGACGAAAGGGAAGTAACCTATGTCCTATTCCATAAGCCCATTGGTTACATTTGTTCGCGCAAGAAACAAGGCGACAATGATACAATCTACGCGCTGCTCCCTTCGGAGTTCCATAACCTCAAACCAGTTGGCCGCCTGGACAAAGACAGCTCAGGTCTGCTGATTCTCACCAATGACGGTGACTTCGCCTACCAAATGACACATCCGAAATTTTATAAGACAAAAGTCTACAACGTTCGCCTCGATAGGGATTTGGAACCATTGCACCACCAGATGATCAGCGACTATGGGGTACAGCTTGAGGATGGACCGAGTAAACTATCGCTCGAGCGGCTCAACGACACCAGCCGAAAAGGTTGGCAAATCACCATGACCGAGGGCAGAAACCGCCAAATCCGCCGTACCTTCGGCTCACTTGGCTATACTGTCACCAAACTCCACCGCTTATCATTCGGTGATTATTCACTTGGTGATATAAAGCCAGGTGAATACAAAATTGTCGATATTCAATAGGTGATATAATGCTTATTCTTTGCCAGGAACAAGTTATTCAAAGAAATAAAAGTCAATGAATTTGCTTATGCTCGCAAAGACGAGCGACCTCTGTTATAATAAACTCCAGTTATGGCTTCAAAACTCCCTACGGTTGCGATTATTGGTCAGGCGAACGTCGGTAAGAGTTCGCTTTTTAACCGTATGGTCAGGGCACAGCAAGCGATCGTCGCCAGAGAAGCGGGTACCACGCGTGACAACGTCCTCGGCCGCGTAGAATACAAACATCACCAATTCTGGCTGGTTGACACCGCTGGTCTCAAAGATCCCAACGATGAGTTCGAAGCCAGTATCCAGGAGCAAATTACCGAGGCAGCCGATGTAGCCGATGTTATCTTGGTCGTGGTTGATAGCACCCAGTACGCTAGCGATGAAGACCGTATCGTGGCTAAAAAAGCACTGAAGAGCAAGAAGCCGGTCATCCTTCTCACCAATAAAGCCGATCTCAAGACTAGTCTGCCTAACGAAGAATATCGCCGGCTTGGTATTAAATCCATTATCCGCACCAGTGCCGAGCACAATAGTGGTATTACTGACGTGCTCGATGAAATTGTGGAAATTATCCCAGCCAAGAGCGAAGAGGAAGCCGATGAAATCCTCCGTATTGCCCTGATTGGCCGTCCAAATGTCGGCAAGAGCTATCTGTTCAACACCCTGGCGGGTAAACAACAGGCCATCGTAGCCAATATCGCCGGTACAACTCGCGACGTCAACCGCGTCTCAGTTCGCTATAGCACCCGTGACCTCGAAATCCTCGACACCGCGGGCATGCGTAAACCCGGCAAGCAAGAGGTTGGGATTGAAAAATTCTCTGTTCTTCGTACGCTTCAGGCCATCGAAGAAGCCGATATCTGCTTCCTGCTCATGGACGTTAATGAGCTGAACACTCAACTTGATCAACGTTTGGCTGGTATTATCGACGAAGCCGGCAAAGGTATGGTGATCGTCGTAAGCAAGTGGGACAGTGTCCAAGACAAAGACGCCTACACTCGCGACGCACTCGCGCCAAGTATCGCCCGCACATTCAAGTTTACACCCTGGGCACCACTGATTTTTACTAGTAGTGTGACTGGTCAGAACGTGACAAAACTATTTGATCTCGCTCTCGATATCGACGCCCGGCGCAAACAAGAAACCAAGACGCGCGTCTTAAATGACATGCTACAGAATGCTGTTCAGAAGCATCCGCCAGCTGGGCTGAAGAATACGCATCCTAAACTCCGCTACATGGTTCAGACCGACACCGCACCACCATGGTTCGTAATTCATGGATCGAACCTAAAATTTGTTCACTGGAGCTACAAACGCTACCTCGAAAAACAACTCCGTGAAACGTATAACTATGCCGGCACCCCGATCAAGTTTAGTTTCCTCGACGAAAAACAAATCAAAGCCAACAAAGAACGTATTGCTCAAGGCAAAGAACCTGTGACGAAGAAGTACAAGCAGGCAAAAGAAGCTGAGAAAGCACCAAAAAAGAGCTAGTGCGTGAGCATCCACGCATACAAATACGTGCGTGAATCACCGTCGTCAATAGCCGTGTCGGGAAGACGCTGCGCCGCTTCAAACGTCTGAGTCGACGCCTGAGCCATCATGATATAGTCACCAAACATGCCAGTGGGGGTATGTGACGACAAGGCTTTTGCGGGCATGTCTGTCAAAAGCGCTGCCATCGATGGATTGAATGGGATCAGCTGGATGCCTAATTTTGCATTTGGCTCATCACTGAAAAATGTTCTATATTCTCGTTTGCCACCCCAATTAATGGCGACGAGCGGGGCAGTGTAGGCTCGCAAGTAGCACACATTTTCAGAATTTGACTGGAGCCAGTACTTTTTGGCTGTTGCTATCTCGTTCGAGAGCATCCATAACGCTTCGGTTTCAAGCGTTTTATTTTTTGTTTGCTGCGCCCACAGCGCGACACTCGTCCACGCGTTCATAGCCTCCGAGGACGATTCTTGGTTGTTACCATCAAGGAATGGTGAAATACCCGACGCCCATCCGTGGCCACTATATGGATCAAAGTTACGTCGTAAGGGTAATTCTTCATTCGGTTTGTAGTTTGCGATGTCTGCCGCGAGAAGATTCACAACCGCACTGTGTTCTTTCACGAAGCCAGGATCATACTTCGCAAGGATGCTCGCAGCATAGATGAAATAACCGTAATGGAAGTGGTGGTCATTAAACTCCTTGTCTGCTCCAAAACTGGCCTCATTCCCGACGATCCCACGCATCTTCGTATCATAATAGAACGACCGCACGCTTGCTTTATTGGTTCTAAGCCAGTCTACCAACGCTGCCTTGAGACTGGTCTGTATCTCTTGTTGCTCTTGCTTGGCACCCAGTTGAGCAGCGATATCCAGTAGCTGCGCCACGCGCTGCATTTCTTTTCCCGCAAAGTACGTATCGGGTTTTGATAGTTGCAAGGTTTTGCCATCTTGCTTAAGCTGTGTAAGCAATTTATTCTTATCGTCAGAGGAAAGGCGGCCGATATCAAGCGAAGGCTTGAGAGGAACCGACGGCGTCGTATACACTAGCTTATTCGTGGCTTCGGCTTTCAGATCACCGAAAATGGAGCGATAGCTAAACAGGGATTTCGTTTTCCCCCCAGTATACTGATGGGGCATACGGACGATGATAGTCGGCTGATGATTGCTTGTACTATACGAGAGTTCGGTTTCGTAGTGATCTTTATCAAAACGGTATGAGACCACCCCTGAGAGCACTCGATTGGACGCATATTTACTGAGGTGTCTAGCATCGTCCGGTTCTGGGGCGCTAAACCATGTCAGAAGTTCACCGTCGTTGAGCTCCATAGCACCTGAATGGGGTGTGATGGTCTTGCTCTGAACCCCGTAGGTCTGTCCCGCGACGGTGACCGTCGCCAGGTGATCATCTTGATGCTTGAGAGCAGGTAGATTCGTAGAGACTTTGATTGCCGTCTCAGCACTCAGGAAAGCATAGGGAAGACCCGACCCAATCGTGAGCGTGGCCAGCTTCTGGTTATCAGACGCAAAGTACGCAATCTCAACGGTTAACTCGTCGTAGCGGACAATCTCATAGCGGACGGCACGTTCAATCGTTACGACAACATCTGCTCGGTGTGGCCCCGAGACTGTATCATTTGTCGCCGAGACAACGGGGAGACCCATTTCAAAACCATTCATCAAAGGTCGGTAGCTGTTCGGATAACCGAAGCCGGGTTTTGGATCACGTTGAAGCGCGAACCCGCTAAACCATTTGTTGGTTGGAGGGGTAAGGCCAGCGGCTATATGCGACAGGTCGATCCCCGATGCATCATTTTGATGCAGTTGAGCCAGAACCTGGGTATTGATAAGTGACGGACTCGTCTCTGCCGCGGCGGGAGTCATAGCCGGACTATCTGATCGAATAAAATTCACCAAAAGATATACTCCCATGCCACAGATGACAAAAATTATTACTACTATTCCTATTCCATAGGTAAATTTCTTCATTCGCATCATTACCTCGATTGCGTTGTCGGTTCAATAAGTCCCTTTAATACATCGATGACTGCTTGGTACCAGTCACTTTTTTCTAGCTGCCAACTGGCTGATACTGGCGTTCCTGAACTAAAAGTAGCCGGAATCTTCGCATTATCATCGAACCGTGCTTTGACGATCGTGTAAACCTTTTCGCCGTCTTTTTGGAGGGTAATATCAAATACTTTCGCCTCAAGCCGCGTATTGTCTGGTAAGGTAACAGACACAGGATTTGAGCGATTGATACGAGCATAGTCTGGTGCACGCAGTAAGTATCGCGTTGTTACGTACTGCGAATCGGCAATGTCGATCAAAGCAATCTGGCCATTACTCGGCACGAAGGCGCCTGTCAGAAAGTTGATTTCACGAACGGTGCCATTGTTGTTAGCAGTAATCAGGATATTGCCGGTTGGTGTCAGTGAGAAGAGCAGGGCAGTTGCATCAACCTGCTTGGATCGCAGTGCGTCCGCCAGGCTCGAGCTTTTCAGTTCAAACAATGGATCGCCTTTTTTAATTTTGCTGCCAATCTCAACATACTGTTTTTCTATCACCCCGCCGTACTCGGTGCTCACTGCATATGTGTCAGACTCCAACACGGCGGACTGCGAGACGATATTCGACATAGAATAATTAAGATAGAAGAAAAGTGCCGCCACCATTCCAATAATAAATATAATACCAATCAAAAGTCGTACCCTACTGAAGATTCCCATCTATACCCCCTCTACCTTAATTTGTTTTTTTGCACGCCGCGCGTTTCGCTTTAAAAGTCGACTTTCGCGCAGAGCAGCGCGGATAAAATACCAAAATATTAGCGTCATCAGGACATTCCATACGACAGCTATTGAAAATTCAGAAGTATAATATATTTTCCATATCCCAACGATACTGGTGAGCAGCAGGAAAAGAAAAGTGTAGGTTTGGATGCGGATGTAGTTAAAAGGTGAGTCGTAGCCCTTATCTTTGGCATTCGTCGCCGACCATGCTTCATCCCGACCAAAAAGGGCATTAAAAAAGGCTTTGATGTATATCGGATACGATGCTGCCGCGATCATGATTGTTTCAACTTTTAGCCCACCCATGGCATAAAATGACAGCATCATCTGCATAATAAAGAAGCCCGAGTAAAGCAATGACCATTGCCAGAGCGGGATAGTCAGGGAGATCGGTGAAATATTGAAGTAGATCTGCAGAGCCGGCAGGAGAAGTAGGGCAAATGTTGCAAAACCAGTGAAATAAAACGTCGTCGTAAGAAGATACTGTAGTCGCTGGTCAGCCGTTAGTTTCGAGTTGAGTAGCGGATTATTTTTCAAGAAGATTTCAAAACTACCTGTCGCCCATCTCAGTTGCTGTTTCGAGTACGCTTTAAGGGTTTCGGGTGTTTTGCCCTCAGCCAGCACACGGTTGATATAGATGGTTTTCCAGCCCAGCTCATGAAGCTTCAGCGAAGTCCATATATCCTCTGACTTCGATTTATCATACATACCGTGAATTGCCTCGATCGCCTCACGTCGAAACATCACACAAGTACCGACACAGAATGCGGCGTTAAAACGGTTCTTTCCCGCCATGAGCATAGAATAGAAAACATGCTGCATATATCCAGCTGCTTTGGAGACAAAGTTGATCGAGTTCGTGTAATACTGTGGTGTTTGCACCATGGCCATTTCTGCATCTTCAAAAAACGGAAGTGCCTCGTATAGGAACTCACGCTTCGCCACGAAGTCTGCATCCAAGATAACGAAGAACTTTCCTGTCGAATGTTGCAGCGCGTAGTTAATATTACCCGCCTTGGCGTGATCGTGTCGCGGACGTCGCAGATAGCCAACACCTATCTCGGCCGCGGCGGTCTTGACGTCATCCGACTCACCGTCGTCAAGGATATAAGTACTATGCAAGCCATACATGTCCCGTGCCGCAATCGCCGTTTCGCGTATCTCTTCGACTGGTTCACCATACGCGGGAATAAAGACATCGATGGAAACTTTTTTACTATGCACATACATCTGCGCCCGCCGTGTATCCTCAATAGGGTGCTGGTCGATATATGTAGCAATCGATTTGCCACTCCGTGAACCGAACAGCATATTCTGGGCATTGTGATACTCAAAGTGACGGGGATTTGACCGGCCGCTGAGAATAGTCCAGAACGATAAGATTCCTTGTGAGATTAAAAAGGCCTCCGCAATGATGACCATCATATAGGGAAGAATGTCGCCACGATACGTCGGTTGCAACAAAAAAAACATATAAATACCCGCACCGAGAATTGAACCCGCCAGAATAAGAGACACCGTCGGCGACGTCAAGCGTTGCTCGAGTAAATTTACTTCAATACTTTCATTAGGTGACCCATCCCGATGTTTCATCTATATCTAGTATACCAGGCTACGAGAAACCGTGTTTTGCCTCCAGTGCTGCTGCGACAAAAGCCAAGAAATAAAACTACCCCGTGGATCTGCTGCGTTTGCAGCAGATCCACGGGGCGGGGAGCCCGAAAGGGCTAGATGTCCTGTCCGAGCGCCTCAGCCAGAGGCTTCACTTCGCCCTTGTAGGCGTAGCGTGCCTCATGAGGCGAGGGAACCAGAAAAAGGTTCGCTTGCTCGGCTTGCTGACTGGCCATGCGCCGGAACTTCTTGCTGTAACGACCCGACAACCACGCCCACGAAGTGGGAATGAAGACGATGACCGTTACGTACAACGAGAGTCGGCTGAAGCCGTCGACGTGATACATGTACAACATCACGGTGAGCACCAGGATAAACCCGAAGCCCATGTAGATGAGAACTCTATCAGACTTTGAAAGGTGCGTGTTCGACTCATACTCGGACATTTGTTTCTCCTTATACCTTGGGGAAGAGGAGACGTAAGCGGATGCCTACTATTCACATTATACCATAAGTAGTATTAATATGCAATAGTCTATACTATACTACAGATATGAAACTCATCTTTGCGCAAGGTAATCCCGGCGATCAATATACCCATACTCGCCACAATGTCGGCTTTCAGGTGATTGATGATTTTGCTGCCAAACAAAAGGTGACATTTGGTTCAAAACCAAAATTCTTGGCCGATATTGCCGAGCTCACGAACGGTGGCGAAAAGGTTCTGCTCGTCAAACCGACGACGCTCTATAACGAAACTGGCCGCAGCGCTCGGGCACTGGTAGACTTTTACAAGCTCGACCCTGCCACTGATATACTCGTTATCCATGACGATCTGGCATTGCCATTTGGAACGCTCAGGACACGCGAGAAGGGCAGTGATGCGGGCAATAATGGCATCAAATCACTGAACGCTCACATCGACCACAACTACGCTCGTCTGCGCATTGGTATATACAACGATCTGCGTGAACGTATGGACGATGCAGATTTTGTCTTATCACGCTTTTCAAAAGACGAACAAACCACCCTGTCCGATACTATTATTCCTCGATGTGAAGAGATTGTAGCTCTCTTTCTTGGCGATGAACTCACATTAACGAGTTATACTCACACTGCTTAGCAACCGTGTCCAATAAATGATATAGTATGAAGGTACGGCAAGGTAGGTCTTCTATTTTGCCGCGAAGTTTCGACAAGAGGAGGGAAAGTGAGCAACCCACCGATCAGTGAGATCATCGAGGACACCTTGATCAGGCTCAAGCACGAAGACCCGCTGGGTCAGAAGCAAGAAGCAATCAAGGTACAGACATCCCTACTGCACACGCAATCCATATGGGTGTGGGCGAGTGCCTCGTGGGCGCTGGACACCGATGGCAATCTCTACGGTCGGTCGCTCACGCTAGAAGACGGGGTTCGCGGCTCCTGGGAACCAGCACCATCACCATCTGATATCTCCGAGGAAACGTACGACCACATCTGTTCGGGTCTCTCGATTGCCGGAGAGCCGAAGATGTTCTAGTCCAACCCTTGTCAAACGAAAACCCCCGATCTTGCGGTCGGGGGTGTTTGAATTCTAAACATTTTTCTTGTATAATACATATAAATTTCGTCGAGCGGCGAAAGCCGCAAGATTTCTTACGACAACCCGCTCCGAAATGGAGCTTGAGAGGAAGTGTGCCATGGACACTGCAACACGAGAGATCGTGCAGCTGGAGAAGGCCGCACGTAGACAAGCGCGAGAGAATGAGCGGCAGCGACAGCTCGCCGAAGCACAGCAGGCTTGGCAGCTGGAGTGGGACAAACGTCGGGTCGTTTACAGCGTCGAGGTTGCTGCGAAATATGCTGCCGAGCGCTTGAACGTCGAACCTGGTAAGTGGGGAAGTGAGGGTCGCGTGCGGCGTGTCTGCAACTACAGTGGACCACACCACGGATTCTTGTGTCTCTTCCACCGCCGCAAGCGGGTGACACTCGTCGAGATCCCAGGGGCACGGGGTGGCTGTCCGCACTGTGACAAGTACTACAACCGCAACCGTCCACACCGCACCTTCGATGGCCTATCTCACCGGAGTCTCTATCTGGGCTCAAACGGGAAGATCTATCGGGTGGGTCACACCAAGATCTTCGAGGCGAAGCTGATGGACCGCGACAACGCAAAAGATATCCGCACCCTCGTCCCGAAGCTCAACGCCATGGCGTAACGCACCCCCTCCACAAGCTCCAGGCCTCGACATTCGTCGGGGCCTGGATTATATTAATCCAAAATAAACCCGGATTTACTCCGGGTTTATTTTGTAATCTAAGGGAAAAAAGCAGCCAGACAAAATTCGTGATTTTGCCTGTGCGATGAGAAAAAACGTAGTTTTGTCTTATGGAAATCAAAAAGCGCCAGGTAAGGGTGGGCATCACCTGACGCTATTTGACCCTTCAACCCACCACACAACGAAGCGTCTACATGCTAAACTCCGAGCCAAGCGCCTGAAATAAATCACTACTGGATAGTCGTTGTTTGAACGGGATCCTTGAAAAGTCGAAACTCATCAAGGGGTTAAAGGGGTTAGTATGCGCGTCATGCTGTCTAACGGCCAGCTAGTGGAGGGTAGATTACTAGGGAGGCACATGACTCGCAACCTAACATATTGAACTCACCGAGGTGAATTCTGTTAGAATAGGGGGTATAAGGTGCGTTTGGTTCAATCTCGCAGATTTCAACCAATCGTTCCTGATATTAGCACGTATTAGGCTTTACGTCAATACTTTTCGACACTTTCTAATATGAAAATCAATAGAATCTCACCAGATACACATCCATACCTACAGATTGTAGGTAATATTGCCAAAAATCCAAAAAAGTTACATTTTATGGGAACCTTGCCGGAAACACGCCTCCCAAGCGTGGCAATCGTCGGAACACGCAAGCCAACTATATACGGCAAAGAGGTGACTCATCAGCTTGCCTATGAACTTGCCCGGCGAGGTGTCGTGATTGTCAGTGGCCTGGCACTTGGCGTTGATGGCTTGGCGCATCGCGCCGCTCTCGAGGCTGGTGGCATTACCATAGCCGTTCTCGCCAATGGTTTACCTGATATTTACCCAGCAGCTCATGCTTCACTGGCAGCTGACATTATAAAACACGGTGGGGCTATTATTAGTGAATACGAACCCGAGACACAGGCCTGGCCCAATCAATTCCTGGAGCGCAACCGCATCGTCAGCGGCCTGGCCGATGCGGTGATTATTACCGAGGCAGCGAGTAAGAGTGGCACACTCAATACCGCCATGCACGCGCTCGATCAGGGCAAAGAAGTCTTCGTCGTACCGGGCAATATCACCAGCCCGATGAGTAGCGGTTGTAATGCACTCTTGAAACAAGGCGCCACGCCAATTACAAGCTTCGAAGACGTCCTGGAGGTGATCGCGCCCGAGTTGCTACGACCTCAGTCATCACTCGCGCTTGGCAATTCACCAGCCGAAACGACTATTATTACACTACTCCAAGCTGGAATCCGCGATGGTGAGGAACTGCAGCGCCAATCGGAGATCGCAGCCGCCGAATTCGCCACCGCCATGACTATGCTGGAAATTGCCGGCACTATCCGTTCACTGGGCGCCAATCAGTGGACGTTAAAATAGTCGTTTCGTAACAAACATTTTACAAATCATCCAAAGTTGCATACAATAGCCCACTGTGTTTCACTACAACTATAACCGTAAGGATTTATGAGCAAGAATTTAGTCATCGTCGAGTCGCCAGCCAAAGCTAAAACGATCGAGAAATATCTCGGTAAGGACTTTGTCGTCAAAAGTAGCATCGGCCATATCCGCGGCTTGCCTAGCAAGAGCGGTAGTATCGATGTGAAAAATAAGTTTGCGCCGGTGTATGAAGTTGATAGTGGAAAACGGAAAGTCATTTCCGAACTCAAAAAAGAGGTCAAAGCCGCCGACACCGTCTGGCTAGCCAGCGATGAAGACCGCGAAGGGGAGGCGATTGCCTGGCACCTGGCCGAAGTCTTGAAGCTCGACCCTAAGACTACCAAACGCATCGTCTTTCATGAAATTACCAAGAACGCCCTCGATGAAGCAGTCAAAAACCCGCGTACTATTAATATGCCGCTGGTTGAAGCCCAGCAAGCTCGTCAATCGCTTGATTACCTGGTAGGCTTTGAACTCTCCCCGGTCCTCTGGCGTAAAGTCGGGCCGCAGCTCAGCGCCGGACGCGTCCAATCAGTCGCAGTGCGCCTCATCGTGGAACGCGAAGCCGAAATCGACGGACACACGCCCGAATCGACTTTTAAACTGACAGCGACGTTTGTACTGGAGGACGGCACCGAACTGCCCGCGACCAGCAGTAAAAAGCACCAAACCATTGCTGATGTCCGCACCATCTTGGAAGAGTTTGCCAAGAGTTCGTTCTCAGTGGCGAGCATCGAGAAAAAACCCGGTACGCGCAATCCATCGGCACCGTTTACGACGAGTACTTTGCAACAAGAAGCCAGTAGTAAGCTCGGCTACAGCCCGCGCAGCACTATGCAGTTGGCTCAGCGGCTCTACGAAGCGGGGCACATTACCTATATGCGTACCGACTCGGTAAATCTTTCGACTCAAGCGCTCGGCGCCATGACCGAGTTCATCAAGCAAGCCTACGGTGATAATTATCACCAATTCCGAACGTTTAAAAGTAAGTCAGCCAATGCCCAAGAAGCTCACGAAGCCATCCGTCCGACCGACGTCCGCCGCGATATGGCCGGTGCTGACGAACAGCAAAAGAAATTATATAACCTGATTTGGCGCCGTACGCTCTCGAGTCAGATGGCTCCAGCTAGCTTAGAAAAAACCACCATTAGTATTGCTGCCGATAAAAGCAGTGAAGTCATGGAAGCCAAAGGCGAGATTGTCATTTTTGACGGCTTCTTGAAAGTCTACGGCCGCAGTGGCGACGACGTCCTCCTTCCGGCGGTCAACCAGGGTGATCCACTAACGCTGCAGTCAGCTAGCGCCCTCGAACAGCTCAGCCGTGGACCAGCCCGCTACACCGAGGCCAGCCTCGTCAAGAAACTGGAAGAAATGGGTATTGGCCGTCCAAGTACCTATGCCAGTACTATTAATACTATCCAAAGCCGTGAATACGTCGAACGGGGTGACCTCGAGGGTATTAAAAAAGCGATCGCCCACCTGACGCTCGAAGGTGGCACGGTTTCGGAGCAAGCTGAAACGATTGAATACGGCAAAGATAGCAATAAACTTTTTCCAACCGACAAAGGTAAAGTCGTAACTGACTTCCTGGTCAAACACTTCAGCGAAGTCATGGATTATGATTTCACAAAAAGTGTTGAGGAAGAGCTCGACGAGATTGCGATTGGCGCCAAAGACCGCGTTAAAGTCCTGACTGATTTCTACGGTCCATTCCACGCATTGGTCGAAAAGAGCGCCGATATTACCCGGGCTGAGGCTAGCCAAGCCCGCCTCGTCGGTAACGATCCCAAATCTGGTCTGCCGATTTACAGTCGTTTCGGCCGCTTTGGACCAATGCTGCAAAAAGGCGAGCAGTCCGACGATCCCAAGCCACAATTTGCACCACTACCAACCGGTGCCAAGATCGAGACCGTCACCCTGGAGCAAGCCCTGGAAATGTTTAAACTGCCACGCTTGGTTGGTCAAACCGACGACGGCAACGACATCAAGGCCAATATTGGCCGTTTTGGCCCGTATATTGTCATCGACAAACTGTTCGTCAGCATCAAGCCACTTGATCCTCAGAGCATTACTCTCGAAGAAGCTAAGGAACTCTACGCCGCCAAGCTAAAAACCGAAGCTGAACGCAATATCGCCGACTTTGGCGATGGCATCAAGGTGCTCAACGGCCGTTGGGGCGCCTACATTACCGATGGCAAAAAGAATGCCAAGATTCCCAAAGAGACCGAACCAGCAAGTATTACTCATGACCAGGCGAAAGAGCTGCTTGCCAAAGCGCCCGCCAAAAAAGCCCGCAAACGCATCACCCGACGTAAATAGCAAAAATGATACACTAGGTGGTATGAAGTATTGGTTGGGCAATAAAACATCCCGGGGATTTTCACTGGTTGAACTTATCATTGCCATCTCCGTTATCGCCATTATTACGACCATCTCTGTCGTCAGCTACAACGGTATTCAACGACGAGCCGGCCAATCAACTATGCTGAACGATCTGACTCATGCCGCCGATCTGCTCGAGTCATCATATTCACAAAATAAAGTATACCCTGCAAATTTGCCGGCGGATTTAACTACATCGCCGCACATTTCTCTCACCATCTCGTCTACCGGCACCTACTCAGGGCTCACCCCGTCACAAAATGCCCTCGTCCTATACAACATATGTAACCAAATGCTCACAGAGGGCAAGGGCAGTGGGGTGAATAACGGCGGTACCACCGAAGATTATCTCACGGGCTGTATTGTCTACAATAGCAATGAGTACCTTCATATCAACGGCTGGTCGACTATTATTGGTGATGGCAAGTTCGATGTCCCCATTTCATCGACCGCACTTGACGACAAAGCCGATTCAATTACGTATTCGAGTAGCTATAACAACGGTAAAGCCATCGTTCAAAATTTCCTCCGCGAACTCGATCAACGATTTGTTGCTCAGGGGGGTACGTACCCAGTGACTGTTTTCTGGGATAGCGACAATAGCCCCATCGCGAAACCTTCGCTACCGGCGGCGACGCCAGCCGGTGGTTGGCTCACATCCACAGACTACTGCGTTCAGGCTCACCACGATCAATTCACTGACTTACTCTGGTATGTAAAACCTGGTGAAGCACCCCACGAAGGTACCTGCTAGTTTACACTTTTACCACATTACCTGTGGATAAAAAGCCTCATGACATTATTTACAAGCAATGTCATCTTCATGCTATAATAGTTTTATACAGGTAGAAACACTTGACATATAAAAAACATTGTTTTATAATCGATACAGATTGAGATACTAAACATAAACTCAAACGGTGGAACAGAGAGGATATTAGACCCATCATGGACGAGACAGCAACTAAAGACACGACAGCGACCCTCACAGAGGCCGTCAACGATATTCTCGGTGTTATCGAACAGGATCGTGAAAAGGAAATCATTACTCGTCGCTTTGGGCTGTTCGACCGTAAAGAGACTCTAGAACAAATCGGTGAGCTGCTTGGCATCACCCGCGAACGTGTTCGTCAGCTCGAAAAAGCTATCCTAATTCGCCTAAAAATTGCCGCCGAAGATGGTAAAGTACCAGCTATTCATGACGTCGAACGAATGTTAATTCGTCATCTGTCAGAGAACGGCCGCGTCGGACGTGTCAAAGACATCGCCGATAGCCTCGTTGGAGATAAAAGTACTGATCGCCATCGTGCTCATATCGCCTTTGTGTCTGAACTATCGCCAAACCTGACTGTTATCAGCGAAAACGACAACTATCACCACACCATTGGTATCAAAGAGCATGGCGACGAGAAAAAAGTGAAGGGTCATGTCGATACTATCGTCAAGACAATCAAAGAGCATGGCGAGCCACTCCAGATCGAGCAATTGCACGATAAGCTTGGTTTTGAGCACCCGAGCCACATCAAAGCCCTAGCGAGCACCAGCAAGCACCTGGCACACCTGAATGACCACTGGGGACTCACCAAATGGCCAACCGTCAACCCAAAGAATATTCGCGACAAGATCTATGTGATTCTGGCGAAGAACGGCAAGCCAATGCACTTTTCTGATATCGCCAAAGCGATCAAAGACAGTGAATTCAAACGAAAAGATGTCACCACCCAAGCAATCCACAACGAACTGATCAAAGACAAACGATTCGTGCTGATTGGCCGTGGTATTTACGCGCTCGACAGCTGGGGTTACAGCAAGGGTACTGTTTCAGACATCATCACCGATGTGCTAAAAAAGGCCGGCGAGCCACTCCACCGCGATGAAATCGTCAAACGAGTTCTTAAAAGCCGTCACGTCAAAGAAACCACGATTCTCCTTAATCTACAGAGTAAGTCGCAGTTTAAGCGCGTCGCAAAGGCGACCTATGCACTGGATAGTGCAGCCTCTTAGAGGCGAGACTTGCAAACCTAGTTGCAGGGTGGAATAATAAGAGGTGATTATGGGCTTAGTAACTTCAATTATTGCATTCTTTTTAAACCCGGTTGTCTGGATCCCGATTGTCCTCATCCTTGGCTATTTGACCTGGCGTAACTACCGTCACATCGACGCCGTCCAGGCTATCGAGAGTGTGTTGCTGATTTTGGAAATTCCAAAAGCCAACGACAAGTCCGAACTGGCAGCCGAGCAGCTATTTGCCAGTCTCCATGGTATCTTGCGGGATAAGAGTGAGCTACGTTATGGTAAGGGTGTTCAGGAACACCTCAGTTTTGAGTTGGCCTCCGTTAATGGACAAATCCGCTTTTATGTCTGGGTACCAAAAACCCTCCAGAGTTTCATCGAAGGACAAATCTACTCGCAGTATCCTACGGTCCAAATCCATGAAGCCGACGAAGATTACGTCACCCACGAGCGTGATCACAGTGTTGTCTACACTTCAGAAATTGCCCTGACCGACAGTGAATTCCTGCCGATCAAGACATTCCAGAGCTTCGAAGTCGACCCACTGGCCGGTATCACTGGCACCCTGGCAAAACTCGAACAAACAGGCGAGGAACTCTGGGTACAGGTGTTAGTTCGTCCGATCGCCGATGACTGGCACAAATCGTCACATAAATGGGCACAGAGTGTCAAAGGCGGCAATCCGTTCGCATTTCTCTCCGGCGAAGGCTTCAGCTTCCGATGGTTCGGCAAGCTACTGGAAGCGCTGTGGCAACCACCAGAGCAGGGAACAGGCACCACCGGTGCACCAGAGGTGTCAGAACGAGATAAGACTCGTATTAGCGAGGCTGACAAAAAGGCGACCAAGCTTGGCTACCAGGTCAAAATTCGTCTAGCATACCTCGGCGAGAGCCAGGCCAACGCCAAACTACGCATGCAGGCGATTGTGGGAACGTTCAAGCAATTCAACAGCACCAATCTCAACGGCTTTAAAATGGTCAAAAACAGCTTCGACAAAGAGAGTTTAAAGCAGTACAAAGCACGACTGTTTACCGACAGGGGATACATCCTCAACATCGAAGAGGTGGCGTCGGTTTTCCACTTGCCGCATACCAACGTCGAAACGCCAAACATCGTCTGGGCCAGCAATAAAACCGCTGAACCACCGGCTAAACTACCAGTTATCACCGGTAACGACGCTATTGATGAGAATATCAGTGCTTTCGGCCTGACGAACTTTCGTGGTATCAACCACCAGTTTGGCATGCTACGCGATGACCGTTCACGACATGTTTACATTATCGGGCAAACCGGTGCCGGTAAGTCGGGAACTCTGGAGCTATTCGCACTGTCTGACATTTTTCATGGCCACGGCTACGCTATCATCGATCCGCACGGCGACTTCGCCGTCGACAACATGCGTTTCATCCCAGGCTCACGTATTAAAGACGTGGTGTACTTCAATCCCGCCGACACAGCCTTTCCGCTTGGGTTTAACCCGCTGGAAGTGACCGATCCAGCGCACAAAACCAATATTTCCTCAGAGGTTATCGGCGTACTGAAACGTATGTTTGGCGAGAGCTGGGGGCCACGACTCGAATACATTCTGCGTTATACCATCCTGGCGCTGCTTGATCGTCCCGACACCACCATGCTCGACATTACGCGCATGCTGACCGACAAGAAGTTTCGTAAAGAAACCTTAGTGTACTGCACCGACACCGTGGTGCTGCAGTTTTGGAACATAGAATTTGCCAGCTGGACAGAGAAGTTCCAGGCCGAAGCTATCGCTCCAGTGCTCAACAAGGTCGGAGCCTTTACCGCCAACCCGATCATTCGTAATATCATCGGCCAGCCAAAGAGCACCTTCAATATCCGCGAGATCATGGACGAGGGTAAGATCTTGGTCGTGAACCTGTCTAAAGGTTTGATCGGCGAAGACAACGCCTCGATTCTCGGTGCCTTTATCGTCACCAAGATCCAGCTAGCTGCCATGAGTCGCTCTGACATACCGAAGATCGAAGATCGCCGACCATTCTATCTGTATGTCGACGAATTTCAAAACTTCGCGACCGACTCCTTCGCCACCATTCTGTCTGAAGCCCGTAAGTACGGCCTCAACCTGACCGTGGCCAACCAGTACATCTCACAGATGAGTGAGACGGTACGTGACGCCGTATTCGGTAACGTCGGTACCATGATTTGTTTCCGTGTCTCGGCCGATGACGCGCCGATCCTTTCTAAGCAGTTTGAGCCCCAGTTTGAACCGACCGACCTCTTGCAGATGCACAACCGTAATTTCGTCATCAACATGGTGATCAGTGGTGAGAAATCACCAGCTTTTAGCGCCCGCACACTGAACCTGCCACCGCCACAGACCGATAACACCGGTCGGATTATCGAAAATACCCGCCATCTCTACAGCCGGAGCAGGGAAGACGTCGAGAAAGAGATCTCTGACGCGATTCAGCCACCGAAACAGTTCCAGCAACCCGCTCCACAGAGCCAGACACAAGCCAAGCAGTGGCCGGTCAATGCACAGACGCAAACCGTAACACCCGAGAGGCAACAGCAATCACACCACGCCCAGCCTAGCCAGCAGGGCAGTGATCCAGACGCTCCCAAGAAAAAGCGCACCCGTACTCGCAAACGTAAACCTGCTAGTGGCAGTGAGGCTGAACCGAGCTCACACAACGTTAATGCTCCTCAGTCTACAGACAATGAGCATCAGCTAAACCTTCGATAAAGTAAAAAGTGGTATTATTAATTATATGAAGAATAAAATGCATTATTTGCTTATATGTTTGTCGCTGATAGCAGGAGGCGTACTGGCAGGTTATTATTATGGAAAAGATGTAGGTCAAAAAGAAACAACAACAAAACTGCAACCTCAAGTAAGCGCAGCGAAGACTGGTGAAGAGACGGCTTGGAGGTTGTATCGTGAGTTAAGCACATCCAATGAAAAGTTGGTAAATGATTACAATGACCTTTATGATGCTGCTGTAAATTATGTAAATGCTACACAATATGCACCCAGGCAGACTGTACACTGTAATTCATATTCGTACGGCATGAGTGGTGTCTCAACTACTTGTCAGTAATTTCACCAGTGTTGAAGTACAATGGGGAATATGGGAAGCTTAAAATATACTCCAGCTCAGGCAGTAAAGAAGTTAGTGGATCTAATTAAAGAGGCTCAAGAAATAGATGAAGAGCTTGTTTTACGCTATCCCCCAAATATTGAGCTAGTCCAGAAATGGCAGACACGTGCAGGGGCAGCAATAAAAAAATCATTTTTCCATTATGACTATTACCTCGATAGACTGAGGGAAATCAATTATCAACCTTCAAGACGTCCAAAAGAACGAAGATTTAATGATCAACCATCATCATCTATAGCCCTAGATAAAGCTACAAGAATTTTAAAAGAAGCTATAGTCGATATCCAATTGGATAACATAGCAGATGTTCCACTTTTACAGATTAGCAGTGAAACAATTGATCCGGGTCTTTGGTATTTTGTTCAAGATGAACTTGTAAATGAAAAGTGGGATAAAGTAACCGCTCAGACTGCTATTTATTTGGAGCATACTATTCGTAAGTTGACTGGTGATCCGAGATCTCACGATGGCAAAAAACTCACGGCTACAAAATTATTTGAACGTGTGTTTTCCAAAAGCGGAGAATACAGTCTTGGCTCTGAAAGGGAAACGGGTGAGCAAATAGGATGGCTCAATCTTACTACTGGATTTGCTCTAGCGATAGGAAACGTAGACAGACACAACATTCAAAATAGGGATGATCAACAGAAATATGCTATCGGCGCCCTTGGGCTAGCAAGTTTAATTTTAACTCAACTTGAATACCAGCATTCCGACAAGCTAGTTAAGCCTCCGAGGCCATCGTTCGGCGACGTGCTAATATCCTCCGAGAACTCCAACTTAGGATAACACCACAGGCACCTTCTTTATCACGTCTATAAATTTTCTTTACCCCAAGTATAGTGCGGATTGGCTCTTTTGATTGTTTATTACGCGAGAACGAGATGTAGAACATATTTAGAACATCTCTATGTACCTGTATTTAACAGATAACCACCAGATACAGAAAATCTATGTAAAATCCTAGTTACATAGACAAACGTATAAAAACATTGAGGAATCACAGTAGGCAATAAAATATCGTGAGCAGCCGGCGGGGGAAAGATGTGAACGAAATACAAATGGGTAAAAAGAGAATGAAAGACACAAACACATGACGATAGGTAGTATATAAGACATATTGATTATACGTCGCACAATATATCTTTTACGACATTAGCTTATGATGAATAAGATGAGTACGAATACGTCCTTATATATACTCATTTTGAGGTGTAACCCCCTGAAAGAGGGAGTGACGTTCTACTCACTGTCTACGCGACTGTTTATTGTTTACTGTTTCATACTTTGTATACTATATTTACTACATGACGCTCGGCGCTATCTTCAGGGCCGAAGGTACCTTTGCATTTTTTACTATATTTGACACGTGATAGTTTTCCACATTGTCATATGCTATTTGCAATTTCTTTAGTTTATGCCCTGCCCATCGTTCCCCTGCTCTATTTGCATATTTGCTTTTTTATATTTATATATGTTTATATGTTTTTTTGACTATCACATTATATCTAGAACAAATATAGAACATGCTCCGGAGGGAGCAGGAGACTCCCTATTGATAAAAGGCTTTGCCGCCGACGCGCACGTCAATAAACGACGGGGTCATCCCCCGCTGCTGGAGGTGTTTAATTGATCGATCAAGGTCTTCGGCCTGCTCCCCTGCCGAACGGTCGATCGAACATTTCACCAGGTAACTGATACCGGCTATTTTGAGATCAAGCTGTCGGGTTGTCCCCGAGGGAATCACTACCTGCTCTACCGTGTAGCCGCGTTGCTGAGCAAAGCCAACTAAGCGACCGACAAAGCCGAGGAAGCGGTTACTGGCCACCGCTTGGCCAGCGGTCACCGGTACACCACTGTTATCGACGATCTGTACCTGGGGTGCAGCATAGTAATTGCGACTAAATGCCGTACCGTTGGCGTCGACGAACTGTTGAGAACCGCTGATTGTCCAGCCGGTGATTGGCTTACGCGGTATTATAATGAACTGCGATGTAGCAAACTGCGACGAAGCCTCAACCGCAACCGATTCGATCTCTGGTGCTTTTGATTGCATAAAGCCGAGGAAGGTACGCTCATTCGTCAGAAAACGCAGGCGCTCGATTGGGTGCTGACCATAATACTCTTGAATGATCGGATCATACAGCGCTTGCAGGGCAGCATTCTGAGGCGTATTCTTAACGCTCACCATAGTACTGGCAGTAAATTGATTAATCAGAAGGTAGAGTCCCAGAGTAATGAGGACGATCACGCTCAGCAGCATACCAACCTGACGGCGCTTTAAAGCCAAGTGATGGACATGAACGCGCGGGGACTTCAGCTGCGCTGAGCCTTCGCTGGAACTCACGATCTTGGACGATGAACTGCCTGTTAGTGTTCGGTTGCGACGAAACGTATTGCGCTCAGCAAGTTCATTATCGGCAATGCGCTGCTGCTGGATTGAGGACACCTTGCGGCGCCTGGGCATGTCGGCTGTTTTTTTCTTTTTATAAAATTGCATAGCTCTTATGATTATTGTAACAAATAGTGAGCTATTTAGCTTTAGGGGCAGAGAGGATAAGTTTGGCGGTAGAGGCAGCTGCGTCTGGTCGAGCGAACTCATGGAGCGCCTCGGCAAGCGTCTCCCTCTTCTGGGCATTGCTCAGGAGATCCTGAATTACCTCTTTTAATATATCCGGTGTCTCAATATCAGTATCCGACAGGCTGACGACAGCACCAGCCGCCGCGAAGGCATGGGCATTTTTGAGCTGATCTCCCAGCTGACGGGCCGGCACTGCAATGACCACTTTCTTAAGACCCGCAAGCTCCTGGAGAAAGGTTGCGCTCGCTCGCGAGACAACAATGTCAGCTGCCCCAAGTACTTTGTGCATCCCCTCGTAGACGAAAGGAGTGGCAATATAGTTATCAATCCCTACGGCTTTTTCGGTAGCGCGGTCAATGTTTTTCTTGCCAGTGATATTGTAGACGACAACATCGTCATCACGTAACTCGGTCGCGACGATAGCCATGGCATCATTAATACTGACCGCTCCCAGTCCGCCGCCCATAGCAACAACCAGTTTTTTATCTGGATCAACACCGAGCTCTTGTTTGTATTCACGTTGCTGCTTCGTGCTTACTGGCCGGAATGTATCGTCAATCGGCACGCCGACGTAGGTGCTTTTTGCTGGATCGTATGGGTAATTTTCCAGTGGTGAACCAGTGGCAATTTTGGTTGCAAAACGAGCTAACACGCGGTTTGTCAGACCTGGCCGAGTATCTGAGTCGTGGATGACAAGTGGTCGCCGCAGTATCCAGGCTGCAAGACCGAGCGGCAAACAAACGTAGCCGCCCTTGGCAAAGACAACGTCTGGCCAAAAGCGAATGATCAGTCCAAGACTTTGAAAAAATCCAATGATTATTTTCGCCACATCACTCACATTACCCTTAACGACATGCCAGCTAGTCAAATGTTGCCAGACCGACAAGTGTGCATAGCGACGAAACTTTCCGGCAACAATGGTTGAAACAGTGACCGGTACGCTGACATGCTCCATCAGCCCTCGTGACTGGGTCTCGAAGGCTTTATCACAGACAAATCTGACGGTTAGATCAGGATCTTGTTTGCTGAGCTGCTCAATAACTGCGGCTACTGGCGTGACGTGACCGCCCGACCCGCCGCCGACTGCGAGAATCTTCATACCCTGTCTCCTTTACTCTTGATGTGAAATTGGTATACCGTGAAAGCTGGAATGCAAGTCCCAGGGCGGCGGCTATAAATATCATACTGGTGCCGCCAAAGCTCAGTAGTGGCAAGGTAATGCCGGTCAATGGGAACACGCCGATCATGGCCGCAATGTTTAAAATCACATGCGCTCCTAACCAGCCGAAGACACCCACCACAATCAGTCGAAGTCGCATATCCTCCAGATGATCAGCTACGTTAATGAGCCGTAGTAGTAAGGCCGTGAAGAGCAAAATAATTACGACGAGGCCCACAAATCCGAAGGTCTCCCCCATAATCGCGAAGACTGAGTCATTGATCGCTTCGGGGAGGTACCCAGTTGCTTGAATACTGTTGCCGATCCCAACTCCCAAGAAGCCACCGCTGCCGATCGCGATCTTGGCATGGATAATGTGGTAGTTCGAACCATCGCTTAGATTAGTTGTGTCGCCTTGAAGAAACGTCGTGATGCGCTCTACGCGGTGTGGCGCAATGACGATCATAAGAACCATCAGACCTAATCCAATCAGTCCAACCATACCCAAGGTTTGTAGCCTCACCCCCGCCGCTACAAGCATGGCGACCAAAATAGCAATCAGGGCTAGTCCGGTTCCCATATCTTCTTGAATACCGATAACAAATATAATTGCTGCTAGTACGACCGCACCGGTAGGGATAAGTGTCTTATGGAGGTCATTGATCAGTCCTTGTTGAGCGCGCATACCCAAAAAGCCGGCGGCAAATAGTAGCATGCCGAACTTCAAAAACTCAGCTGGCTGCAGGCTACCGAGTGGCCCGAGATTAAACCATCTGGTGGCACCGAGCGACTCTTGGGCGATCCCCAGATGCAGCCATCCCGCTACAGCCAAAACTGCACAAGCGATAAATCCAGCCCATAGAATTTTTATGGCGTTGTCTCGAAAAATACGGTATGGAATAGCGGCCATAGCTACGAACGCACCGAGCGCAAGCAGCAAGCTAACCGTCTGCTTTATAAAGAAGTAGGTGTTGGTATAGTCTGTACCAAACGAATTGTTCAGCACATTAGCGCGTTGCGGTCCGATGGCATACATCACAATCAGCCCGAGCATCATCAAAAGACCCATGAAAAGCACAATCTGATAATCAGGTCGGTGACGACGAGCATTGCCGACCGATGCATTCGCAGTGCGAGAAGATACGGCAGCCGTTCGCATCTTAAACGTACCCTCCGGTAAGTGCCAATAGCACACCGACGAATGCCGAGATAAAGCCAATCACCCAAAAGCGCATCGTGACCTTGGTCTCTGGCCAGCCTTTGGCTTCGAGGTGATGATGAATCGGCGCTGAGATAAAGATCTTTCTATGGAATAGTTTTTTACTTGTAATCTGCAGCAGGCTTGAACCCGCTTCGACGACGAAGAGTGCACCAATCACCGGAAGAAGCACGAGCGTATTTGTTAGCATAGCGACCACCCCAAGGCTTGTCCCTAGTGCGAAACTGCCGACGTCACCCATGAAGAAGCGAGCTGGAAAGATATTGAACCACAAGTAGCTCAGAAGTGCGCCCAGTACCGTAAAACAGAACCCGGCTAACATCTCTTGCCCCTGCAGCAGTGCAATCGCTCCAAATGCCCCATAACTGGCCGTCAACAGGCCGCCAGCCAAGCCATCGAGTCCATCACTGATATTAACGGCATTACTAGTTGCAGTCACCGCAAACGCGAATAGCGGCACGATCAACCAACCAAGGTACCAGTCACCGAGGAATGGTACATGAATTGAGACGAAGCCGAGCTTGGCAAAAAAGAACCAGCCAAGCGCCAATGAGATACCAACAATCATGGTGAATTTGAAACTCGAGCGTAGCCCCGCTACCCCGAGATTTTTGCCTCGTATGTTAATCAAGTCATCGAGCATTCCGACCGCCCCCCCTGCCACCAGGGCAGCGAGCGGTAACCAGGTTTGTCCACGATCGAGGTTGAGTACCAGAGTAACAATTGTAATCGATACAACACTAATGATCCCTGCCATGGTCGGGATGTTGCGCTTGAATTTATTGGCATGCAGTTTCGTAAACACCTCAAGGGCTTCCCCGGTTGTGCTGGTAGTGCGTTGTTTCTTCCAGAACTTATAACGGTAGGCAAAAAAGGTGTAGATTGGCGTCAAGAACATAGCAATAGCAAAAGCTACCACGCTGAGCGTTGAGATAATGACCAGATCGTGTGTAAAAGCTATTTCTCTCATAGGTTACCCTTTCGGCTGTAGTTTCATATAATCAAGCATCCAGTTGGAGATATCGGTGAAAATCGGCTTGGCGTGGATGTTTCCTTCGAGGTTCATGTTCTTACCTGATACCTGCACCATTATGACATACTTCGAGCTCTCTTCACTACCGCCAAAGCCTAAGTATGTGCCGATGGTTTGGTCAAACCGATACTTACCATTGGCATCAAGGGTTTGCGAGGTACCTGTTTTTCCTCCGATGTAGTAGCCGGGTCTGTCACCAGGGGGAAACAACTGCCGTGCTTCGTGTGTCATCTGCCTTAGCTTGGTTGAGGTATCTTGTGTAATGATACCTTCGCGAGCTGGCTTGATTGGTGCTGGTTTGAGCGTGCCGTTACTATCCATCACCCCGCCAATAACGGTGGGAGAATAGTACGTCCCACCATTGACCATGGCGCTAAAACCAGCCGCAACCTGTACCATCGTTACGTCGAGTCCTTGACCGAAGACCATGGTGGCGTACTGGACAGCGTTGCCGCCTTCTTCTTCGGGCGAAATGACCCGACCAGCCGACTCACCGCTCACTTCCACGCCAGTCAGTTCACCGAGTCCGAATTTGTCGTGATAATAGCGGTAGATTGTATCTCGAGCACCCTTGGTGATTTGCGAGCCATCACCCAGCCGCTGCGCGATCGTGACCATACCGGTGTTCAGCGAATAGTTGAGGGCATCCTGGATAGTAATCGTGCCGGTGTGACCCCGTGCAGCGTTAGAGATGACACGATCTTCTACCTTGATAGAGTCAGTATTCACGTAGGTCGAATTTGGCTGAATCACACCCGTATCGAGACCGGTCGAGACTGTGAAGGTCTTAAAGACCGACCCTGCCTCGTATGGCCGCGTGACCACGCCGTTATTAAATGCTTCGGCGTCTGTTACTTTCGTAAATTCTGCTGGCTGATACGTCGGCAAATTAGCCATGGCCAATATTTTACCTGTTTGTGGATCCATGATGATTGCGCTACCGTTGGTTGCACCTGTCCTTGCCAGACCGTCAGCTAGAGCTTTTTCGGTATATGACTGAATATTGCGGTCAATCGTCAGTACGATATTGTCGCCATTTTTAGCGGGTTGATTAATATTGTGACGACCAATCGTCAGCGGAACATTACTGACATCAGTCACCGACTGCAGGACACCGTCTTCTCCGGTCAGCCGATCGTTCAGGTAGCCCTCGACGCCATACTGCCCCTTATCTTCCGCGTTGACAAAGCCGAGCGTCTGAGCCGCTAGCTGGGCTTCTGGATAGACTCGCTGCGAGGTAGCCTGGAAACCAAGACCAGCCAGTTTATGCTTTTTCGTAAGTTCAGCCTGTTTTCTGGTAACTTTGGTGGCTACGATCTGATAGCGACTATCCTTTTTGCCGACGAGTTTCTCTAAGTCGTCGCGGGCATTACCCCCAGCCACGCTCCTGATCGTCTCGATCACCTCTTTGGGTTTAGTCACCACCTGCGGATCAACAAATACAGTATAAACTGTTTCATTCAGCACTAACTTCACTGGTGTTTCAGCGTCCATGGCGTAAATTTCGCCGCGAGCGGCCGGAATAACCAAGCGTTTGAGCTGCTCTTGGTTGGCCAGTGAGACATAGGTCTCATGGTCAATAACCTGCAGATAAAAAAGTCGGACGATAAAGATCGCCATAATACCGACACAGACAACCGCGAGTAAGCGAGTTCGATTTCCGCTCATAATACCGCGCGGCATGGTCATTATTCTCGGACGTAATCAGTTGCCGCCGGAGAAGTCATCTCACGAGCAACTGTACTATTACGAACTGTCTCGAGTGCAGTGAGTCGTGCATTCTCGACTTCGAGATCTGTCTTTTGACTGGAAAGCTCAGCGATTTTAGTGTCAATCTTCTGAGCTTCATAATCATAGCCAGTCGCACGGGTCGCCTGAGTCAGGTAAATCAAGCCAAGCACTGTGATCATAAGTGCAACAAGCACTGTATGCGTAACAGGGCCAAGCTTCACGGCTGAGGCAAAGGCAACAGTATTTTGATTACGGTTCCAATTGCCTTGGTGACGAGTGTAGGTGGTGGTTCGTTGGTAGGACATAATTTAGGTGTTTATTTTTCTTTTTTTGGTGTCTGGTGTGCTCACAATAGAGCACACCAGACAGGTACATTATTTTACGCGAACTGCTACTTTTTCAGATTGCTCTGCGTATTGTACGGTGATGTGGATTGGCATTATTTTTTGCCCCTTCTTTTTTTGTTTTATTTTTTCACTGCGACTCGAAGTTTTGCGCTTCGAGATCGCGGATTGTGAACGTCGTGAGTGGCTCCATCGAGCGGCTTTTTAGTGAGAATCTCAAGGTCTGCTTCGAATCCAGCATGTTGTTGTTCCTTGAAATATTGCTTCACCAGCCGGTCTTCTAGGCTATGGAAACTGATAACCCCTACCCTTCCACCTGGTTTTAACAACTGTGGTAAAAGTGGTAGAACTGTTTCAATTTGCCCTAGCTCGTCGTTGACAGCAATGCGGAGCGCTTGAAATGTGCGCGTGGCCGGATGGATTTTTTTCCATTTGCCACGATAACTTTGTTTGATTAGGTCAGCTAGTACATCAGTGGTGAGAATCGGGCGGTTAGCGATGATCGCCTGAGCTGTTCTCTTGGCAAATCCGTATGGTTCTTCGCCGTAGCGAGTAATGATACGGATCAGCTCGTCCTGGGAGGCCGTATTGACTAATGTCTCGGCTGAGACAGGTTGTCGACGATCCATCCGCATATCGAGCGGTCCCTGATGTGTAAAAGAAAAACCTCGTTGACCCTGATCTAACTGTGGCGATGACACCCCTAGATCCACAAGTATGATGCTAAACTGCTTCCCTTCTTCGATCAACTGCTGAGCAGCGGTCACGAAATCGGTGTGCAGTAGCCTGACTCCCTTCGCTGTCAGATCAGATAAATGCTCGAGAGCATAATCATCACGGTCAACCAAGACTGAGTCAGTGTAGTTTTCTGTCTTTTCTAAAAAGCGTCGAGCATGACCGCCGTAGCCTGCCGTCAGATCGAGATAATTCTCGCCGTCTTTTGGCTGCAACTGGTCAAGTGAGGCTTCTAGTAAGACAGGAACATGTATTTGTGGTGGATGTTCTTTGATACTCATTGAATTTCATTCTACCATAGGTTTAGTCGGCCGCTCACTCTTACTACTGAGGAAGACTCGCTGAACGTAGTCGAAAGTATTCATTCGAGATCACCTAACTGATAATATGGGCTATTTTGTGTTTTTGGTTGTGTTTGTTTTTGTATAAGTGGCTCACTGACTACCGGGGGCTACTGTGTAACTCATAATCCGTTAGTGGGTGAGCTTGAGAGACTTATGTGTGAGGTGGAGTTTTTTGGGAGGTGTTGTGTTTTTTTAAAGAAGGTGCAACGACGTTTTTAGTGTGGTGTCGCAATCCAGCTGCCCATATTACCAGATAGGTGGTCTCGAGGTATCTTTTACTATCTGACCAAATTATTAATGTACGATTTATGCTAATCAAATTTCGGCATCGGGCTTTAAAATGCGCCAATAGGCGCCAGCCCGGACAGCAACGAGTTCTCTATCGATTCCAGCGTAGTCGAGCAAATGCTGCTCAATAGTCACGCGACCCTGTTTTTGGTCGAGTGCTGCAGCAGTTTTGCCGCGCCGAAACCGAACATTGAGATCGGCAACTTTCTCATCGAGAATGCTGCCACCCAATGCTGACTCTACTTCCCTGTCCCACACCGATTGTGGGTAGAGGTGAAGATATGCGCCAAAGCCTCTAGTGAGCACAAGGCCGCTAGCAAATTCATTTCGAAGCTCTGTCGGTATTGTTAACCGATGCTTATCGTCAAGCTTGCGTTCGAAATAATCCATTGCCTTTATTGCTACCCTGCCTAGTGGAGGCTTTATTTGATTATTTTTTAATGTTTTCTAGTGGTGTTTGTTTTGTTGGTGGGGTTACCCACTTGTTTCCACTGGCTTAACTATAATACCCACTGTTACCCACGACAACCCCTATTTTATACATTTTTAAAAACCCACGGTAGACTTATCCACAAATATGTGGATAAGTATCGTTTTTAACGGTAGTCGATGCCCCTGTCGTACTCGTGGTCAATGTGGTATTTTTGGCTATGGTATCACTGATGTAAAAATTAGCTGTCAGCGACGCGAAGCGATCGAATCACTTTACCGAACCAAATAGCACTCGGACGAGGCGTTCGCTGCTGCGTTTTATAGTCGACGTGGACGAGGCCATAGCGCGGCCATTTGCCATAGGCCCATTCGAAATTATCAAGTAAGCTCCAATGTAAGTACCCTCGAAGGTCAACACCTTCATCAAGCGCTTTTTGCATACCGACAAGTTGCTGGGTGATAAACCAGCGCCGCTGGCTATCATCGCCATCAGCCAAACCCGACTCAGTCACAATCAGTGGTAGTTTGTACTTTTGGTAGAGGCGCTCTAGGACGTATTGAATATGCGATGGGCTCAGATCCCATCCGACGTCGCTCAACCGCTCATTGGGGTTATGCACGCGGTACCCGTAGACACGATTACTGAAATAAAAATTAACTCCAAGTACATCACAATGCTTGATTATTTTTCGAAGGAAATAATCGTCCTGCATATATTGCATTATCTGTGCACTGACTCTACTGAGCCAGGCATTATCACCGGGGTAAAAGTACATCGAATTATGGGCGATTGTCACTTTATAGCGCCGGTTCATAGCATGCAGCATCTTGGCAGTTTGACGATGGGCGCGAGCCATATTGTTTATGACGCGCCAGACCTTGTATTTCTTGTGTACTAGTGCCGGTGGCCAGTGATGTTCATGGTAGCTTTCGACGGCATAGACAGTAGGCTCGTTAAGCGTCACCACAATTTTCACATGTGGGCCGAGCTCGTTCATGATTTTTTCGGCGTAGCGCACAAAATACTTGATGTTACTGCGTTTTTCAAAGCCACCTTTAGCCGCGAACCAGACTGGCAAAGTAAAGTGAAATAGCGTCACAATCGGCTCGATGCCAAGTGCTCTCAGGCGAGCCGTATAGATCTTATAATGCTCAATCGCTTCAGCGTTCCAGGCACCTTCCTCCGGCTCTACCCGAGACCATTCGATACTGTAGCGGTAAGCGTTCATGTTCAACTGTTTGATAATCTGAAAATCTTCTTCATAGCGATTGTAGTGATCAGTCGCATCACCCGCCGCGTAGTTAGCGGGACTTTTAGCTTCAGTCTTTATCTGCTCCCAGTTCTCAAGATCCTTTAGGACATACTCGGCTTTGGTAGCGAGCGCCTTGGCATTCTCTAGTTCCCACACCGTCCACTGGTTGTGAGTATTACCTTCTACTTGATGGGAGCTGGTAGAGGCACCCCAGAGAAAACGCTTCGGAAATGTCGGCACGGACTTTTTCTGCATATATCTCTATTATACAGGGTCGACGCGCTAGCGTATAATAGCCCCGTGGTTACCCGTATTTTTAGAATTTTTTGGCGCGGACTCATTTTCCTACTGGGAAGTCTGAGTCTATGGTTTATTGTTACCGAATTTATCCCCTACGTCGACAGTCGTGTCCCGCTGTTCTTTGCACTGCTAGGCGCCTACTGTGTACTAGCCTACCTCATCATCCCGAGCCTCATTCGATTGTTCCGCTTTGTCATTAAGCCCAATCATATCCCCCACTATGTCACGACCAGTGACGGCTGGCCATCTGACCCTGTCAATATTGCCATCATCGCGAAAAATAAAAAATCCCTTATCAGGGCTATGAAAACCGCGGGGTGGTACCGCGCGGATGATCTTACTTTTCGCACCGGCCTACGCGAGCTTCGCTCTATCGTCATGAATTCTCCTTACCCCGCGGCGCCGCTAAGCAATCTCTACCTCTTTGGTCAGAAGCAGGACATCGGCTTTGAAATCCCCACCAACCGAGCTCAAAGCGCCCGTACGCGACATCATGTGCGCTTTTGGAGGGTGAAAGATCCCGATGACCGCCGGGTTACTGCTCATCCTCATCTATCATTTTGGCAGCAGCAACTCCGCAGTATACTTGGCGGTCGCAACGACGTCTGGGTCGGGGCTGCTACCGAGGAAGTAACGCCGCTTGATATCCAATGGTACACCGGTCGCTTGACGCACGGCGGCAGTCATAATTCAGATCGTGAACGAGATTTTATCATCCAAACTCTGCAGGACACCAAGCAGACCAAACGGGTATTTAGCACAAAAACTGGCGAAGAAGTAACCTTTCGCGGTCAACAGTTCCGGACTATTTACGTCACCGACGGCTCGGTTCGAGTCATCGAATTAAAATAACTACTCAATGATATCTTCACCAAAATGCTTTTGAAGCCGCATTTTGATCGAGCCCTCATGACGCCCAAGAGTTTTTGAAAGCTGCTTCAAGCTACCGCCATTTTGAAAATCTTGCTTCAACTTCTCATCATCGGCTTTTTCCCAGGGCATATATGCTTTCGGGTAGGTTTCACGCATCTTGGCAATCTTTTCCTGCCAATTTGACCCCTGTTTCGCCTTCACCACTGGTTGGTCTTTGCGCTTGGTGGCTTGTTTTTTGAGGTGGGCAAACTTCTTTTGATCACTTTCAGCCCGCTGACGAAGCAGTACATCGATCTGCTGGGCATCCTCACTCACCTGCAATGCCATGCGGTTAATGCCGACGAGATATAAGTTGTCTAAATTTTTTACTCGGCTCAGTGCCACGTAGCCCATGCCCTCGACAAATGCTTTACGTAAATCAATTCGTGCAGCATCAAGCGTCATACCCTGGCTCTTGTGAACGGTAATCGCCCATGCCAGACGGAGCGGAATTTGGGTAATACTGGCTCGTTTCTTGTCACCGTCGCGCAGCTCCCAGGTGTCGGGTTGCATAGTCACAGTGCGGCCATTTTTAAATTCTACGATTGGGTATTCGGTCGAGGGCTCGAACGCCGTCACGATACCCAGGCTGCCGTTGACATATTTTCTATCGAGCGCGTTTTTGACTGCCATCACTAGCGCCCCTTGTTTGACACGTAGGACGGATGGCGCCAAGACAGAGCGCTGCAGGTTCTCGACGTAGTTATCTGAGCCAGTTGTCGTTTGGGTATAAAAGAGTTCGTCACCCTCGAGCTCAGCTAGCTTTTTTTCATTGAGGGTATCGACGTCGATATTGACAGTGTGCAGTTCAGTCAAAATCGCATCTTCGGCCGGCTGCACCGCTACACGCTCCAATAACTTCTCAGCGTGATGGCGGCGAATATCACCCGCTCTAAGGGCGTTGAGGACGTCGAGCAGTACTTCGTCGTCCTGACGATGCTGTTCACCCAAGTAACAGATGGTTGGGTCAAGTTCCTGCCAGACCGTACTGTTCACGACGAAGCCGCCGGCGCGGCTATCACCACGATTAATCGGCGGCAATTGGAAGAAATCACCACTCATGACGATCTGAATGCCACCAAATGGTTCGTCTTTTTTACGTACCAAGCGGCAAACTTCGTCCACCATATCCAGCCGGTAGTCGTGCAGCATCGAAATTTCGTCGATGATCAGCACATCGGTTTTCTCAATAATTTCGCGACGCCCCTTAGCGACATGGTCGGCAAAACCTTGCGGCACAAAATCGTTCACGCCGATACCAGCCCAGCTATGGATCGTCGTGCCGCCCAGATGGGTAGCCGCGAGACCGGTTGTGGCCGTGACCGAGACGTGCTTGCCGTCACTTTTAGCTAGCCGAATAAATTGATTGAGCACAAAAGTCTTGCCCGCCCCTGCCGGTCCAGTTAGTAGCACGCTCTCGCCTGCTAGCATAATTTCTAGCGCTAACCCCTGATTCATCTACTCTTAGTATATCATCGTTACTTGCGGTATTCGGGATTGGAAAAGCCAAATTTGTTGCCGTCTTTCCATTCTTTTGCCATGTTGCCGTAAGCTGGCACGCCACCAGCGTCTCTCAGCATACGGGCAAAATGGAGTGTGTTCCAGGTCATAAACGTAATGTGACGGTTGGTGAAGTCATTTTCTGGGCCGCCCGAACCTTCATCGAGATAGCTTGGCCCTGGCCCAACCTCACCGATCCAGCCGGCGTCGGCCTCCGGTGGAATCGTAAAGCCAATGTGCTGCAGACTATAGAGGATGTTGCTGCTACAGTGCTTGACGCCGTCTTCGTTGCCGGTAATCATGGCGGCTCCGACTTTGCCGTAATAGACCGCCTGGCCTTTGTCGTTCATATCACCCGAGTTGGAATACAATCGCTCAATAATTTTCTTGGTTTCCGAGCTGTTGTCACCCAGCCATATGGGCCCAGCAATGATCACAATGTCGGCCGCTTTGACTTTTTCGTATAGTTCTGGCCACGCGTCCTCATCCCAGCCCTCTTTGGTCATGTCGGGCTGAATACCAGTGGCAACAGCATGATCAATCGCCCGGATTACTTCTACATTGGCACCCTGCTGCTCATACAGCTTGCGGCTGGCGTCAATCAATCCCTCCGTATTACTCACTGCTGGTGATTTCTTGAGTGTGGTGTTAAAAAATAACACTTTGATATCATCGTACTTCATGCCTAACCTCCCTGCTTTCAACCTCTATTATACGCTCGCTTGAGACTCTCGAGGATATCCCCTAATATTTAGGTTGCGCTTCGTATAATTCCAACAATCGCCACGATTACCCAGATACTATTGAGTATGATGGGCTGAAAATCTCGCTTCGCATACGAAGAAACGATTATACCTATTGCACCGAGGAGATTTAAGATGCAATAAGTCAAATCAGAAGCGCGCAAAAGACCGAACACATTTAATGTGTACGCGCTTACAATTAAACCGACGCCGATCCATCCGATAATCTGCTTCATGATTAAAGTATAACAAAAGATTCCTAGAGTAGTCATTTATTATTTTACTTAAGCTTGGCTGTTTCTAGTGGATGAACTTCGAACTTTTAAAGTAGATCGAACTTCCTGCACGCCACCGAATCTTCATCCTTTGTGTCTTTTAGGAGTAACACGTTGTTGATCTGAAATTCTTTATTACTAAAAAGCTCGTCACGAATAACCATTTCACCGTTATATTCAGCTGTGACATGCGGGAAGTAGCTTGCTCCATCACGCTCCGGATACCGAGACGCCAGTTCATCCCCCATATACGCGATGAAATCTTGATGAAATTTCATAAGCTGAGGACTAGGTGTGATCTCTAGTATTTTTACAGGCATTCTGTCGGGCTGGGTCAAGGTTCCAGTTTTTATATCAAAACTTTCACTATTTTGGCAGTATTGACCAATTTTCAGGAACAGCTCGTTTTCGCTCAGACCGATTATTTTAAATCGTCTTTTTAATGCTGCTTGGGGATACCAACCATTTTTACCACCATAAACAGGCTCCCCTATTTTCGGTTCTTTGTCGAGAAAAGCCACGAGTTGGTATGGATATTCCAGATTCATACTTGCTTTGAACCCTCCCAAACACCCCGCAGCCACGTAACGGCGAGTGTGGACAAGAAGAAGCCAATTGGCGGAACGGTAGCATTGATCCACGGCTTATCATTGCCGATAACAAATAGATATACAAGGACGACGATATATGTAAGTACCCCAATGGAAATCTTTCTTATCCAACTCGTTTCCCATTGTTTATCTAATGTTACGGTTGAATTTCGTTGTTCAATGGCTACGATGCGCTCTTCCAGGGTTTTATCACTCATGAACCAATCATACCAAATAAAATTGATTTCCGAAGAAGTCACAGGGGTAAAGATGCTTATGGCAGCCCCTAGTGGACGAATTTCGAACTAATCTTCATTCTATTGGTCCCGCATGGCTCACGCCAAACTCATGAATGTCACCGACGTATGTATCTTCATTATCATTGTCCTCGCCAGCATCCATAAGAGATTCTTCCAATGTATCCATAGCTTCGTCTAGAATACTGAAGTCTTTTCCAATAAGGATAGGGGTTGGTTTTTCTAAGGTATCTCCAGGTGGAATGATATAGTAAGCACGCAAGATGGTCTGATCTAATGATCCTGTACCATTATGCATAACCATCACATATCCCCAAGGACCTATTCCAAACGATGACGAGTCAACTTCATACTGAGTATGTAGTTCGAGCATCATCTCATTTTCTCGATGTATTATATACATAAAGTTACCTCGCGTGAATTCATATTGCTTGCCGCTTTTATCTAGAATAGCCTCTCTCAGTAACTTGTATGTTTTTAACTGAGGATAATCGTCAGGAGAGAATAATGTTGGTTCCATAACTAATAGGATATCAGGTAGAATACCTTGGACAAACTGCTTATGCTTGGCAGCCCTAGTGGATAAGCTTCGAACATTTAGTTCTTATTCTGCATCTAATGTTTTATAGAGCTTGTCCGCAAGGTTGAAGCCTGTAAGCTCGTAAAACTTTGCAAATCCGGGAGACCTATTAATTTCCATGAGGCTAAGTCCTCCGTCTGTAATGCGCGCAATATCGATTCCCACGATATCCAGACTAGGTGCTTGCTCCATTAGACTTAATGAAAATTCAACCTCATCTTGCGTTAATGGGCGAGAATTAATTCCTTGAGCTATATTACCTTCCGTCATACTTTGCTTGACAGCTCCAATGGGGTAAACCTCACCGAGAATGACATAAACTCGCAACTCTTCTTGTATGTCTAAAGATTCTTGAACTACCCAGTCGCCCGGTGACTTTATGACCCTTTCTCTATCCCACGTAACTCCACTACCACGTGATGACAATCTATTCTTATAAACTGGACGTGCGAAGCTCGAAGTATCGAGGTTGTCGTCATATAACTCCGTCCGAGACATAAACGTATCGAAGGTTTTATACTGCAGCCACTTATCTTCAAAAGCTAAAATTGTATCAACATTATCCATACCATCAATAAATTTCACGTTTGGATTTCTGTCTCGAGCTTGTTGCACCAAGCTATCAATTTCACTACGGAAATTTTGAGGTAATGTTGATTGCTGACTAAAGTGGCTCCTAATGTAAATTGTGTCGTATGACGTGGTTCCGTCTTTAATCAGGCCCTTATCCAAAACTACAATATCTGCATGATGCGCTAGCAGTTCTAGTGAGGAATCTGGACTAACGGCAACAACAAGATGTTTCATTACTTTATAATAACAAAAAGCCTCCAATTTGGAGACTAATCATTAAAATTAACAGAGGTGATAATGCTTATAGCAGCCCTTAGTGAACGAATTTCGAACTTTTAAGACTTAATCGCTGACACTCTAGCTCGCACTCGTTTCTCTTAGTGCCCTGGAAGCTATCTCCAACTCAGCACGACGGCTTCGTGGTGTTCCATGTTCAGTCGTAAAGCCTTCATTCAAGTCAAGCCGAAGAGTAAATTCTCTTTGAACTGCTGGGCTAAGTGGAGGAACAGGTTTTGACTCATGATCTCCAGCTACGCTGGGTACCCGCTTCACTAATTCATGTAGTTTATATGCCATAAAATAATTATATCAAATAATGTAAAAACCTCTGAATTAACGGGGGTAAAGATGCTTATGGGAGTCCCTAGTGGACGAACTCCGGAACCACACTCTAAAAAGCAAGTAGCCCCACGTCATCGACGCGGAGGCTACGTGCTCACTGCGGATGATGCGGGGCTGGTGGTACTCAGTCGTCAGTGTCGGACCACTCCCGATACTTCGAGAGGTAGCGCCGCCAGTCGTCGATGAGGCGATCCAGCTGGATCTGCTGGTTGAGGAACGCGATCTGTGCGTTCTTCAGGGCGAACGGTGAGATGTCGCTGAGGCTCTTGCGGCAGTCCAGGAGCATCAGCTCGGTCTCACGGTCGTACTTGTGGTTCTTGAGTCGCTCGACGAGCTTCTCGTTGACCGAACCGTCCGGAAGCTTCAATAGCTCCCTGGCGTTGTAGAGCAGACAGTTCCGATCTTGGGATGCGATGCTATAAGCCATCGTGTCGACCATTTCTTCACCTCTCCATGAAGCCTCTGTCGTACAAGAGACACTGTGAATGTTTATATCATATATAATAACTTTTTACAAGCTTTAGCCTCTTGGCGGTTCACCTTCCGGTTCGTCGAGCGGTTTTTTGCTTTTGATCTCGTAGCGTTTGCCGGTGATTTCGCTGGTGATGTAGTCTTCATTGATGAGGTTCACGAACATATCCAGGTCGTTGCCATCCATGATAATGATCGCACCAGCATCGTCGCTCATGAGTTCCAGCTGCATGGTATCGGCATATTCCAGAGCCTGCTCCTGCGTCACGGCACCGATTTCAAGCTTTTGTAGCTTAGTGACGATCTTTTTACGCTCACGCACGAGAGATTGTAGATCAAGTCCATCCGGAAAGCTCAATTTATACTTCTTCTCGATCTCCTCGACTTTCTGGTCGGCCAAGAGCTGCTTCTTATAATCGTAATTGAATAGGGTTTCAAATTTTCGTTGATTAAACGCAAAGATGTCTTTATTGATGATAAGTACTTGGTTGTCACCGGGCATCTTAAGACCAACTTCGGCTTGAAAAGCGCCAAATTTACCATCTTTGAACTGCCAACTGGTTGCGCCTTTTAGCACATTCCCCTGCTGGATAGCTTTGATGGTGTAAAACGCCTTTTTCGGATTATTCTTGTGCGTAAAGCGTGCCACCACACCTTTGATGCGTTTAAACTCATGTTCGTCTTCGCTAAATTCCACGATGTCGGAACGTTGGTGCTCAATTAAGTGGATCAGAGTCTCGGCGCGCCCGACTTTTTCTAGCTCGGTTCGCAGCAGCACACTGTCTTCGGCCTCAGATAATTCATAATCACGCACGGCCAACCCTGTGCCAGCCCCGAGATTCACAAAGTTAATATAGTCATACAAAAATAGTGGTTTTATCTGGTTGTTCACATCGGTTGCAAAATTGGTACTGTATGGGGTGTAGTTCTTGTTAAACAAAAACAGCTCCGCATCGAGTTCATTCTTAACTGCGTCGGTCTGATTTGCCCACAAAAAAATATCAGTCGGTTCTGTTTTTTCGTCCATGTTTCGCTTTCTTTTTTATCAAGTACTAAATAGGTATTATAGCGGACTATCAGAGCAGATGCACGAGACTTTTTAGCCTAATATACGCGGCAGCGTTAGTTTTCCAAACCTTCGGGCACTCATCCTCATATCAATGGGGGGAAACACTTCGTGCAGATGAGCCTGCACTTCAGCGGCGGGCTCATGACGCTGCTCGTTGTAACACCAATTAACCTGATCGCTGGCATTTGTCCACACCCGACAATAGCCCGCCTCATTATGATTATCGTTAAAGAAATAAAGTATTGTTGTGATAGTCCGATTATCGACCGAGCGGGTCTCGCGACGACGGCGCAGTGTTGCGTCTTCGTGCGCGATAGTTTGGTCGTAGATATCGCCGGACGGTTCATAGACGCGAAACAGTGTCTCAGCCTGTACGCACAGTGCTGCAACTGCTACTTTTTCCTGTTGCTGTCGTTCTAATTCGCGGTATTCACTGGCGAGGCCATCATCTTCATAGCGAAGCCCAGTGACAAAATTTTCTGGATATTGTTCGTTGTTCGGATCACCAGGCTCCGGATCGTCATTGACTATAAGTTCATTCATGGAATGTGATTGATTATACACCGACCAACCATGGCGTCAATAGTATTTACGCACTACTGTTAAAGTCGCACACCTTCGCGGGCTTTATTTGCCCAGACATCGGCTAGCTCATTGCCCTCGTCGCCCTCGTGACCACGGACCCACACCAATACGGCGTTTGAATCCTGGTGCAGTTTATATGCCTCTTTCACAATCTCGAGGTTCTTGATCTCGCCACCCTTTTTCTTCCAGCCCTTGGCTTCCCAGCCGGGTGCCCATTTGGTAATCACATTGATCCAAAACTCGCTGTCGGTATAGATTTCGGCGTGCTCACCCGCCGCATCCTGTAGTGCTGCTACGATTGCCATGCCCTCCATGCGGATATTGGTGGTGTCGCCGTCTTCACTACCTAGTATATGTGGAACGCCATTTTTTATGACGGCGAAGCCGCCCGGGCCAGGATTGGGACTGGCACTGCCATCGGTATAATAAACTATCATTCCTCCTATTGTAGCAGCTCTGTCCCCTTGAATATACATAAGTATTATTAGTATAATAGATACTTGGACTCCTTAACAATACGAGAGAAGGTGGGATCATCGAACAAGTTTCGTGAAACCCTGAAAACCGCTAAAAGGCGTCTGGCATCGGGAGATTTTAGGTCTGCCATTATATTGCTCAGTCGAGCAAGCGAGTATACCCAAGATCCCAACCCGATCCACCGTTACCCACGCGGCATTGTTCTTCACCAATATGCGCTCAATGTCGCAGAGCTCGGCGACATACATGGTGCCCAGCACCTGTTTGAGGCGGCACTTGCCCAGATCAAGTCGGATGACCCGATAGCTCGAGCCATCCTACTGCGTGATTTTGGTAACTTCGAGCTCAGGCAGAATAATGTCGTCACTGCCCGCAGGCGGATCACGGCGGCTCTCCGGCTACTTGATCGCATCGTCGAGGTCACGCCTCGCGTTGAGATCGAGCAGATCGTTACACGTGGTTTTCTAGCCCGCACAAACATCGAAAGTGACCCCGTAGGGTCACTGGAGATACTCCGCGAGCTTGCCGCCAGGTTACAAGGTTACAAGAGTAACTATGAACTCGACAATCTTGACTGGCTAATCGATTACCTTCCCCTCAGCTATGAACGTCAGCGACTGACGCTCCGTGCCATGTATCTGTGTGCCTCTGTAGGCAACCAGAAACGAGCTGGAGAGTTTGGCGCACTTCTTGGTGGCGGTAAGCCGCTAAGGGGATTGTACCGTTTCGTGCTGTAATCTATGAAAGGAGTCCTTCCCGCCGCGCAAACGGCGGGATTTCCTTTTGTTCAATGACTTTCCACGACTTCTATGCCATTCCAAAACGCCACATAATTCGTGAAATCCTTCCCTACCTTTTCGATAGAACCAACTATTGGTTGTGGGTAGTACCACGCACCAAATTCACTCGTCTGGCCGTCGACTGTCACATCATAGTAGCTGGCTTCGCCTATCCAAAAACATGTCGTGCGACGGTCACTATCTTTGAAGAAATCTTTTTTAATACTTTCAGCTGGAAAGTACCAATTACCTTCTATCCGAATTAATTCTTCGGGTGTCGCTTCCGCAACTGTTTCCTTGTTCCAAATCGCCTTCATACTTCTCTTTCGTGTACGCTATACATCACGGGGCTGGTACGTACGATGAAACTGTTCCAATGTAAAGGTGCCGTTCGATTCACGGTTGAATTCAACAGCATATTCTGCCAGAAAATTGTCGCTATTTTCGTAAATCTTGTAATACAAATGGGCATGATGATCGTGATCATTGGTAATAGTTGGGCCAGCGTAGACCATCACTTCATGGCTCTCTTGTGGTCGCAACCGACGGTGAATGTCTTGGTGGTGACCAAGCAGCTCGGTTTTAACTAGCTCTAGCTCAAATGGCGAATCATTAACTGCCCACGCCCAGGTTTTAACCTGTGATCCGTCGATATGTGACTTAAAGTGCTTAAATGAGACCTCCGGGACGATCTTATTGCCGTTTGAGTCAATGAACGTTACTTTGGACGGCGATTCCTCATCGCTTTTCACGCCCTCAGACCCAGAAGCGTAGAGCTTGTCACTTACTGACACTCCTTCATCCATCGGTTTCCCGGCTATAATCTTGCCTATCGATCGCCAAAATCCCATATCACATCTCCTCTGTCTTAATTATACTCTTCAGGACGTTAATACGCCTGACCTATCTACAGCTCTTGGATTGCGACACGCTTTTGTTCGGTCGTATCACGCTCACGAATAGTGACCGCGTTATCTTCTAATGTTTCAAAATCGATCACCACGCAGTATGGTGTGCCGATTTCATCCTGACGGCGATAGCGTTTACCGATGTTACCATTGTCATCCCACATGACGTTGCCGTGCTTCTTCTTGAGGATGTCGTAGACTTCGCGGGCTTTAGCGACCAGTTCTGGTTTGTTCTTAAGAAGCGGCGATACCGCGTATTTCACCGGTGCTAGATGTTCTGGGAATTTCAAGAAGATGCGCTTTTCGCCATTCACTTCGTCTTCGGTGTAAGCGCTAGAGAGCACTGCCATCAAGGCGCGTTCCACACCAAAGCTTGGCTCAATCACGTGCGGGATGAACTTTTCGTTCGTTCCCTTAATGGTATACTCCATATTTTTGCCAGAATTGACTTGGATATTCTTTAGGTCGAAATCGGTCCGGTAGGCTAACCCGAGCAGTTCTTCACGCCCAATTGGGAAATCAAACTCAATATCAACCGTCCGTTTACTGTAGTGGGCGCGATCATTTTCTGGCACTTCCAGCTCGTGCACCATGTCTTGCGGGAGACCCAGCATGTCCAGGAATTCATGAACGTCTTTTAATAGTGCCTCAAACGATTCTTCCCATTTATCAGGATGGACAAAATACTCAATTTCCATCATTTCAAATTCACGGCTGCGGAACACGAAATCACGTGGGCTAATCTCGTTACGAAATGCTTTGCCCTGCTGAGCGATTCCAAATGGAAGATCAGGATAAAAATTGTCGACGACATTTTTATAATTCGTAAACACACCTTGGGCTGTCTCGGGTCGCAAATAACTGATTGACTTCTCGTCAGCTACTGGCCCGACAGTCGTCTGGAACATCATATTAAAGGTTCGCACCGGTGAGAGTTCATTGCCGACAGGACTTTTGATTTCTTTTTCAATAATCAGCTCGTTGAGCTCTTCATTCGTCAGTCCCTCGGCCTCAAAACCGGCATCTTTTACTAGATGATCAGCCCGGTAACGTTGATTGGTTTTCAAATCTTCCACCAGTGGGTCGGTGAAAGTATCCACATGCCCACTGGCCTGCCAGACTTTTTGATTCATGAGGATCGCCGCATCGACGCCGTACATGTCGTCGCGAGCATCCACAAAATAATTCCACCAGAGATTCATAATGTTTCGTTTCAATGTCACACCTAGAGGGCCGTAGTCCCATGTACCACTGAGACCGCCGTAGACTTCGCTACCCTGATACATAAACCCGCGGCGCTTCGCCAGGCTCACGATATTTTCAAGTTTTACTTCTCTTTCCATCATTGTCAGTATAGCAAACATTGTTATTATATGCTAAATATGTTAAAGTAGCCTTTCATGACAATATCGAAGAGAGTATTTGGTTATCCGGCTAGCTTAAAAGATATGATGACAGCTAGTAAAGAATTTACCGATGCCGCTATGAGTATCGATATTGATCACGTACTCTATGAATCGAGAGAAAAGCGCAAGATAGGACGCACCGCCGCTCACCTAAGCGGAGTAAAGCTTCAGCTTGAAGGAGACAGCGATTCAAAGCGTATTATATTTGCTGCCTATGATACTCTCTACGACTTAATGCAGCCGTCGTTAGTCACCCACGGCTCAGACACAACCCAAAAACTGTTCACGACTGACACGACCCGCGCAACTTTATTGGATCTGAGTACAAGTATTAGCTCTTACGGCGTGAGTACGGTAGCCTATAAATACAGATCTCGGGGCGATTACTTACATATGACGGAAAGTGGACTAGAACTTAATGAAAGCTCTATGGGTATTCCTAAAAGATTCGAGTCGAATCGGAATGGATGTCCGTACGCCAAAACAAAAGATGCACCGTATTTTAATCAGTTTGCTGACCATATCGTCGAAACATACGCTCAGGCTCATCGCCAAGATATGCCGCATGGCTGGCTCGATGCAACAAGTCGCTGGCTGATAAAGCGATAGGACCTGGTTATCCGGGAGTTATAAAACTATCCTAGATGGCCGCATGTTGCCGAGCGACGAGCTCGCAGTCGTGAATAATATCGTGGATACCACCAATTTGCGCCAGAGCTTTGAGTGGTTTTGCCGCGATGAGACGAAGTAATTTGATGTGATCGGCGGCTATTTCGCCCTTTGGTGATAGTCGCAGACCCTGATCGGATACATCATACGTGTATGTCTCATCTGGCGACAATCGGTTACCGTCGACGTCGCGTGTCAGACTGAGCTCGTGGCCGAGCAGCGCAGCGTGTCGCATAAAAAACCAGGTACGCGTCAGGTCGAGTTCTATCGTAACCGCATCGAGCGCCATCAATACTTCTTGTGCAACCTCGTACCACTCCGGTTCATCAACCATTTCGCTCGCGGCTGCCACGCGCTTGAGCGTTTCGTAGGCAAATTGCATTCGATCATAATCTTCCATGATGTGCCGATAAAACTGCACCAGCCGTGCCGATGTCAGAATGCCCAACTCACCCTTACCTTGCCCGATCACGATATCGCTAACCGCAAACAGTTCAATGCCCCCCGCTAGACGGGATTTTTCTTTGCGGACACCCCGCGCCATGACTGACTGCCGCCCTTCCGGTGTGATCAGTTGGAGAATCCGGTCGGCTTCACCGTAATTCGTACGTCGAAGCACGATGGCACGGGTTCGAAGGCTTTTCATAGCGAGGCACTCCGCACGGCCGCGACAAGGTCATCGGGGTGCATAGTAGTTTTATCGAGCAAATGGGTCACGCCGTATGGCTTCAAAGTAGCAAGTGACATATCGTCTGCAAGGCTCGTTACCATGATTACCGGAATGCGCGCTAAATCATCGTGTGATTGCAGTTCGTGTAGCAATGGTAGCGCCGTCGAGCCAGTCAAAAGCATATCGAGCACGATAGCGCCTGGTTTTGTTTCGTCGATCAACTTTATCGCACCGAGGGCGTGCGGACTTGTTACTACCATATGTCCTGCTCGAGTCAGGCTGCGTTCGAAGTGCTGGCTAAGTAATATGTCGTCTTCGACGAGCACGACGTTCATAGCAAGCTCATTTGCCGTGAGGCGTGGATATCAACATGAAAGGTGGCGCCGTCTCGGTGACGTGTCGCCCCGACACTACCATTCATTGCCTCAGCGAACTGGCGCGCAATCGCCAGACCCAGACCACTGCCACCTGGACGGGCATGGAGCGGTTCAGGGCGAAGCGCCCTGCCGCGTAGCGAGCGCCATGTGTCAATAGAAAGTGCGGGGCCGTAATCGCGTATACCCAGGCGAATTGTCTCGCCGTGGTGACGTGACGAGACCGACAGTTCAACCGGTGAGGCGTCGTCGGCGTAGTAAAGTGCATTGTCAGCAAAATTGAGCAGAATCCGCCGCAGCAAATCACGATTTGCGATTGCCAATAGCGAACGTTGGCGCGGTGTCACAATGAGCTCTCGCCCACAGGCACGATACAGTGGCGACAGCTCATACACCACCTCTTCGCAGAGCTGCTGAGGATTGATGGGCTCAAGAGTGAATAATCCATCCTCAAGCCGCTGCGCCTTAGTTAAGTTCGTCGTCAAACGCAGCGCTCTTTCACTGACCAATTTCATATGACTGGCGATGGCTCGCCGTTCGTGCTCAGATAGATCATCGGCTTCAAGCGACAGCGCGAGTTGACGTAGTAATGACAGGGGGGATTTTAGCTCGTGCGCGGCAATCGTAAGAGATGAAAGACTTTTATAGTCAATCGCTCCCTGCTCTTTCTCGTAACTCCCCTTCATGCTACATCCAGTGTAGCACCCCAGGAGCTAGGTGTTAAACTTAATCGTTTTGATTAGATTCTCGAAGTCTGGCTTAAAAACATCAGCGTCTGTTTGCACCTGCAACGTTTTGTCACGAATCTTGTAGAATACTGCCGCGCCGCGGATGTCCTTTGAGAAACTACCGTCCAAACGAGTACCGTTTTGACCATTAACACTAGTTGGGCTCGATTTGAGATCGCCTTTTTTTATGAGACCATCGTAGGTTGTAAGTACCTTGTCGTACTCTTGTTCGCTGATGGTAACGCGCAGCGAAAATTGCTGTGTAGCACTAACCGTTGGCACCGTCACAGGATTGAAATAGGCTTCGAAAGTGCCGCCAGCCGCTGCATCTTTAGCAATGTAGGCACTCCACGTCTTCGGATAATTGAATGTCAGCCGACCGTAATCATCTGGCCCGACAAACTCACGGTTTGGTTCTTTCTCGCGCTCGGCGAACTTCTTTTCGTCTTCATCGGCTTGCGTCTTTTTCGCTTCGGCTTGGGCGAGGGCAGTTTTGCCATCGACGTCCGTTTTTTGTTCAGTATAACTGAGGTATGCCCAAATTGTTGTCGCGGCAAATCCGATGGTAAATACGCCGAGGATAATCGCTATTATAAGCGAGGCGGTTACCGCACCGCGTTCATAGTGTCGATAGATTGTCTTCATATCGCTTTATTATACTTACGCTTTTTCTTCCTGTAAAGGGGTGAAAAGATAAAGGTGGTGTCCGCGTCGTTTTTTAACCGCTTTCTTGTGCTCAAGCGAGGCGCCATATGTCATGAGTGTAAGTGGTTTCGCGAGTCGATCTGATTCTTGTTGTAGCTTTTTCATAAGCGAACTGGTGTCACGAGAAATTGAGAAAGCATAAACAATGGTTACCTCAGGTGGCAATTCTTTGCGCCAAAAATCAGCCAGTTCGGTACGGATCAAGCGATTACCTCTTGATAGCAGCCAGGAAACACCAACTAAAATCGGGTTAATTTCATATCCGGTCGCTCGGGCGCCGTGCTTGGCGGCTAAACGTAAAATAATTCCATCACCAGAGCCCACATCAATCAGCATATCACCAGGCGTAAGCGGATAAAGATTCGTAAACGCTGCCTCTACTTCGCTAGCATGGCTGGGTAAGTACGGCGCTCCCCGAAATACCACTAGACCAAATATAAGTACGATGATGGCGACGACAGTAATGATGATCATACTTGATCGAACTTCTGCTTGACGACCTCTATATCATTTTTTAGTGACGAGAGGTTACGTTCAATCTCTTCAGCCAATGTCTCGGCCTCTTTAAACTTATCCAGTGCGATCTCAAGCGTAAAATCATCGCTATCAAACCACGCGACAAGCGCATCGAGTGTCGTAATCTTCTCCTGAATAGTGCTGTCATTATTTTTTGTCATAGCCCTCAACCTTTGCTCTTATTATAGCGCGATACGTCTCAATTTCGATATGTGAACCAACTTTTTGTTCACCGCGAATCAATCCATAGCCTCGTTTTAAAATAACGTGCGGATCGAGCTGTGTCAGTACCTGGCGTAGCCGGACAACCTGCTCGTCAGCTCGAAGCACCTGGCGCTCCACTGCGTCCAATGCTCGCTGCAGCGTTTCACCGAGCTCGACCCGTTTTGATTCAATTGCCTGTGTCGTGCGCGGCAAGACTGACTGCACTCGATAGCGCATCGAACGAATAATTTCCTGACGATCTGGTACGATGATCTGGGCCGCATTACTCGGTGTCGCAGCCCGTACGTCTGCCGCTAGATCAGCCAAACTCTCGTCGGTCTCATGACCGACTCCTACTAGTGTGGGAACGCGGCTCGTGGCAATCTCGCGAACCAGCAGCTCATCATTAAAAGCCGACAAGTCATCGGCGCTACCGCCACCGCGAATGACCACAATGACCTCTGGCAAGGTTTCTTGTTCATTAAAATATTTGAGCGCCCTAATGATCTGATCGGGCGCATCAGTTCCCTGCACCTGGACATGCGCTACATCAACTTTCAAGCCGCCCCACCTATCGTTGATAATCTTTATAAAATCTGCGTATCCGGCAGCTTGCGTACTACTGATTACCGCAATATGCTGCGGGAGAGCAGGCAGTGCACGTTTACGCTCCGCCGAAAACAGACCCTCTTTATCCAGCTTGGCTTTGAGAAGTTCAAAGCTCTTCTTCAAACTCCCCTCCCCACTTGGTCTGAGCGCTCGAACCGTCAGACTAAACTTACCCCACTGGGTGAGCTTCGGTGTGGCCGTCACAATAATTTTCATGCCATCTTCGATTGGCTGACGTAGCTGCCAGACCGTCATAAAACAACCGATGCTGCCACCACCGTCTTTGAGATCAAAAAAGACGTATTTATCTTGGTTAATCTTGAAGCTGGCCACCTCGCCCTCAACCTCTACGCTTGGGTAGGCATACTCAAGCGTTTGATTGGTTAAAGCGATAAAATCGCTAACCGTGAATAGGGGGTTTCGTGTGTTTTCCATACTTTATCAGTGCATGTTGGTAAAATATATATCCGAATATAATTGTGCCGAGCAGCAATATAACTCGCGTCAATACGATACCGGCGATCGCCACGCCGCTCGTCACACCAGCAATTGCCAAAAATGACACCATGATGGCCTCGTAGGCACCAGCACCGCCTGGTGTCACGACGAAAAAGCCAGCAATCGATGCCACGCCGTAGGCGATCAAGATAATTGCTGGATTGACGCTGACACCAAGCGCCCAAAAGGTAATCATAAACAACAGCGCGTCGCCTCCCATGTACAGAAGACCCCATAGAAATGGTTTAATGAGCAATTGCTTATCCTGAGCAAGCGCCACAAAATCATGATGTAACTCTTCAAAAAAATTAGTAATGACATCTCGTTCGATTAGATGCGGCTTACGACCGAGGCTCAGCTTGTAGATACCGCCATTGACTACGCGATGAACCCAAACGGCAAATCGATCAATTCTTCGCTTATTGCTGAGCAAGAAAACAGCTGAGGCCACGACAGTAAACATAATGCCTACTAGCGATGAGCTGATGAGAATAATCCAACGGTTCACCTGACCATCGATTGTCACCAGAATGACCGCGACAACGAGCAGAGCCGCAAAAGCACCAAACCCGGCTGCATATTTCACGACTTGAGCCATCGTCGCTCGTCCGGCCCTCACCCCATAATGACCGAGCCGCCAGTTCATATAGGACAGGCCACTCACGCCGCCGCTGGGTAAAATATGATTGACGAAATTGAGCTCGAGCGACATGCGAGTTAGTTCTACGCCTTTCACGTCTTCAATCGATTTTTTCGAACGGAGATAGGAAAAGATCATTTCCCCACCGGTGTAGTACACCAAGATTTGGCCTGGAATAAGGAGCAATAGTATCCAGATATTGACTCGGGCTAAAAGCTCCCAGGCATGCGCTATCTCATGACGGGAAATAAATACAATAATGGCCAAAAAGACCACAGTAAAAATACTTAACCCCATTCGAAACGACATACCCTCATTATACTACGTGTAACAGCGCGTACTCTCGGAATAGGAGAAAGTGGTCTCCTCTTCGCTCTAATACTGCCGTTGTACGCTATACTAAAGGGTATATGTATATCGCAATTCTTGGTCGCCAACCGGCGCTTGGCATCGCCGAATTAGAACGCGTTCATGGCAGCGACTCGGTCGAGTTTTTTTCGCCAACCTCGGCGACAATCACAACCGATGAATTTTCGATTGCGCGACTAGGCGGCACCTTAAAAGCTGGTCGCGTCGTAGCTGAACTATCTGGGGATTGGCGCCAGGTCAGCCAAAAGATTATCACCCAGTACGCCGATGCCTGGTCGAAATACGACGGCAAGATCACGCTAGGTATTAGTGTCTACGGACTCGACGTCACACCCCGAGAGGTTCAAAGGACGGGCATCGTGCTCAAACAACGTCTCAAAGGATCAAGCGCCAGCCTCCGTCTCATCCCCAACGCCGAAGCCGAGCTCAGCTCGGCGACGTCTCACCACAATAAATTAGGCTTGTCTGATAATAAAGTCGAGTTATTGATTGTTCGTGGCAAGGGTGGCAAGGTTATTGTCGCTGAAAGCATCGGTGCCCAAAATATCACTGCCTATGCCAAGCGCGATCAAGAACGACCCAAGCGCGATGCCTTTGTCGGTATGTTACCGCCGAAATTGGCTCAAATAATGATCAATCTTTCTGCTGCACCTGAACATTCACGGATTCTCGACCCGTTTTGTGGTACTGGTGTCATTCTCCAAGAAGCAGCTCTTATGGGCTACCCAGTCTACGGAACGGATCTATCTGAGAAAATGGTCGATTATTCGAAAGTGAACCTTGAGTGGCTGGCGAACTCGCACCACATATCCGTCACCAGCACTATCCAGCCGGGCGATGCCATGACAGCCGTCTGGCAACAGCCGATTGACGCTGTCGTTGCCGAAACCTACCTTGGTCAACCCTTCAGTGCACCACCCTCAACATCAAAATTAGGCGAAGTTCGTCGCAACTGCGACCACATCCTCTCATCGTTTTTGAAAAATGTTGGTACTCAAATAAAATCCGGCACCCCCCTCTGCTTGGCTATCCCCGCCTGGAAAGATGCTAACGGGACATTTACCCACCTTTCGCTCGTCGACAAACTGGGTAACCTCGACTACGAACGAGTGGCGTTCAAGAACGTCTCACCTTTAGATCTCCTCTATTACCGTGAAGATCAAATCGTCGCCCGTGAGCTTTTGGTGCTTATCAAAAAGTAGTCGTTACCTCTTGACGAAAGGCCCGGTTTTCGGTACAATTGGACAGATTGATTCATAGTGCAAGGAAGTGAGTGAAAACGGTGAGATTTCACAGTTTTCCGAACAACGAAGTGCTACAACAAAGTTATTAAATTTAAGGAGCCTATCCTATGTCACATGTCAAAGCTGGTGGTTCTAGCAAAAACAACCGCAACAACGCCGGTCGCCGACTCGGTGTTAAACGCTTTGGTGGCCAAACGGTGTCAACTGGCGAAGTCTTGGTTCGTCAGAGTGGCTCAACAAAAGTCGCTGGCCCAGGTACATTTATCAGCAAGGACTTCACAATCCACGCCCAAAAAGATGGTATCGTGAGCTTTAAAAAGATTCGCAAAACTCACTTCACTGGCCGAACTGTCCCTCGTACTCAAGTTGCCGTTCAGTAGCTACACTGGTTGTAATAATGAAATTACACTCCTTAATGCAGGAGTGTAATTTTATGTCAATGCAGAAGGAGTCAGCTGAGTCAGGGTATTAGTTGCCTATCTCGCTCGCAATATTTTCAATAAGACGGCGTCGGCTCCATATAGCATCTTCAAGCTGGGGAAGGCTTTGTCTAAACATACTCATATATGTCTCGGCACCCCAGGAGTCATAGCCAAAGCTACCTAACGAATCTACATACCGACTAATCTTATCGACTACATCCACTGTCATGGGTTCGTACTGAGCCATCAAGCTTTGAACTTGCTCAACCAATCGCGCTAGTCCTGATATCGCACCCAATAGATCATTGTCGGCTACTTCAGAATGGTGTACTTCAAGTGTCATTGCTTCTGTCTCTTCGGCAAGTTGCCGGACCAACGGTTGTAAAACATTACTAAAGTCTTGACTGTCTTGTTCAATATAGGTGCGAAGATCTACTAATGTGGTCTGCGAATCATTAATAAATGCATCCTTTGCTCCCTCACGGTACTGCAACTGATCAATCGCATTGGTAAGATTCGTAAATTGGGGCTGCTCCATACTACGCATCCTTTCTTCAAATTCATCTTTAAATGCGTTAAATGCATTCTTGAATAGTCTCCGTGATTCTTCAATTCTTTCCATAAATTCATCGGATCGATTTTTGGATTCATTTTTTTCTAGTGATTGTTCATGGGAGCCCTGTTCTTCGTGTAACGCATCATCCCCTACATCACCCAGGCTCACCGCTTCAGATGTAATGGATGTAGTCAGACGCCCAACTTCAATAACGTTGCTGACCGAAACACCAAAATCATTCTCTACTGTATTAATATATTTTATACGACTCTGACCCTCTGGTGTTTCTATCTCAACCTTAACAATACCGGAGTTAAGCTCAACATCAAAAGCTTCTGCAATACTTCGTGGGTCGGCATTGCTGGTTAGAAGCTTATAGTCACTCTCACTCACTCTGATTGCTTTTGGATCCCGAATAACGTTAATGTGTGATCTTAATGCCGTTGCATGATGCATATCTTCATCTGTGGCCTCTACGATCATCGTACCAAATCCATCTTCATCTTTTTCGTGGGGGAGAGCTTCAAGCCTCTCACGCCTAAATACTTCTAAGAAACCACCCTCAATAGCATATTTAAGGGGGTTTACCATCCATGCTTCTTCTTGTTGTTCTTGATCACCGGGCCCTACGTACGTAGATAGTCGAGTATCTTCCAGACTACCGACATGCAAGCGTCGACGTCCGTCTTCTAGGCTATGCTCGCCATTCTCTGGTCGAGGAGCCTTTGCATTATAACCCCATAGTAGAACATCGCTAGGTGATATGTCTCTCGCCTCAAGAAGAAGGCGAAGATCTTCGGAAGCAAGCTCAATCTCACGACGATGTTGTTCGTTATGTATTGGGTCAAAGTCATTAATGTGGTGGTTAAATTCTGTCATATGTGCCGTATGTATTTTTGATTGTGTTATATAAACGATAGCAAATTATTGCCCATCTGTCAATATGCTTATACTTTAGAGAGTTGTATGCGCTTTAAGCTTGAGGGGTTTCGCTTATACCAAGGTGATGTTTCACGCGTTCAACGACGTCACCAATCACGACTTGTGACTTCACAAGATAATCGTCAACACCCAGGTTTTGGGCACGTTCCTTATCTTTTGGCTGACTGAGAGCCGTCAACATAATCACGCGGATGTGGGCGGTGTCCGGTGTATTGCGGAGGATATCGAGTACGTCAAAACCGCTGATCTTCGGCATCATCGCATCCAGCAAGACGAGATCTGGCTTGAACGCCACGGCAGCCGACAGTGCATCCTCGCCGTTGTTGACTTCTTTGATCTCAAAGCCTTCTAGTTCGAGACGTGAGCGATAGACTGAGGCCAGCGCAATATCATCTTCGACTAAAAGAATTTTCTTTTTTACATCCATAGTACCTCCATAGTAGCGAGTTATCGGTAAAAGCACAAGCGTTGTCTATAAAAATAGCTTGAGTGCTGCGTCAAGTTGGGGATCGATCCCTGCATTAATATCTTCTTTGGTAAGCGTAGCGCTCACATCTGGCTTAATGCCATCTTTAGTGATGTTCTTGCCTTTTGGCGTATACCAACGTGCGACCGTTACCTTCAGCTTTGTGCCCGCGCCAAGATCAAGGACTTTCTGAACCGTTCCTTTGCCGAATGTCTTTTGACCTACCAGTGTTGCCACGCCGTAGTCCTGCAAGGCTCCCGCAACGATCTCACTCGCACTGGCACTGTCGCCATCAACAAGCACAATCGTCTTAATACCCTTAAGAACTGGGTTACTGGTTGATTTCAGTTCGTCAGTCACCTTGCCATTCGTTCGTTCCGAGACAATAACTTTGTTATCAATCCACAGACCCGCCACTGCTTGAGCTGCTTCGACGTAGCCACCACCATTGCCACGAAGGTCAAGGATTACTCCCTTGACGTTTTGCTGCTTGAAACTCTCGGCTGCTTTTTTGGCGAGCGTACTGGTATTCTCGTCAAATCTTGTCAGCTTCATAATGCCAATGCCATTTTCGACTCGGCTCTGAACACTTGGATTGTTCACAGTGGCACGGGTAATCGTAAATTCTTTTGCCTCACCGCTGCGATCAACCACGATTTTGACTGTCGTCCCGACTTCACCGCGTATTTTCTCGGCGACTTTTGCAGTATCCCACCCGACTGCTGACTGGCCATTGATCGTGACAATCGTGTCACCTGCTTTAAGGCCGGCTTTCTCGGCTGGATTACCTTCCAGCACCCGAATCACTGTCGGCTGTTCGTTTCTCATACCAAGCTCAACCCCGATGCCGCCGCCAATTTCGCCGGACAGGTCCTTGTCGAAGTCACCTGCTTCTTTGGTATCCATAAAGACTGTATAGCGATCATCTGCGGCCGCTACCAGCCCGCGGCTCGCCCCATCGATCAGCGCTTGCTCGTCGAGCGTGCCATCATAGTTGGCCTTAAGCTGTTGATAGGTCGTTTGCACCCTGTCGAGATTGATCGTCCCCGTGGCGACTTTAATGCCAACTAGTGGGGCAATAGCGCCCAGTAACTCGTTACTGCGTGTCCCCGCCACAAAACCAACTACAATCGCGAGTGTGATTGAGAGGAATAATAAGCTTTTTGAAATAGTACGTTGCGGCCGCGCGGCGGCAGGCTCAGGTAAATGGTGAGTTGGCACAGGTTCCCCTATCTAAACAATAGTAATAACTCTTATGATTATAGCATTAGCGAAGCGAGAGAAATAGAAACAAGTTTCTATTTCATTTATATAGCGCACCTCGGATGAGATGCGCTATAGGATTTACCATAATTACTTGGCTAGAAGTAGATGTACGTCAGACCACCTGCGGGGCGATCATAGTTACGGTAATTACCGTCCCAGTTGAGGTTGTAGTCGCTGACATTAATCGTACCGTCGCCGTTGACCGCTTCAACATACATAACATGTCCGTAGTAACCGATAGGCCACATCGCTACTGAGCCAGCACGTGGTGTCGAACCACTGTCAATACCATAAGCAGCGACGGTTGATGGCCATTGGTTGGCATTTCCGCGTCCACCGAAGTGTGGTACGAATCGTCCGGTGCTGTGGACTTTCCAGGCAGCGTAACTAACACATTCACGGGTGTAAAGACCCCATGGATCGATGTAGGCATCAAGTGGAGCGTTCGCCCACGCGCCAGGGTAACCACCACCTCCAGGAATACCAGCAGGGATCGAACCAAAGCCGAGGCTGCGCATCGCACGACGGTTTTCCTCTGCCTGAGCTGCTCGTAAGTTGGAAATTTCTTGGTTCTTGCTCGCTGAAAGGTTCTGGTAAGCTGCTTCCTCACCCTTCGTATCATTAACGAGCTTCTGTTGCTCATTCTCTTTTGCCGTCAATGCTTCGCGCTGATTCTTTTGATCTGCCAGAATGTGTTCAACATCTATTTTGTCGCTTTCAAGTTTTTTCTTGAGGGCTTTGATCTCTTCGATTGTGCTCGTCAGCTTGGTGCTAATGGCTTCGCGGTATGATTGTTTGTCCACGTAGTCACCGATGTTCTTGCTACTAGCCAACATCTCCAGGGGTGACACTTTTCCATCGATATAGAGGTCAGCAATCGTTTCACCAAGCGCTTTTCGGTTATCGGCGATCTTGGCTTCAGTCTGAGCGATGTCGCTGACGAGTTTGTCGTACTTGGCTTGGCTTAGATCAATCTGAGCTTGTAGCTGTGCCTTCTCGTTGTTAAGCCGACTCAGTTCGCGTTGCAATGTGTCCGCTTTGCCCGCTAGCTCGTTAGCAGCTGCTTGGTATCGATTAACTTCTTGCTGAATAGCCGCAATCTGGTCGTCGTAGCGGTCGGCTTTTACTGTGGTCGCCATTTGCACGGGTCCAGCAATAGCCATCAAGACGACGGCAGCGACAAGAACTGCCTTGGCAGTAAAAGAGGTCGAAACTGGTGTGGTGGACCGTTGTTTCATTAGTTCTATGCTAGCACGACGAGGCGGAAGTGTCAACGCTTACGCTTACGATATTTTTAGATATTTTCGGGTCGCAAACAGAGACGAGATGACGCCGATCAGCGCACCGGCGACAATCATAATCATCAACACGAATGGACTATAGATAATCGCCACATCGATTGTCGGCTGAACGATAATACCAAATGCCGTCAAACCGTCTTTTGCACCGACCAGTATCAGAATGCCGAGCCCGGTGGCGACCAGTGCAGCAATAAAGCCATAGACGATAGCCTCGACAATAAACGGACCACGGATGAAGCTTTTGTCTGCCCCGATGAGTTTCATCATTTGAATCTCTTCTTTTCGGTTGAAAATCGCCATACGAATCGTATTGAAGACGATGAGCGATGACAGCACAATAAATACGCTGCTAGCGAGCAGACCAAGTTTCTCGGCAAAGCCGACCCAGCTCGCAATTGTTTGGATAGTGCTTTTACCTCCTCCGCTAAATGATGGTTCGCGCTTGGTATCAATGTGTTTCTTGAGGAAGGCATTTTTTTGGACATATGTATCCAGTTCAGAGGTATCATTGATATCGCGAAGACTAACCCTGAGGGTTCCTGGTAACTCATTGGACGCCTCGTTGAGCGCCTGTAGTGTGCCGTCACTGTTCTTGTTTTGCTCAGCAACATCTTTCCTAGCTTGTGCAGGAGAAACATAGGTCACACTATTAACAGATGGCAGAGTCTCAATCGAAGCAGCAATTTTGCCGGCGTCGACATCGGTAGTCGCTTTATCGAGATAGATCGACATGTCGACTTTTTTACTGACTTCCGTCAGGCTATCGGCTAGAATATTACGAGCCGATAATGTTATGAAGATGATCAACAGAGTAATCGTCATAACGGCTGTAGCTGCTACCGTCAGCCATGTATTTCGGCTGAAGTTGTTCACGCCGTAGCGGCACATGCGGACAAACGTCAGCCATTGGCGACGTTTGCGACGGCGTTGGGCGAAAGCTTTAGCATCGACTTTTTGCTTGCTCATTGCCTGTAGCTCCCCTCAGCTTGGTCACTCGTAATCTTGCCGTGTTCCAATGTGACCACACGGCGCTTGAGCTTATTAACAATATCGACGTTGTGCGTCGTCAGCAGTACTGTCGTGCCGTATTTATTAATCTTTTCAAGCAGGCGGACGATATCCCAACTGTGGCGCGGGTCGAGGTTACCAGTTGGCTCATCGGCAATCAAGATCTTCGGTTGACGCACGACCGCACGCGCAATTGCCACGCGTTGTCGTTCACCACCGGAGAGTTGATGCGGGAAGTTCTTTTCCTTGCCTGTCAGTCCGACTAATTCGATAACTTTTGGCACAGTGCTGCGAATTTCACGATTGGTCATGCCGGCAATCTCCAGGGCGAAGGCAATATTTTCATAGACGGTGCGCTGTGGTAGAAGTTTGAAATCCTGAAAAACAACACCAATCTTACGACGTAGCAACGGGATATGTTTGTCGCGCAGAGTGTCGTAGTCGATACCGCCCACCACGATCTTGCCGCTGGTCGGTTTTTCTTCGCGGGTTAGGAGTTTTAACAGCGTCGACTTACCGGCGCCACTGGTTCCTACCAAGATCACGAATTCACGAGGTTCAATATGAAGACTCACCCGATTTATGGCCGGTTTTGAGCTATCTTTACCGTAGGTTTTTGTTACCCTATCTAACAGAATCATTACATTTCATTATAGCATAAGCAGCCGGTGCATTACTCGAGGCGTGCAGGAAGTTCTTCGACCTTTTGTACGTCGGAGCTTATGATTACATCATTTTCATCGAGCGTAAAATCGGCAGAAACTTTATAGCCATCTACTACCAGAGGTAGCCAGTACGGATCGTCAGGCCACATTTGTGCATACGGAATATTATTCACATCAAACCAGGCTGGCTTCATTTCTTCTGTTTCGGTCGGTGACCCTTCCCACTGATTGGCGACAAATACATGAACATGCATCAGCGTCGGTTCACCTTTGAAGAATTCGTCAAAGCGAATGTCTCCGACTTTTTTGTAATTGATCGGCGTTACTCCAATCTCCTCCTGTGTCTCACGCACCATCGCCATCTCGAGTGACTCGTCAGCCTCAACTTTGCCGCCAACCCCGTTCCAGCGGTTCACTCCAAAGCCTCGTTTTTTCATGGCAAGGAGAATACGATTATCTTCTCTGAGGAAAAGAAGCGTTAGTTGCTTGACTGTCTTGGTCATGTCCTATCTATTCTCCGACAGGGATAGAGGGAAGACCAGTGCCACCTTCAATACCCCAGAGATCGTTATTTGCGTACGCTTTAATGACTGCGTATGCACTTGAGAATCCGAGGTCTGCGAGTGTCGCCTCTTGCCGGAGTTGCTTAAAGTCTGGCTCGAACACCATTCCATCGTCATTGTAGCGAAATGGCACTGTCACAGATCGAGAAACATCGTAACCTGTCGCCTCTCCCACAGCAAGAGCCACTTCAGTAATCACGATTGGGTCAGTCGTCGTGTCGCGCACGGCAGCAGCAGTAACTACATAGTCGAGAATCGGCTCCTTGAAGATATCTGGGCCAACTTGCAATAATTGAAGATCAGGATGGGTATCCTCCACTCGTTTTGCTCGCTTTTTAGTCCGTTCTTTATACTCTTCAAGCTTGAGCTTAAGTCGCTCTAGATGTTCTGGGTTCTCAATCCTCATCGCGGTATCTAGCAGTGATGGCTCGCGCGGTATATCCCTGTGAAGTTCTGCCATGATCTATCTCCTTATTTCTTGTATATCACTATACTCGCTGAACATATGAAACAAAAGCGTTACCAGTTACCAAGATTATCCGAGATGTGCTTCGAGATAGGCCGTCATAAAACCATCAATTTTGCCATCAAGCACTGCCTTGGTATCGTTTTCTTCGTATTTAGTCCGGGTATCTTTAACAAGTGTGTATGGATGTAGGACATAATTTCGAATCTGAGAGCCCCAATTAGCCGATTCCCCGGCTTGGAGATCGCCAATCGTTTCAGCGTGCTGCTCCAGCTGCAGCTGAGCTAGCTTGGAACGTACAATCTTGAGTGCCGTTTCTTTATTTTGTAACTGTGAGCGCTCATTTTGGATAGCCACCACAATATTGGTCGGCAGGTGTGTCACGCGCACAGCACTATCGGTGGTGTTAACGCTCTGTCCACCGTGGCCGCCGGCGCGGTAGACATCAATCTTGAGGTCTTTATCATCTAGCTCCACCTCGTCGGGTCGATCGATTTGCGGCAAAACTTCTACTAGCGCAAAGCTGGTCTGACGCAGATTATCACTGTTGAACGGACTGAGCCGCACGAGTCGGTGCACGCCGTTTTCGCTGCGCAATTTGCCATAGGCAAAGACGCCAACGCACTCAATCAGGCTGGTTTTCACACCAGCCTCTTCGCCGGCCGAACGCTCCACGATTTTTGCATCAATCCCCGCCCGCTCTGCCCAGCGCAGGTACATACGTTCGAGCATTTCAGCAAAATCTTGGGCGTCAGTCCCACCGACACCGGCACTAATGCGAATAATAGCGTTATGGTCGTCATATTTACCATTGAATAATAGATCTTTCTTGCGGGCAGCCAATTCAAGCTCGAGTGCGCTCACCTGCCCCTCGACTTCTTTCAAAAGACTGGGGTCATCAAATTCCATCAATTCAGCGATATCGTTCGCTTGGGTCTTCAGTGTTTGCCATGGCTGTACGATATTATTTAAAGCGGCGAGTTGTTTGCTCTTTTCCTGTGCGCTAATGGGGTTATTCCACACCTCAGACTGGTTGAGTTCTGACTCCAGACTGGCAGCTTGGGAAGCCTTCTCGTCAATGGCAAGCTGCTCGGAGGCAGCCGCGATATCTGCTCGAAGGGTCGTCAGGCGTTTGAGAAGTGGTTGCATGTACCCTTATTGTAACATTTTTGCAGCCCACGACTGAGTGGGATACGTCTTTGTATAGTCAAATGATGACTCGGGTACTTCAAACGGTAACGGGTGGTAGCCACCTTCTGCGAGAGCTCTGTGATACGCCAAGCGCAACTCATCAATCTCTCCAACGCATTCAAACGGTTTCATAATCCCATCAACGCCAAGTAATCCTTTAAAAGTATTTTCAAGAAGTGGTTTTATGAATAAATCCTGCCCATTGAAGAGCGATTGTAATTCGACGGCATCTAAAAATGGTGCGAATAATAAATACGAATTAGCACACTTCGGACACTCGCCACACCATTTCAGTGCTGAGTTGCCGTGACCTTGTTGATAATTCCCCACATTGCAAGAGCTGAAGCTGTGTCCGTACTCATCCCATGCATGAGCGACGAATAGTTCGGCGACTTTTAATTCGCTGAACTGCCGTAGTGGCGAGCCGATTGCAAAACCTGTCGCCACATAGGTATCGATGTACGATACGAGCGCTTGTTCAGCGCTCCAGGTCTTTGACCACTGGTGATTCACCGGCAGATCACCAATCCAGTCGTGGGCTTCTTCACCCTCATGAGCAATTGATGCTAGAATCGTATCTTTTCCGAGCAGGATCGCTTGAACAAGTGCGAGGCTTTGCAAGATATATGTAACAGGAACATGACCGTTTTTACCACCCTCATCCCGAGCCTTTGCCAACGCCGTATGATCAAGTGTGCGCTTCGTAACCAGCAGCGGCTCCTTAAATGTATCAAGCACCTGCGGGTGCTCGAGAGAGCTGGTGACGTACCACGGCGTAAAGTCTTTTCCCGCCGCTTTGAGGAGCGATGCCACCAGGAGTGAGTCTTTCCCGCCGCTTTCGAGCGCCAGAATGCCACGACCCTCATACGCGGGCGGCTCCTCTGTTTGATCAGAGGTTGAAACAAACTGTGCCAGCTGATCTCGGGTCAGTCCGTTTTCAAATGCAAATTGACTCATACCTTCCTGGTATACGCTGTTGAAGAACTCCACTTGCTGAACATCGATGGAGTGATTCGTGAATACTACCTCGCGCGTTGGAAATGTCTTGTAGTAGGAGGTGCCGATCAGTACAAAGGCTAGAAACAACGCCCTATCGAGCACGTTCGCATTATATTCTTGACTGGCGTTAAACTGAACTGTTTCGGTAAATTGACGGCCGTCTGAAAACAAATAATGAAACGTAGCCTCCTCGCTCTTATGGTCAAAGGAATATGAATCAAAAATAAACTGCGTCATAGGGCTCGCACCAAATCTCTAAACTGATTGCCTCGGTCTTCAAAATTTTTGAACATATCGAAACTCGCGCATGCCGGACTAAGAATGATGATATCTCCAGGAACTGCATATTCTCGGGCTCGGCCAATAACCTCTAACATTGTCTTTGCATCCACCTCTTCAATCGCTGCCGTTACGCCTTGCTGACGAAGGAAGTCCGCTAGTTTATGACCAATTGTGCCCATGATGACGAGTTGTTTTACCTGTTGATTTTCCCGGATGGCTTGTGCCAGTTCGCTGAAGTCCGCACCCTTGTCGGTACCACCAATAATCAGTATTTCAGGGCGATCAAAGGCTCGAATGGCAGCAATTGTTGCGCCCGGAGCTGATGAAAAACTGTCATTATAATATGCCACGCCATCGAGTTCGCGGACTAGCTCAAGTCGATGAGGCAACCCCTCAAACGATCGTAAACCTCGCTCAACCGCTTCATTATCAACCCCTACATGACGCGCAGCACTGATAGCTGCACAGGCATTCTCTTGGTTATGAGTCCCTGGAAGTTGTAAAGCGTCCACGCTACAGATCGCGGTGTCTCGAATAAAAAATGTATTCTCTTTAATGTATACTTCATTATCGTCAGGGGTGCCGTAGCGCGCTGCGCGCTGCTCGCCAATTCCTGTTGTGGCGATCTGATGAGCATAGGCATTTGTCGGATGGTAGATGCAGTAGTCATCCGGGCCTTGGTGGCGGCGGATATTGGCCTTGGCTTCTATGTATTCTTCAAGATTACGATGCACATTGAGGTGGTCAGGTTCAATCATCAGTACGACAGCTATGCTGGGGCTCTTTTCAAGATCCCACAGCTGAAAACTACTGAGCTCATACACCACGATATCATTAGCAGTGATCACTGGCAGGATTTCCAAGGCGGGCGTACCGATATTGCCGACCAGATGAACGGTTTTACCAGCGGCCTTTAGGATGCTAGTAATGAGGCTGGCCGTTGTCCCCTTGCCCTTCGTCCCCGTCACGCCAATGATTGGTGCTGGACTCTTCGCAAAAAACTCGTTGGTGGCCGACCATACTTTTCCATCAGTCACAATCTTTTCGGGTGCCAGTCCAGCGGTTCGGATGACTAGGTCAAAGCTACTTAGCTTTTGAAACGCTTCAGCTCCAAGAATGGTTGCGATCCCTGCAGGTAGGTCATCGACCGATTCCCGTTCATCCGCAATCGTGATGTCATGTTCGGGTGTATTCCAATACAAGAAGCTGGCCTTACCTTCTGCGCCGTAGCCAGCAATTGCAATCTTCATAGCCTTATTCTAGCGTGTTTCAAACAGGACTGCTAGTTTATCGTTCAGCTGCACCAGATCTTCTTTTTCACCACTACTGACACCAGCCAGTACCCAGGTGCCAGATTTGAAGAACTCTCTGGCTGTATCGATAATACATTCACGTGTCGTGTTCTGGATGAATTCCGGTACTTTATAATAATCTTTGACAACCCCGTCGGCAAAATACCGGTTGAGGTAGAAGTTGGCAATTTGAGCGACTGTCTGCGCGCCCATCTGATACCGACCCATGCCGTACGATTTGGCGGCTTCGACTTCAGCTTCGGTGATATCGCCCCGTAGTACAGAATTTAATTCACGTACCATAATATCAAACAACTGTGAGGCGGTCTCGAGATTTACTTGGCCACCGAAATCCCAGCTACTCTCGTGAAAATTCACCGCAGTGTCGCTGAACATACCGTAGGCCAGGCCTTTTTGACGAGCCGCACCAAAAATACGGGAATGCATTGTGCCCGTTAGTATATGGTCAAGGGCGTCCATCGCATCTGATTCTTCGTCGCTCAATTCGCGCGGTACGATCATCGACCAACCAAACGTCAGGTTTGAGGCTTCTTTTCGGCGAATCAGTGCCGGATTGGCACTCGTTAGTTCGTCACGAGGAATTTCGAATCGTTCACCACCCGGTAGTGGCCATTCTTCCAGCTGTCGCTTGATTTCGCTCTTGCGACCCTGGAGCTTTCCAGCGATAGCAAAACGTAGATTGTCGGCGGTGTGAGTTCGCGCGTGGTGCTCTTTAATGTCACTGAGTGTAACGTCGGCAATTGTCCTGAGACGTTGACGATAACTATAGATATCCTCACCTAATAACTGTTGTACTTTTGGCCACAGTACTCGGTTGTGGTTATTCAAAAAGCCGGTTAATTCATTGCGAACATTGCCTTTTTCGGCCTCGAGAGAGTCGTTGGTGAAGCGTGGCTCACAGACAGCCAGACGCTGGAGGTGAAGAACCCGATCCCACTCAAAATCCGCACATTCAGCGACGTAGCCCATAGCAAATTCGCTGGTGTAGGCATTGTGGTAGGCGCCATTCTTCGTAAAGTCGGCTTCGTAGTCGTGCTCATTTTTATACTCAGCGTTGGCACCGAACGCCATGTGTTCCATAATATGAGCTGTTTCGTAGATGTCCTTAGACTTTACGTAGCGATTACCTGCGCGGAAATGAAATTGAAAGCTCATCACGGTAGCACCGGGAATATCAATTAACAGGCCTCTGGCGCCATTTTTCAAACGAACTTCTTCAATGGTATGCTTCACGTACTTTTACAACTTTCTGCCCACACTCAAACGATTTATTTACGGTTTTTCTTCTTGTTCTGTCGCTGGGTTTTCTTTTTCTTGCGAGCAGTATTCTTCTTTTTTCCAACTTCAGCCACACTGACAGCTTTTTTCTGCTTAAAGTCATTGTCGCGGCTACTTTCGCCAGCCCCAAGCTCATTGACGCCCCGCTCCACCGCTTTCTCGGCCAGGCGAGTCAGTTCAGTATCGTGGTCTTCCTCCTCTTTAGCGACTACGTCGTGTTTGTGAACGTGCATCACTGCTCGGATCACTTCTTCGCGTAGCGTTGCTTGCAAGCTATCAAACAATTTTTGTGACTCAGCTCGATATTCGACGAGTGGATCGCGCTGTCCTACGCTGCGCCAGTGGATACCTTCACGTAGGTGTTGCATGTTCTCAAGATGCTGCATCCAAAGCGTATCAAGCACCTGCATATATACTTCGCGCTCTACTTTTCGCAAGACGTCACTGGTAAGTTCCTTCTCTTTGGCACTATAGAGCTTTTCGACCTGTGCCTCGGCTAGTTCAAGTCGGGTTTTGTCTTTCTTCTCTTGGCCAATTTCGGCGATGAGCTTGTCATCAACCGGGAAAACCGAATTAAATTCACTCGCAAAATTTTTATTATTCTTAGCAGGAACATTCACCAGCTCGCGAGTTTTTTCTTTCATCAATCGCTCAATCTCCGGCTTGATAATACCACCCTCGAGAATCTTACGGCGCATAGAGTAGACCACTTTACGGTGACGATTGATCACGTTGTCGTATTGAACGACGTTTTTACGGGTGTCAAAGTTGTAGCCCTCAACCCGCTTCTGGGCAGCTTCCAAAGTTTTGGAAACAGCTTTGTTTTGGATCGGGGTATCTTCGTCAACACCAAGCCGATCCATGAGTCCGGCAATCCGCTCACCTTGGAAAATACGCATCAGGTCATCTTCGGTCGACACAAAGAATTGTGTCTCACCAGGATCACCCTGACGGCCACCGCGACCACGCAGCTGATTATCAATACGGCGAGATTCGTGTCGCTCAGACCCGATCACGACGAGTCCACCAAGTTCAGTGACGCCGTCACCAAGTTTGATGTCAGTACCACGACCAGCAATATTGGTAGCCAGCGTGATAGCACCTTTTTGACCAGCTTTTTCGATAATGGCGGCTTCGCGTTCATTGTTCTTGGCGTTCAGCAGTTCGTACGTGACGCCCTCTTTGTCGAGATAGCCCGCAATCAACTCATTCTTAGCAATCGAAGCTGACCCTACCAGGACAGGACGTCCCGCCTCATGATGCTCCTTAATGATTTCGGCAACCGCCTTTAATTTTCCTTTTTCAGTCTTGAAAATCAAGTCTTCTTTATCTTTACGAATCAGCGGCTTGTTGGCCGGAACCTGCACCACATCGAGACTGTAGATCTGCTGGAATTCCTCGGCTTCGGTAAAAGCCGTACCCGTCATACCGGATAGTTTGGCGTACATGCGGAAATAATTCTGGAACGAGACGGTAGCCAACGTCATGCTCTCTTGCAGCACCGGCACATTCTCTTTGGCTTCAATGGCCTGGTGCAAGCCTTCGTTATAACGACGTCCCTGCATTAAACGACCGGTATGTTCATCGACAATAATTACTTCACCGGCACTAGTCACGACATAATCTTTGTCGCGCTTAAACAGGGTCTGGGCGCGCAAGGCTTGATCGAGGTGATAGACAGATCGAACGTAGTCCGGTGTGTAGAGATTCTTGATACCCAGTAGTTTTTGAACTTTCTCAACCCCCGTGTCACTGAGTGATACGCTACGGCGTTTTTCGTCCAAAATAAAGTCGTCCGGCACCAGCTTGGCAGCGACTTTGGCAAACTGGTAGTAGCTGTCCGGGTTTTCAGCAGCCGGCGCGCTAATGATAAGCGGTGTGCGGGCTTCGTCGATCAAGATCGAGTCAACCTCGTCCACGATCGCAAAGTTTAGGTCGCGCTGACGAAGTAATTCGACGTCATCGACCATGTTGTCGCGCAGGTAGTCGAAGCCGAATTCATTGTTGGTGCCGTAGGTAATGTCAGCCGCATAGGCTTCTTTACGCGTCACCGGGCGTAGTTTTCGCATTCGCACATCGTCGTGATCTTCATTGTCGAAATCTTTATCGTAGAGAAACGAAGCGTCATTTATAATCACCCCGACAGATAGTCCCAAAAACTCGAATAGTTCGCCGTTCCAGCTAGCGTCACGCTGCGCTAGGTAGTCGTTGACTGTCACCACGTGCACACCCTTGCCTTCAAGCGCGTTCAGGAAGCTCGGCAGTGTTGCCATGAGCGTCTTACCTTCACCCGTCTTGAGCTCGGCCACATTCCCTTCGTGGAGGACGATACCACCAACGAGCTGCACGTCGAAATGACGCATCTTTAAAATGCGGTCACTGGCTTCGCGCACTAATGCAAAGGCATCGGGCAGGACATCATCAAGCGTTGTATCTTTTTTATCAAGTCGCTTCTTTAGCACTGCCACTTGTTGTTGGAGTTCTGCTTTTTTAAACTTTTTGTAGGTATCAGTGAGTGCATTAATAGCCTCAACTTTTTTATCAAGTCGCTTCAGTGTCTTCTTCTGCGGATCGCCGAAGATTTTAGTCAGCGTTTTTTGTCTATTAATCGCCACAATAGGGGTCCCTCACTTGTCTGAAATATCTGTAAAACTATGGTTTATTATACGCGTTTTTGAAGGGATTTGAAAGGTTTATCTTCTTTACCAAAGAACAAATTATAGTTCTCTGGCATAACTTCGCTTAAACCGACTCAGCACTCCGCGCCTGCCAACATGAGGAATGTGCATTTCTTTGTATTTCTTTAGTTGGGTGACGAGCTTTGCTTCCACGATATCGATCGCTGCCAGCATATTCATCGTCGAATCGTGAGCCGTTAGCCGCTTGCCGGGAACATGCAGAATAACTTCGGCTTCGTATTTGTTGCCGTGTTCACGATTAATTTCTTTGAGCTTAACCTCAGCCGTGACGCTCTTGCGTGCATGCTTGGGAAGATAACGATCCAACCGTCCAATCTTTTTCGTCACATACTTTTTGGTTGTGTCGTCGAGACTGAACTTTACACCTGTAATGTCGATGTTTTGAATCATACTACCCTCCATTTCGTTAGGTTCGGTACCTTTTATTATACCATGAGCACTTAGAGCGTATCGCGACCACTGAGGTACGGACGAAGTGGTTTGGGAATGTTCAATACCCCATCATCTCGCTGATGATGTTCAATCATAGCAATCAGCGAACGTGCTAACGATACGGCCGTTCCATTCAAGGTGTGGAGTGTTTCGACGTTGCCGTCTTTACGACGAACGCGGATATTGAGGTTACGAGCTTGGAAGTCAGTACAGTTTGAACAACTCGTCAGCTCACGATACGCACCATCCACGCTTGACCAGTACTCTAGGTCGTACTTCTTCGCTGCTGGTGCACCTAAATCACCACTGGCAATATTAATAATATGGTACGGAATCTCCAGTGCTTGCCATAGTTCCTCTTCGATTTCACGGATAGTTTCGTGCATTGCTTCGCTCTGTTCGGGCGTGGTAAATGCGTACATTTCGAGTTTATTAAACTGATGCACACGAAAAAGACCACGCGTGTGTTTGCCGTACGTACCAGCCTCTTTGCGGTACGACGGACTGAGGCCTGCATATAAAAGCGGTAGCTTGTCTTCGTCGATAATCTCATCAGCATGGAATCCAGTCAGCGGCATCTCGGCCGTAGCAATCAGTGATAAATCTTCACCTTCGATGTAGTATTCGTCACTTTGATCGCTGGTTCGCGGAGCAAATCCCGTGCCCGTGGCGACACGACTATTGACCATGTGCGGTACCGTCATAAACGTGAAACCTTTTTTAGTCACAAAATCGAGCGCATATTGTGTAATGGCGTTTTCGAGTAGCGCCAAATCACCCTTTAAGAAGTAGAACTTCGCCCCTGCTACTTTGGCGCCCCGTTCAAAATCTACCCAATCACGGCTAACCGCGTAGTCCAGATGATCAACGGCGCCACGAGCCTGTTCACCCCATTTTTTTATCTCTACACTATCCTCTTCGCCACCGATCGGTACATCACCGAACATCATGTTCGGGATACTATCAAGTAGCGTACGGAATTCCGCGTCTGCTTCGTTCAAAGACCTCTCTTGTTCGGCGAGTGCAATCTTCAGCTGCTTACCTTCGTCAATCACAGATTGATCTGGCTGACCACCTTGCATTTTTGCTGCATTGGCATTGCGTTTTTCACGCAGATCATCGACTCGCCGTTGTGATTGACGGCGGTCGTCATCGAGCTGGAGTAGCTTCGCCACATCAACGGTGTAGCCTTTATTCTTCGCGTTTTGCTGCACGGCGTCGGCGTTGTCACGGATAAATCGGATGTCTAACATTACTCAGTATTATACCCTACTCTTCTCTATTTTGAGAGGCCAAACAGGCTTCGCAACCAGCCACTTGGCATAGGAGGACTCGTCGGTGACTGAAGCGCTCCGTATCCGCATCGCTCAAGTGCCTGCAAGTAGACACCGTATTGGTCGGTTTCGTACCTATCAATACCTCTTCGGTTGTATGCAAAATGGGTCAGTCTGGATTGATTTCCGATCTGATACGATTCTCCAGACGCGAGCGTATCGGTATGGGCAACCTCAAATCCATACGTTGAAGTACCACTGACGGTAAATCGGTGAAGTCCGCCCTTACCCATAACAAATATCGCCCGTACTTCTTCTTCATATTGTAGTAGTAGCCCTTCACTGACCTCGTCACTAACACTTCCAAGCCCAAACGCCGCTAAGTCCTCATAATCAAAACATCGTAGCTCATGCAGCTCCGTATCACTCAGTTCATCGATATGAAATGTTGTATGCATGCCAACACCGTCGTAATCGGGTGTTGTCGACTGGAGATCGCTTATTGCTTCTGGGGTTGTCGCTGTCATAATTTATTTATATTATATTACTTTTTGTCAGGAAGTCAATCTATTCCGTTAAACAAAAAATGAGCACCCATTAGTACTCATTCTCCACACGAAACATGTATTCTATTTTTTGTCTTCAACCCACGCGGTGAATGTTGCCATGAAAGTTTGCAACGATTCTTTTGCCGCTTCAACCACGTCACCATTTTCATCAAATTGCTGATGTGCCGCAGCAAAATAAACTTCTGGCTGGCCAAGTAACTTTGTATTCAGGTATATCAGGATATTGCGCAGCTGTTGCTGTGCCTGGTTTGTACCATTCGGTGTTGGCGAGGCTCCCACGATAGCCGTTGGTTTGCGATCGAGTGAATTATGTCCCCATGGACGGCTCACCCAGTCGATAGCGTTTTTGAGAACACCCGGGAAACTCCGGTTATACTCTGGTGTAACGAATAACACACCGTCAGCCGCGGCTACTTTATCTTTCATGGCTTGTGCTTCAGCGGGGTACGCCGATGCCTCGATATCTTGGTTAAATAGTGGCAAGTTGAGGTCGATGTAGTCAAATTCAACTCCCTCACCCGCAAGCTTCTCAAGATTCTGCGCTAGCAGCATGTTAAATGAGTTTTTCTGCAAACTCCCCACAAATACGGCAATTTTTGTCATGTTTAAAAACGGTTCCCTTCAATTAATTTACTATACTAAGTATAGTATAGATCACTATACAATTGCAAGTATCTATGTAAGCTTAACGTCTGGGTAGATGTCGCGGGTGGTCTGATCGTACTCGGTGCGTAGCTGCGGAAACGGCACACCTTCTCGAGCAGTAACACCTTCGAATATCCAAAAGACACGTTCGCTGTAGCCCCAACCGCAAGCAGGAGGCATGCCATATTCCAGCATTTCAATAAAGTCGATGTCGAGCATCATGGCTTCGTCATCACCGGCATCTCGCATTGCTTGCTGTTCTTTGAAGCGATTCAGTTGATCGACTGGATCATTCAATTCGGAGAAGCCGTTGCCGAGCTCCGAGCCTGCAATAACTGGCTGGAAACGTTGCACGATACGCTCGTCATCGGGGTTTGATTTTGCTAATGGGCTAATAAACGCAGGTGTGTTGATAAGCCAGACAGGCCCAACCACATCTTTTCGAATATGCTTCCAAAGCTTGTCAATTCCGCGAGCGCGGTTTTCTGTTTGTTCAACCTCGAGTTTATTATCAGCTAACGCTTTTTTGACCTCGTCGAGTGTACTCTCGTAGACATCAATACCGTAGCGGTCTTTGATGACGGTTGCATAGTCCCAAATCTCCCACTTACCCGACATGTCGACTGACATCCCGTTCAATTCGAACTGCAGGGTGCCGAATGTTTTTTGCAGAACATCTTTGTACATTGCTTCCATGAACTTCATGCCATCTTGCCAGTTTGCATATGCCCAGTACCATTCCATCGCGACGTGTTCGGGAAGATGTTCGTCACTATAGTTTTCATTACGAAAACGAGGGCCGAGATCATATACTTTCTCAAATCCGGCTCCAAGCAGTCGTTTCAGAGGTAATTCGTGGGAAATACGCAAGTAAAAATCATGGTCGAGCGCATCCATATGAGTCACAAATGGGGTGGCATCAGCGCCACCAGTGGTATGTTCGAGGACAGGAATATTAACTTCGATAAATCCGTTGTCATTGAGGTAATCACGCGTTGTCTGCCAAAATTTACTGCGGCGCACAAACCGATCACGCACATCTTGGTTCACATTCATATCGACGTATCGACGACGGAACCGTTCTTCTTTACTAGTGAGCTCCGTTGGCGTCGGTCGAAGTGATTTCGTAAGGAGCCGGAGTGTCTTTACGCCCACTGAAATTTCACCAGTCTTCGTTCGAATAACCGTACCGGTAGCTTCGATGAAATCACCGGTATCAAGTAGGGGTAATTCCTTCATGCCTAGAATTCCCTTAGGAGCATCCAGTGGTGCCATATCAGGTTCGTGCAAAAATAGCTGCAGGGAGCCCGAGAAATCCTTGACGACAATAAACGCTAATTTGCCGAATTTCCGAATACCTGTCACGCGCCCAGCTACCGTAACGGTTTTACCTTCAAGCTCATCAAACCTGGACGTTACTTCATCGGTAACATGTGTTCGGTTGCTATCAGCCGGATACGAATTAACACCAAGCTGCTTTAATTCTTCGAGTTTACGAAGCCGTTCATTGCGGTAATCCTGTAGCGTTGCCATATCTGTTACAGTATACCATATTCATTGGGCTGCAAAACGCTCTTGCTTTTTTATATCACCGGGAGCATAATGAAGCCAATAGTAGTATTTAAATAAACATGAAGACTGAATCATGAGCATCGACACATTAAACCCGCAATCGTCTCCTACCGCTGAAGAAGTTCCGCTGGTATCCAAGCAGCAGCGAGCCATGATCATGGGGAAACTTGTCCATCAACTCATGTCACTCGATGAAGTAAAGACTAAAGAAGTGAAGCCCATCGTAGAAGCCTTACAGGTAGAGCGAGATCGAAATATTACTCCCCTTTTTCATAGTTTAGATGGTTTGGTTGTCCTTCGTCACCAGCATCCAGACGAGCAAGAAGCTATTGATTCTCTGATTAGCGATACCGCCGACCTCGTCCTAGGCGACGTCACTACTATAAGAGAAGTTGAGCGAAAAACTGAAATCGGCATTCATGTTGTCTGGACGGCCATTAATGCTTGGGACAGAGTGCGCGATGAATCAACTAGTAAACTGTGTGATGCAATGATTAAAGGCTTCTGGGGGACAGGTCGAGCAAGCCTATTAGAGGCATTCAACCACGCAAAAAAGACGAACCTTCTTTTTGACACAGCGCTTAATCAAGTCAATGCAGCAGAGACGCTCATAGAGAAAGGTGCTGGTCTACCACTCGAAGATGCTTTGGATCAGATTTATATATCCGAGAATAGTAATGATTTTTATAATTCCGAAAAAAGCGAAGCGATTGCTGCTTAGCTAATCGCTACAATCTCGTAGTTAATCGTGCCCTTTGGAGTGGTGACAGTCGTCTTTTCACCAACTTTTTTGCCAAACAGTGCTACACCGATTGGTGATTCGTTACTGATTTTACCTTCGAGTGGGTTGGCCTCAACTGGCCCGACTACTATGTAGCTGATCGTCTTTTTGCCATTTTTAAGTTCGACTTTGCTGCCGAGTCCGACACTTGTTTTCTTACCACCCTTGATGATATCAGCGTTGAGAAGGATGTCTTCGATTTCAGAAATACGGCTTTCAACCAGCCCCTGCTCTTCGCGGGCGGCATCATATTCAGCATTCTCGCTCAGATCACCATAATCACGGGCGTCAGCAATTTTTTCAGCGATCATTCCGCGGCGACTTTTTAAGGCTGCGAGCTCTGTTTCAAGCTCTTTTTTGCCTTCTTTAGTTATCTGATACAATTTATTCATAATTTATCCTTTTTATCATATATGGTGTTGTGAACACTACCAAAAGCACTATATCTGGTGTGTGTTTCTCACAAGGTGTCAGCGATTACCCTAGTGTATCAAGCAGCTCGGCGCGTGTCAATAACTTGGTGTCGCCAGTCACTCGAGGTGTGAGTTCGTACTTTTCGTCGGCCAGGAGCCGATCACTCACTGTTACGCGGTACGGAATCCCCATAAGTTCGGCGTCGGCGAATTTCGTGCCCGGTCGTTCATCACGATCATCGTAGAGTACTTCAATACCTTTCGCTGTCAATTCGCCGTAAAGCTCGTCTGCATGAGCAATTGCCGCGTCGCCACCGATTCGGACAAGATAGACTTTTGCTGGAGCGACACTTTCTGGCCAGACGATACCTCTCTCGTCGGCAAATTTCTCAACAATAACCCCCATGACTCGAGTTATCCCAATCCCATAGGATCCTAAATGAACGAATTGCTCCTTACCCTCAGCATTAGTAAACGTAAACTTAGTCTCTTCACTCTTTTGAGTACCGAAGTTAAAGATGTTTCCAACCTCTGCCGTCTTCACCTTCTCAAGCTCATCACGATTTATACCGAGCTCGGTTAGCGTCTTGTCGTTGAGTACTTCCTCATTGATAGCAATATTTTTTTCGCGATGAAGATATATCACATCCTCCCCAGCTTCACAGATTGTCTGAAATTCATGGCTAAACTGCGTAAAAGCTCCACCGCTCGCAAACGTCACATAGGTATCGTCACCAATACCCAGACGGTCGTAGACGCGGTTGTATGCTTCGATCGTCGCATTATAAAACGCGTCGTGCTGCTTGGCATCAATGCTACATGAATACATATCTTTCATGATAAATTCGCGACCACGCATAATCCCGCTCTTTGCTCGCAGTTCATTGCGCATCTTGGTCTGAAATTGATAGACATTAATAGGAAGGTCTTTGTAGCTCTTAAGGTATTGCTTCATCATTTCGATGATTGCTTCTTCGTGCGACCAACCAAACCCTACTTCGGTCTCATCTTTCAGTTTCGACTTAAACCAGACGTCGACCACCTCATCGTCCCAGCGTCCCGTTTCTTCCCATGTACTTTTCTTCTGGAGAGAACTCATGATAAGTTCTTGTCCGCCGATGGCGTTCATCTCTTCACGCACGACTTGTTTGATATTCTCGAGGACTCGGAGACCAAGTGTAGTATACGCGTAGACACCAGCCATGACTTTATATACGTAGCCGGCTCGAATTAAAAGCTGAGCATTCTTGGCAACTTCGTCAGCTGGTGCGGTCTTGCTGGTCTTGGTAAATAATTGTGAAATTCTCATAATACTACCCTATAGTGTACCCAGTAGTGACGGATTTATAAAGAGTAAATAAAAAGCCAGACCGTTTTTCATCATATGGAGCAGGATTCCTGCCCAAATACTGCCCGTTATCTCGCGTAGGCTGGTCATGACGAGGCTGAGTGCAAATGTATCAATCGCCACGTTCCATTGCCCGTGTGCCGCCCCAAACAGCACAGCCGTCACGAGCATTGCCAGCCAGATCGGGGCATGTTTACGAAGCTTACCGTACAAATAGCCACGGAACAGCACCTCTTCAGCAACTGGTGCCAACACGACGAGCGTAAGGAACGCCAAGAGGTACTGTGAGTAGTTCGCTAGATTCTGAAACCCCACATCTTGTGTTTGTTGTAGGTCGATCTGCGGAAAGGCTACGGCGAATAGAGTAATGAAGATGCCACTGGCCAGTAGATAGATCACTGCCCCGGCGGGAGCCAATATAATATCCATCCAGGTCGGTAAAGTAGTCAGACCAAGATCTACCCTGCTGGTCAGACGGCGACGTAGTATCCATGGACCCCCAAGCGCGAGACCGAGGGTGAGCGTATAAACAACCGCCGCAAGTATCGCATTGTAAACGGCGCTTTCTGGAACTGGAGTGTAGACGTTGGTTGCTTCAAGTAGCAGTAGCCCGCCGATAACGATGAGGTTAGCGAGCACGAAGCTGATAAGCACCCAGGCCGGTAACCCGACAACGTAGCGCCAGTCTATCCGCTGATGCAGTGTCCTCAGTCGAGAGGTGAGTTTATTGACCGAATTTGCCGACATCTGCAATCGTCACCAGGACCACGAGTCCCATTAGGATCATGAAACTAATTCCCACGATCTTCTCTTCTTTTTCTTTCGTCAACTCTTTCTTACGTAGGCGATACAACACCATTAAGAACCAGCGACCACCATCGAGCGCGGGAATCGGCAGTACGTTCATCACCGCCAGGGTCAATGAGATAATAGCCGTCAAAAAGAGCAGTTCAGTCATGCCGGCCTCTGCTGCTGAAGGAAAAATCACGCCCAAGATCCCAATCGGACCCGCCACACTGGCACTGACCGTCTGTAGCTGCTCCCCGCCCTTTTGGCGCACCACACCATCAAAGCTCAGTTGAGAAATCAGTCCTTTTGAAAAGTTCACGAGTAAATCACCCAAGCCCTGAAGGGTTACCCAGGTAAATTGCCCTGTTGTCGCCACACCGACGATCGGTGCCGACCACGAGGCCTGAATGCGCTCTTGTTGGGACAATGAGGCACCAAAGTTGGCTTTGTCGTTATTTTTAAGAGTGACCTTCTTCTCTCCCTCGACGCCCTTGCGACTGTAGACGATATTGACCGTCTTACCTCTGTACTGTGAAGTGAGATCTATTAATTGTTGCTGGGTCTTGACCTCTCGGCCGTCAAATCGCAGAATCTCATCGTAGACTTGAAAATCTGCCTGCTCAGCTGGATAATTCTTCACGAGGCTCATAACACGAACTGGCTCCACGAGAGTTATCGTATCACTGGCGACGCTAAATTGGTTCGGTAGGATCTTCGGCAAACCCGTCAACGCCAGGCCGGTCAGTATGATGGCCGCAACGATCCAATTGACGAGGACACCAGCAAATAAAATCTTGGTTTTTGTCCAAAAACTAGCCGCGCCGTAATCGCCTTTTTTCGAGGCAGCATCGTTTTCGCCCTGTAATTTAACAAAGCCACCGAGCGGCAGCCAGTTGATCGTGAACAACACGCCGTTCTTAAGCTTCTTGCCCCATGCTTTTGGCGGAAAGCCAATGCCGAACTCTTCCACGACCACACCGTTACGGTGCGCTACGATTGCGTGGCCAAGTTCGTGTACCACTACAAGTAGAACTAGGATAACAAGCCCTACTAAAATACCAATGATCAGTTCCATCTATCCTCCAAATCGTCGGCCGCGCCGTGAATATTCTTCTATTATAGCCGTCACGTCATCTTTTGTCATGTCTGGCCACAATTTTTCCAAAAATAGCAGTTCGCTATAGGCAGCTCGCCATAGCATAAAGTTCGATAGACGCTGTTCGCCACTACTACGAACCAGTAAATCGATAGGTGGTACCTCTGGTGCGTAGAGATTTTGTTCGATGAGCTCTGGTGTTATCTCGCCTATTCTTGCACCCGATTGAACAATTTTTTTAACCGCATCGGCAATTTCAATTTGCCCACCATAATTGAAACATATCGCCAATGTGCCACCGGTATTATTAGCCGTTCGCGCCTCAGCCTCAGCAATCGCCTTTTGGATCTTCTCGCTGACGTTTTCTTTCGAGCCAAGCACAATAAGTTTAGTGTTGTTCTCCTCAAACACATGCAAGTCGGACGTCAAGAGCTTCAGCACCAGCCCCATAAGCTTGCCAACTTCATCTTCGCTCCGTTTCCAGTTCTCGGTGCTAAAGATATACGCCGACACATACTTCGCTCCGGCATCAAACGAGGCTTTGACGACTTCCTGGATAGCGTTATAGCCCGCCAAATGTCCTTCATAGGTCGGCAGTCCGTGCATCTTTGCCCAACGACGATTGCCGTCGATGATGTAGCCGATATGATTGGGGACTTCTTGATTATTCTTAGCCACGAAGATACTCCTCGAGTAATTTTATATCGTTCGCATCTTTTTCTGTCCCGCGCTCACGTTTTTGTTCTATTAAAAATTGCGGGTTAACAAACATTATTCCTTGGATAGTTTCAGCTTTTTGGTTCAGGTGTACAAAGTCTTTTCCCTCACCCCAGCTTAACCACACTTCAAGATCACCCCGCGTAAGATACGGCTCGCCGTATTTCACACCTTCCTCGTATGAGCCAGATGCTGAGAGCTTGGCGAATAATTCGGCTGTTACGACCAGATCGATATCATTAGCCTGGCGTAACCCATAGGCATCAAGCAAACCACTCCCAATAACGATGATTTGATCAGCGGGCAAACCGAGTGCTTGAATTCGCGTTAAAATCGACATCAGATTGTCAAAATATCTTTCTCTTTGTCTCGAAATGCTGTCTCAATCTTTTGGTTGTAGTCACTCATTAGTGTATCAATCTCTTTTTCGACTCGCTTGACATCGTCTTCAGAAAGCTCTTTGGCCTCTTTCAGTCGTTTTGCTTCTTTCAGAGCGTCCTGGCGCACATTGCGAAGTGCAATTCGGGCTTCCTCGACTTTTTCACCAGCTTGCTTGACCATTTGCTTACGTCGCTCTTCAGTGAGAGCTGGCACCGGAACGCGGATCAGTCGACCGTCGTCACTCGGGTTAAAGCCGAGACTTTGGTCATCACGAATAGCCGTAGTAATAGCCGTGATATTACCCGGGTCAAATGGTGTAATTTGTAGTAACTGTGGTTCTGGTGCGGTTACATTCGCAGCCTGGTTGAGCGGCAGCCTTGTACCGTACACCTCAACTGTTATACCATCAAGCATGCCTGGGTGTGCTCGTCCTGTTCGAACCTTCTTAAGTTCGTCTTCAAAATGTCCCAGTGCACTCTCCATTTTTAATTCATAGTCATCGGTATCAAACATTATTCTCTCTTTCGTTGATTACTTATTATTATAGCAAAAACAGCCGGGCTACGGCTGTTTTATAGTGATTTAACATGAATCAAGAGTCTACAGAGCTCGGAAATTATGCCGCTTTTTTGTCTATTACCAAACGCGCAGTTACTGTACCGTCGCTTATGCGTGACTCATGTATGCTAAAACCATACTTAGTTGGGGTAGAGTATACCGTTTCAGTTTTACCGTCAGTATATGGACTTTCGGTGGCAATTGGCTCAGCACTTCGCTCAACGCTCGCAAGTTTATATGCATTTTCAACGGCTGTAGCATATTCTTGTTCGCTAATGCCTGCATCTTTTGAAGCAAAGCCAGGAAAGTTCCATGATTCTTTTCGCTTATCGGAGTATTGATTAGTTGCCATTGTTCGCTCCATGGTGTGAGCAAACTGGTCAGTAAGCATTTTCACGTTATCATCACCAATCTCATCATATGATGCACCTAGGTAATCAATATCGTGCAGTCGAGCATTGCCTTCTACTGCATACTTCGCACTAGCAAGTCGAAATCCGAAAGCTTGACCCTCAAGCCCAGCCAGTTCCGATTTTGCAGTTTCAGCCTCATCGCCACCAGCTTCAATAACATCAACTAACTCAGCCGCTTGTTCGCCCTGCAGTCTAGTAGACTGATTGTGTATTTCATCGAAACCTTCGGCATGGCCGTTTACCTCGGCGCTAAACTTATACGCATCTCTTAAATCATTCTCGATAGTTGCTGCAACTAGATCACGACGCATTTGCTCTGGTGTTGATGATGATAGTTCCATATTTGCTACTGACATTGGTTTTTCCTTTTTTTGTTTTTGTAGATTTGCATTCATCATAGCACTTATGCTTGTTTTTGTCAAGACTTATGAATCAATAAACTCTGTTAAATATAAAAAATAGGCCCAGAGGGCCTATTTCACAACTACAAGGTTACAAGGTTCAACTATCTATTCGTTGACACCAAGTTCAATACGCTTAAACTGCCCAACAATGATGTTTTCGCCAAGTTTCGCGATGCTCTCTTTGATGTGTTGTTCAACCGTCTTGCTATCGTCAAGTATGTAGCCCTGGCTTAGTAGTACTTTTTCAACAAAGTGCTTCTTCACCTGACCATCAACAATCTTTTCAACCATATCAGCCGGTTTACTCTTCAGTGCATCACTTGCAGCCGCCTCGCTGCGGACACGAGTTACTTCTTCGCTCGGGATATCGGTTTGGTTAACAAATTGTGGACTCATGGCTGCGATTTGCATAGCAATTTCATGAGCAAGTTGCTTGAACTCATCGAGTTTGGCTACGAATTCTGTTTCACAGTTTAATTCTACGAGCACACCAATGCGGCCATCGTGCACATAGCTATCAATCACGCCGGCACGAGCTTCACGATCACCTTTTTTCTCGGCCTTTGTCAGGCCTTTTTTGCGCATGGCTTCAAGCGCCTTATCAAAATCACCATCGGCTTCAACCAAAGCGACTTTTGCATCAGTCAAACCAACTCCGGTGAGTTCTTTGAGCTTTTTAATGTCATCGATTGTTACACCCATCGCTTATTTCTCCTCTTCAACGTCAGCTTTTTTAACCGAACCAGCACCTTCTGCCACTGCCGCAACGAAGTAATCAAGCAGAAGCTGAAGACCTTTAATCGCATCATCATTACCTGGAATCACATAGTCAATCACGCTAGGGTCAGCGTTGGTATCAACCACAGCGACCACTGGTACACCGAGGGTTTTTGCTTCTTTAACTGCGTTAGCATCGGTCAGAACATCAAGCACGATGACTGCGCCGAGCTTACCGCTCAATGTCTTGATACCACCATATTTACCGTTCAGTTCGTCGATTTCCTCTTGGAAACGCTGAACTTCCAGCTTAGAGTAGCGCTTTTCAAGGTCACCGCTGTCCATGCGTGTTTCAAGATCACGTAGTTTTTTCATCTGCGTGTTCATGGTTGCGACGTTGGTCAGCATGCCACCGATCCATCGTTCCGTCACGAATGGTTGGTTCACCTTTTCAGCCGCTGCTTTGACGATATCTTTGGCTTGTTTCTTCGTGCCAACAAACAGAACTTGCTTGCCACTCGCCACAGTTTTAGTAATAAATGGCAATGCCACTTCCAAACCTTCGACCGTTTTGACGAGGTCGATGATGTGGCTTTCTTGGCGCTTGCTATGAATGTATGGCGCCATTTTCGGGTGCCAACGGCTCGTTTTGTGTCCAAAGTGAACACCAGCTTCGAGCAAAGCTTTAATATCGACAGTTACTGCCATGGTTTTTACTCCTTGTTCCTCACCGTCCGCCCTGAGTATTCAGGAGTGTGCGAATCGGTTGTGTCATTAAAATTGTTACCTCGTCATTGTACCCGGTTTTTACCCCTTTGACAATACCCCCTCCATCAGTTACAATAAGTCAGTTATGAAAAGCAGTATACACCCCACCAACTATCGCCCCGTCGTATTTAGCGACGATGCAGCCGGGTTCGCCTTTCTCACTCAGAGTACCGCTGACACCAGCGATACGATCGATTGGGAAGACGGCAACACCTACCCCCTCGTGAAGGTGCACATTTCGAGTGCCTCACATCCTTTCTTCACTGGTGAAGAAAAAATCATCGACACCGAAGGTCGTGTCGATCGCTTTAAAGCCCGTGCCGCAGCCGCTACTGAGCGCAAAGAAGCCCTGGCTAACAAAGCGAAAAAGTCTAAAGCAGCCGCCGACAAAAAAGCCGCCGCTGATAAATAGCTACCATATAAAAAGAGACTGCGCACCTGCAGTCTCTTTTTATATGGTTTAATAGGAACAGATATGCCAAAGATTAGCCTCAACATCGATGAACTCCGTGCAGAGCAGCAAACGCTAGCTGATTTTCTTGCATCCCCTACCGCCTATAGCGATCCTGATTATAGTTCTAAGAATAAGCGCTTGACCGAGCTTGAACTATTGATCGAAAAGGCGCAGCGCCGCGACGAGCTCGAAAAACAGCTGGCTACCACCCGGGAGCTAGCCAGCGGCAGTGACGAACTAGCTGAACTCGCAAAGATGGAGATGACTGAAAACGAAGCCGCGCTCGATGCGCTCGATGACGAATTATTCCTGATGCTGGCGCCAAAAGATCCCAACGACGAAAAGAACGTCATTATTGAAATTCGCGCCGGTGCGGGCGGTGACGAAGCCAGCCTGTTCGCCGCTGAACTCTACCGTATGTACCTACGCTACTGTGAAGCCCACAGTCTCAAGACCGAGGCTATCTCAGAAAGTGCCAACGATACTGGCGGCTACAAAGAAGTTGTTTTTGGCGTGAAGGGCGATGCACCATATGCGCAGCTGAAGTTTGAAAGTGGCGTCCACCGCGTCCAGCGCGTGCCATCAACAGAGAGCCAGGGACGGATCCACACCAGCACCGTGACGGTCGCCGTTCTTCCTGAAGCGGCTGAAACTGACGTCGCCATCCATGCCAATGACCTCAAGATTGATGTCTACCGTGCCGGTGGCCACGGTGGCCAGTCGGTCAACACCACTGACAGCGCCGTGCGCATCACTCACCTGCCGACTGGCCTGGTGGTGACCAACCAAGACGAGAAATCACAGATCAAGAACAAAGAAAAAGCCATGAGCGTACTGCGTGCCCGACTATTGCAAGCCAAAATCGACGAAGAACAGTCCAAACAGGCTGCCGAACGCCGCAGTCTGATCGGTTCGGGTGATCGTAGCGAAAAAATCCGCACCTACAACTTCCCGCAAGACCGCATCACCGACCATCGTATTGGCTATAGCCGTTCTGGTATCCCTCAGGCAATGAATGGCGATATTGATGATTTAGTGGAGAACCTTCAAGCATATGAACGAGAACTTGCAGCCAAAAACGCTCACAATTAATGAATGGGTCACTCAGGCGATGAGTGAACTTATTAGTGCTGGTATTGGTACGGCTAAACTTGATGCCGAACTAATCTTGTCACACACCCTTAGAAAAGGCCGCACTTACCTACATATGTATCGTGACGAAGAACTCCCGCCGCGAATCGAAGAAATCGCCAACAGCCGCCTGGCACTGCGAGTTGACCGAGTACCGCTGGCCTACATCACTGGCCACAAAGAGTTTTATGGCCGCCGGTTCATCGTCAACCCAAGCGTGCTGATTCCCCGCCCTGAGTCAGAAGCAATTATCGACATATTGAAGGAGCTACTCCCAAACACCAAAGCGCTGCCGGGTCACAGCAAACGCCTTGTCGACGTCGGGACGGGCAGCGGCTGTCTGGGCATCACCGCCAAACTGGAATTCCCCGAGCTCGAGGTCACATTGACGGATATCTCGCGACATGCCCTAACGGTGGCCGAACGAAACGCCGATGCCCTGCAGGCTGACGTGACGACGCTGCGCAGCGATCTACTAAAAAACTACGTACTGCAGCCTGACATTATCATCGCTAACCTGCCCTACGTCGACGAATCGTGGGAACGCTCACCCGAAACCGAGCATGAACCGAGCGTCGCCCTATTTGCGCGTAGCGGTGGGCTGGGTCTTATTAATAAATTACTGGTGGAAGCAAGCGAAATACTGCCAACAGCGGGCTTACTGCTACTTGAGGCTGATCCTGAGCAACACGAAGCAATCCAGACAAAGGCTCGAAGCCTCGGACTATCGCCCCTCAAAATTCACGACTACTGCCTGGCGCTTAAGAAACGTTAGCTGCTATACGGTGTCAGATTTACTTTGGTCGTGATGGTTTTGCCATCACGAAGAATGGTAAGTTCCACCGTGTCACCCGGCTTATATTCACCGATGAGCGTGGCGACGCTGCCTTTTGCCCCGATGTCGACACCGTTCACTTTGGTAATAATGTCTTTATCCTTAATACCGGCCTTGTCGGCTGGCCCGCCAGCAACAACCGCCTTAGCACCACCATCAGAGTAAATATAAGCACCCTGTTTGACCGAAAGATTGTAGGTCTTGGCAACATCTGGCGTGACGGATAGGTAGCGCACGCCGAGATATGCCCGTGAGACTTTGCCCGATTCAATCACACTAGCGATAACACCCTTGGTGGCACTAATAGGAATTACGAAACCGACGCTATTGGCATCGTAGGCGATCGCTGTGTTGATACCGATAACTTGCCCAGCTAGGTTGACCAACGGGCCACCGGAATTACCCGAATTAATTGCGGCGTCGGTTTGAATCAGGTCAGTGAGGCTTTCGGTACCACCAGTGTCAGTTCCGTCGATACTGGCTTCAACCGAGCGTCCAGTACCGGAAATGATGCCGCTCGTTACAGTGTTTTGGTATTGACCCAACGCGTTGCCGATGGCGATCACTTTTTGGCCGATGCGAACTGATTTCGAATCACCCAGTTCAGCTGCGGGCAGATTTGAGGCGCCGTTTACCTTCAAGAATGCCACGTCGTTGAGCGGGTCACGGCCAATGATTTTCACATCTTCGTAGGTGGTACCGTCGGCTGTCACCACTCGTACATCAGCGGCACCGTCAATCACATGGTTATTGGTCAGAAGGTAACCATCCTTACTGATAATAATACCCGTTCCAGCCCCCTCTTGCTGAAGCGCGTAGGACGATGGTGAACGAGATTGGCTGGTGGTAAGAATCGATACCACACTCGGAGCAACTTTGTCAGCAACTGCTGCCACATCCTCTTCTTCCTGTGAGACAATACGATTACCGTCATACCCCGTGGCAAGCGACGTCACAGGTGGCGAGCCAAACTTAGTATAGAGGTAACTACCACCAATGCCGGCCACGAAACACAAAATAACGAGTATAATACCCCCGATAATAAACGGCGGTTTCTTTGATGATCGCGGAGTTTTCGAAGCCGAGGGTGTTGATGAGGATGTATCCATAGTATTCTCCATAATACCGCTATTTCCTTAGCCTAAGCTGTTAAATTCAGTAGAACAGTCCGCGACACTCTTCGAGGGTTCCTTGAGGAGGACAGTTAAACTGTAAGTAAATAACGAGTATAATACTAATGGATAGTAGGAGTGGCAACAGAACATCACTGTAGCGAACTTGTCCACGACGGACATATGTACCGTAAATGCGCTCCGCTAGGAAACTGAGTAACAGCAGAATTATAGATACCTGCGGCAATTGGATAGATCCGATGCCCGGCAAGTCATACGCGATTGTCCAATGGTACGTTAACCAACCGATTTCAGCCACCACGAATGCCCACAACAGGCTTAGAAACGATACATGAGCTTGTTCATCGTACGCCAATAACACATGCCGCGCTGTGCTATAGCCAATTACCCAAAATATAAGGACGACCAGTGAAAGATACCAGTCGGCTGACACAATCGCTATTGATGTCACTCCTACGAAAAGCCCAACGCCTGCTTGAGCAATCACCAGACTGCGTTTGGAGCGCGGTTTGAGGAGTAGTAGCCAGAGGGCATAGAGCAATGCGATGATGACCTGGGCGATCCAGGCGCCGCTTGCGGCGTATAACAGAACCACGAGGCCAATACTGACAATCAGATCAACTGCATTCGACAAGATATGGGCAAACCAATAGCGCGGGCGGACTGCCAAAATGCGCCATTTGCTCAGTAGAACCAGGGCAATCGGAAATGCAGGTGACTTCACTGCCCAAACCGAAACAAGCACCGCTGCAACAAGCAGTAGATTAAGGAGAATGTAAAGAACTTCACTCCAGAGCGATCGACGCCGTGCAACTTTTAAGAACTCCATATGTTTACTTAGTATAGCATTTTAGTTTGAGCTTGACGAGAGATCTTGACCAATAATAATGACGAAGTTTGTCGTGCCAGCGACGGCAATTGGAGGGGTTGAGGTTTTGATAGTTTTCACATTGTAAAGCTCTTTTAGCTTCGCCGCGGTCGCTGTCATACCTTTGCCGATTTGGTAAATTTCAACTCGAGCGTAGGTGCCAGCTGGAGCATTATCAATCGAAGCGATACTAAAGCCTTTGGCTGTGAGGCTGTCGGCTTCTTTTTGACCGACACCAATCACAGCAGACCCGTTCAACATCACAATCTGAGCCGCTTCGCGAGTGATGGCGTTGCTATTTAGCTTCTTCAATACGTAGGTCTGGATGTCCGAGTAATCAAAGAGTCCGGCGATTGGTACCACAACACTCGCACCTGCGATATTATCCGTCGTCACGACCGCTTCACCCTCTTGTACGAGACTGATCGGCTGAATATTCTCACTCGGAATATCGGTACCGAGTGACATTAGCGTCCGGATTTCTTTAGTTTCGAAGTTAGTACGCAGGTTATTGCCGAGTGCGTCGATCAGCGCAGTGACTTTTCCAACATTCGTTAATGTCCCAGCACTCACGGCTTTTTCGCGCAGAGCCTTAATGATCTTCTGCTGATTCTTCTCTCTATCAAAGTTACCGCCAGGTAGTCCATAGCCGCCACTGGCGTTACGAGCCCGAGCCAGCGCCAATGCATGTTCACCGTCAAGATGAGCTTTCTCTCCGTTGGCATATTTTACGTAGTAACATTTGTAGCCACATTTCCAGTCAAAGTTACGGTCAAGGATACCACGAGGATCTTCGGACTCGATCGTCAAATCGATACCACCAACCGCATTGACCGCATCGCGGACAACGGTGTAGTTCAGGTGTGCATAGTATTGAACATCAAGACCCAACACTTCACCGACCTTTTTCCTTAAGGCGTTGGCGCCAGCTTCTTGATTGGCCTCACCGTCCGAGAAACAATCGTACAGGCTGTTGATTTTTCCTCGGTAACCCTCGGGACATGTTTCACCATATTCAACATAGAGGTCTCGGGGGATACTTACCATGTAAGCGTTCTTCTTGTCTTGGTCGATGCTCACTACCATAATAGAGTCTGTCAGGTTGGCGCCGCCGTGATCCGGCCCATCATCCTCAGATGTCCCAAAGACTAAGATATTACTGCGGCCATTTTCGTCTTTTTTGAGCGGCTGATTTTGAAAAATATCAAACGGATTTCCCTTAAAGACATTGCCGCTCGCAAGCAGTGCCTTAATACCAACGTAGGCACCCGCGAGCACCGCGATAATGATGAGTCCAATAATAATTCGTTTGATTAGCTTCTTTTTCGACGAAGCGGGCTTTTTTGCGCGACGATTTTTCCTGAAGAAACGACGCTTCTTGGCTGGCTGCTGATTATCCTCTTCGTCAATCTTCTTAAGGGAATCGTCAATATCATTGCGTGCTACTTGCCGTGAAGGTCGCATCGGCTCCGAATCATCACCAGGTAATGGCATGCCCACCTCTGGCCGTTGACGTCCGATAGGTTGTTGGGTCTCGCCCAATACCCTTCCAGATCGGCGAGGTATAAATCCGTCGACAGATGATGAAGACTGTTTTTTCATAAATACTCACTCTACTATACACGAGAGAAGCTGACATTCAAATGAAAAGCATAAGCCTTTTACTGAACCTTTCAAAACGTGTATAGTAAAAGGAATGCACGCTTCTTTCTTGCAACGGCATCCCCTTTTTAAAGACACTCTCGGTGTCATCGTTTTTGTACTCTGCGTCCTGATTGGCACTATCTTTATCAATACCTTTGTCTTTCGGAGCTTCAATGTCGAAGGACCGAGCATGGAGAAAACGCTCTATACTGGTGACCGACTGGTGGTAAACCGCCTCCCCGTATCATGGGCGCAGCTGCAAAATAAGAGCTACGTACCAGACCGAGGCCAAGTGATTGTTTTTAAGAATCCAAAATTCACTGCTGGCATGGGTGAAGAATACATCGTCAAGCGTGTTATCGCCTTCGCCGGAGAGCATGTGGTGCTCAAGAATGGCGCCTACACCGTCTATAACGGCGAACACCCCGAGGGTTTTAACCCGGACGACACCAATAATGGTGAGCCCGGTAGTCCGACTAGTGGCGAAGTCGATGCAGTCGTACCCGATGAGACAATTTTCGTCTCGGGCGACCATCGCCAAGAAAGCTTTTCCTATGATTCTCGTAACGGCCTCGGGACAATTCCCTACTACGATATTATCGGTCCGGTCAGTTTACGGATTTTTCCTTTCACAAAGATGCGAAGTTTCTAGAAATTATTTCTCAAGTAAGCGTTGGATGCGTTCAAATTCTTTACTGTCTTTAAAAGCAATCACAATCCGGCCAGCTCCCTTGGGGTTACTGCGTATTTGAATACGGGTTGCGAATCGTTTTTCAAGACTGTTCACCTGAGTGGAAAAATCACTCGAGACCGTTTTAGTGGCACCTTTCGGTGTGGAGGTACGCAGTGAAATGATAAATTGTTCAACCTTGCGCGCACTCCAATCCTCACGGATAATTTGCTCGATGACACCGGCGACAACTTTTTCGTCGACGCCGATCAGAGGACGAACCTGACCCTCAGTCAGTTTGCCCTCGATCATGGCTGTCTTGACGACGTCAGGCAAGCGCAAAAGACGCAGCGTGTTGCTGATGGCGCTAACCGACTTACCGCCAACTCGCGCGCCGATTTGCTCGAGTGTGAGATTAAATTGATCACGAAGCTTCAGATAGGCCGTGGCTGTTTCAAGTGGGTTGAGATCGCGTCGTTGGATATTTTCAATCAATGAAAGCTCGAGTTTGTGCTGAGCACTCAACGTACGTATAAGGACAGGTATTTTTTGCAGTCCCGCCATTTTGGCTGCACGATAACGTCGTTCTCCGGCAACAATCTGATACGCCCCGTTTTTAGCTGTCACGACAATCGGCTGCAAGATACCGTGTTCTTTGATAGAAGCGGCAAGCTCAACAAGCGGCACTTCCTCAAAGTGTCGACGTGGTTGCTCGGGATCGGCCGTAATGTCAGACAGACTTACGCTGCGCAGCTCGCTCACCTTTTCATCTTGGCGAGCGGTCGGATCAAACGTCTCATCGAATAGATCTGTCGGAATCAGCGAATCGAAACTACGCCCAAGACCCTTGTTGAATTTAGCCGACACGATCAAGTACCTCTTTGGCGACAGCCTTATAAGCTCGTGAGCCTTTCGAGAATCGATCATAGGCACCAACAGGCACACCATGACTCGGCGCTTCAGCGAGGCGAATATTACGAGGAATGGGGTGGTTAAAGACTTTGCCGGGGAAATGCTTCTTTATCTCTTCCAGCACTTGGTTGCTTAGGGTGGTGCGGCTATCCATCATCGTGGGAAGCACGCCGAGCAGATCGAGGCCGGGGTTCATGTTTTTACGTACTAGTTTCATTGTTTCAAGCAGCTGGCCAAGCCCTTCGAGGGCATAAAACTCAGCTTGGACTGGCAACAAGACGTACTGGGCGGCGATTAGGCCATTCACAGTCAGAAGACTCAGGCTCGGCGGACTGTCAATAATAATGAAGTCGTAGTCATCGAGACTTTCGATAGCCTTTTTGAGACGGGTGAACCGTTGTTCGGCCTGGGCAAGCTCAACCTCAGTGTTGGCAAGATGGGGCGTGGCCGGAGCTAGCGACATATTTTTGTGCTTGGTGGGAATAACGATATCTTGGAGGGTACTTTTTCCTGTCATAACCTCACTCATCGTTCCTTCGAGCTTCTGTTTATCAACCCCCAGGCCACTGGTAGCATTGCCTTGAGGATCAAAGTCGATCAACAGCGTTGTTTTACCAGCTTTGGCCAGGAAAAAAGCAATATTAACGGCACTCGTCGTCTTGCCCACACCGCCTTTTTGGTTAGTCACTGCAATTACTGTCGCCACTGTTTATTCTTTCCTCTTTATCTCTCTATTGTAGCACGAGCGCTATCAAAAAACCTCGCTTTTTACAGCGAGGCTTCCGATCTATTTGATTGAGCTAATCTCAACTTTAGAGTACTTTTGGCGGTGGCCAATCTCTTTGTGAACGCGCTTCTTGGCTTTGTAGCGGATCACGCGAAGCTTGTCGCCCTTTACGAGGTCTTCGACGACCTTAGCTTTGACGATCACACCACTAACCGTTGGTGTGCCGACGGTGGTTGTGTCGCCGTCAATAACCAACAGTGCATCAAGGGTGAGCTCTTTAGTTCCTTCCGGGAGGAGGTCCACCAGGAGGGTCTCTTTTTCGGCAACAACGAATTGTTTTCCGCCGATCTTAACGACTGCTTTTGTCATATGATTCCTTATATTTATTAATCAATCTAGCTTATTGTAACAGATGTAGGACTGGTATTCAAGCCTTGCCTGCCACCGCGTTGTTGGCGTGCAACCAACCTTCGAGCGTGCCACCGTCTAGATATGCTCCAATAGCAGGTATCACTTTCATGATCTCGCCCTGAGTAAGAATTCGCTCGAATGGGTCAAAGATCCCGTATTCACCTTCCATTTTTTCTTCCTCGACATATGACTTGATGGCATCGACCATCGTGGAGTTAAGCACATACTTGCTGACGTTTTTGATAAATTTCTCAGGTTCGAGGTCGGGATGCTCAACAATACGTATCAATTCACTGTTCTCGTTTGTCTCGATAAAGCCATACCGCGCGATAGTTGTGTCGTTTTCTGGGACGATGACACCCAGAATCCCATTTTGTCCCTCGGGCGTACCCGCAAGTAATCGTGCGACTTCCGATGACCCGTCCTTGTTGTAGAGAAAATCGTCCCCCATCAAGACCACGACCGACTCATTGTCAGCCACATACTCGGCAGCCAGCGCTACCGGGACGGCCGTGCCGTATTTACCCCCCGATGGTTGCACGACATAATGGAATGTCGTGCCAGTCGGCGGGGCGATTTGTTGAAGCATCTCGGCCTTACCTTTATCTTCCAGGTACTTATTCAGCGCCCTGTTGTCACCGTAATACGCACGGATCTGCGTACTTTCTTCGCTGACAACAAAATATATGTCGGTGATGCCCGCCTGAATACAATCTTGAACAACATAATCAACAATCGGCCGGTTGCCGATCGGCAGCATACACTTTTCAATTGCCTTCGTAATAGGCAGACGCCGGGTTCCCCACCCGGCTACGGGAATAATTGCTTTAGTAATAGTCATAGTAAATCTGTTTACAGTATAAAGGACGACGGGGAGACAGTACAAGGCTACGGGGCAGCGAGGTGCTGAGTAACACCTTTTCTCCACACGACAACACCCATGCCGATAAGTGCAGCTTCAATCACCCACCAATACCAGGCCAGGCCGAGAAATTCCCAGCCCTTACTGGACGCTTGAAGTGGTATAGATGACAAAGGAGCCCCCGCTGCGACAGCTGTTCGTCGTGAAGTTGTCCACGTAAAGGGTTCTATTGTTTCTGCAAAATGCACTTTTTGCAACTCAGCCGCATCTATAATGGGGACAATCTCGATAGCTGCTGGTGTGGGGGTCGGCTGTGGGATTGATGAGGCGGCTGGAGATGGCGACGAGGTAGTCGATTTATTACCGGAATTGCCGGTGGAGCTCTGGTTGAATGACTGTCCGGAAGACTTTGTTTCTTTTAAGAATAGTAGCGAAGTATCACGAAACGTATCGAGGACACTAGCATCAGCGCGCACCGGAAGACCTACGACATAAGCAGCGGAAGCAGCAAAAACTAAAAGTACAATGATTGCTCTCGTACGAATCTTCACGAGCATCGATGCTTGTATAGAGTGATTCACGCCTACCCTTACCCCCTACACAGTTTGGTTGTGTAAGTATGCATCTATTATATCATGAGCATTTTGACACACTATATGTCGTTGGTGATTTGCAAGTGGTTCATACGGTCGTGGTCGAGCCCGTAGTAATGTGCGATTTCGTGCCAGAGTGTTCGTTTTATCTGTTCAAACAAGCTTGGTTCGTCGTGAACGACGGCCAGAATTTGATTTTTAAATAGCGTAATCTTATCTGGCAACATGCCGCTCCAGCCATTACCGCGCTTGGTCAACGGGACGCCTTCGTAGAGACCAAGGAGTAATTTGCCGTCGAGCTTCATTTTCTCGCGCTGCTCACTCGTGGGGTCATCGGCCATTACTATGACTACGTTGTTGAGACCTTTTATGTACGCCTGTGGCAGCTCATCCATCGCACGAGTAATCAGAGCATCAAATTCTTGATCTGTTAATTGCATACTATTCATTATACTATACTTTTTATAGCTTATTCTTCGTCTGCAAAATGGAACCAGTCGGGATCGTGCTCAAGCTCTTCGACGGCCTGTGCCCACTGCTCAGATAATTGTTCGCCATTTGGCATCTCTTCTAGCTCAATCGCTTCTGGTTCAGCTCGTTCCGAAGCAATCTCTTCGGCTAATCCACCACCGAGGGGGTCAATTTTGGAAAGTGTTAATGACTGGTGAAGTTTTTTTAGAAATAACATGTTTATTGTTGTCCTTTTATACTGCCATTTAAGCATAAAAGGTATAAAATGTCAACCTGCTATTTAGGTTGGGTCTTGAGAATACGAGCAAGCTTCTTGGCAACCTGCTGGCGCTCAGCTTCGCTGTCACCGACGCCATGCTCTTCGAGCACACCAATAATTGCTTGGTCAACCTTCAGGTCTTCGCGGATTTCGCGCTCCATCTTACGATCCTCATTGACGAGCATCTCAATCTGCTGACTCGCTTCGTTGACGAGTTGCGCAGCCTTCTCGGTCACGCGCACCTGCCGTGCAATCGACAGGCTCTGCAGCGTTGTCATCACCAGTGCGGCCACTGATATCACGAAGGCGATCAGACTAAAGGCGAGGTTTGAAGGATCATTCTGTAGGCTCGTATAAATCAGTATCACGACTCCGATAACTGATATCACGACGAAAACTCGCACGAGATTGATGTAGAACGATTGTGTATTTTTAATACTCATTACAGCTCAATAATACCACGACTTAGTCTGACTTCTGGAGACTGATCCGCAGCTCTATACCCTCAACCTTGACGGTTGTTTCGTAGTCATAGTCATGTGTGTCGACGACTTCTGCCAATGTCTCGGCTTTTATACTACTGCCGTATTCAGAAATTGCTTGAGCTAACTCATTATCTCCAGCGACTTTCAAACTTAGCACAATATGGTCATCGACGCTGAGGCTAGCATCTTTACGCGCTGCCTGAACGTGCCGAATAACTTCACGCATCAGACCCTCGCGCTTCAACTCGTCAGTCAGCTGGAAATCAATCGCCAATTCTTTGCCCTGGATAACTTTTTTAACATTCAATTCCTCGGTGAGGATATCTTCAAAATTAACAAATTCGCCACGTGTCGGCACCGTCACGCTCGCCAGTGGCTGGCGTACTTTCAAGCGCTCTTTGGCTCGTAGACTCAGGCCCTGATTGACATATTCACGGACAGTTTCCATGTCCTGCACGACCAGTTCGTTGATGTGTCCAGCGGCCGGCCAATCCAGTAAATGCACACTTTCACCTCCGGTCAGCTTCTGATAAAGCTCTTCAGCCAAGAATGGAGTAAACGGTGCCATAATTTGGGCAAGCTGAACGAGTACATAATGGAGGGTTCGGTAGGCATTATTTTTATCAGCATCGTCGCCAGACTTCCAAAAACGACGGCGGCTACGACGCACATACCAATTGCTGGCATCTTCGATGAACGGCAAGATTGGTTTCATGGCATTGGGAATATCGTAGACATCCATGTGTTTTTCAACCTCGTCGTTGAGTTGGTGAACGCGACTGATGATCCATTGGTCAAGCGGATTTGTGCAGTCGTTATGCGGATCTGACAGATCACCGTCAAACTCCCAGCCATCAACTTCAGCGTACATCGTAAAGAAGTCGTACATGTTCCAGATCATCGATAGTTTGCGGGCAACGTCGCCGACTTCTTTGTTCTGCAGGGCAAAATCTTCTCCGTTCAACAGTGGACTGGACAGAAGCAAGAATCGCAACGAATCTGCTGAAAACTTATCCATCAACTCATTCGGGTCAGTGTAGTTGCCATAACTTTTACTCATCTTGCGACCATCATTGCCGGCGACGTTGCCAGTGACGATCACATTTTTAAATGAATTTTCACCAAACAGTGCCACACTCATGGAGTGCATGTAGTAAAACCAGGCACGGACTTGGCCGATATACTCGACGATAAAATCACCTGGGAAATTTTCTTCAAACTTCTGTTTGTTTTCGAACGGGTAGTGGAACTGGGCAAACGGCATGCTGCCCGCCTCAAACCAACTGTCCATCACTTTGTCGATTCGTGTGTAAGTGATGCCATCGATCTCAAATGTGATGTCGTCGATCCATGGGCGATGATAGTCTTCAAGCTCTTTACCCGACAGCTCTTTGAGTTCAGCGTAGCTACCAACGACTTTAACATGCTCGTTGCCGTCGGCATCGGTACCCTTCCAGACAGGCATAGCCGTTGCCCAAAAACGATCACGGCTTATATTCCAGTCGGGTGCTTGCTCGATAGTTTTAGCGAAGCGACCATATTTAACGTGCGACGGAAACCAATTAACATTGCCGTTTTTCTCAAGCATATCTTCACGCTGGGTATCGATGTCCATGAACCAACTTGGATGAGCCCGATACATCAGACGAGTACCGCAGCGGTGACAATGCGGATAGCTGTGTAGAATATAGTCAATCTTCCAGACGACGCCACGTTCTCTCAGTTCTTTGGCTATTGGTTTATTAGCCTCCCAGACATTTTGCCCCTTCCAATCGCTTTCGGTGTAGTAGCCGTTTTCATCTATTACATGCACCACAGGTATTTTTTTCTTTTGAGCTAATTCAAAGTCCTCTTCGCCGTACGCTGGAGCCAGGTGGACGATTCCCGTACCAGATTCCGTAGTCACGTAATCTGCTGCCCATACTTTATGCGCATTTCCACCGCGATCCTTACCAAGCAGCGGCTCGTAAGATTGACCAACCAGTTCTTGTCCTTTGAGTTCGCGTAAGATAGTGTGGTCAAGTATATTATGTTTCTCATCTGTCAGAACTTTATCAAGTAAGTCTTTGGCGAGGATCAGACGTTCACCGCTCACTTCAACTTCCACATAGTCAAAATCTTTATTCACCGCCACCGCCGTATTAGCAGGGAGCGTCCATGGTGTTGTCGTCCAGGCGAGAAGTGACGCTCCATCTTTAAGTTTGAATTTTACATACACGCTTGGATCCGTCACATCCTGATACGCGCCAGCATCCATTGTGACCTCTGCTTTTGAGAGTGGCGTCGCATCAAGCGTACAATACATCAGCACTTTTTCACCTTCGTAAATCTTGCCCTTCTCATACAGTCCTTTAAACGCCCACCAAATAGATTCCATGTAGTCTTTATCCATGGTTTTGTATGCACCCTTAAAATCAACCCAACGGCCGATACGATCGATGACATCTTCCCAGGCACTACTGGTCTCGAGCATGTTAGCTCGTGTCGCAACGATATATTTTTCAATACCATACTCGATCACTTCTTCGCGAGAATGAATACCTAATTTCTTTTCGGTGTAGCGCTCAGCCGGAAGTCCATGCGCATCCCACCCCCATACACGCTCCACGTGCTTGCCTTTCATGGTTTGATAGCGCGGCACCGCGTCTTTCACAATCGAGCTCAGGAGTGTTCCGTGATGTGGTATTCCAGAAATAAATGGCGGACCATCATAAAAGACGTACGAATTCTCCTTCGGTCGCATTGCAACCGACTTTTCAAATGTTTTATTCTTTTTCCATTGTTGAGCAATGTCCTTTTCGTATTCGACCGCTTGTCGCCTCGTGCCTGACTTAAACTTCATTACTCGTTCTCCTCGTGTATTGGATTTTCAATTGGTAGAATCTGTTTTAGTACTTCGTCCGCATCATAGTCGTAGGTGGTCAGTAATGTCACGATATTACCCAGTACATCATTGTCATCAAGGCCATCCCAATCTCAAAATCAACGTCTATATCAAGCCTGCGAAGTGCGACACAAATCTCCCTCCGATCAAGCGTCGGCTCGGTATCCAGTTCATAACTAGCGGAATCATACTCACTCATATATACCTTTCTTAAAAACAAAAATCACTTCTTTCGAATGTCAGATCCCTTTCGGGAGTTACCATCTGACTTCCAAAAGAAGTGATTCTTTTAGCGCTTGATTCGATCGCTTTGACGTAGCGTTCACGCCCGGGGTCTAATCTCATGTTACTGATTTCTTCCCTGGAACATTCGTGGGGGATAGCCACTCATCAGCATAAGCTGAGCGTTTTCTTCATTATACGCCGCTCCACCACGTAACTCAAGCAGTAATTACCAGAGCCAGGAGTGTTTTTTGACGGTCGGCAGTGATTGCCACTGCTTTTTGAAGCTAAAACACTGGTTCGGCAAGCCAAATGCGATAACCATAAGCAGCGCCACGTAGACGACATGGTCGTCAATCACCGGATTGTTTTCGAGGGGAAACGATGCTAACCACATCAGAATGAGCATCGTGATGCCGCTCACCACACCGAGCCGAACTGCGATTCCAAGAGTCAGTGCAACGCCAATGCCCAGCAGGCCAGCCATAAACAAAACGTCTGTCACGACGTTGCCAGCTAGTGCATTAAAAAAGTCAGCAAACGGACCCTGAACGTTGCTCAAAAAGCCCGACGTTGGTGATCCGCCATTAACCCACGCCTTTTCTGCGACGGTGGCGAATCCCAAACCAAACAATTTATCGAAATAGGCCCACAAAAAGATAAGCCCTACCAGAATACGACTGACAGCCAGCCACGACCAGACCATTTGATTATTTGTGCTTTTCTTGACCATGAGAGCCCCCTTATATAATGCTACTGTGTAGCCTTACCTTATTCCTTTCATCTCAAAAAAGCAATGATGCTTATGGTTGTCGAGATGACCAAACCGACGGAGTTTTCTAGGCAAACAGGCTGTCGCCGTACTTCACAACAATGGCGGCAATAGCGAGCACTACAAGACTGCCAAGCACTAGTTTGTCGTAGTCATTCTCGACCCAGCGTCGAACTGTCATCGACATATGTTTCGGTAGATACAAGTTATTCTCTCGTATGTTATAGCGGGTGATCGCGAAGAACACAAAAGTTGTTGTGAGCGTTACGAGTAGACACCATGGGCAGAGGGCTTGAATGACAAAAAAACTAATATAAAACAAGTACCAGGCAAACAGAAACCCAAGCGTGTAGCCTATTTGGGCACCAAACATAAAACGGCGCGGAAATGCCACACCCGCTAGGCCGGCGATCGCGACGGTAATAACAATCGGCTCTGCGATAAGACCCAGAAAACTATTCGGAAAACCAAACATCGTGGCGGTGGCGTGCTTGGCGACTGTCGCACAATTAAGTACCAGGTTCACACTGCAGCTCAGCTGCGCATTTGGATTCTTTGCCAGTTCAACCGCTTCAACTGACAGTACAAAAGCCGCCAGCAGGCTAAGAAGTGCGCCGACCAACATACTGGTGAAAATCCACCGATTATCACGAAGTCTTTTTTCGTCGTGGCTGAAGAATTCTTTTATTCGCTTAAACATAGAAGCTCACTTCGCTAATCGTGGGTAACGGACGGCCACGCCACATATTTTGCATGTGACCATCGTCGCTGATAGCTATCACGGTAGGATATTCAACTATGTCGTAGGCGCGGCAGGTGTCAGCGCCATCTTTTGAATCCGGGTCAATCGTTTCGAGCCGGTGTCCTGTTTGACGTTCGAAATCTCGCAGATAATCAAGCACTTCTCTGGCGTGGTCACTCTCGTATTTATACACGATTGCTACGCGCATCTTAGGCTGCCTTGCTCTTGACGGCTTGGCCGAGTATTTCTCGGAATTCGTCGAGGGTTTTAAACTCGTAGTAGACACTAGCAAACCGCACATAAGCGACTTCGTTCTTTAGACGCAGTTCTTCGAGTACGAATTTACCGATTTGTTTTGAAGTAACTTCGTTGTCGCCAAGTCCATAGACCGCTTCTTCAACGTTATCAACAATTTGTTCAATCTCAACCTCTGAAGTAAAGAATTTGCCAACCGAGACGGTGACGGCGTTTGATAGCTTCTCACGATCAAATAATTCACGGCCGCCATTTTTTTTGACAACTGCCAGGTTTGGCTTTTCAACCCGCTCGTAGGTAGTGAAGCGCTTGCCGTCAGGTGTTTCGCGGCGGCGGCGAATAGTTTTGCCATCGGCTCCCTCGCGCGACTCGATAACTCGGCTATCACCAATGTCATAAATTGAGCTCACGCGTGCTGTCTCCTACTCTTCAGTCTTCTTATTCTTATTTTTTTTGCGACGCCGCAAGAATGCGGGCGTATCAGACTCGTCGTCTTCTTCTGGCTGGCTCCAAATATTGCCCGTTGGTTCTTCGGCGAAATGAGTTGCAGCGTCCGTTTGATCAAGATCAAGGTTGACGGCCTGGATTTCTTCATCGTTCACTTCTGTTTCAGAAGAATCAGATGCTTTGAGTGCTTCGGCTTGTTCCTGGAAGTAAGCGCTGTCAAAGCCTGTCGCGATGACCGTGATGATTAACTCGTCTTCGAGATCAGGCTTCAGGGTTGCACCAAAGATGATGTTTGCATCTGGTGATACTGCACTGGTAATAATCTCGGCAGCTTCTTGAATCTCGCTCATGCTCATGTCGTAGCCACCAGTAACGTTGAATAGAACACCCTTAGCGCCATCAATCGATACCTCGATGAGTGGTGACTCGATAGCCTGCTGGGCAGCTTGAGCTGCACGGTCTTCTCCGCTCGCGCGACCGATACCCATCAGAGCTGAACCGGCATTACTCATAATGGCCTTAACGTCAGCGAAGTCGAGGTTGATCAAACCATGTTCGGTAATCAGTTCGGAAATACCTTGGACACCCTGACGAAGCACGTCGTCGGCGATCTTAAATGTTTCAAGCAGTGGTGTGCGGCGATCAATGGTCTGTAACAGACGGTCGTTTGGAATTGTAATGAGTGTATCAACTTGGCGACCAAGCTGACTAATTGCCCACTCGGCGTTCTGTCGACGTTTTTCACCCTCAAAACTAAACGGCTTCGTGGCAACACCGACAACGAGGATGCCTAGTTCCCTGGCAATCTCAGCCACAATGTGACCAGCACCCGAACCAGTGCCACCACCCGCACCGATGGTGACAAACACCATGTCGGCGCCAGTAATAGCTTCGCGAATTTCATCACGTGATTCATTAGCTGCAGCTTCCCCAGTTGAAGGATCAGCACCTGCACCGAGACCGTTAGTCGTGTTGTGACCAAGATGAATCTTAAGATCTGCTCGACTGTTATGAAGCGCTTGTGCGTCCGTATTCATAGCAATAAATTGAACACCTTGGAGGCCCGCGTCTTTCATACGATTGACCGCGCTGCCTCCTGCACCACCCACACCGACTACTTTTATACTGGCAAAGCTTTGTATATCACTTGGTTTAACTTCAGGCATGAACTTTCTACTCCCTCGCTACTCGTCTTGTTCTTTACGACCTAGTATAACACTTTTGTTCATTTCAAGGCTATGCCTTGAAGCGATCCAAAAAACGAGACACTATCCCGCCTGCATTCTTGAGGCCAGCCTTCGCATTGAAACTGTTACTGCTGTGTTTTTGAGGAGCTGCACTACCTTCGCCATCAATCAGCATTAGACCCACGACGCTGGCATAGTGAGGCTTCTCAGCATCTTCAGCCACACCACCATAGCCCGTCGCTTTACCGAGTCGGGCTGCCACACCAAGTGCTTGCTTAGCATACTCAACAATGTGTTTAAGCTGCGCTCCACCGCCCGTCAATACGACGCCGCTTGGCAATTGACCGGCTTTCCCAGCTTTCTTCAGTTCTTTATTGACAGCTTCAAAAATTTCTTCAAGTCGCGCTTCGACAATTTCGTCGATATCCTGGGAGGTGAAGGTAATAACTTCACCCTCTTCTTTAATACTAATACCCTCGGTATGCTGACGAGCGACCGCGACGGCGTGGGCGAGTTTTACCTTTTCGGCGACTTCTGGGTCAGTTTTAAGACCGATCGCCAAATCGTTGGTAATATTCATACCGCCAATCGGTATGATCCCGACGTGTTGCAAATCGCCCTCTTCGAACACAGCGACACTTGTCGTCGCACCACCAAGATCAATCACGGCGACTCCATTCTCCAATTGCGACTCAGTCAATACCGCCTTGGCAGCCGCCAGAATCGATGGAGTGATGGTATGAGCATCAACTTTTGCAAGTTCAGCTGATTTTTGCAAATTATGGAGGTGAGGACCAAGCGCTGAGACGACATTGGCGTTAATCTCAAGACGAGTACCCGTCATACCCAGGGGATCTTTGATCCCATCTTGGCCATCAAGCGTGTAGCTGTGCGGTACAACATCGAGAATCTCACGATTTGCTGGTACCTTACCGACGGTAGCTACTTCTTCCAGGCGGTGCATGTCATCCCGAGTCACCTCGTGATTGACGGCGCTAACAGCGATCATGCCGTCGGCTTTGGTACTAAGAATATGTGACCCGTTGATGCTGACCGTGGCCGCATCCACCTGGAAGCCGCTCATACGCTCAGCTTCACCAAGCGCTTCATCCATGGCGGCGGCGGGGCCTTCTAAGTGAGCCACAACGCCTTTACGCATCCCCTTTGTCGGCGCTTGACCGACCCCAACAATGGTTGGTGCACCAGTCGTACTATCAAGATGTGCTACGACACATCGAACTGTCGTTGTACCGATATCTATCCCTACCGCATACCGAGAATTTTCCTGCATAGAGCCAATTATAGCGCTTATGGCGAAAATTGAACAGTCTTAGAAAAAGCCTACTTTATAGCTGAGTTAAGATCTCGACACCATCTTCGGTAATCAGCACAGTGTGCTCAAAATGTGCCGCCAAGCTACCGTCACGCGTCGAGATTGTCCAGTTATCGAATGTCTCGGTCATGATCGTTTCGCCGCCGAGCGTGGCCATTGGCTCAATCGCGATTGTATCACCAGGTTGCAAGAGTGTTCCGGTGCCTTTCTTGCCGTAGTTTGGTATCTCGGGCTCCATATGCATGGCTAGTCCGACTCCATGCCCTACCAGTTCCCGTATGACGCCGAGCTTGCCGTCCATCAGGACTTTTTCAACTGCCGCACCAATATCACCAGTGTGCGTTCCTCGGCCCTTAATGGCGTCGATACCAGCGTAGAGGCTGCGTTCGGTCACGGAGAGAAGGTGTTTCTTAGCGCCTTTTGGCTCCTCACCAACAATCATGGTAAAGGCGGCGTCCGTCTTCATGTCTTTATAGGTAATGACGAGGTCAAAACTTACCACATCACCCACTTCAAACTCATAATCACTCGGCACACTGTGAACGATTTGTTCATTGACACTAATACAAATCACCCCGGGGAAATTCGGCACCGGTTCACGATACGTCGGCGTAGCGCCATGCCTCGCGATTTCACTCTCAACCCAGCTATTAATGGCGATTTCGCTCATGCCGGGTTGAATGTAGTTTTTTAGATCTGCTAGAATCGTGGCGAGGATTGTGCCGCCCTCCCGCATCGCCTGAATCTGCGCCTCTGTTTTCGGGGCTTGGGTCATACTAATTTGTGAGCTTCGAGCTCTTCCGTAATCTTGTCGTGTACTTGGCCGACAGTCCCTACACCGTCAATGTGCACAATCTTGGCATTCTGTTCGGTTAAGTAAGTAAGGATCGGGTAAATTTCGGTTCGATAAATCCTGAGACGTTCGTCAATTGCTTCCGGTACGTCATCAGCTCGGCCGCGTACTTCCAAACGTTTTAGTAATTCGCTCTTGGGCACTTCGAGAACGATCACGAGCTTGATATCCCGCCCGTGATGCGACTGACTGTTCACCAGCCATTCAGCTTGGCTCATCTGCCGGGGAAAGCCGTCAAGAATGAGACGGTCGATATTGGTCGAACGTCGAATAGCCTCACCAACAAGCTCGTTTACCCTACTCGGATCAACTAATTTACCGCTTTGCATCTCAGTGATTAATTCCATGTCATGAGTGTCGCGTAGCAGCTCCCCAGCACTCAACCAGCGCCAGCCATTGCGGGCTGCCAGTAATTGGCCTTGGACACTCTTACCTGCACCAGCTGGACCAAAAAAGATAATCATGTGTGTTTTCTCCTCAAGTTTAGTTCAAGGCGTCTTTAACAAGTCGCGCAACCGTCGCACCATCAGCAGTGTTACCGACCTGTACTTTAACTGCACCGATCACCTGACCCATTGCTTGCAAACCACTGGCACCAAGTTCAGCAATCTTACTGGCAATTATTTCATTGAGCTCAGCTTCGTTGAGTTGCTGTGGAAGATAGACAGACAATATCGCCATCTCTTTTTTCTCGTCATCAGCCAGCTCGGGGCGACCATTTTGCTCGTAGAGCGAGATACTCTCTTTACGTTTTTTGACTTCTTTTGCGATAATTTTCTCGACTTCGTCGTCTTCGAGGCCGTCATCGCGCTTGCCGAGCGCTACCTCCTCATTTAACACGGCGGCTTTGAGGCCACGCAGTGTTTGGGCAGCAAAACGATCGCCGCCCAATAGAGCGGCTTTTAAGTCATCGTCAACGCGCTGCTTCAGCGCCATGAACTAGCGGATTCCCAGGCGAGCTTTCGCCAGCTTGTCTGCTTTTCGTTCTTTGCGAATAATCGCTTTGGCGCGTCGCTCAGTTTTACTGAGTGGTTTTTGAAAACGCATCGAGGCTTTCGCCGTCGATAACACACCACTTTGCAATACTTTGCGGTTGAAACGACGAATCACATTTTCGTTCGCTTCTCGTTCATCTTTTCGTGTAACTTGTACCATATAGTTAGTTATTGTAGCAGAGGTGCCTAAAGATATCAATAAGGGGAGCGCGATTTCTCCTACGACTAGGTTCCGACGGGATTGCCCTCGGCCATTTTGGCATAATTCATGCCACTAGAGGTTTGCCAAGCTGTGAACCAAGTGTCATTGCCGCTGCCACCACATTCCGGCAACTGCTGTGCGATTGTTTTGCTCGGCGCGACATCGAGACGTGTCATCACCACGCGTCGATTTTTCTCGGTTGCAGCAATCGTATCGGTATCTTGACAGAGAGTGACGACATAGTCTCTCACTTCATATTGATAGGTAGATTCTTGTATGTCACTGTTCAGGTCAGTCTGTTGAATAAGAAGACTTTTTATTGAGGTAGCCGAATAGTTTGCAGTCGGTGGGTTCACGGTATTAATAAAACCAACTGTTGTACCGAGACGACCCGCCCCAGAAGCACTAAAAAGATGATTTTTAACACTTGCCCATAGACTTAAGCTCTCGGCAATGTTTTCGACGTCACTGATTCGTTTTGCGTCGCGAGCACGCTGCTGAAAGCCGTTATAGGCAACGACGGAGATCGAGGCTAGGATACCAATAACCACAACTACGATCAGCAGTTCAACGATCGTAAAGCCTGTTCGTGTTCGCTTTTTCATGCCCATCCTTTTCTTGTGTTTTTACTATATCTCAGTTGATTTCTAAATGCAAAAGCCGTCCTTCAATACTGCGGCGTCCTTGCCACTCGTTAATATCCGGTTGAAACCAGATCGTAATACGTTGGCCGGGCTCAACGAAGAAATGACTCGGCGCGCTGAAAGCTAGCATCTGCAGCTTTTGACCACCTTCGTCTTGCAGTTCGAGCTTAACGTGCTGCGACTCAGCACCCATTCGTCGCTGGTTGATAACCAGCACGTTTTCGCTCCTGAGCACCGGCTGCGGATTACCATTACCAAATGGTTCAAGCGTTGCAAGTTGTGTGATCAGTTCTTCAGTGACGTATTCAAACCGAGCATTCGTGTCGGCTTTGGGTAGGAGGAGTTGTGCTTGATTCGATAATCCCAAAGACCGATAAAACTCATTCACTCGTTTTCGGAAGTCGTTGATATTACCAGTCGGCAGTGTAACGCCAGCCGCCATGATGTGCCCACCCCCAGTGGTGATGAGATCATCACTAGCTCGTATGGCATCCGCCACACTAAAGTTACCATAACTTCGAGCCGAGCCTTTGCTCACCTCGCCCATTTCTTCGAGCACGTAGGTTGGTTTTTTGTATTTCTCGAGTAGTTTAGCCGCCACAATGCCAATGATGCCATGATTCCAGCCTTTGCCACTTACCACGAGCACTGGATCGTTCTCGTATTTTTCGGCCTGGATAATCGCTTCTTTGAAAATAATATCTTGCTCAGCTCGGCGCGCTACGTTGAGATCGTTCAGCTGTTGGGCTTTTTCGAGCGCAACTATAGGATCCGTAGCCATCAGCATATCGAGTGCATGCTGCGCAGTTTCCAGGCGTCCTGCCGCGTTCATGCGAGGTCCCAGCGCAAACCCCAGACTGCGCGCATTGACCGTGCTCGGATCGACACCCGCTACCGCCATGAGTGCCTTTAACCCTGGTCGTTTGGTACGGGCTAACACCTTCAATCCCCAAAAGACATTAGCTCGGTTTTCATCAACCAACGTCACGATATCGCAGACCGTTCCAAACGCTACAAGATCAAGTAACCACTTTTCCTGACCATCGGGTAGCCCATCGAGCTTTGTTTGTAGAGCCTGTACCAACTTGAAGGCCACGCCGACGCCTGCCAGGTCGATAAACGGATACTGATGGTCTGATCGTTTAGGATTGATCACGGCAATCGCAGGCGGCTGCATAGCTGCAACGTTGTGGTGATCAGTCACGATCACATCGACACCTAGTTCGTTAGCGCGTACAATTTCTTTCTCACTTAAACTACCGCAGTCGACGGTAATGATGAGTTGTGCTCCCTCGGCAGCAATCCGCTCAATGGCATCTACTGTCAGTCCGTACCCTTCGACAAAACGGTTAGGGATAAAGGCGTCGACGTGCTCAAATCCAAACGACGCCAGCGCATCAAGCAACAGCGTGGTTGCCGTCAGACCATCAATATCATAATCACCGTATATCATGATTTTCTCTTGTTTTTGCCGTGCAGCCACAAGCCTCATCACGGCTTTATCCATATCGGGCAGCAAAAATGGATCGTGCTTAGCGTCGTAGCTAGGATTCAAAAAGGCATCGCGTTTTCGGCCGGTCAATCCGCGAGCTTTCAGTATTTCTTCAAATAAATTCATAGCGAGAGTACTCCCGACTCCCGAGTCATACTATAGTTCAGTAGAGGGACGTTTAGGACGACCGGCGTGCTGCTGCGACTTTATCACAATGCTTTGCAGTTCTTTAAAGATAGCAAACTGCTTGTTGGTCGAGTAGATTTTGGTGTTACCCTGCTTCTCACTGGTCAGAAAGCCGACTTTTTCCAGACGCTTCAGTTCCCGCTGTATATTGCCTGGATCTTCCTTGATAAGCTTGGCTAGTCCGCGCACATGGGTATGAAAATCAGGGTACTTTGCATAGACAACCACAATTTTCCGTCGCACCCGAGATGTAATAAAAACGTCTAGCATACTCTCCCTTAATTTAAGTCTTGCTCACTTCGTTGTTACTATCTTACACATTCTTACAACATTCGACAAGAGCCTTTTATCGCCAATTGAGCACAATTTGGTTTATTTTAGCGATTGTATCCTCGTGAGCTGGAATAGTATTGTCGGTGTAATAATGATCTGTTCCCATGAAGTTTTCTTTGACATCGAGAATATGAAGTTCGTCAGCCACAATGTGAAGTTTGTCGACAGCCTGAACGGTCGCCACTGGTGTTGCGATCACCAACCGCTGAATTCGGATCGGCTTGAGGAACTCCAGCGCCACGTCAATCGAGGCGCCATTGTCGATGCCGTCAGCCACCAAAATAACCGTGTGGTCGCGGAGCAGATCTTTATCAATGATACCGCCGTCACCAAGCAGTCGATTGATCTTCTGGAACTTTTCGCGCTTCTGCTCTTCGAGATAGCCATGAAACTCACTGGCGTACTCTTCAACTTCACCAGCAGTAAACATACCGTTATAGGTAAAGTTGCCAGTTTGCGAGACTCCACCAAAACTCATCCCCTCACCCGGCACCTCAATATCCTCAATCAATAGTAATGTCAAAACACAGTGAAGTGCCGTGGCGACCTGTTCGCCCACCAACACCGCGCCATCACTCAGCGCCACAACCGCACAGTTTTCATAGCGATATTTTTCTAGTAATTGCTGGGCAAGGATTTGCCCGGCCTGAGTGCGACTCTCAAAATACATATGCTTATGATACCAGCTTTTGGTGTTTGATGCTGCGACAGAAAGGAGGGCATTATTCTTCTTCAGGAAATAGCTCCGCTCACTCAAAAGTCGAGGAGTATTCTTAACAGACCGTGTGAGAACCCAAGAATTTACGTCGCTAATTCGTGGAATTCTTGGCGTGGAGCGGGTATGTTAAGAATGCTACGAGAACTTTTGATAACAAAAGGCTATAATAATCCTATGTACTACTACGAGGTGGCACCCAACCAAATTGTCCGCGCCGGCAGTGCGTCGTTTACCTACTCTTCGGAAATAGAACTAGCTATCGGCCAGTTGGTGAGCATTAGTATTGGCAAAAAAACTTTGATCGGGGTCGTGATACGCAGCGTCAAACAGCCAGCCTACGACACAAAAACCATCTCATCCATTATCGAGGAGACGCCACTCCCGGAGCCACTTATACGGCTGGCCGTCTGGCTGAGCGATTATTACGCCACTTATCTCGCCACGGTCTTACAGGCATTATTACCCCGAGGATTGCAAAAAAAACGCCGCCAACGAGTGGCACAGCCACATGTTGCCATGCGCGATCGAACAAAAATTGTGTTCACAAAAGATCAGCATGAAGCCCTCGCCACGATCGAAGGCATGTCTCCTGGAACCGCCCTCTTGCACGGTGTGACTGGCTCAGGGAAAACGGCCGTCTATATCGAAGCTGCTAGACGATCCCTCGCTCGTAATCAGTCGGTCATTATTTTAGTGCCTGAGATTGCCCTAACCTCGCAACTAGTGGACGAATTCTCGCATCATTTCAATGACATCATCCTCACCCATTCGCGCCAAACCGAAGCCGAACGTCACGCAGCATGGAAAGAAGCACTCACAAGCAAGATCCCCAGAGTCGTCATTGGTCCCCGCTCGGCTCTCTTTTTGCCGCTGGCACACGTTGGCCTGATCGCCATCGACGAAGCCCACGAGCCCAGTTTCAAGCAAGAACAATCCCCTCGCTATTCCGCCCTTCGCGCCGCTGGTATCTTGGCCGGCTTCCACCACGCAAAGCTCATCATGGGCAGTGCCACACCGAGCATCAGCGAATACTATGTTGCCGAGCACTCACACCGTCCGATTATCACTATGTCGAGTCCTGCCCGTGAGATAACGAAGCCTATCATTTCTCTGGTCGATATGACCAAACGATCCAATTTTACCAAGCACCGCTTTTTGTCCGATAAGCTCCTACTCCAGCTTGAAGAGACATTCGAAAATGGTCATCAGGCGCTCATTTTTCATAATCGGCGCGGCAGCGCCAGTACCACGCTGTGTGAAAACTGCGGTTGGCAAGCTGGCTGTCCCCGCTGTTTCATCCCCCTGACCCTCCACGCCGATAATCACCACCTTCGCTGTCATATCTGTGGCTTTCACGACAAGGTTCCTACCAGCTGTCCTACCTGTCACCACACCGATATTATCCACAAAGGTATTGGCACCAAGTTGATTGAAGCCGAGCTACGCAAACTTTATCCAAAAAAGACCATCATGCGCTTTGACGGTGATAGCGAGACCGGCGAATCGGTCGAGGAGAAGTACAAGGAACTCTACGATGGCACGATTGATCTGATTATTGGCACACAAGTCATCGCCAAGGGTCTCGATCTACCAAAGCTGCGGACAGTTGGTGTCGTGCAAGCTGATAGCGGTCTGTCGCTGCCCGACTTTGGCGCCCCAGAGCGCACCTTCCAGCTGCTCGCCCAGGTAGTTGGTCGCGTTGGTCGTTCACATCATCCAACCACCGTCATTGTGCAAAGTTACCAGCCGACTCATCGGGCAGTGGTCGATGGCCTCAATCAAAACTATGAACATTTCTATACTGCCACCATTGCACAGCGCCGCCGGGCACTCTTTCCACCCTTCACCTATCTTCTAAAACTGACCTGTATCTATAAAACTGAAGCTGCCGCTGTTAAACACGCGCAGGCGCTGGCTCGTGAGTTACGCATCCATCTCCCGCCCACTGTCCAGATTCTTGGCCCAACCCCGGCGTTTTATGAGCGGCAGCGCGATACATACCGCTGGCAGCTCATCCTCAAGTCGCCACAGCGTAGCGATTTAGTGATAGCTTTGCAGTACCTGCCGCCGACTCATTGGCAAAGTGAATTAGACCCTATGAGTCTGCTTTAGTCATCTGTTATACTGGAATAAATGAAAAAAGAAGATATCATCGTACTGCCGAACAAGCACCTACGGCAGAAATCGCTAAAAGTGCATGTTGTTACGGATGAAACAACGCAGCTCGTCGAAGAGATGACGAATGCCGCGCTTGACTGGGAAGACTCTCGTCCGCACGAAATAAGTGCCGCTCTTGCCGCTGTTCAAATCGACCGACTCGACCGCGTCGTCATCGTGCGCAGTGACTTCGATGATAAAGAAGCTCGCGACTTCACAACTCTGATTAACCCAGAAATTGTGAAGTATGAAGGTGAGTTGGTGGCTGACTACGAAGGCTGCCTCAGTGTTAGTAAAGTATACGGCAAAGTGCCGCGCCACACCAAAATCCGCGTTAAAGCCCTTGGTGTCGACGGCAATGAGCTGCGCTTTAAAGCGGAGGGTTTCCTGGCACGCGTCATCCAGCATGAAATCGACCACACCAATGGCATTGTATTTATTGATCATATTAAAGATGATGAAAAAGCATTTTATACCCTCGACGACGAGGGAGAATTACAACCACTCAATTATGATGAACACATCAAACAAAATAATATTCTTTGGGACTGAGGAGTTTAGCCTCACGGTTCTCACCGGCCTCATCGAGGCTGGTTACGACATTGCCGCTGTCGTTACCAAACCCGACAGTCGCAAAGGTCGCGGACAAACGGTCGTCGCCCCCAGCGTGAAAGTAGTCGCCGAAAAGCATAATATCCCCGTCTGGCAGCCCGTTAAGCTCGCGGATATTACGGCCGACATCCAGGCACTTCAACCGATTGCCGGCGTGCTGGTCAGCTACGGCAAGATTATCCCCCAGGCCACAATTAACCTTTTCAGTCCGGGGATTATCAACGTCCACCCCTCGCTTTTGCCGAAATACCGCGGACCCTCACCTATCGAGTCGGCCATTTTAAATGGGGATGGCAAAACCGGCGTCACGATCATGAAACTTTCAGCCGAGATGGACGCCGGGCCAATCTATACCGCTAAAGAATATCCTCTCGCGGGCACCGAAACTCAGCCACAGCTCTACCAAGAGTTAGCCACTTTCGGCACCGACCTTCTGCTTGAAACATTACCGCGTATTCTGGCAAGTGACCTGCAGCCAACACCTCAAGACGACAGCCAAGCTTCATATTGTCAGTTGCTCACCAAAGCCGACGGTCAGCTTGACCCACAGGAATTAACAGCCGCCGAAGCCGAACGCCGCGTTCGTGCCTACCTCAGGTTTCCACGTGTCAGAGTAAGTGTTCTGGAAAAAGATATTATTGTTACCAAAGCTCATATCTCGCACGAAAAAACTACCGAGTTAGATATCAAGCTCAGGGATGATAAGTATCTCTCAATCGACGAGCTAATTGCTCCAAGTGGTAAGACCATGAGTGGTGAAGCATTTTTAAAGGGCTACAAAAAATAGACTATTCTTTTGCGTCTTCGCCCAAGTACTGCTCTTGAAGATTGGCTACGCGTTTACTAGCTGACTGTCCCAATAAACGTGCTGCTCTATTTGTAAGAATTTCAGATGCGCGTTCGGCACGCGCTCCAGATAATTGTTTTACTACACCTTCGGTCACATTACCGTTCTTGTCGCGTGCTGTGCGTTTGACCTCAACACGCCCGCTGTCTACATATGTCATGTCTGGTCGAGATTCATATTTGTTAGTGTCTGCATCGTACGACTGTGGCTCAATAACTTCAACCTTATAGCCCACTTCGCTCGCGTGTTTACTATCAAACTCTCGACCTGATAGCACTTCAATATCGTGCGATGTGGCGGGAAATTGATCATCCTCTGCCCAATTATTCTTGGAAAGACCAGCGTCTTTCAATTCATCAACCTTTTCACCCTTAATCGCTCTATACGCACTGGCGTCGATCTGAACTTCGTCGAAATTATGCTCTCCATCCTCAGTAATGTGACGACCCTTCGCATGACTACCTACCTCAGTTGAAGGGTAGTTCGTCGCATCAGCAAATGCTTCAGCATTGCGAAGTTTTTGTACTGATTTTTGTAGTTGCTCGCTCATCGTGGTGGATGCCTTTTTTTGTTTTTATTGAAACTTGTTAACATATTATCACACTTATGGTTATCCGTCAATAGTCAGCGTACTTTGACGCTGAGTGTACCAAACGGCCTTCGGCGCGTCAGCCCGTAACCGTCCATCTCATGGGCATGCGGCGGTGGCGTTTGTAAAACCGACAATCTAACAGAATCGGAAGGTGCTTGAAGCGAATGATAAGCGCCGGTGGCTCTTAATCCTTCGCTGAGTTCTTTCGATGATTATCGGGCTTTACAACGACAACCCGATCGAACATGAGTAGGACTTGAACTTTTGCTTCTTTTGATTCAAGTCAAAAGAAGGACTTGGTTCTTGGTCTCAAGAACAAAAAACCGCCGATTTCTCGGCGGATACTGTCTTATGCTGCTATCGGCGGTTGCTGTGGTGGTTCTTGGGGTGGTTGCTGAGTCATACTACCGAGAATCGCATCTCGGTTCGTAATAATTTCTTTTTTGAGCTCTTCCAGGACTTCCGCGACAACTGTGCGGTAATCGGGTCGATTCACTTCCAGCCACTTGGTAGCAGCAAATTCAGATTTCAGACGGGGATCGGTTGCTTCAAGTTTCGTAGCCTGTTGCAGACGAGTAAAACTCTCCTCTTGCATGAAATCAGGCGCATGCAGCGATAGCCAAGTGGCAATAGCCTCTTCGTCGCGGTCGATAATCTTTTCAAATTCTCCGAGCTGCGTATCGCTCAGTCCGTCCGATAATCGCGTGCCTACCTTGAGTTCAAGCTCGCTGTAGATGTGCTCTAAGAATGGCTTTTTCTGCTCTTCGGGCAACTGGTCCAGCCCGAGATCTTGTAGGAATTTATCATCTAGTTGAAACATTTATACCCCTTACGTTGTCTGTAATTATTGTACCATGCTAGGCAGCGAGACTATAGCCGTTATCTTTAGACGATTCAGCGATAATCTTCAGTGCGCTATCCGGTAAACGTCCAGGCTGGCTAATACCCCATTGGCCATCAGGCATGCGGTACGCCCAACCTTGCTCATGAAGCTTCGGACCGGCGTCCCGCAAGACATCCTGCCAGTTATCCTGAGGAATACCGAGCTCATTGAAGGTCTGGTACCAACCCTCACCTGGTTCAACCCAGCGTGCATCGTGCGGTATATCATGCATATCAAGGGGCGCTTCACCGGTTCTATCATCAAATCCATCATGGTTTGCATCAACAAATGGATCTTTACCGTCGCGAATGCCATCATGATCCCTGTCGATAATGTGAGGTTTATTACCGGGTGCTTCAGGGCGTTCACCATCAGTGTGCCAAAAGTCATTCCATTGATCTTTCACCCAGCCAGTTGCTGTGAGATTTGAATCTTGCGCTCGCTCAATACCTTCGTGAATACCATATCCAACTAAGGCACCAGCACCCATCATTATCGTGCCGTAGGCGGCTGATTTACGACGTTTCCCTTGCTCTTTACGAGTATCGCCTTCGAAAGCTTCATTTGCCCCCGTGATTTGCTCAATCTTACTCATGCGATCATCGTCGGTCGTGAAGCCAAGCGCAGCTGACGTATGTAGTTCATTTGCGTCAAAGTCTATACTGTTTTGTGCATCATAGATTGACGCCATACCGCGCTTCTGGTGATCTTTAATCGCAAAGTTACGAGCGAATCGTGACGCACCAATTGCGCCTACTGTTATGACTCCGGCACCAATTGCGCCAGCGAGGAATGAGCCTGCGGTACCTGCAACTACACCAATGGACACCCCCTTAGCGATACGAGTGATTGTTGAACCCTTATTCATCCAGTTGACGAATTTTCCGATTGATGTACCTTCCAACTTCTCTTTCGTGAGTACACGCAGTTTTTCCTGTTCATCAAACAATACTGTCATAGCCAGTAAGTTTTTATCCTCGTCAGAGTAATCTTCGTGACTAGCTAAGTGAAGCTTGCCTAATTCTTGGACTTTTTTAAAGTAGTCGTCGCGAAGTTCATCGCGCTTTTTATTCTTTGCACTAAAGAATTTGTCTTGGCGTTTCGCACTTTCAGTGGCCCATAGCTCGCGGGCTGCTTCCACCCCTGTTTCGAGCAATTCAAATTCGGCAATTTGTCCAGGCGTTAGCTCAGCAGAAGCTATTGGCTGAGTACCCGCACGTTGCTCTATGCGTTCTTTAAACATATCACTCTGGGATTGATGGTTATTCGGGTCTAAACCACGGCTCGCTGGCGAATTACCCCATTCATCTTCAGAGATATTATCGATAGATGCATCCCTAAAGAGTTGACGAACCTCAGCAAAGTTTACTGTGTCGTTTGCGATGCCCCCCTTCTCAAGAAACCTATCGAGTGAATCATTAATCAACGCGTCAAAATCTGCCTGCCAATCTAGATTAAAACTATTTGGGCCATTGCCAAACTTGGTGTCATGAAGAATCGCACGTTGAGCTGTCCGCCATTCATTAAGTTTATCAACCGTAAACACAGCTCTTTCAGCAGCAGTTAATTCCGCTGGGACTTGGGGTGCATGATTGTGTGTGGTTGTCATAATGTTTTAACATTAGCATAATACTTGCTAAATGTCAATATAGGTTGAGTAAAGTATTGACATTTTGGCTAACTCATGTTAGAATCATCAACGTATCAACCGTGTGAGGTTCGGTACGCACATTTACAGCGTTATGTTCAGAGTCCATTGACTCACATAACACTACCCATCAGCTATTTATGGCATTGTGCACCGTTTATATAACCTTTTAAGTTTATATGCGCCGTGCACAATGTCACCTCGCGAGAGACGTTGTGTGGAAGATCCACAACTACATAATAACTTTATATAGTCACAATCGACCACACAATCTATCGCAAGGGAGCAACACCATGTTTGACGCCGACAAGGGCCGCACCGCGGTCGACAAGAAGATCGACGGTCTGACCGACCGGCTCGCCGCCGAGTTCGAAGACCGCATGAACAGCCTCAGCATGACTCAGCAGGAGCAGCTCGTCGAGCAGCTCCTCGCCGTCATGAGTGACAACGGCCTCGCGGCCTCGTTCGCGGCAGGCACCTACGCCCAGAACAGTGCCGGCCAGCCGGCCGCGCAGCTCGGCGCAGGTGCCGCACCGACCCCGAACGATCTGCAGCAGTCCCTGAACGTCATCCTGGCCGCTCCCGGTGTTACCGACGGCCAGAAGGCCGCGATGACCCGGATCTTCTTTGGAGGACCGGACCACATCGCGGTCGAGGACGACGGCACGCCGAAGGAGCTCATCTCGACCCGCAACCAGCGGGACACCGAGAAGCGATCCAGGGAGACGGCCGAGCGGTCGTTGGCCGAAGAGCGCGACCCCAACAAGGCCGGCTCCCTCGCCAAGCAGCTCGCCGCAGCCCAGGCCACACCCGCCACCCCGGCGGACATGATCCCCAGGGCCGACGTCAAGTCGGTACTCGAGGACATCAGGCAGCACGCCGTGGATCTGCAGGGTCCGCTCAACTCAACCGTGAGGGGCAAGAAGGAGCTGCTCGACGGGATCACGGGGGCGATCGCCACCGTCAGCTGATGGGAATCCCGTGTGGGGTGCTAGATTGCGGAACGAATGAGTTCCCTTTCCAGTACCCCACCGGGAATCAGCACCTACGAAAAAGCGTAAAGACAGTTTCATGAAATCATTCGTGTATCTATCTTTGCACTTTCCTATGTTTCACATAGCGAGTGCACGTAACTGTTCAACTAGCTCTATCCACACCAACAGAGAGAGAAATCCGATGAACATCCCCACCAAGTACGCCTTCACGTCCCTCTTGAACGCGGCCTTGGCCGTGTTCACCACTTCACTCCTGTTTGGGTGGGGTGACTTCACCGACAAGCTCGGGGGAGCCAAGTCCTTCGCCGGTCTCGTCGCGTTGATCGTGATGGGAGCCATCATCGTCCTCGGGATCCTGTACCTCCAGTTCAGGGACTACAACGACTCGACTCCCGCGCTCATCCGAGACATGATCCTCGCTGCCCTGGTAGTCTTCCTGCTGGGTGGCATCGGCTACTCGTGGATGACCTTGCCCGACGGCGCAGGGGTCAAGATTCTCGCGTCACTAGCCGCCATCGCGGCGGTCAGTGGTGTCGAGGTCTGGCTCTGCCGACGCGACGAGAGTACTAGCTGAACAGTTCACCGCGGTGCGTAGGGTGAGGAGGAGACGACATTCAGTCGTTCTCCACCCCCCTACGCCCCGCGAAGAACCAAGACTATTTCTAGCACCTCCAAAGGGTGTTTTTTGTTTTATATATAGAATTATTGTATTGATGCTATTGACTTTCTGTATTACTTATGGTTATAATGAACACATAAATACAGAAAAACAAACAAAGGAAATAACAAATCATGACGGAATTTTTAACACACACTGTTAATCCAGACGAGGAACACATGAGTACAAGTGAGCTCGAAGAGATGTTTGAAGCCCAGAATCCTGAAGAAAGCATAACATCGACTGAAAATGGTCGCGAGCTCTCCCCTACGGCATCATTAATCCGCGTAGCCGCTAATCGAGTTGCTGGTGCACTAGAGCAGAGAGCACTCAGTATTCATACAAAAGAGGCTCAAGAGCAAGCGTTTGATTCCTACGAAAACAATATCGCTACCTCAAAGCAACTCGACAAAGACGAGAACAAAGCTTACAAGATGAATGAACGATTCGAGTCTAGTCAGGCTCGTCAAGAGAAACTTGATGAGGCAAAAATAAAGGTTCGTGGCTTCGGGCGCTCCGCCCTCGCCCATCTGAAGAATGCTGGTATGATTACGCTGGGCGTCGGTTTACTGGCCGGCGAAGCCGCTGGGCGAGGTGCTAAACGTGGTGCTGAAGCAGCTATCGACGGAACGAAAAATGTCACCACAAAGACAGCTGACAAACTTGGTGATGCAACCATGAGTGGACTCGGGAAAGCCGAAAACCTTGCCGAAACAGTCGGCACAAAGATACTCGGTGTCGCCGAGTCAGTTAAAGAAGCCCGTGAATACCGAAAAGAAGCGGCAGCTCGTCGTAAAGACGAAGCCTTGACGCGTAAATACGAACGCCACGCCAAGTGGATGAAGTTCAAACAGCCTTTCGTAGAGAAAGTGAATGGCGTTAAAAATACAGTGGAGTCGAGCAAGCGAACTATCCAAGCTACTCGGACTGCCGGACGCATGGCACTTCGGACCTTCCAGGATACGCGCCAAGCATTTGCCCAAGACAAAAATAAATAGCCGTAAGTGTTATAGTTAGATAAAAGGAATAAAATTACCATGGATCAACCACTAATTACTAAAGAACTGTTAGACGAATACGGCATCGAGCTTGGCGACCAAGACGTCGCTGCCCTGCTTGCTCATTTAAATACCACGCTTGAAGAGCGAGTTGGGATGGAAATTACTGAGTCACTCAGTGAAGACCAATTGAAAGCACTGCTTACTGTTCAAGAAAGTGGCAACGACGAAGCAGTCGGTGCCTGGCTTGAACAGAATGTACCTGAGTTACAAGAAATCACTCAAGACGAAATCGACATTTTACTCGGTGAATTAGCAGAAAATGCCGAAGGTGTTAATAACACCGACGCTGCATAAAATAATGCCTTCTATGAAAATGACCTCCGTTTGGAGGTCATTTTATTTACTAGGCCAAAGTGCGCTTGACGAGCTCACGAGTGAAGAACTCAATCGTATCACCTTCTTCAACCAAGAGTTTCTTGGTTGTTCTGAGTGAGAGACCACACATTTCGCCCTCAAAGACTTCTTTAGCTTCTTGCTGTTGACGCTGAACCTTAGTAACTTCGACTTCGGCCAAGACTTCGTCTTTGCGTTTTACGCGAGCAAGTACATTTGGCACGGCTTTGCCCGATGTCACTTCACCACCAGCGATAATCTCGTCTTTCAGAGTACGGAACACACCCTTAATAGTCAGAGTACCGATCTGCGTTTCAACCACTTCAGGAGCCAGCAAGGCTTCCATTGAGGCACGGGCATCGTCGAGTAGTTCATAGATGACTTTGTACATACGTACTTCAACCTTGTCGCGCATGGCGAGTCGCTTCAGCGCTGGCGCTAGCTCGACATTGAACCCATAGATCACCGTATCGCTACTCCCTGCCAGGCGGATATCGTTTTCAGAGATATTACCGACCCCAGATCCGATCACTCGTAGTGCAACCTGGTCGCCTGTATCGATCAGACGTAGGCTATCCATCACAGAGGTCAGTGACCCCTGGACGTCGGCTTTGACGATAACGTTGAAGTCTTCCGACTCGTGCTTTTGGGTAATAAGTTTTAGCATGTCAGCACTAGTGACATTGGTGCTCGCAGCTGCCCGTTCGCGTTCCTGATGAGTTTTTTCTGTCAGCAGTCGTGCTTCTTTTTCACTCTTGACGATCGTGAAGGTATCACCAAACTGAGGTAGTTCCTTGAAACCAGTCACCGTCACGGGAGTTGAGGGGCCAGCGCTCTTGAGGGCAGCACCCTTGAAGTCGAGTAAGGTTCGAACTTTGCCAAACGCGGTGCCCGCTACCAGGAAATGCCCTGGTTTGAGTTCACCCTGTTCAACCAATAGACCAACGACTGAACCGCGACCGGTTTCCATATGGGCTTCTATCACGAGGCCTTCGGCCGGAGTATCGATATCTGCCTTGAGTTCTTCAAGATCAGCTACTAAAAGTACCATGTCGAGCAGCTTATCGACATTTTCACCAGTCTTCGCGCTGACTTCTACCATGACGACCTCACCGCCCCATTCTTCTGGGTTGAGGTTGTGTTCAGTCGCTAACTGGGTCTTTACCATCTGAGCATTAGCGGCTTCTTTATCAATTTTATTAATCGCCACCACAATTTTGGCATTGGCACTGCGGGCAAAACGAATCGCTTCAATCGTCTGCGGCTTCACACCGTCATCGGCTGCCACGACAATCACCACAACATCTGTCAGGGTTGCGCCGTGCTGGCGAAGCGCTGCGAAGGCTTCGTGGCCTGGCGTATCGAGCAGGGTGATCATACGACCCTTTCGCTCTACTTGGTAGGCGCTAATATGCTGTGTAATACCACCAGCTTCGCCGTCGACTACCTTTTGATCCAAGATAGCATCAAGTAGGCTGGTTTTACCGTGGTCGACGTGTCCCATAACGGCCACAATTGGCGGACGATCGACTGCCTTGTCAGATAAGACATGGACTTTTCGAGCCACAGGCTCGGCCGCAGCTTTTTTCCGTAGTTCCACATCTTCCAGACCAAGTTCTTCAACAATAATGGTGGCTGTTTCAAAATCAATCCGTTGATTGATAGTAGCCACGATACCGTTTTTGAATAATTCACCAATAAGCGTGGTCACGGGCAGATTGAGCGTTTCAGCAAGTTCACCAACCGTAATTGAATCGGCGACGATGATAACTTTCTTGTCATCCATACGAAAGCTCCTTTCTACCCGCGATCGGGCGCGTTATTGTTTTATTTTTTCTTGGCGAGGCCGAGAGAAATCTTGCGGTTCTCTTTGTCGACTTCCAAAACGACGAAATCTTTGCGCTCATTGAGCGTGAAGACTTTTTCAGGATCGACGTCGCTACCACCACCAAGTTCACTGATATGAACCAGGGCTTCAACAGCGGCGCTTAGCTGCACAAATGCACCGAAAGGTGTAATGCGCGTCACAGTACCTTCAACGTCAGTTCCAGCGGTAAATTTCTCAATTTCTGAGAGCCATGGGTCTTCCTGGAGCTGCTTCATACTGAGGCTCAGGCGGTCTTTATCGATCGAGATAATCTTCGCGTCGATGGTTTGACCAACTTTGACGTAGTCGCTTGGGTTGTTGACACGTTCCCAGCTGATTTCAGAGATGTGAACCAAACCTTCAATGCCGTCGACGTTAACGAAGACGCCAAAGTCAACCACACCGGTCACGACGCCAGATACAGTGTCGCCAACCTTCAGGCTTGCAAATCGTGTCGCCAAACCGTCTTTGATGGCTTCTTTCTCAGAGAAAATCAGCTTGTTGGCCTTACGGTCGCTATCAAGGATACGAACCTTGAGCACCTGACCGACAAGCGCGTTCAGGCGCTGCAATATTTCATCTTTATCACTGCTACCAACACGAGGGTAGTGTTCGGCTGAAAGCTGTGAAACGGGCAGGAAGCCGCGAACGCCTTCATATTCTACCAGGAGTCCGCCACGGTTGGCATCGTACGGAGTAACCTCGATAATTTCGCTACTTTCGAGTTTGACTGCCACTTCTTCCCAGCCACGATCTTTAGCGGCTTTGCGAAGAGAAAGTAGTGAATAACCACTGTCGAGTTCGCTATCAACTACGCTCGCAGTGACTTCGTCACCCTCTTTGAGAGCGCGTGAGAAACCAACTTCGCGGCGTGGGACATAGCCAACACCTTGGGCGCCGAGGTCGATAAGTACCTCGTGTTTTTTGAGTGATAATACGGTTCCAGTGATAATGTCACCAGCGGTAATCTGCTTGGCGCTCTCATCTTGAGTAGCGAGCAGGTCGTCCATTGTCATGGGGGCTTTAGTTGCCATAAGTCTTAGAAAGACTCCTTTCTTAATTGATATTTCTTATAAGGCGCATTCAAATAGAGCACTCCCTAAATTACCTTTTATTGTACTAGAGACAAACAGATAAGTCAAAGGGATGAACGTTGGCTACGAGAGCGAACAAAGCCAGCAGTTACGGCTACGAGGGCACCGATTGCAATGAGCTGCAGTGCAGTATCGCCAGAACCAGTTTGAGACAGTGCCGTGACATCGGTTGGAGCAGTGGCGGGGTTATCCGAAGGAGTTGTTTGTGGTGTCGAATCACCTGCGGGAGCATCGCTCGTCGTATCAGGCTGAGGGGTCTTGTCGTCACCTTTCGGGGGGGTGGCCTCAGGGGCACCAGGCAATGTCACTCCGGGTGTTTTAGGAGGAGTAGTGACCGGTGCATCCTTATGGCGTACCCAGTACAGCACGCCGGCCGTCATGATCACGAGCACGACACCAATTACAATAAAGCTGATGACTGAACCGCTCTGACGTGATCGTGTTTTCATGGGTACCTCTCGTTTACTTTTGTCTACTATACTACTTTTCTATCAGAGGCGCAAGTGGTCTGTTTTATGCTACACTTATGTCATGTTAGTGACGGTCGACACGGGTGGGACAAAGACGCTGGTAGCCAGCTTCCGGGAGGATGGTCTAATCCATTCACGCATCAAATTTCCTACCCCACGCGACGAAAAACTCTATATCACCCAACTAATCACGACTATTGAGTCTCTCAGCGGTGAGCAACCAGTCGACGCGATTGTCGTGGCTCTGCCTGGTATCGTGAAAGATGGTATTGCGATCTGGTGTAATAATCTTGAGTGGGAAAATTTTGACCTCCAGACGCCACTTTTAGAGCATTTTAAGGGTGTACCTGTTTTGATCGAAAATGACGCAAACCTGGGCGGTCTCGGCGAAGTCCGAATGCTCAAAGAAGCTCCCCGCTCAGCGCTCTATGTCACGATTAGCACCGGTATTGGGACGGGCGTTGTTACAAATGGGACAATCGACCCGGGCTTGCGATTGAGCGAAGGTGGGCGTCTACTGGTAGAGTTTGACGGAGTGGTACGCGAGTGGGAATCATTTGCCGCGGGAAGCGCCATTTATAAAGCCTATGGTAAGTACGCCAAGGATATCGATAGCAAACGCACCTGGCTACAGATCGCTGATCGCATCAGCCGTGGGTTTTTGGCACTCATTCCCGTCATCCAACCCGATATTATTATCGTCGGAGGTAGCATGGGAGCGCATTTTCCAAAGTATTCGGCGCAATTACTCGGTCTTCTCAAAGAAAAACTTCCTCCGCACATCCCCTGCCCCGAGTTCGTGAATGCTCGCCACCCCGAAGAAGCCGTACTTTATGGATGTTACTTCTATGCCCTCGACACCCTCACTCCTCGCACAAGTTAAGCACGCTTTTCCTCATCTATCCTTCCACGAGGGGTCTGATTTCCATTGGGACTATGCGACCCAAACCATTGTTTACCCCTCAGTACTAGGTGATGGTCAGTGGTCAGCACAGCTACTTCACGAAATCGCTCACGCCGAGCTCCAGCACCAAAGCTACAATCGAGATATTGAGCTCATTGGAAAAGAGCGTGATGCCTGGGAATATGCACACTCTCATCTGGCTCCTCGGTTCAATACGTCGATCGACAATCAAAGTATCAAATCAGCTATGGATAGCTACCGCGATTGGCTCCATGCCCGGAGCACCTGCCCAAACTGCGAGGCGACGGGGCTTGAAACAAAAAAACACCTCTACGTATGTCCTGCCTGCCGTCATGAATGGCGAGTCAATGAGGCTCGTCTGTGTGGCCTACAACGATACACAATAAAATAACCCCCATTACGGGGGCTATTTTATATAGTTAGTACGATTCTTACGAAACGACTTTTTTAGTACGGCGACTAATACGTCCACCTTTGGCACCTGCAATACGTGCAAGCTCTGGGTTAGCGGCAAAACCACCAGTACGGCCGTTTTTACCACCTTTGGCACCAATCTTCGCGTAGAAGTTTGGGTCTTTTGCTAGGTTACGATCACGAGCTTTAAGCCCGCCTGCTTTTGTTCCTGCCATAATATTTCTCCTCTTTTCGCTATACAGCGAATTAAAAAGTCCCTCGGTATTACTACCGTGGAACCCTCTTCTTACCTCACATATGATATGTGTCTACTTACAATATAGCATAGCATAGGCTTTTTGTCAATATTTACATAAGCTCTTTTTGTGACATTCCTACAGTTGCATATATACTCTTAGTGCTATATTATTAATAAGCACCTGTTTGAATCCCAAATTTAGATTCAGAAGCAAAAACGACCATCTCTGCGAGATTGGTCGTTTTTTATGTCCAAAGCGAAATCCAAAGAGAAAAGCCACCCTTTTCGGATGGCTTAACTATAATTCGGCACCGTGCTAGTTTCCCACTTGTGGCAGTATAATCGCCGCTGCTGAGCTTAACTTCTGTGTTCGGAATGAGAACAGGTGTTTCCCCAGCGCCATGGGCACCGAAGTAAGGCTTGAGA
>JAQBRV010000003.1 GCA_028286285.1 Candidatus Saccharimonadota bacterium | reverse complement strand
GACCGGTGCAGGTACTACCTACTGTGTGACTGCCTCAGTTGCAACGGTCTCTTACAAGATAGATAGCAGTACCGCTTCGACGACACCAGTTCAGGGTGTGTGTAGTGGTCATACGGCTGATGGGTATGTGGTGAACTTAGCGACAAATCCTAGTTTTGAAAGTGGAACGACTGGATGGCCGGGTGCGCAGGCGAGCGTGTCTCAATCAGCAGTCTGGGCAGCAAATGGCACATCTTCGATAAAGATAACACCCACAAGTGGCGCTTCCACGGATTCGTTCACATCAATTGGGTGTTCGACGTGCCTGGTAGGTCTGAGTGTCGGGTCGACATATACGTTCTCTGGTACGATTAACATCCCCACACCGCAGACCGGCACGCTCGACAGTCGAGCGCGAACCATAGTCGCGTATTCGTGGATTGGAGCAAGCGCCAGTCTCCTGGGGCAGTCGACGGCAACTCCTAACACGACCGGATCAACCAGGAAGTCAGTGACATTCACTATTCCAGCCTCGACGGATGGGGTGCAGATTCGTTTGTATAATGGTGCTACCACTGTCGCCGATAACTCCGTCTATTGGGATAGCGTCATGCTCACTCAGGGATCGACTGGCTATAGCTTTGCCGATGGCAATTCCCCGGGCTGGGTATGGAATGGCATCGCCAATAACGCAACATCAACTGGTCCGCCACTTTAGCGTATAATAAAAGTACATGAAACAATTGATTCTCCTCTTCGCAACAGTTTTCGGTATTGCCGGCGCGTATGTACCAGTACTTTTTGGTGACAATGATATGTTAGGTGGCTGGAGTATCTTGGGCGGATTTGTCGGCGGCATAGTGGGCATCTGGCTCGGTGCAAAAGCTGGCAAACGCTGGGGCTAGGACATGCGCTACCTGGTAGCTGTCAGTGGTGGCGTGGATTCGGTTGTACTACTCCACAAGCTGGTCAACGAGCAAACACATAACCTAATCGTGGCTCATTTTGATCATGGCATTCGGCCAGAATCTGATGCAGACGCTCGCTTCGTACGCGGTCTGGCTCGAAGCTACGACCTGCCATTTGAAACCGAGCGCAAAGAACTCGGTAAACAGGCGAGCGAGGCACTAGCCCGGGAACGTCGCTACCTGTTTCTGCGCACCATAGCCATGCAGCATGACGCGACGATTGTGACCGCCCATCACGCCGATGACGTGATTGAAACCATCGCTATTAACCTGATGCGCGGAACCGGCTGGCGCGGTCTGGCGGTGTTGGATACATTGGCTATTATTCGCCCGCTGCTTGGTTTATCTAAGGACGACATCTATGACTATGCGCTCAAGCATGACCTTGAGTGGGTTGAAGACGAGACAAATGCCACCGATGCCTACCTACGCAATCGACTGAGGCGGCGTCTGAAGACGGCGTTATCGCCGACCGACCGCACGACGGTACTCGATCTACGGCAAGCTCAATTAGGACTCAAGAAGGACATCATCGAGGAGAGCCAGAGGCTGCTAGCATCTCAACAACCATATTCCCGCTACTTCTTCACGCACTGCGACGGAGAGGTGGCGATAGAGCTCCTCAGGTCTGTTACCAAGCTTGGTATCACGCGACCCCAGGCTGAACGGGCGCTCCATGCCATCAAGACGGCGCGGGCGGGGACAATCGTGGATATTGGCACAGGGATTCGTTTTATATTTACGTCCCGCCACTTTACTGTTCAAACCCCATAGAGGGGTGGTATGATAAATAGAGTGGGAAATTTCTGATAACACCGATATTCGAAAGGAATAATTAATTTTTTATGGCAACAAAGCAAAAGCAACCAAAAAAGAAGATGAGTAATGCGATTCGCCTGACTCTCTTTTGGGCGATTCTGGTATTCGGTGTTCTGACCTTCATCGCTCTGACATCACCGCGGACTAATCTAAAGGACGTACCAATTTCAACCGTCATCGACCGAGCCAACCAAGGTGAGATTTCTAAGATTGAAGGAACCGGCAACGACATTTCAATTACGCCCAAAGGCCAAGAGAAAGCGACTGAGAAGTCGTACATTCAGGGCGGCGTCAGTACGCTTCTCAAGGACAATATCCTGTCAAAAGAAGCTAGGTCAGTCATAAAAGACAGTGCCCCGTCACAAACCGGTGATGCGCTGTGGAACATCGCTATCATTATTGTGCCAGTGTTACTGATCGGTGCCCTATTCATCTTTATGATGCGCCAAGCCCAGGGTCAAAATAACCAAGCGCTTGGTTTTGGTAAATCTAAGGCCAAGCTCTACGGACTCGATAAAGAGCGGGTCGTGTTTGATGACATCGCCGGCAACGATAGTGCCAAACAAGATCTCGAAGAAGTCGTGGACTTTTTGAAGCACCCTAAGAAATACGAAACACTTGGTGCCAAGATTCCAAAGGGCGTTTTGCTGGTCGGTAATCCAGGAACTGGTAAAACCATGCTGGCTCGTGCCGTAGCTGGTGAAGCCAACGTCCCCTTCTTTTCTATCTCGGGTTCTGAATTCGTCGAGATGTTTGTTGGTGTCGGCGCCAGTCGTGTCCGTGACCTGTTCGCCAAAGCTAAAAAGAATGCTCCAGCGATTATCTTTATTGACGAGATCGATGCCGTTGGCCGTAAGCGCGGCAGTGGCATGGGCGGCGGTCACGACGAACGTGAACAGACGCTGAACCAGATTCTGGTTGAGATGGATGGTTTTGAAACCGGTACCAACGTGATTGTCCTCGCGGCAACGAACCGTGCCGATGTGCTCGACCCCGCACTCTTGCGACCGGGTCGCTTCGACCGTCGGACGAACATCATGCTACCAGAGCGACGTGATCGTGAATTGATTTTGAAAGTTCATTTCAAGAACAAGCCGACCGAAGCGAATGTAAATCTTGATGCGCTGGCGGCGAAAACGGCCGGCTCGTCAGGTGCAGACCTGGCAAACATCGCCAACGAAGCCGCCATTATTGCCGCTCGTCGTAACGCCAAAAAAATCAGCAATGCCGATCTGACCGAAGCCTTCGAAAAAGTTGCGATTGGACCTGAGCGAAAAACCAAGGTGATGAACGAAAAAGAGAAACAGCTGACGGCTTATCACGAAGCGGGGCATGCAATCGTCGGGCATGTGCTGCCTGATAGTGACCCTGTTCATAAAGTCACGATTATCTCGCGCGGTAGCACCGGCGGTGTGACGTGGTTCTTGCCACCAGAAGACCGCAGCTACACTAACGTCTACGAGTTCAAGGATATCCTCGCCCGAGCGATGGGTGGTCGTGTGGCCGAGAAGATTATCTATGGCGAAGACGGCATTACAACTGGTGCTGGCTCTGACCTACGCAAGGCAACCGAGATTGCGCGCGATATGATCATCGAACAGGGGATGGGAACGACACTTCGAGACCAGGTATTCCATGATAATAATGGCGGTATGGTGTTTGATAAAATGACCCACGACCGACCATACAGTAATGAAACAGCCAAAGAGATCGATGAGGAAGTGGAAACGCTCATTAAAGAAGCGGCTAAACGAGCCGAGGCTGTCATCAACCACAACCGAGCGAGTCTCGAGAAACTAGCTAACGCCCTGCTTGAAAAAGAGACGGTTGAAGAAAAGGAAGTGGTTGAACTGTTGAGCGATGCTACTCTACCTAAGGAGGCGCGGCTTTACACGCTCGCGGCTTAAACTACTATGGGCCGAATGCAAAGTGTCGTCACCCGAGCAAATAAACGCTTACCGATCCAGTTAGCAGCTGCCCTGCTGGCTGGCTCGACACTGGCGTCTCTGTTGTTCGGTTTCTTCCGTATGCGTCTTTTGAACGGTACCTATTACGACACCTACCCAACGGGCTATGATGCCTATATCGCTGCCTTTACGGTGCCGGATTTCATGTTCTTTATCTTGGTATCGGGTGCGCTGAGCGTTACGTTTATTCCCGTGTTCAATCAACGACTCGGCACCGGTAATAAAAAGTCTGCCTGGGAGCTCTCCACCAGCATGGTGAATTTCATGGCGGCCATTACCCTCGTCGCCAGTGTGCTGATTATTATCTTTGCTGATCCACTGATGCGCTATGTCGTGGCACCAGGACTCAGTGAATCAGGGATGGCGCTAGCGATTAGTATGACGAGGGTGATTGCGGTCAACCCATTCCTGTTTGCCATCGCTACAGTGATCGCTAGTATTCAACAGGCGGTCGGTCGGTTTACATTCTTTGCACTGGCGCCGATTCTCTATAACATCGGCATTATTATCGGTATTATGTTCTTCACCAATGGTATTAATATTTTTGGCTGGCAGGTATTTGAAGGCGGTATTATGGGCGTTGCTTTGGGCGTGGTATTTGGCTCGATTTTGCAGCTGATCGTCAGCTCGATTGGACTGCTTGGCCTTGGATTTGACTACCAATTTAAAATCTTTTGGAAAAACAAAGGCTTTCGAAAAGTTCTTACGCTCTTACCTGCCCGGTCGCTCGACCAGGGCATGGACTACTTGGTGGGAATTGTCGAAACCAATATTGCCTCTCGATTGGCCGCCGGAACCTTGGCAGCTTACAACCAAGCCTCGACGCTACACCTGGCGCCAATTAACCTGATTGGTGTCGCCATCAGTACGGCGGCTTTTCCTAAAATGACCGAGCGGCTCAGTCAAGGGCGACCTGATCTGTTTAAAACCGAGCTACAGGGTATTTTGCGGGTTATCATTTGGCTGGCTATGCCGGTGGCGGTCATCACGTACTTCACTCGTGGTTATCTCGTCAGCTTCATTAAAAATGGTGGTGATGCGCTCATGGCTGGGCTGCTCGGGGCATTGATCGTAGCTATTCTATTTCGTTCGATCTATCACATAGCAGCTCGCAGTTTTTATGCCCAGCAAGACACGAAGACGCCGCTGTATATCTCAATCTTTTCGATTAGTCTTAATATTTTCCTGGCCGTTTGGTTTGTCTTCACTCTCCATATGGGAGCCTACGGCCTGGCCTGGGCTCAGTCGATTGTGGCCGCGATTGAAGTCGCAATTCTATTTATGGTCATGGGTCGGCGTATCCGAGGCCTGTTCGACAGTGTGTTTGTGCATGCCGTGACTCGCATGGCCAGTGCGACTGGTTTTATGGCGATCGTCAGTTACCTAAGCGTGGTAACGTTGCAGCTGAGTGCCGATGACCAAAGTTTCCGCTCTACCTTCCCGAAATTCGTCATTATTGTTGGCCTCAGCCTCTTCGTCTACGTACTTTGTAGTAAACGGCTCAAACTCGAGGAAGCTGATACGGTTCTACGGAACGCGCGCAAGCTGTTTTTTGGTAGGTCAAAGTAATGCACCAAGACACGATCCGTAACTTTTGCATCATTGCACATATTGATCATGGCAAGTCGACGCTGGCCGATCGCATGATGGAAATGACTGGGACGGTTCTCAAGCGCGACATGAAATCACAACTACTTGATAGTATGGATCTGGAGCGCGAAAAGGGTATCACGATCAAGCTGGCGCCAGTACGCATGAAGTACAAAGGCTATGACCTAAATTTGATTGATACACCGGGTCACGTCGATTTTAGCTACGAAGTGAGCCGTTCGCTCGAAGCCTGCGAAGGCGCTATATTGGTCGTCGATGCCAGCCAGGGAATTCAAGCCCAGACATTGGCTAATGTTTACTTGGCATTAGCGGCCGACCTGACGATCATTCCGGTTCTCAATAAAGTTGACTTACCTGCCGCCGACGTCGCGCGTGTATCGGCTGAGGTGATCAATCTGCTTGGCTGTAACGACGAGGATATTTTGAAGATTAGTGCCAAGACGGGCGAAGGGGTTATGGATGTACTGGATGCTGTTGTGGAGCGGGTGATCCCGCCGCAAGGCGACGAAGCGGCACCGACACGAGCGCTGATTTTTGATAGCTATTATGACGATTATCGCGGAGTCATCCTTTACATGCGAGTGGTTGATGGCAGTATCAAAAAAGGTGACACGATTGAAATGTTGGCGACGGGTGCGAGTGGACTTGCGCTGGAAGTTGGTGCACTGTCGCCAATGATGAAACCAGGCCCCGACATTGCCATGGGCGAGATAGGCTACATCGTCACTAACCTGAAGACGACGCGTGATGCCAAAGTCGGTGACACCGTTACTGTGCGGCGTGCTCATGCCGACGAGATGCTGCCGGGTTATAAAGACGTCAAGCCGTTCGTCTACGCCGGCTTCTTTCCAGTCAGTAACGAAGACTATCAGGAATTAAAAGACGCCATCGAGAAGCTCAGTCTGAGCGACAGCGCCCTGCAATTTGAACCGGAAAACTCACCGGTGCTTGGGTTTGGTGTCCGGATTGGTTTCCTCGGACTCCTGCATATGGATATCGTGCGTGAGCGGCTGGAGCGTGAGTATAATTTGGATCTGGTGGTGACAAATCCCTCGACTGACTACCAAATCACTATGAATGACGGTATGGAAGTCGATATTAAATCCGCGGCCGATCTACCGCTCGTCACTAAGATCTCGGAGATCCGCGAACCCTGGATAAAGGGTGAAATTATCGTGCCACAGGAATACATCGGCAATGTCATTCAGCTGATCGTGACCAAGCGTGGTCTGCAAGATAATCTCAGCTACATTGAGGAACGCGCCTTGATTAGTTTTGAGGCGCCGCTTGCCAACCTACTGACTGATTTTTATGACCAGCTCAAATCCGTCACGAGTGGGTATGGCAGTTTCAACTACGAACTCGATGAGTATCGAGCGGAGGATCTCGTGAAGGTTGATTTTTATGTTGCTGGCAATATCGTCGATGCCCTATCGGTCATGGCGCATCGTAGTGAGTCGCAGCGACTCGGGCGGGAAGTCGTCGATAAACTAAAAGAAGTTATTCCACGCCAGAATTTTCAAGTGGCTTTGCAAGCAGCCATTGGCGGCAAGTTCATTGCCCGGGCTGATCTGTCGGCGTATCGTAAAGATGTCACGACTGGCCTGTACGGTGGCGATGTTTCGCGCAAGAAAAAAGTCCTGGCTAAACAAGCAAAAGGTAAGAAGCGCATGAAGCGCTTTGGCAAAGTTGATATCCCATCTGAAGCGTTTACTGTGATGTTAAAGCGCGATTAGCGCGCGGTGCAACGTCCGAGATTATACGGACATGCGTACTGAGGGTGATTTGTTTCGGCTGAAACGGCAGTTTAGTAACAGCAACCGGAGGAGACGTACGAGGAAGAATATCCATACTGGCTCGTCGTGGCGACATTGTCGGTGAAAGAGCGGATATTGGTTGATGTGGCTGATCCAGTTCATCGGCAAAACTCTTAATCAATTGATCATTTAACGACATTGCAGAGACAGGTGCTATTGCAGAATTGAGGGCAGGGTAGGTTCGAATAACGCGCTGAGCAATACGAATTTTACGGGTTGCGTGAGCGTGTTGTGCCGCAACCGCTACAATCGATAGGTTATAGAGCACGATGATAGGCGCGGCGATCATCAAGCTCGTTGTGAGGTCAAACGCGAACGGCACCAAGAGGCTAATCACTAGGCTGCCGACAATCACCCATTTATTCATACCGAGGAGTCTCTTTGGTGGCAGCGGTTTGATGGTATCAATGAAGACAATGAGTAGTGGCAGCTGGAAGACCAACACAAAAGTGATAATGACATTGGTCACAAAGCCGAGGTAACTGTCGGCTGATATGAGGGCGTTCAGTCCATCCACCTGAAAGCCAGCAAAGAAATGCAAGCTACCCGGAATTATGATAAAAAAGCCGAAGGCGGCACCGGCCAGAGCCAATATGGCTGACGACCCTGTGGTCAGAAGGACACGTCGCAGAGAAATAGCTTTCTCAAACGCAGGTCGGACGAACATAATCAGGTTATAGATGAGGATTGGAATGGTGATTGCCAACGAGCCCATGAAACAGATCTTCATAACAAACGCAAAGCTACCAGCCGGACTGCTGTAGTAGAGGGGTGCATCGAGTGGTGAACGAAGGAGCGTGAGAATGGGTTCATAAAAGTTATAAACAACAACGCCGATCAGGGCGAGAATAATAACAGACACAAAAAGCCGAATCTGCAATTCACGGAGATGATGGGACAACTTTGTCGCTACCTGCGAGGTTCGCATTGATCGCTTCACCCGTTACCACCTTTACTATTTTTTAGCTGTTTTTTTGTCGGTTGCTTCAGGCTCGTCGTCGCGGAAACCCTTTTTAATCTCTTTGAATGATTGGCCGACGCCACGAGCGAGCTCTGGAAGTTTTTTACCTCCAACAAATAGCAAGGTGATCGCTAGTACGATTAATAGAATAACTTCGATTTTTCCAATTCCCATATTCTCTCTCTTTCTCTAAAGTAGTCCCTTTAAATATAAGCAAAACAAGGCAATAATACAAGGGGTTTGTCATCGCTCGATAAATACGTGACCAGTATTTGATTTATTCGCCCTTTTAGCTTATGATTATGGATAAGTATCCGCGGGGGCGGAGCGGGGTAAAAATTGTGATAAATAAAAATACACTTCAACACATACGCGACCAAGAGATGGATCGTAAAGAATTCTTGAAATACAGTGGTGTCGTGCTACTGAGTCTACTTGGCTTGAAAGGTATTATCATGTTATTTGAACCATCTTTACGGCATCAAACGATTGTCTCTACCAAGGAAAAGGAGACCACAGCCAGAGGCTTCGGCAGCGGAAAGTACGGAGCTTAGGTTATGGTGCAGCAGCGACTTCCAGCGGTCAATGGTGACGATGGCCAATGGGGTGATATCCTTAACCAGTACTTAACCAAAGAGCATTACGACACTGGGCTGGACGATCCAGCCAATGGCGGTCATCAAACCATCACTATTCGACCCGGAACCACAGCGTCGGGTACCGCGCCTTTGAAGTTTACATCTGGTCCGCTGACCACAATGCCCGAAGCAGGGGCAGTTGAATTTCTTACTGACAAGCTATATCTTACCCAGACGTCTGGTCCGACCCGTAAAGTCATTGCTACCTACAACGACAGCGCCGGCGCAACTGGCGACACGTACTATCGTGATGCCAGTGGAAATTTTGTGCGCCTGGCTGCTGGTTCGACCGATCAAGTTCTCACGATTGCGGGTGGCTTGCCATCGTGGGCACCGCCTGCGCCCGGGGGTATTACTCGCTCGGTGAGTGCAATATCAACGCCAACCACAGCCGGGGCAGCAACGCTCACTGACTACATATATAAGGTCACCACCGCGACAACGCTCACTCTTCCGACCGCTGTCGGTAATACCAACCTCTATACGGTTAAAAACGCCGGCTCAGGTGCAGTGAGCATCGCCACGACCAGCAGTCAGACCATCGATGGCCAGGCATCACCGCTCGTTTTGCAGTTTACCAACTCCAGCGTAGACTTAATAAGTGATAACGCCAACTGGAGGATTGCATAATGGCGTACTTTGAACGCTTCGATATAAATAATGTCACTGGCGCATGGGGCTACGCTTCGGGTGTCAACGGCACCGTAACGCTGACCGGTAGCAAGCGAGTCTTGCAAATAACTGCTATGGCACAGGGTGCGGCTGGTTCGTTTACGATCAACGGTGGAGACTCGGTCAGCCTGCCATACAATTCGACTGATAAAGTTTCGTCCTCAATTGAGATTCGCCCAGTTGGTAACTTGACCGACCCGACAATTGTTTTCTCAGCGGGCATTGTGGCGTATTTTATTGAGTATGTGAGTTAGCTATGGGCTATCGGGTACTCGGTGGCGGCAGCACAGGGGTAGGGGGAGCACATGGTGGATCGACCTCACTAGAAATATTTGATTCTGTTGGCTCCATGAGCGCTAGTATCAGTTCGAGTGAGACAAATCCAACGCCAACTGAAATCTATCTGATCGCTCTTAGTTACTTTGCGAGTGAGACAAATCCCGTCCAGGCAGAAGCTCACTCATTCAGATTGCTTGGCACTGGGGAGACAAACCCCCTCCAAACCGAAACAAACAGTGTCGCAGTGACCTACCAAGCGGCGGAGACAAATCCCGTCCAAACCGAAGCGACCTCACTGAGCGCAAGTATTGGCTCCTCAGAGACAAACCCTCTCCAAACCGAAACAAGTAACAGCGTTGTGAATTACTTCGCGACCGAAACAAACCCTGTCCAAACTTCAGCCTCAACCGCGGAAGTGATATTTATCGCCACAGGTAGCTGGACGGCACCAGCTGGTGTCACTTCGGTTACGGTGGAGTGTTGGGGCGGTGGACAGGGAGGTGCCGTTGGCGTCACATTGGGGCTTGGTGGTAATGGTGGTATTGGCGGTGCCTATGCCCGCTCCACGCTCAGTGTCACCCCGTCAACCAGCTATACGGTCACGGTGGGGGCGGCTTCAGCGGCTGCGGCTGTCGGTAACGATAGTTGGTTCAATACTGCCACGACCATTCGGGCAAAGGGCGGTGGATCGGCGAATACGACGATTGGTACAACTACATTCACAGGTGGCGCCGCCGGCGTCGGAGCCTTTTCTGTTGGTGGTGGTGGTGGTGGTGGCGCCGGTGACGCCAACATTGGTGGCGCCGGGTCGGGTGCGGTCGGTGGTACCGGCGGTGTCGCCAGTGGTGGCGCCGGTGGCGCCGGTGGTGGCGGTAGTCCAACAGCTGGACTACCTGGCGTCGCGCTTGGCGGTGGTGGTGGTGGTGGTGGCTCTGGTGTATTGTCTGCTTCACCTGGAGCTGGAGGCGCAAGAGGTGAGGTGAGAATTACCTATACCACATCGTAAAATAATTATGATAGAATGGAGGAATAGTATGAATACCACAGAAAATACGGGAAATATGATCGGTCTACATCAGTTTACTGCCTACCAAGGTGATATTAAACGTGATGCAAGCGGCAAGATCGTCAACAAAAAGGTATACAAGTCACCAGTTTATAAGAATATGATCGTCACGAATGGGAAGAACTTAACCCTCGACCGTTTATTTGGACTTGCCTCTGCAGTCGCCATTACCAGCGTGGGCGTTGGGACTGATTCAACAGCTGCCGCTATTGGACAAACGCAGCTCAATCCATCGGTTTCGGGAACTGTTCTTATACAAACTGCTGATGCCGGTACAGCTCGTTCGGGTCAGGTTGTGACGATTACTTCTACATTCGGGACAGGTGTGGCAAACTTTAGCTGGAATGAAGCCGGGCTATTTAACGGCAACACTAATGGTACGAGTACTATGTTCAATCGTGTTGTTATTGGGCCATTTGCAAAATCATCTGCAGTCAGCATTGTTTACCAAACAACCGTAACACAAAGCTAGCATGATTCATGAGAAGGCATAGCCTCTCGTCTTGGCGGCATACGGTGTTATTGGGGATACTTTTATTGACCTCACTAACGTTTCCCCTGCAGGTTTTGGCGACAACAGCTGCCACATCATCAAAAGGTTTGACGTTTTCACCGCTTCGCACCGAATTGGGTATTGCGCCCGGCACCTCTCACGAGACTTTATTGAGAGTCACGAACTCAACCGACAAACCGATGGTCGTTCGTTTGAGTGCTGAGGCATTTCGAGTAATTAATCAACAGTATGACTATGCCTTTAGCTCAGAGTCAGATCTTGCGAAGTGGGTATGGTTTGCGTCCGAAGAAGTGAGTCTGGCGCCGGGAGAGCGTAAGAATGTGACAGCTACGATTGGGGTGCCACTTACTACCGAGCCCGGCGGCCGCTATATTAGTTTATTCGCCAGTACCGACACGGGAACTGAGAATGACGGCATCAACTCGCGACAAAGAGTTGCCTCGCTCATATATCTGACGGTGCTTGGTGATGTATCGCGAGTGGGTCGTGTGGTGTCGCTGGCAGCGCCGTGGTTCGTCAGTGGTCAGAGTCAGTGGAGTATGGCCATTCGGAACAGTGGCACGACTCATTTCCAGAGTCGGTATGAGGTTCGCATCCAGCACCTATTCGGTGATGGCATTGTCGCTAAAACATCAGGTGATGCCCTGATATTACCAGGCACCGTGCGGGCAGTATCCGACACGTTGCCGGTACTAGCGTGGCCAGGTCTTTACAAAGTCGTCTACACAATTGGACTCGGCGATACGCCGACAAAAGCCGAAACACGCTTTGTGCTATATATGCCGCCGGCGGCTCTCGCTGTCATCGCTATCATAGTATTGGCTGTGGGTCTACTCCTACTTCGGAGACGACGCAAACACTAGTCAGTTTGAGGAACGGCCGTGTAGACAATGTTTGCCGTGTAATTGCCAGCCGGTTTTGCAAGATCAACCTTCACCCCGTAGGTGACGGTTGTCGCATCACCACCAGACACCGGTGCCGTAATCGAATGGATGAGCGTGTCGGCCATAGTCAAACCAACGAAATTACTTGATGCGTTGGTATTGTAGCCCCATGTATTCGTGGAGAGTGCGGCTGGCGAGCCGTTACTCGACGCTGGAATTAACGCCCCTAGATTGTTCATATCAGTACTACTCAAGGTGCGGATGTACAGCTTATAGCCTTTCACATCGGTCGAGGTGACGGTTACGATACTCGTACCTGTTGCGAGGACGCCGCTCGTGGTGGGGGTGATGGGGATACTGACGTTGCCACTCGTTGCAATAGAGAGAGCGGTTTCGCTACCGTAGGGTACATTTTCACTGTAGAGACCCTTACCGTAGGGTTGGGCATGGCTGACAGGGATGAGAATCATTCCTTGAATGAATACAAGCAGAAGGCTGAGAGGATATATTGTTTTTTTCACGCTTATGGTATTATAACATGAGAATACCACCAGTTCATCTCTATACGGGCAGAGATTCAGAAGGGTTACATAAAAGGTTACATGGTACAAACAAAAATATCACTTCTAAAACGAACCATCTATGGGATATCAGCCATAGCGCTTCTTTTTGTCTATTATCCAAACGTGGCTTCTGCCGCTCAAATCACTAGTCGCTCTGTTACGCTCGGTAGCTCAGTCGCTAGTGCAAGCACTACTTATTCGTTCGCTTTTACCGTTCCATCGGCGACAGTCTTGCAGTCAGCCGAATTTATGGCTTGTACGACGGCCAGTGGCACCTGTACTATGCCGTCAGGTTTCTCAGTTGCTAGCTCAACCTTAACGGGACAACCAACGAACTTAGGTGACGCGTCGGGTTGGACAGTTAGTACGGCAACCGCAGGATCACTACGGCTCAGCAAATCAGGTAATGCGGCTGCTCCAACAGGTAGTCAAACAGTGAGTTTCTCAAATGTCGTCAACCCAAGTGCCACCAACTCAACATTCTTCCTGCGCATGACGACGTATTCTACAGCCGCCTGGACGACACCAGTCGATACTGGCACCGTTGCTGCATCAACTGCAGGTCAAATCACCGTGACCGCTAGTGTCGATGAAACACTAACCTTCACACTCGCCGCCGCGACCGTTCCACTTGGATCACTTACCACCAGTGCGACTGGGTCTGGTACGTCGAGCATGACCGCATCAACCAACGCCACCAATGGCTACTCGATTACCGTAGCTGGAACCACCTTAACGTCTGGTGCGAATACCATCACTGCGCTGGCGACGCCAACAGCGTCGAGCACTAACAATAAGCAATTTGGTATTAATTTGATGAGCAACACCACGCCTGCGGTTGGTACGGGAGTTTCGGGTTCTGGATCGGGCGTCCCAACGGCTGCCTATAGTACGGCTAACCTATTCAAATTCGTGACTGGTGATACCGTAGCCTCGGCGACGGCTCCGACCAACAGCAATACCTTCACCACTAGCTACATCGCTAACATCGATGGCGTGACCGCGCCAGGAAATTACTCGACTGTCTTGACCTATGTTGCGACTGCAAACTTCTAGACGAGCTACAGCGCGACTCATCCTGGGAGTGAGCGTACTAATTGCGCTACTCGTCAGTCTGGCCGGACTCCGTAGTATCGCGTCGGCTGAAAGCTTTGACCCCAATGCGGCCGAAGGATTACAGATTAGTCCAGCGCTTGTCGAGCTCAACGCCGAACAGGGCAAAACCTACACGCTCAAGCTAAAGATCCTTAATGTGACCAATAGTGACCTTATCTACGACTCATCAATTAATGATTTTGGCGCCAAAGATGAAACGGGTTCACCACAAGTCCTATTTGATAGTGATCTGCCCGCCAGCGCATCCGTCAGGGGCTGGATTACGACGCTTGAGCAGTTTAGGCTTCGCGGCCAAGAGACGCGTCAGCTGGATGTCCAGGTACAAATTCCCGTCAATGCCGAACCGGGTGGCCACTACGGTGTCATTACGTTTTCGGGCAAAACACCTGAACTCGTTGATACTGGTGTCGGAGTGACGGCTCGGACTGGACTGCTGGTACTCATTCGCGTAGATGGAGCTATTCAAGAGAAGCTCTCACTGGCATCGTTTACGGCTGAGAGAAACAACAAACAACATGGTTTTTTTGAGAGCAGTCCGATGACGTTTGTGTCGCGCTTAAAAAATGAAGGCAACGTTCATGTGAAACCAGTCGGTAAAGTGGAGGTTCGCGATATGTTTGGCGGCCTCGTTGCGTCGCTGCCTGTCAACGAACCAGCAGCCAATGTGCTACCGGGTAGCATTCGACGGTTTGAGAGTGAACTTCATAAAGACTGGATGATCGGTCGCTACAGTGCCAATCTGACGCTCGGCTACGGCACGACCGGACAGGCGATTACAGGCCAAATAAGCTTCTGGGTTATTCCGTACAAATTATTACTGGCTGGTTCGGCCATTTTGGTGACACTATTCTACATACTGCGTCGTCTGATAAGAGTGTATAATAGACACATCATTAAAAAAGCAAAACAAACCAATGCCAACAAAACAAAAAAGCGTAAAAATAAGTAAAAAGCCTAGCCGGTCTAAAAAAGTCGAATTAGCGGTCAGTCGTTCGAAGTTGCGTTCGTTTCGCTTGGTGCACCATCGTCACACTGGTAAAATCGTTCATCCTCGCCACACATCGCATTTAGCCCTGGCTTTTATACTGGCAATTGTCGGCATGGTTATCTATATTAGCCGCGATATCACCCAAGCACTTCCTCCGCCCGTCAGCCAAGATGTGACTGTCAGTGCGGTCGTACCGGGCGCTGCTCCAACGGTCGGGGCAACCATTACCTCACCGACAGATGGCGCCACTATGACTTACCAACCAACGGTTCAGATCAGTGGTACCTGCGCTCCTCAAACGTTCGTAATCGTATCCAGTAATGCCTCTATCGTCGGCTCAACCATCTGTACATCGGCAGGTATTTTTGTGTTGCAGGTGCAGCTTTCTCTCGGTGTTAATGTGCTGACAGCTAAAAACTACGACGACCTGAATCAGCCGGGTCCCGATACTCCTGCGGTGACCGTTACTATCGTTGACAAGGAGAAGCAGGCAACCAGCGCAGCTGTTAACGTCCGTACCGAGTCTCTGGTGTCTCCGGTGCTGCCGACTGTCCTGCTGACATGTGACAGCTATCAGGCACCGACGATTTCGCGGAGTGGTGACGTGCCACGAGTTGCGGTGGTATGTATGTCCCGATCATTTGAACCAAAGAAACAATACACCCTCGGTGTGATTACCTGGGGCGGGTCACCACCTTATGCGCTCAATATTGATTGGGGTGATGGGAGTGAAAATACGCTCCTGAGCCTCACCTCGTATGGGTATAAGACGGTGCCATTCCAATATGACAATCCGGGTCTTTATACTATTACCTTGAAGCTCACCGACAAAGACGGCAAGACAGCCTATGTGCAAACGACTGTGCGGGTCAATGGTGAGACAAAGCCGTTCTTTGCGGGTCTGAGAGATAGCTTTTTTCGGATATCATGGTTCGAAACACCTATCCCGCTCTACTCTCTTGCAGTTGCCTTGACGCTCGGTTTTTGGCTGGGAGATCTGTTTGATCGACGATTCGGCATCACCAAAGCATACAAGAAGACACGTCGCCGTACGGCATAGGTATCTGCTCAAACAATGATAGAATGAGATATGAATTTAGAACAGTACGTTGATACCTACATGCCGCCCACTTCAGCCATCGAATTTTTGAACGATACTAAAATTGCCTTGCTCGTTGGTATTTCCGGTGCCGGTAAAGACACCATCCAGGCTCGCTTGCTTGAAAATCCCGACTATCATTCCATCATCACGCACACCACCCGACCACCGCGCGAGAATAACGGCGTGCTCGAACAAAACGGTCGTGAATATCACTTCGTGACGGAAGTTGAGATGGCTGCGCTGCTTGAAAACCATGAATTGATTGAGATTAACAAATTCGGACAGAATTATTATGGCACCAGTCTGGCGGAGTTTAGGAAAGCCTACGCCGAGAATAAAATCGCTCTCGGAGATATCGACACTAACGGTATCGCTGCATTTCGGGCAGTCGTCGGTGAAGCGGTACGGGCTATCTTTGTTGTGCCACCGGATTACCAATCATGGCGTCAGCGCCTCGAAGCGCGCTATACGTCGGAAGAAGCTTTTGAGCGTGAGTTGCCGGCGCGCCGTGCAATCGCGATCGATGAGCTCGAACACGCACTCGGTGTCGCATATTTCCATATTATTATTAATGACGATCTGGAGCGGGCGATCGGCGCTGTCGATGATATTGCCCATCGGCCGAATACGTTTGTACGCCAAGATGATGAGGCTCGCCTAGCTGCCCGTGATTTGCTCGAGGATATTCGCCGCCGCGATATTTAGCACTCGAGTTGAATGAGTGCCAAAATTTGTTATAATGAAAGCATGACAGAGCGTCAGATACAAATACTAGCGGCCATTATCGAACAGTACGCGGAGATCGCCGTGCCAGTTGGTAGTGTGACCCTCGCCAAGCTTTTTAATGTGTCGAGTGCGACTATCCGCGCTGAAATGGTAAAACTTGAAGAGCTCGGTTTCATTACTCAGCCGCATACCAGCGCTGGTCGTATCCCAACCGATCAAGGTTATCGCTGCTATGTCAATTCACTTACCGAATCACACGATGCCAACCCGATGCTCCTCGATCGCAGTGCGAGAGCGATTGATGCCCGGGTGAACACACATGGTGACAGGGCAGACCGGGCAATCCGGAGTGCCGTCGACAGTCTCGTCGACCTTACCCAAAATCTTGGTCTCGCCACGATTGGTGATGAGCTGTATCTGGGTGGCATTGGCAATCTTTTTTCCCAGCCAGAGTTTATGCAGGGTAATCACGCTCAGGGTGTGGCGCGACTGCTCGATAATCTTGAACCGTGGCTGCGTGAGGCAGCACCCAACGAACCACTCAATGTCTTTATCGGCAGCGAAAACCCAATCGGGCGAACCAGTGGCGCGACACTGATCATTAGTCGATTTAGCTCGCCATATTCGGACAAAAGCTACATAGGCGTGCTTGGTCCAACTCGTCAGAGCTATGGCCGTGTCATGCGCCTCGTGCGCCACGCTGGTGCCATGCTGGAAGAGGTACTGTAATCGATGGCCAAGAGTAAAAAACAACTTGAACTCGAACAGCAGGTCGGTGAACTAACCCACGACCTTCAGCGCACGCGCGCTGACTTTGAGAATTATCGTAAGCGCAGCGAAGCCGACAAAGCCGCCACCTATACCCACGGCCAAGCGGCGGCTATTTTAAAGCTTCTGCCGGTCATTGATAATATCGAACGAGCCATCGTCCATACACCCGAGGAGCTCAAAGATAACAAATGGGCACTCGGGATTGCAGGTCTTGTAAAAAATCTTGAAAAATCGCTCGAAGGCCTTAACCTGCGACGCATTGAAGCCAAGCCGGGGGCAGAGTTTAATCCCGATTTACACGAGGCGATTCAGTTTGACGAAGACGCTGAAGGCGACAAGGAAATCATTGCTGAAGAACTCCAGGCTGGCTACATCCTTGGCGGGCAACCGATCCGCCACGCAATGGTAAAAGTCACCCGTCGATAACGGGTATAACATTAAACTAGCACTCTTGACACGAGAGTGCTAGTTTAATTACAATGGAGGTATTGGCAATCTACCTGCTAGACTGCTAGAATAAGACTATATAACTTGATACATTTCTAACAAAAGGAGAGTAAAATATGGGTAAAATTATTGGCATCGACCTTGGTACGACCAACAGCGCCGTGGCCTACATGGTAGCCGGCAAACCTGAAGTGATTGCAAACGCTGAAGGTAATCGCACCACACCAAGTGTGGTCGCCATCAACAAAAAAGGTGATCGCCTGGTCGGGCAAGTAGCTCAGCGTCAACGCGTCACGAATGCCAAAAACACTATCTATGGTGTGAAGCGCCTGATCGGCCGTAAATTTGGCGACAAAGAAGTTCAAAAAGATCACGACATCATGCCGTACGAGATCGTCAAAAAAGACGGTGGTGTGGCCGTCAAGATGGGTGATACGGATTACTCACCAGAAGAAGTTTCGGCTATGATTCTTTCAAAGATTAAGGCCGATGCCGAAGCATTCCTCGGCGAACCAGTCACCGAAGCGGTTATTACCGTGCCTGCGTACTTCGATGACTCGCAGAGGCAAGCCACTAAAGACGCTGGTAAAATTGCTGGCCTCGAAGTTAAGCGTATTATCAACGAACCGACTGCGGCAGCACTTGCCTATGGTCTCGAGAGTAAAAAAGACGAAAAGATCGCCGTCTTCGACCTTGGTGGCGGTACCTTTGACGTGTCTATTCTTGAGCTAGGAGATGGTGTCTTTGAGGTAAAATCGACCAACGGTGATACGCACCTTGGTGGTGAAGATTTCGACAACCGCATCGTCAACCACTTTATTGATGTCTTTAAACAAAATGAAGGTATTGATCTAAAGAGTGACAAAGCGGCTATGCAGCGCCTGAAGGACGAAGCCGAAAAGGCCAAAAAAGAGCTTTCCAGCACGCCAGAGTACGAAATTAACTTACCCTTTATTACTGCCGATGCTGATGGTCCAAAACACTTTGAGTACAAACTGACTCGCTCTAAGCTAGAGGATCTCGTCAAAGACCTGATCGACGGCGTGGCTGGCCCGGTTGAAAAAGCATTAAAGGATGCCGGACTGACCGCAAAGGACATCGACGAGATCGTCCTGGTCGGCGGCATGACTCGCATGCCAGCCGTCGTTGAAAAAGTTAAAGCTATTTTTGGTAAAGACCCGCTGAAGGGCGTTAACCCTGACGAAGTGGTGGCGATTGGTGCCGCCATTCAAGGTGGCGTGCTAGCCGGCGACGTCAAAGACGTGCTCCTTCTCGATGTGACCCCACTCTCACTTGGTATCGAAACCATGGGGGGCGTGACGACGAAATTGATTGAACGTAACAGTACCATTCCAACCAGCAAATCAGAAACTTTTAGTACGGCCGCCGATAACCAGCCGCAGGTTGAGATTCACGTCCTGCAAGGTGAGCGTGAAATGAGCGCCGACAACAAGTCGCTCGGTCGCTTTATCCTTGACGGTATCGCTCCTTCGCCTCGCGGCGTTCCGCAAATTGAAGTGACGTTCAGTCTGGATGCCAATGGTATCCTGAATGTGACTGCCAAAGACAAGGGAACTGGTAAGGAAAACTCCGTTACCATCCAAGATAGCGGTAATATGAGCAAAGAAGACATCGAAAAAGCCCAAAAAGAGGCCGAAGCCCACGCCGACGAAGACAAGAAAAAGCGTGAAGCTGTCGATGCTCGTAATACGTTAGAAAATACGATTTACCAAGCCGAAAAGATGCCCGACGAATATAAGGATAAGATCTCCGAAGAAGATACTAAGGTTATCAAAGACGCGGTTGAAGAAGCCAAAAAGCATAAAGATGCCGATGACAAAGAAGAGCTCGAAGCTGCGACCAAAGCTTTGAACGACGCCATCATGCCAATCGGCGCCAAGATGTATGAGTCTGCGCAGGCAGACTCAACCGCCGAAACCTCAGCGGAGGACGGCCAATCTGACAACAGCTCAGACGAACCAGTCGAGGGTGAAGTTATCGACGAAGACAAAAAAAAGTAAAATCCGAGTAAGGGTGCCTACAAAAAAATCTATTTTTCTTTTTTAAAAAGGACTATAATAGTAGTACACAGGTTAACCAAAGGAGGAACAAATATGGGAATCATAGGTTGGATCGTACTCGGTGGACTCGCAGGGTGGATAGCATCCATGATCGCGGGTACCAACGCGCAGCAAGGGCTGCTCGGTAACATCATCGTCGGCATCGTCGGCGGTCTGCTGGGAGGCTTCATCATGAGTCTCTTTGGCACAGAAGGCGTCACCGGCTTCAATATCTGGAGCTTTATCGTCGCCGTGATTGGTGCTGTTGTTGCACTGTGGGTATGGAAGCTCATTACAGGTCGAAGTAGCTCAACCCCAGCGTAGCCGTCAGTGTCTCACACAGAAAAATGAGCATCCTTGTATGGGATGCTCATTTTTAGTGGTGTCTTCGTAAACTGGCTATAACACCGACAGTCGCGAATAGTTGCAAGAGCGATAGAAGGTATGCTGCAACAAATGCAGTAGGAAGTAGGATGCTGTATATGAGTTTACGCCTTCGTCCTAGATGTTCATCCGACCACACCGCAAATAGCAGAAAAATACCGAGGACAACCCAACTGAGGATAAACAATAATGGTTGCCGGACTTCTACCACAAGATAGATGAAGTAGCCAAGCAAGAGGGGAAGTAATAATGCAACGAGACCAAGGTAAATTGTAAAAGGCAGGTATACCCACGTTGCAAATTTTGAGTAGTTTGTATCGAGTGTAAAAAAATGTGAACGATGAGCAATAAGATTGTTGATTGTGATACGTTGCCAGTGGAGCCGTTCGCTCAAAGAAGTATACAAAGAACTAGCTGCATCTCTATATAAAATTGCATCACTGGCGTATGCAGTTCGGTGTTGTTTATGACCGAATGTACTCGTCAATAATGCATCCTTGCGATACGCGATATTCACATGAGGTGTTGCGTGCGAAATGTTAAACGCACTCTTTGTTTTTGACGATAATTTCCTAAAAAAGTTTTCATAGGTTTGAAGTATCCGAATGCTACTCATTGAGGGTATGAGCTGGTCATTGATACCCACGGCTCGTATACGTTGGTCGGCATTAAACTCCCAGACGATGCGATTAAATATATGTGGCTCGACAACACTCACCCCATCGATAATGGTGATAATTTCACCATTCCCATGGCGACGATAGGCGGCTACCACTGCCATTCCTTCGGAACGCTTTGTCGTAAAGGTAACTATTCTTTCCGTTAAGCCAGCCTGGACGTACTCTTCAACCAATCTCCTTACCTTACTGCGGGGTAGCGTATCAACAATGATGATTTCGATCTTTTTATATTTACTCTTCACGAGGCTGACTAGACAGTCCTTCATAGCTTGTTGATTGCTCGTTGCCATGACCAAGACGGACACGAGCGGCCGCTCTCGATAGCGCCGTCTGTATGGATGTCGGTTTACGACCCGTTGTTTCCTAATTTTTTGTATATCAAACAGAGCAACACCAATGATGATAATGAGCGCGAAAAGCCCCCCTCCAACAACACTAAGAATGAGCAAATATCCGAATATCATTGCACCACCTCATTAAACGTAAAATGAAACATCGTTCGCCATTCACTCACGGCGCCGGTGCAGGTTTGAATGGTAAGCATTGGCGGTCCTTGGTAGTCAAAAATAGAAGTGTCTTCGGGCAATATCGCAACGAGATCCCGGAAGCTATACGAGAAGACATGACCGTTACTTGTGTAAATAAGCGCGCTACTGCCGACAGCAGGTGGCACGTTTGCGAGCGCACCAAGTACTTGATCGGTCCCGTGGCCGTAGATAAACGTATTACCCGAGTGGTCGTTAGCTAAGCTTGTCAACGTAGCATATTGGGCGTGACTTTCACTGAGTGTCCATGAACCATCAGTACTGTTATAGACGCCCTCATCAACCGGTAAATCGATACCAGATTCGGCAATAACAACCCGGATAGGCTGACCCGATATCATACGAGGCTCTGAAAGATCGGCTGCTGCTTCCATAGCTTTCGTAACTGTACTTGCGTAGGCTGTATGCTGAACAAATGACGGTGGGCGTAATGCGTACCAGCCTATTCCAAGAGTTAAGATATACAGTACACCAATACTTACAGTAAAACGAACCTGACGGATTAGTGTGTGTTCGTTTTGCATACGCTCACCACTTGAGCGCTAACCGATGATATAGTTCAACACCAACTCGTGAAATACCAAGCATGCCAGCTAGAGATATCACTCCAAGCAGGATAACATCAGTTAGCGAATTACTGGCTGTGTTTGGAAGTGCGGCTACTACTCTTGAAGTCGGCATCACAGTACTAGGACCTGGAGTTGCTGCCACCGACGATGTAGTGGGCATGTTGGGGCTTGTTGTCTGTGATGCGGGCTGTGTCACGCAGGCAGCACCGATTTGAACGACTTGTCCATTTTCGTTAGTAGCATTACCGGTAATGACATTGCCAGCGTTGGTATTACCCGAGCTTATGCCACCTCCCGACCCAGCAGTCTGAGTACTACTTGTTACAACGTTGATATTATTTGTGCAGGTTACGTGCACGGTACTGGCATTCACACATTCTATTGTGTTCGTGGAGCCAGGACCGGGATTGATAATTGCTCCGCTGCAGTCAATTGCCGATGCCCTGTCTGCCCCTCCCGATGCAACCATACCAATACCCATTAATAACGCCATTATACCTCGCATGTACCATTTCATTTTAATACCCTCCCGTATTAAAGTTGATATATTTTCGTTATACTCCCAATATTTTGATATAGCAATAGTAAGAAATACAGAGCAAAAACAGTAGTCCACTAGAAGAGGATTATGCTATACGAAATCGTTTTTATGTGAGAATTTTCACATACCGATCGTTTTTTTGCGTATATGCTTAAAGTAGTTCGGTGAGTTTGAGTGGGAGGAAAAGAAAATGTGGAACTATTTTTTGCCAACCAAGAATTATTCTAAAATGGGTAGTACAAATATTGCCAGTGGCGACGGCAGGCGCTTCTTACTGCTGAGCACTTTGGCATTGCTCACTGTTCCGGCTACCGTGCTTGGTGCCTACGATTTCTTTTCCCCGGACTATCAGAACACCCCTGAGTCTACTAATCAAAAATCTCTCTCTCCTCTGGATGCGCTAGTACCCGAGGCTGCCTCGTCAGTGACAACCCAGACGAGTATTGATGCTCACGCAAACAGTAGCAGCCCGAACACGACGACACAACTAGAAGTCAATAATCAAAGAGTAGACATTCCGAACAATGGTTCGGTGAGTAAAACCATAACGGACAGTAATGGCACGACGAAGATCGACGTTTCGGTTAATGCGGAATCGACTGAATCATCCCACACCTACTCTTCTACAAATATTCAACTCAACACGACGTCCGAATCCCAGAGTAGCAGTAGCTCTGGGTCTGAGTAGTACATTTATAAATTTTTTAGCAAGTGGTCGACGCGACCTAGGGAGGTAGCACTATCTCTCTAGGTCGGGCGAACACCCGAATCAATAATTATATAAATAAAAGGAGGTTAAGATGAAAATCTTACAAAAGATCGGGAGAGTCACTACTGCTTCCGTGTTGTCGCTCGGGCTTGTAGTTGGTCTGAGTGGATACGCTGGGGCAATGACGGGAACAATTACTAACACTGGTCCCGATTCATACAACAAAGTGAAGGATAGTTGGTATAAGTCAGTTGACGTGAAGAACAACAACAATCTCTCGCTCACTAATAGCAATAGCCAGAGTGCATCGTCTGGTTCTGCTAAAGTCATTCACAATACTACTGGCGGCTCAGCTACAAGTGGAGCTGCTAAGAACTCAAACAGCTTGAATGTCTCTGCATCAGTCAATAATGCAGGTTCTTCTTCTGCATGGGCAGGTGTAGCAAGTGGCGGCAGCGGAAGTAATACAGGATCGATCACACAAACTGGTCCTGACTCCGTCAATGTCGTACGATTCAAGAGTAAGACCGAGGTGGATGTCGTCAACAACAATAATCTCAATGTTGCCAATACGAACAGTCAAAGTGCCACATCGGGCGATGCAAAAGTAATCGACAATACGACGGGTGGCTCAGCCACAAGTGGTGAAGCTTCGAATACTAACAATACAACAGTCACGATGGATGTTACTAACTAAGGGTATAGCGGGCGGTTCGTTATTACTGGTGTAAGTAGCGGGAGAATGGAACTACGGCGTTCTCCCGACCATGAAATTATTCTACATAAATTAATAGTTAGCAGGGGAGTTTTATATGCAAAAGTTTAAACAGACCGTGCGCATTGCTCTGATCTATCTACTTAGTCTGATGATGGTGGGGAGCTATCCAGTTGCGGCTATGGCTGAAACAGCTCCCGAGTCTGATACGGTTGCAGCTCCGGCCGAGACTCCTCCGCCGTCTAAGCCAATCTATACATATAATCCCGAAACCGGCCGCTGGGATGGTGAAAAATGGCAATATGATCCTGATTCGGGGCAGTATAAAACACCAGAGCCGGTAGTGTCCTCTTCCCTGCCACCCGAGACGGCTGCCGTAGAGAGTCAACCCCCCGAGACGACTCAAAAAGACGAGGCTATTCGTGAAAAGCTCTCTACGCTTACTGATACAACCGTACATACAAACGCGACTATCCTCAACGAACTAAAATCAAAAGCAATTTCAGGTGATGCTCATGTGAATAATAATACCAAAGCGGGGAGCGCTAGGTCGGGTAATGCCAATGCCGACACCACGATTATTAATGCGCTCCACTCGACCGTTCAGGGCGATACGGCTGGTATAGCGTACTTTCAGTCGGACATATACGGAAATGTGACTGGTGATATTACCCTATCGCCGGCGATAGATGGCGCAGTAAAGTCCTCATCGGGCGCCCCTGCTGATACGACGCTGCAACTGAATGATAACAACCAGATTATAAACGACATTAGCCTCAGTGCCGCCAGCGGTAATGCGAATGTCACACATAATGGGCAGGCAGGTGACGCCACTTCGGGTAGCGCCAATGCGGTCGCGAATGTAATCAATTTAATCAATTCAATTATTGCTGCCAACAAATCATTTATTGGTACGATCAACATTTACGGAAATCTTAATGGCGATATTCTGGTTTCACCAGAATTTATTCCGCAGCTTCTTGCATACAATGTACCTGACAGTTCGAGTAATTCACTGGCAGGTAGCCTTAATGATTCTCAATCCATCATTAATAACATTGCTTTGAACGCAGGGAGTGGCCAGGCAACAGTCGATCATAACACGAGTGCAGGAAATGCAACGACCGGTACGGCAGCAACTAATCTCACGGTTCTGAATCTTACAGGTCGCCAAGTCACGGCGAAGAATAGTCTGCTAGTATTCGTCAATGTGCTGGGCAAGTGGGTTGGTGTAATCGTGGACGCACCAATTGGAGCGACATCTGCTGCGCTAGGAAGTGGGGTCATAAATAATAATAGCGCTAGTGGATCATTGAATCAAAATATTGATGTTGCCAGTACTGCTAGTATTACCAATAACCTCACCCTGAATTCTCAGTCGGGAAATGCTAATGTGGTCGGCAATACCAGTGCCGGCAACGCAACGAGTGGAAACGCAACTGCTTCTGCGAATGTTCTGAATATATCGATGAGCAGTTTTAGCATCTCAGATTGGTTCGGCGTCCTTTTCATTAATGTCTTTGGTTCGTGGTACGGGAGCTTTGGCATTAATACCGTCAGTGGCGAAGTCATTCCGCTCGATGCTGTGACGCTTCCACCGCCACAAATGCCAGCGGCACCATTGCTATTTAAAGTTGGCTTTACACCCCGCACGCTATCGACTGATACTCTCGATCGGGCACAAGAGTATTTCATCAATCAACAAAACGGGAACGGTGGGGACAGCGGTGGTGCGGTAAGATTTGCCTCAACCGACCTGACGGGCAAAAGTTCTCTCTTAGGAGTGTTTAACGGAGAGAAAAGTCCTGAAATAAATCTATTGACCAGCCCCACCACAATAGCCGGCCTAGTTATTAGTATGGTTGGGGTCATGTTGGAAATCGCGCGACGTCGCTATAGTGCCAAACTTGCCTAATTCAGAAAAGGAGCGTATAACGAAGACAGAGACGCTTTGCCTTGGCGCGTCCCTACAAACGAATGTAGGAGAATATGGGAGTGGGCACCACATATGGATTCTTTTAGGCAGTTCACGGAGAAATATCCGCTACAATCTTACAAGAAGGGTGAGACCATTCTCCTTAAAGGCGAGAAGCCAAAGGGCGTACTTATTGTTGAGTCTGGACTGATTAAAATGTACAGTATCACAGGTACTGGTTATGAACGGCTGGTGGCAATTGATCGACGGGGTGAAGATTTTCCAATCGGGTTTGCTTTTGGCTTGATTGACAAGTCACAGTTTTTTTACAATGCTTACACTCGTTGCAGTGTTCGTATTATTCCACAAGATAAATTCCTCACACATCTCCACAGTAATGTGGAAAGCATGTACAGGCATCACATTCGGATGACGAATTTGTTACTTTCGACGCTCTCTAGAGTACACGCTCTTGAACAGTCGACAGCAGCTGACAAAATTGCTCATACGCTGTTCTACATGGCAAGCCAAGTTGGGGTGATATTGAGGCCGTATAAAGCAAAGCTTGAAATATCGGTCACGCAACAGGAGATTGCAAACTCTCTAGGATTAAGTCGCGAAACAACGAGTATCGAGTTAAAGAAACTCGAAGCCCTTCATCTCGTTTCTCACACGAGAAAGAGGTATACGTTATACCAAGAGCAATTACAAAAATACATTGACAGGAAATAGACGCAGCTTCTAGCACTCTTGTATTTTGAGTGCTAATTTTTTATACTAGTAACAGATGAAAAAGAACTCATTTGATGCCTCTCTTCCGGATCCAAACCAATTATTTGCGGCTGCAAAGCTTTCAGCACTCGTCAACGTAGCCCCGGCTATGTTCCCTTGCGGTTCAAACTTTTCGCTCGCAAATGGTATAATTTGGCCTCGAAAGGAGGCGCGAAGTGAGCTCTAAACGAGATTATTATGAAGTTCTTGGGGTGAGTAAAGGCGCCTCAGCCGATGAAATCAAGAAAGCCTTCCGCAAGGCTGCCGTTCAACATCACCCCGATAAAGAGGGCGGTGACGAGACGAAGTTCAAGGAGATCAACGAGGCTTACGAGGTATTAAAAGACCAGCAAAAACGCCAACGCTACGACCAATTCGGTCACGCCGGCGTTGGAGGCGCATCGGGTGGTGGCTACGGCGGCGGCAATCCATTTGAGGGCTTTGGCGGCCAGAATGTTCATTTCGATTTCGGTGATGGTGGTCTCGGCGATATTTTTGGACAGTTCTTTGGTGGTGGTCAACAGCGTTCACAGGGTCCACGGCGCGGCCGCGATGTTGAAGCCCGTGTCCAGCTGACCTTTGAAGAGGCAATCTTTGGTGTCGAAGAGACGATCAGTCTCGACATGGACGACGAATGTAGTCACTGCAAGGGTACGACCGTTGAGCCTGGCTATAGTATGAAAGTCTGTGATACCTGTAAGGGTGCCGGTCAGCGAACGCGGGTCATGAACACGATGTTTGGCGCTATTCAACAAGCGGTGGTCTGCGAAACGTGCAATGGCAAAGGCAAAGTCCCTGAAAAAGTTTGCACGGTCTGTCATGGCAAGGGAACCGAACGCCGCAAACAATCGGTCACATTGAAAGTGCCAGCGGGAATTGATGATGGCTCAACCATACGTCTGAAAGAGCGCGGTGAAGCCATTGGCGATGGAGCCCGCGGCGATCTCTACGTACATATTCGGGTGAAAGCCCACAAGAAATTCACGCGTGAAGGTGACCTCATTCTCTCCGAAGAACATATCGGCATGATAGACGCGACGCTGGGCACGGAGATCGATGTCGAGACGGTCGATGGCACGGTGCGTATGAAGATCCCAGCTGGAACGCAGAGCGGAACCGATTTTAAGCTTTCAAACCACGGTGTGCCACACCTCCAATCTGATAAGCGCGGTGCCCACATCGTCAGCATTATTGTCGATACGCCGACCAAACTCACCAAGAAGCAAAAAGAGCTGCTCGCGCAATTCGACGTTGGCAAGCGAAAGTTGTTCTGATAATTATGCCTCGATTGAATGCCACAACACTTAGTGGCGAACTTTTACAACGCGGGTATATATACAGTGAGTTGATACTTGAAAGGCGTTACAAGCAGTACCTTTCACCCAATGGGAAATTTCTTTTTACGAAGGGTGCTCATTATAACTATCCATTTATTTCGCGGGATGTATATGAAATGAGTAAAGATAAGCTACGCAGCTACGAATTCGCTCAGCTGCACGACGTTGCTATACCTGCCACTCTCCATACTTCAGATCTGGATAGGGCAAAGCCATTCCTTGCGAGGCATAAACGTGTTGTCGTAAAGCCATTCGACGGATCCGCCAGTAAAGGGCTTACTGTTGATGTGACAACAGATATACAACTCGAGCAAGCTTTGCATGCGGCTACATTTGATGACAAAGCCCCCTTGGTGCAAGAGCAATTCATCGGTGAAGAGATCAGACTCACCGCTCTAGACGGCGTGGTGCGGTCGGTTATATTGCGGCAAACTCCCCGTGTTGTTGGCGATGGAAGCAGTAGTATCTCAGAGCTTATCGCAGTTGAGAATGAGGATCGTCAAAATCTTCAATTTCCGTTTATATCCTACCCTCAACTTGATGCCGTCAACATCCCCGAGCATCTTCTCCGAAGCAAACAAATTCCTGCTCATGGTGAGATTATTGAACTGAGTAAAACGACAATGATTCGACATGGCGCTTCATTTTACGGCGTCACGGATCAGGTGCACCCGAGCTATGTCCAGATTGCAGAACATCTCGTCTCGCAGCTAAACGCTCCTATGCTTGTCGTTGATCTTATGGTGAAGGACTACACCCACCAGGCATCTGATAACAATTACATATTCCTTGAATTCAACACTGCGCCGCATCTTGAAATTTATTCTTTACTACGCTCCGGCGATCAACCTGATATCATTCGAATGTTGGCTGATATGGTCGACGCATACGCATTGAAGTAAAACGTGAAGAAGCGTGTATTGCAGAGGTAAGACTATTGCAATATTATTATGTTTATGGTATAATCATCACATGACTGCTGAGTATAATAAAACCGCACTTCTCGCATTGCCAGGCATAAAGGAAGGTTCGGCCGAAGAGATAGGACTTCTTAGTCGGTCTCGACCATACTTGATTGAAAAAATACGAGAATCACAACGTCGGTCGTCGCCATCACCAAAAGATGGCTATCCAAATAAGCAGGATTGCGTTAAGTTAGTAGGATAAGCATTATGGGAAAAGTACCAATCATATCAGTCACGGGTACCAAAGGGAAGACAACGACGGTTGCCATTATTGATGATGTCTTGAGACGCCTTGATCAACAGGTGATGAAAGTCGATACAACTGGCCACTTTGTAAATGGCCAACGCAAAAGCACGCTTGATGACTCGAAGGCTATATGGCATTTGGTTCCAAGTGTCTGCCCCGGCCGCTATCTGTGGGAGTTTCATGCTCATCCTGAACTATGTGAACGCGGGGTTGCAGTTCTCGAATGTGCTCTTGGTTCCAGTGCTATCTCTGGGCTAGGCTATCGTTACCACGATGTCGGTGTCTTTCTGAATGTGTTCGAAGACCATATCGGATCCTCCGAACGGATTCAAAGCAAAGCAGATATCGTAAAGGCGAAGGAGTTTATTTTTAGTCGTCTACAAAAAGAGAACTCTTATGCTGTTTTCAACGCCGATGATAGTTTTGTCATCAGCGCGCTGGGCGCCATTCCCGGTGAGAATGGTGGGGTGACGCATATTCCTGTTGGATTGATGTTTGATATCTACGACCTCGAGGCTCATCTTAACAAGGGCGGGATCGCGATTACGATGAACGAACAAAAGCAGGCGGTTATCAGAACTGCCAAAGGAGACGCTGTTGTGGCGGATCTTACGGTGATCCCATGGACATTTGACGGTAATTTTACGCCATCGGTATGGAATATTCTATCAGCAATCGGTGCTCTCTATGGTTACTACAAGGGTCAGCTGCCGCAAGGTTTTAAAGAGGCAGTCGAGCAGGTGCGACTTGATCGGTATGGTGGTCGCTTGACAGTGCTCAAGACTGACAACAACATCAAAATTATCGCTGATTATGCACATGAGAAAATCTCGTTAACTTCCGTGGCACGTCTTGCCCGTACTCAGCTAGAGGGGGATGGACGGGTGATCGGGGTGGTACGACTTGCCCATGATCGTACCGATGATCTGATTATTGATACAGGGAAAGCCATTGCTCCCGAGTATGACGAGCTGATCGTTTACGATAAAATCGACGGTCATCTGAGAAAAGCTACTCGGAAAACGGGTCGTTTTATCGAAGTGGAAGGCCGAACCTCCCAAGTGCTATACGATGCTATAAAATCGACAATGCCTCAAACTACCCGTATTATCAGGGAGGACGAAGCAATTAGATACGCGGCAAGTATCGCAAAGCCAGGTGACGTCGTTGTCATCATCGTAAATGATGATATTGAGCGTTCGATAGCATTTATCCAAGATAGCTTTAAGGCGGAGTTTATATAATGAGTAGCCTGACTATTATCGGTCGCGCAGAGCGGGCCATACTGCCAGAATTGAGTACAAAGCGGATACCGGTTAAAATTGATACTGGTGCGGACGCTTGTTCGATATGGGCTCACATGACAGAAGAGAAGAATGGAAAGTTGCATGTTATTTTTTTCGGTCCGGATAGTAAGTATTATGATGGGAAGGAGCACGTCTTTAATCCTAGAGACTATAGCCTTACTCGAGTTGCCAACTCATTTGGCCACAAGGAGTTGCGCTATAAAGTAAAGCTCAAGATTACCGTAAAGGATCGAACCATTAGGGGATCATTTACGCTGTCGGATCGATCTAAAAAATTATATCCGATTCTGATAGGACGATCGCTGCTGAGAAATAAATTTCTAGTGGACGTATCAAAGGGTAACCCCCTTATTACCGAAGAACGAAAGCGAGCCCAGAGGCTGAAAACTGAACTAGAGAATGGAGAACAAATATGAAAATAGCTATCTTGTCTAAAGGTGGGGCCAACTATTCCACCAAGCGCCTCAAGGAGGTTGCAAAAGCTCGTGGACATGAAGTTCGGGTGATTAATTATGCGAAATGTTACGTGGCGATCGAGAAAAACCAGCCAGTGATTCGCTACAAAGGTGAATCGCTCGATCATTTCGACGCAATTATCCCCCGAATTGCCCAGAGCTACACCAAGTATGGGACAGCAATCGTTCGGCAATTTGAGAGCCAAGGTTCGTATACTACAGCCAGCTCCCTCGCTATTAATCGATCACGGGATAAATTACGCGCCTACCAGGTGCTTGCTAAAGCTGGTGTAGGAATTCCAAAGACAGTTTTCGCTAGAGAAACCGCTAACTTCGAGGACGTTGTCAGCCTGGCTGGCGGCACCCCGCTTATTATCAAAGTCGCCCGAGGAACTCATGGCAATGGTGTTGTGCTTGCGGAAACTCCAAAAGCTGCTAAAGCAGTAATGCAGGCCTTCTATGTTGAAGGTGTGAACTTTTTGGTGCAAGAATTCATCCAAGAGTCAGCCGGTGAAGACATCCGTGCGCTTGTAGTCGGCAGTCGAGTGGTGACCAGTATCAAACGTCAAAGTTTGGACGATGATTTTCGGAGTAATACGCACCAGGGTGGTGTTGGTACGGCCGTTAAGCTTACTGATGAAGAAAAGAAAACCGCCGTCAAAGCGGCCAAGGCAATGGGACTCCCGATCTGTGGTGTCGACATGATGCGCAGCGCCAATGGTCCGCTCGTCCTCGAGGTAAATTCATCGGCGAGTCTCAAGACACCAGAGCTTGTGACCGGTCGTGATGTCGCTACCAAGATTATTGAGTACATCGAAATTAATGCCAAGCGCAACAACAAAAAAGACCGCGTCGGCGCGTAGTAATTTTGGTATACTATTAGCATGAACGTTGCTATCGTCTATGGCGTCACTCTTCTCTTGTTATTCGGACTCGCGTATTTCACCAAGCGCCGCTTTGGCGTGCTGGGTCTGGCTCTCGCTGCTGGCGCAATGCTCAGTAGCCTGTGGGCACAGCAGCTGACGCCACTCGTAAAAAGCACTGGCATCGACATTGCCGTGCCGCCACTAGCAACCGTTGTGGCTGTGATTTTGGTATTGTTGCCCGCGGTGCTACTACTCACGAGTGGCCCGACCTACCACAAAAAAGTTGAGCAAGTCATTGGCGCACTGCTGTTCGCCACCTTGGCTGTCGCACTGCTCATTGAGCCACTCGGCTCCGGCTTGATCCTTCAAGGAGATAGCAAGCAGGTATACGACTGGTTCTTCGAGAATCGCGTCTATCTTGTGACTGCCGGACTGATCGCCGCCCTGGTCGATCTCTTGTTCGCCAAAACCTCGAGTGGCCGCACGAAACATTGACAGATACCCCTGTAAAATGATATCTTTGTATAGTTCGGAATGAATGCTATATGCATGGGTTCGCGGAACGTATGGGCCCATAGCTCAGCTGGTTAGAGCACCTGCCTTTTAAGCAGGGTGTCGTGGGTTCAAGTCTCACTGGGCCCTCCAAGAAAATACACTCACATTTGTGGGTGTATTTTCTTGTATACTACAAACATGTACGGCCTTCGCCTCCGTAAGAGAGTTCATATCTCGTGGATGATTGCGCTACTCTGCCTAGGGGTAGTTATTGGGGTGGTTGCAGTTCGATACATATCAGGCGTTATACTCTTTTCGGCTGCTTGGTTATTCTGCGGCGTTACAGTCTTTTGTTTTACCGCATGGAAGCCATATGTTGGGTTTGTTCCCGTAGTCATTATGGCTGGTACGATGATGGGGTTATGGCGAGGCTCGATTGATCAAGTCAAACTGACGGTGTACGAACGACTCATTGGTGTCACAATGACGATTGAGGGTAGGGTAGCAGAAGATGTCGATCTGAATAGTCGGAACGAGTCGGTAGTGCGACTGAGTGAACTAAGTGCCAAAGGGCATGCGCTGCCGGGGACGATATATGTTACTACCAAATCAACAGCTGACATAAAACGAGGTGACAGGGTGAGAATGAAAGGAAAAGTTGCGGACGGATTCGGTACCTTTCCAGCCACGATATATCAAGCACACGTCGTTCAGGTTCAGCGACCAGAACCGGGTGATATAGCTCGCCAGGTGCGTGACTGGTTCGCTGATGCGATCCGCACCGCCATCCCCGAGCCGCAAGCTAGTTTAGGAATTGGCTATTTGGTGGGACAGCGCCGGGCTCTGCCACCTGAACTCGATGACGCCCTGCGCATTGCTGGCCTGACGCACATCGTGGTGGCCAGTGGCTACAATCTGACGATCTTGGTGCGGTTTGCGCGCCGTGGTTTTGAGAAGGTATCAAAGTATCTTTCAGCGCTGAGTGCGGCTACGATGATCGCCAGCTTCGTGGCCATTACGGGTCTGAGCCCGAGTATGAGTCGAGCCGGACTGGTGGCCGGGCTGAGCTTGCTTGCCTGGTATTACGGGCGGAAATTTCATCCCATTGTGCTACTCCTTTTCGCTGCTGCCGTGACATTGGTTATTAATCCAAGCTTTGGCTGGAATGATCTTGGCTGGCAGCTGAGTTTCACGGCCTTTGCCGGGGTGATGATCGTGGCGCCACTGGCGCAGCGCTACTTTTTCGGTGATAAAAAGCCAGGTAACATCCGTCAGATTTTGGGTGAGACGATGGCCGCTCAAATTGTTACCTTTCCTATTCTGGTGCTGGTGTTTGGTCAATTTAGTAATATCGCCGTCCTCGCCAATATTCTCGTCCTGCCGCTGGTGCCTCTGGCGATGTTGCTGACATTTATTGCTGGAATTGGCAGTCTGATACTGCCGTCATTTGCCGCATTCATCGGCTATCCGGCTTCGTGGTTACTCGAGTATATGATTACAGTCGCTCGGTATCTTTCAAGTTTGAGCTGGGCACAGACCGATCTGGTGATCTCGTGGTGGCAGATCGTGGTAATGTATAGCGCCATCGCCGCGGCGTGTATCTATATGTGGAGGAAAACGAAATACAATCTGCGAGATAGTAATCTTGTGGAGTAGAGCAGTCTACGGTCGGGATCCTCATCTGTTATAATAGAGAAAGTAATACCGAATAATACGGAGTCTCCTATATGTCAGGACACAGCAAATGGTCAAAGATTAAACGTGATAAAGGCGCCAACGACGCCAAGCGTGGTGCTATCTTCACGAAGATTGGCAATCAAATCGCCATTGCTGCACGTAGTGGTACCGACCCGACCATGAACTCGGTACTGGCTATGGCAATTGAAAAAGCTAAAAGCGCCAATATGCCTAACGTCAATGTGCAACGCGCGATCGACCGCGCCAGCGACAAAAACGCGGCCGTGCTGGAAGAAACGGCCTATGAGGCTATGGGGCCAGGCGGCGTGGGGATCATTATTGAGACGGCGACCGACAACAAAAACCGAACATTCCCAGAAGTAAAAAATGCACTGACCAAAAATGGCGGTCGCGTAGCTGATGCCGGTAGTGTGACGTTTCAATTTACGCGTAAAGGTGTGATCCGCGTTACGGCGACAGGCGAAGATGCGCTGTTGACTATTCTTGATGCGGGTGCCGAAGATGCGGTCGAAGAAGACGGTGAAATGATCGTCTACACCGAGCAAAAAGAACTGGCTAAAGTCCGAACAGCGTTAGTGGACGCGGGTCTCGATGTGCAGGATGCTGAGCTACAATATGTTCCAAATACTCCAGTCGAAATTAGCGACGAAGAGACAGCCAGGAAAGTGATGAAAATCCTTGATGCACTCGATGATCTCGACGATGTAGTAAATGTTCACACAAATGCTGACATTGTCGTTGATATCAGGTAGGTTCAGTTACACAATGAGCTGCTAAGCTATAAAACACCGTAGACCAAACAGTTTCATGGGCAGTCGATTTGTTTGATATACTTACTCTATGTCAAGGCCAGATCCTCTCTTCTTCTCTTTGCAACAAATGATCATCGATCTTTCATTAATAGATCGTAATCATTACCTCGCTAAAACAAACAGGCGTGAGAATGACATTGAACACAGCATGACTGTAGCGATCTTATGCTGGTATGTACACGATAAGTATCAAATCAATTTGGACATCGCAAAGATTCTTAAATATGCAATTACCCATGATTTTGTCGAACGCTACGCGGGTGACGTTAACACATTCGCTAGTGTTGACGAGCGAAACACTAAGGTGCAGCGAGAACAAGAATCCCTCGATAGATTATCCAGTGAGTTCGGTGAGTTTAATGGCATGGTTACAGCAATGCAGGGGTATGAGTCAAAACAAGACGAAGAATCACTCTTCGTATGGACTGTAGATAAAATGCAACAGCTAATTATGGGTGACATGGATAAGTGGCGACCGTATGCCGAAATCGACATAACATATAAGCAATTCACCGCCAAATACAAAGAGTTGTCTGAGAAGTCATCCATGCATTGTCGGGAAATATTTGAAGGGCTTATACAGTACAGTAAATCTACATACTACGATCAGCCTTAACATCATCGAAGTTTCGAAAGTCATCCAGCGGGGGGGGTCGACCTCAGCAACCTTGTTAAATATACAATGTATAGTAAGATGGAGGTACACTCAAAACTAAAGGGAGATCTAATGAACCAATTTCTTATCAATCTCGTGCTCGCACTTGCCACAGTAGAACTTCTACATAATGTCATGGAAGTCAGCAATATTCGTCGTAAAGTAGCCCGTCTCAACGCTTATATAACCAAACAGCCTGTCGAAGAAATGAAGATGAAGATTGACACCCGTCCGAAATCATACGCCCTGAGTTTCGTAAGTTTCATCGTGCTAACAGGTGTACCATTTGGTGTATTCTCAGTACTTAATCTCAAAGGAGATAGTGCGCTTTGGTGCGTCGCCACCGTGCTGATATTGGCATATTTTGGCTTGGCAGTACTGCTCGACAAATTCCACGTTGAAATTGAACGCGTCACACGACCGTTTATGAAGAAGTAAGTGCAGCGCTTCGCTGTCCAGACCCCCCTGTTTAATATTTGAATAGCCATAAGGATTTTGATATACTGTGATCACACTTAAGCGGAGTGATCGTGAAACGTTGGGCAGTAGCAAGTATTTCGCTATGTTTTATTCTCTCATCCATTCTTCCTGCCGCCTCAACTTACGCTCTCGATGAGGCACTGGCTGCCACCGAGTCATCATCAACTATGGAGTCAATTGTCGATGCAGATGAATCGACCATTTCGGCTACCGAGAGCCTACCACTAGAAACGCTGCCAAGTTCCGAACTAGAAGCGGAAGCCACCTTCTCTACATCGATGGCCGCTGCGGCTCCGCTCATTATGTCGCAGCAATCAGGGGTTGTTATTAGCCTGGTGCAAACCAGAAGTGCAGGCGGCAATGCCAGTGATGAATTAATTGAACTCTACAACAACTCTGACAGTACTATTGATGTCACGGATTGGTGTTTGAAGCGAGCCTCGGCCACTGGAACCTCTTATACGAAGTTGGTATGTATTACGGGCGAACAGACGGGTAAAGAATTCAGAGTCATGCTCCCGCCGCGTTCGTACGTACTCGCCGTATCGACCGTTAGTTCACTGGCCGGTTTTGACTTCAAATTTACGGCAGGACTGACTGATACTGGCGGTAGGATTGCTCTCTTTAACCATCTCGACCAGAAGCAAGATTTATTGGCATGGGGGGCGACAGCGGTTGAATTTGAAACGGCACCTTTCATCTCTTCGGCTGGATTGTTGATGCAGCGAAAAAATGTGAGCCCGGGCGTCTATCAGGATACTGATAATAATGCTACTGATTTTGAAGCGGCTCCGCCGCACAGCTCGTATACCTATGGAGCGCTCAGTGATGATATCGACTATTGCCTGAACATTGATGGATCCCAAGCGACCATCCCCAGTGGCTGGAGTAGGGATAGTGCAACAGGCAACTGCGTGAACATGCCAGTCAATCTCTGTCCCGGACTCAACCTGTCCGAGATCGGCGCAAATATGAGTGGACAATTTATCGAGCTTTATAACGCCAGTATTGATCCGCTCATGATCACTAACTGTAAGCTACAGACGAACCGCAGCGATGCACAAGTTAGTTTTCCCGACCAGGTCATGGAGCCACATGGTTTCTTGATCATCACCATTGCTGACAGTGGTCTAACCCTGACAAAAACAACGACTGGAACGGTCTATCTATTATCGTCCGACGGTGCGACGGAACTCCAAACTGTGTCGTATGCTGACCTTGCAGAAAATACGTCATGGGCGTGGTTCGGCGAGGGTGATTGGCGACAAACCTATAGCGTGACGAGGGGGACGAATAATCTGTATCAACAATATGCTAGTTGTGAGGCGGGGTGGGAACGCAACGCCGACACGGGCATGTGCCGCAAGCTTGGTGGCGCAACCAGCCTCGTCACCTGTAAGGAAGGTCAATACCGCAGCGAAGAAACCAATCGCTGTCGATCGATTGCATCGGCCGCGGCTAGTGTCTTGAAACCTTGCGCCGATGATCAGTTTCGAAACCCGGCCACAAATCGTTGTAAAGCGATTGCCAGTAGCGACGATGTGGCCGACTGTGGTGAAGGCCGGGAGCGTAATCCGACAACCAATCGCTGTCGCAATGTGGTGCACAGTGATGTCCCGGCGGCAGCATTTGCTGTTGAGCCAATCAAAGACAGTGCGACCGCATTTGTGTGGTGGTGGGTGCTGGGCGGCGCTGCGGCGCTGGCATTCGGCTACGGAGGTTGGGAGTGGCGACGGGAGATCGTTGGTGCGCTCTTCCGGGCAAGTATGCTCTTTCGCGCCAAAAGATAACGTATACTAATGACATGAGAATAATTGGTATCGATCCTGGCACGGGTATCTTAGGCTTCGGTGTCATAGACGTAATCAAAGGCAAAGCGACTATGGTGACGGCCGGCGTGATTACCACGCCCGCCCACACACCACTGGATGAGCGGTTGGAAGAAATCTTTGATGGCCTGACGGATATCATCGCCGAAACCAAACCGAGTGTGATGTCGATTGAAAAGTTGTTTTTTGCTCGTAACGTGACGACCGCCATGAGCGTGTCACATGCTCGTGGTGTCGCCATGTTGGCCGGCAAGAAAGGTAAGCTGCTACTGGCCGAATACACGCCGCTGCAAATTAAACAGACGCTGACCGGCTACGGCAAGGCGGACAAGAAGCAAGTCCAAGAAATGGTACGAATCCATCTGGGACTCACCGAAATCCCTAAGCCTGACGACTGTGCCGATGCCCTGGCCACCGCCATCACCTACAGCTTGATGAGCCGCTAACCATGGTACAATATAGGTATTATGACCCGTCAGGGAGTATATAGTAAAAGAAAATCACCAATCGCCCGCGCCCGCTGGGCGCTGAAGCGGCGCTGGCGCTGGTTTAGGAAGCTATCGAAGCCCAAGAAGGTACTCGTTCTCGGTGGTCCAATCTTTGCATTCCTCATTATTACTCCTGTCGTGACCTACGCCTATTACTACAACGATATTGCTAACCAAGAACGGTTAATGAACCGAAATAATACCGGGATCGTGCTGAATGATAAAAATAATCAAACGTTTTATAGCCTCGGACAGGCCGAGCACAAGAGCGTCCTCGGTCTTGACCAGATATCGGATATCACTGAAAAAGCGGCGATCGCGTCCGAAGACAAGGATTTTTACACACACGGCGGCTTCTCATTCTTCAGTATCGTGCGCTCGCTCTACTCAAACGTTCTGGCTGGCGACGCCACGGCCTACGGCGGCTCGACTCTGACTCAGCAGCTAGCCAAGAATACGCTGCTCAGCACCAACCAGACAATCCTGCGCAAGTACCAAGAGCTGACAATCGCTATGGCGATTGAACAGCGTTATTCCAAGGACGAAATCTTGGCGATGTACCTGAACTCAGTTTATTTTGGCAGTAACTCTTTCGGTATCGAAGAAGCCGCAAAGAATTATTTTGGTAAAAAAGCCAGCGAACTGACATTGGCCGAATCCAGCATGTTGATCGGAGTGCTGCCGGCACCGAGCGCCTACTCGCCAATCGATGGTAGTATGGTCTATGCCAAGGAGCGACAAAATACCGTATTGAAGCGCATGGTCGACAACGGCTATATCACCCAGGCCGAAAAAGATGCGGCTGCCCAGCAGGAACTGGCCTACCAGCCCGCCAATGCGATTAGTAACGTCGCACCGCATTTCACTGAAATGGTGCTGAATGAACTCTATAAAAAGTATGGCGAGGAACGTGTGAAACGTTCAGGCTACCAGGTGACGACATCGCTTGATCTGACCACTCAAAACACGGCCATTGCTGGAGTGAACAGCAACATCGCCCACATCCAAGCCAACGGTGGTTCAAACGCCAGTGTGGTAGCGATCGATCCAGCCACAGGGGAAATCCGCGCGCTCGTCGGCAGTGCCGATTATGCTAACGAGCAATTTGGCAAAGTGAATATGGCGACCAGTAAGCGCCAGCCAGGCTCCAGCTTCAAGCCGATTTACTATGCCAAAGCGCTGGCGGATGGCGACATTACACCAGTGACGATTCTAAAAGATGAAAAGACTGATTTTAATGGCTATGAACCGCAGAATGCCACGCGTCAATATTATGGCAATGTGACCGTCCGAAAAGCGCTCAACTGGTCGCTCAATATCCCGGCTGTGAAAGTCATGCAGCGCGTGGGGATTAGTACGGCGATTGACCAAGCCAAAGCTCTGGGGATTACCTCACTTGGTAGTGCAAGCAACTATGGCCTGTCGCTAGCACTGGGTGCTGGCGAAATCCCCCTGACCGAAATGACTAATGCCTATGCCACGTTTGCCAACGCGGGTGATCACCATCCACTAACGAGCGTGGTGTCGATTCAAGACAAGTTTGATACGACCATCTTTAAGGCCGATGAAAAGCCAACTCAAGCGATCAGCGCTGAAGGTGCCTATCTCATCTCAAACATTTTGTCGGACACCGCTACTAGGAGTAGCTTCTTCGGCAGCACCCTCTCAGTTACCGGGACTGATTACAAGCTGAAGACTGTCGCCGTAAAAACTGGTACCACCGACGATTCGCGCGACGCTTGGACAATTGGCTATACACCGCAAATCGCCGTCGGCGTGTGGGTAGGCAATAACGATAACACGATTATGAGCAGTGGTGGCGCCGACATGGCAGGGCCGATCTGGCGAGCGGTCATGAAGGCAGCGATCGGCTCGTCAGAGCCGTCATTTACGCAGCCGGCCGGCATCACGAAAGCCACGGTATGTACATCAGTTGGCACACTTACGGATGTCTTTCTGACGAGCGCCATCCCAGCGAGCACATGTGCAGATACATCGAAAACCCCTGCGGTGAAACAACCTGAACCAGAACAGAATACGACACCGACGCAACCGACTACCCCACCGGCTACCGCGCCCAGCACGACCACCCCACCGACGACAGACACTGGCTCTCCCGGAAGTGGTACCCCACCGACGACTCCGCCAACGACACCACCGACCACTCCCTAAACACTAAAGAGCCAAGTCTTGACACTAAGCCTGTTATAATAAACATATGATTGCGCATGTTTCTGGAGTAGTGGCCGAAAAATTTAACGGGGCAATAATTGTCGATGTACACGGCGTCGGTTATGAAGTGGCCGTGGCGCTTGGCGATTATGAAAAAGCTTTACTTGGGGAGCCGGTCAAGTTTTATACGCATCACCATATCCGTGAACAATCGCAGGAACTATTTGGTTTCACGAGTCTGGCGGCTAAGAAATTATTTGAAATGCTCATTACTGTGCAAGGAGTTGGGCCAAAAGCAGCGCTTTCAATTTTATCGCTGAGCGATAGCGAAACGGTGCGCAATTCAATCGCTAGCAGTGACAGCGCCTTTATCACCCGAGCTTCCGGCGTCGGGAAGCGTATCGCCGAGCGCGTCGTGGTTGACCTGGCTGATAAAGTCGGGCTACCGATCCGCACTAACGTCGGCCTGACCGGGCTTTCGGAGTCGATCGGCCACAGCGATGAAGCACTTGAGGCGCTAATGGCACTCGGCTATAACCTCGCCGATGCCACTAGATCACTGGAGGGTGTCTCAACTGAATTATCCACCGCCGAGCGCGTAACACAGGCATTAAAGGGCTAATATGGCAGTCGAGAGAATCGTTAATACCAGTATTCCCGACGACGACGCCAACGAGCAGTTGATTGAAGTCACGCTCCGTCCGCAGACATTTAATGATTATATCGGCCAAGTCCGACTGAAGAAAAATATCAAGCTTGCGATTGATGCGGCTAAAAAACGCGGCGAGCCAATCGACCACGTGCTTCTGTATGGGCCACCTGGACTCGGTAAAACAACCATGGCCAGTGTGATCGCCAATGAAATGGGTACGCATATTCGCGTTACTGCTGGGCCAGCGATCGAGCGAGCTGGTGACCTAGCCAGTATTTTGACGAATCTAGCTGATGGTGACATTTTGTTTATCGATGAGATTCACCGGTTGAGTCGCACTGTCGAAGAGGTACTCTACAGTGCCATGGAAGACTTCAAACTCGACATCGTCATCGGCAAAGGTCCGGCAGCCCGTAGCGTACGACTCGACCTGCCGAAATTCACCGTGATTGGTGCAACGACTCGGACGGGAAGCCTGGCGGCACCACTGCGTGATCGTTTCGGCCATATCCATCGACTTGAGTTTTATACACCGGATGAGATTTCTCGGATTGTAATGCGAGCCGCCAAGATATTAGAGACGGACATTCACCCTGTATCGGCTGATCTGATCTCGACTCGGGCGCGGCTGACACCGCGTATTGCCAACCGCTTACTAAAACGGGTGCGTGACTTTGCCGACGTCAACGGCGATGGCATTATCGATATGGTCACGACGACCAAGGCCTTGGAGCTACTTGAGATTGACGAGCTTGGCCTCGATGCTGCCGATCGTAATCTGCTGACCAGTATCATCGATACCTATGGTGACAACCCAGTGGGTCTCAATACCATAGCCGCGCTGACAGGTGACGAAATGACCACCATCGAAGATTTCTACGAACCATATTTGCTCCAAATCGGCTTTATTGAGCGTACGCCACGAGGCCGACGAGTGACGGCACGCGCCTACAAGCATCTCGGTAAATCTGTAAAGGACGATAACCAACAGAAGTTGGTATAATAGGGATTACATGAATAATGATCAAACGCCAAACGAATATACCCAACCTGTCGCCTACGACGCCGACGGTCGACCGCTCTATGCACATCCACCCGTGCAGCCAGCGCCGCTAAAAACCGACCAGCCGTCGCATGTTAGTGAGGCTCCAGCGATTCAACCTGGCAATAATTTCGATCCCCGCACACGGGTTCAATACGGCAATGAGCCTGGCGTTCGTCATATTACTCGGCCGATGGAGCCATCTCGATTGCCAGTTAGTGATGATCTGCAGCAGAAACATGAGGAGTCGCGACGAAAATATCCGCATCTCAACCTGAGTGAGGGTGAGTATGTCATATTGGCAGTGCGACGCCATCCGATTGGGTTGGTTTTCCCGATCGGAAGTACGATCCTAGCTCTGATTCTGATATTTGGCCTCACCGCCGTATATTCCAACACGGTGGCCGTCAGTCCGGCCGGTACGCCATCAGGCGGTGATGTGATATTGATCGCTATCCTACTGGCATTGTTGGTGACGATCTTCGGCTACTTTGCGACGTGGATATATCTTCAGAACAAATTTTTCCTGACCAATGAAAGTGTCATTCAGGAGGTTCAACATTCGCTATTTGCCAAACGTGAACAGACTGTCAGTCTCGGCAGTATCGAAGACGCTAGCTTTGCCCAAACCAGCTTCATCCAAACACTCTTCAACTATGGAACGATTCGGCTTTCGACCGAAGGTGATGAGACAACCTACCGTTTTCAGTATGTGAGCCATCCAAAAGAGCAGGTGGCAAAACTCAACAATGCGATTGAGGCATTCAAAAACGGTCGTCCTGTTGACGACGATATGAACTAGCTAGTTGTTGCGACTTTTCTTGATGTAATCTGCTTCGGCTTCTAGATCAGCGCGCAAGGAATAGCTCTTACATTTACCATCGGTACAGTTGGTCGGTTCATAGCGATAGTCGGACTGGACAGGCACATCCACTTCGTTGACTTTCTGAATGGTTTGACCAAGTTTCACCCCGTTTGGATCAGTAAATAATGCGCTGTCGATTGTGGTGAGATTTTTTTCATCTAGTTCTGCAGGGTAGTAAGCGTTTTGTTTAAAGAAGCTTTCTTCCAAACCGTAATACATAGCGTTAATTGCGGTTTTTCGTTTGTCGTCACGTGCCGAAGTCTCCAGATTATTCTTTTGGATAAAGAACAGCACGCCAGCAAAAATCAAGAAGGCTGTAACCACCAGTAGTTCGATAACCGTAAATCCGCGCTGTCTCATTAGGATTAATTATAGCACGACGAGGCGAGAGTATACGAAAGCTTGCTTTACATTTTCTCGCGCGCTGTCATGGTATAATAGCAACAGATAAAGAGAGGGAAGATATGGCAAAAAAGGCAGAAAAACCGGCAGTCTCACGGACAAACCCAGACAATGAGGGCAAATTAAAGGCGCTCGGCCTGGCAATGGATCAGATTACTAAACAATTCGGCGATGGTTCCATCCGTCGACTTGGCGATACCCAGCGTGTTGACGTGGAGTTAATCTCCAGTGGCTCACTCAGTGTCGACCTGGCACTGGGTGGTGGCTATCCGAAAGGTCGCATTATCGAAGTGTATGGACCGGAGAGTTCCGGTAAGACCACACTGACGCTGCATGCGATTGCCGAAGTGCAACGTGCTGGCGGTACAGCCGCATTCATCGATGCCGAGCACGCCCTCGACCCAGCCTATGCGCGCCGCTTGGGTGTCGATACCGATAACTTACTTGTCTCACAGCCAGACAACGGCGAGCAAGCACTTGAAATCGCCGAAACCCTCGTGCGCTCTAGTGCGGTTGACCTCGTGGTGGTTGACTCAGTTGCGGCATTGGTGCCACAAGCTGAAATCGACGGTGACATGGGCGATAGCCACATGGGTCTGCAAGCTCGACTGATGAGCCAGGCGCTTCGTAAGCTAACGGGTATTATCAACAAGAGTAAGACTACCGTCATCTTTATCAACCAGATTCGTATGAAGATCGGTGTCATGTTCGGTAACCCAGAGACGACTACTGGTGGTAATGCGCTGAAGTTTTACGCTTCGGTCCGCATCGATATTCGCCGCACCGGCCAGATAAAGGTGGGTGAAGAGATTGTCGGTAACCGCACGAAGGTAAAAGTGGTCAAAAACAAAATTGCACCGCCATTTAGAATCGCCGAATTCGACATTATGTACAACGAAGGTATCTCGAAGACTGGTGATGTTCTCGATCTCGCGACTGAACATGGCATTGTCGGTAAATCTGGCGCGTGGTTTGACTACAAGGACGCCAAAATCGGCCAAGGCCGTGAAGCCGTCAAAGTCTACCTCAAAGAAAATCCAAAAGTGCTCGAAGAGATCGAAAAGAAAGTCCGCGCCAAGGTTGTTGAAGAAGCGGCGTAAGACAATTATGACGCGAGCCGTTATTCTACACGGAATGCCTTCGAAAGAAGGGTATTACGAAAGCGATCGCAATAGTGAGAGTAATGCACACTGGTTACCATGGCTCCAAAAACAACTTTGCATAAAGGATGTTTTGACCCAAACTCCAGAGATGCCAAGGCCTTACGATCCCGACTATCTGGAATGGAAAGCTGAGTTTGAAAGACAGGAAGTCGACGAAGATACAATACTTGTCGGTCATAGTCTCGGTGGCGGGTTTATTGTTCGATGGCTGAGTGAAACATCGATAAAGATTAAGCAACTGATTTTGGTAGCACCATGGCTTGACAGAGAACATGAGTACGGAGAACTCTTTGAGTTTACTATCGACGATAGACTAGTCGAAAAAACAGCAGTGGGGATAGACGTGCTTTATTCGACAAATGACGATGCGCCGATGCAAACAAGCCTCGAATTCTTACGTCAAGAGACTCCATCTGCCCGATATCATGAGTTTAAGGACTACGGGCACTTTTGTTTACGAGATATGAAAACGAGGGAGTTTCCGGAACTACTAAGTATTTGCAAAACATCGTGAAAATTACAGCCATTACTTCTCAGCAAAAGAATGCCAATCGCGTTAATGTTATAGTCGATGGCTCGTATCGCTTTTCGCTTGATGTCTTTCAGCTGGCCGATCTCGGTATCCGAATCGGGAAAGATTACGACGAGAAAGAACTAACTGAGCTTGAGACCGAAAGCCAATTCGGTAAGCTCTACGCACGTACACTTGAATATTGCCTGATGCGGCCGCATAGCGCTAAGGAAGTGCGCGACTATCTGTATCGAAAGACGCGGACGACCAAACTTAGAAGCAAGAAGACGGGGGAATTGTATGATAAGCCGGGTGTCAGCCAGGAATTAACACAACGAGTATTTGATCGACTTACTGAAAAAGGCTACATCGACGATGAAAAATTTACGCGCTACTGGGTAGAAAATCGTAGTCTGACCAAAGGCGCCAGTAAACGCAAACTGACCTCAGAGTTACGATCGAAAGGCGTGGAACAATCGATTATCGAGAAATTTCTCGCCGAATCCGAGCGGAGCGACGACGACGAAATTATGAAAATCATTATTAAGAAACGTAATCGCTACCCGGATGAACAGAAACTTATGCAATACCTGGCGCGCCAAGGCTTTAGCTACGATGACATCAAGGCCGCGCTGGCAGACAACGATCAATCTTTGTCGATTTGAATTGCTTCGGGTTGGGCGCTGCCGGGTTGCCTAAAGGGATTGACGTAGGCTTTGACAGCGTGAGGGATAGGATCCATTGCTTCATGAGAGCCAGACTTTACCGTAATGGTCGTGTCGTTGATCTCGATGATCTGTGATCGGTGGATAAGCAGCTCGCTATCACCAAGACTTTTCAAAATCGGGCGATGGACGCTGAGTTGTTGGATAACGAAGCCACCAACTTCCACGGAATAATCTTCGACCTTGCCGAGCTTATGTTTCTTATCGTCAACCACGGCGAGACCCAGCAAGGGAAAATGAAGTTCATAGGTTTCTTTGAGCTTAATCACGTCGTCGACACCGATAAATTCGTCACTGGAGTCGACAATCATGCCGATATCACTGAGTTCGCGCACATCGGCGATTCGTAGCAATGAGGGGTGTTGGTCGAGCAGCGCTCCGTCAAGCTCGTAGGCCACAATTGTCAGTGTCCGCGGGTCAATCACCGGGATTTTGATGCGCGCCAGTTCAGCGCCTGTCTGAAGGCTCATCACAGAAGTATTGAGTAGCTGGGATCCAAGCACAAGCATAGTTCTAGTATAAACGGTTCGTCGACGATTGCATAGCCGACTACTAGAAGGGAGAGGTACGTCCAGCAACTGGTAGTTTGTCTGTCTCTTGGTTATTAGATTTCAGCTGACGGAGGCGGCTAATGGTGTCTTCGTCGAAGGTCGTGTCATTGGCTTGAGAAACGTAGCCGTTGGGCTCGTCCGAAAGTGCGACTGTGTCGGCAATGAGCAAAATGGCGTAGCTGGCGCTTCCGACAAGGTAGACGAGCATTATAATGAAGTGGTATCGTCCAAAGAAAGATGAGATGCGTTTTATGATTAAAGTAAATAATTGAGATATATTCATAGCAGCCTTCCTTAATTTATATACATTTCTACAGTTAGGGGAGCAATGTTAACACCAGTATCACTACCAGTTATGCTAATACCGTTGATCTTCATCTTTGGAAGATGTTGCTCAAGATCGTAGGTAAATTGCATAAAATCAAGATAGTTTGAGGCGCTCAGCGTCACTGTCAGAGCGATCACCTTACCTGACGTGCTGGCTGCAGGCGCGGGTGTGGTTGGAGCTGCTGCCGAGGCTGGGGCTTGAGCAGTAGCGGATTCGGTGCCATAGCTAAAGTTCTGAATTTGAATGTTGTTCCGAGCAGCAATACTCCGGACTTCATCGACCACGGTAAACTCGGGGAATTCGCTCGTCGATTTGAGTAGTCCGATTTTTTCGAGGACATCTTTGTTATTGTCGAGGTATTCCTGGGTTTTCTCCAACGCCTGGATGTTGCCGTTACTCGCTGTGGCATCAATCTTTTCGTGGCTTACTTCGATAGCGTAAGTCTTCATACTTTTAAGTGCAAACCCCAGGCTGAATGCACTACCGGCAAAGATAACCAGCATAGCAATGAGGAGAATGATACGAAGAGAGCGCGCGTTGAGCGTCATTTTTTTGCGTTTACTCATTGTGCGGCCGCCTTATTCATCATCACAGATATCTCCATCGTGTAGGGGTACGCACCAGTGCCGATGCTAATTTTGTTTTTGGTGACGGCCGAAAAGTATGGTGACTCTTTGAAGTTTTTGATCAGCTGAGAAGCGGCTTGTTCATTGGTGACGTTGACACTAAGGATGAGCGGAGCTACGAAACTCTGCTGGTCGAGTTTGAGCTCACCCAGAGCTGTACCGGGAGGGAGTAATTTGGCGATATTAAGAGCAGCTTTGGCGTAGCTTGTCTGTCCATCTAAGATAACCTTCGCGTTGGCTAGTTCGCCTCGAAAACTATCGGCCTCAGTTTTGACAGCAGCATACGATCCCTCTTTGTTTACGTTTCCTTCGATCGCATCCGTGGCCACCTGTCGAGCACTAGCGAGATAGAGAAAGGAGAAGCCAATCGCCCCTGCTATAAATGCCACCGAGAAAATAATCAGGAGGTTGTAGCGGACGAGCAAGACATTGGTCCGCGCAGCTCGGATTTGCTTTTTATGTTCACCCGGTAGTAGATTGATCATTTCCAGATCCTTCCCGGGGTAACGCTAGCCAGACCAGCTACGGTGATATATCGTGGACGGAATTGCTTGGCAGGCTGCGGCAGCTTGCCAAAATCAAGTTTCTGCCAAGGATTCGCCACACGGGCGGGTAAGATAAGCTCACTAGTGAAGTAATCACCGATACCAGGGACGTTGCTACCGCCACCGACAACCAAGACTTGTTCAATTTTCTGCTCTTTCGTCATACGCTCGTTGTAATACCGGATTACCTTGCGTGTTTCGGTCAGGATTCGATCGAGGTTTGGTTTGAGGGCAGTCAGTATCTTGGCTTGCCGCGGTCCAGTACTGAGGCCATTAAGCACCTTGAGCTGGTGGGCGTTTTCAAGGGGCACGTTGAGCTTCTTGGCGATAGAAAGGGTAAAGGTGTTGCCGCCAACCCCAATACCACCCGTCACGCGTATCGAGCCATCGAGGACAGCGATATCGGTACTAGCAGGTCCGATATCGATAATGACCGTTGGCAGATGCGCTTCTTCGGTGGCTTCTAGTACTCGAGCGACCGCACTAATACCCGGTTCGATCAGCACTACTTCCAGGCCGGCTTGTTTCGTAGCCAGTAGACAATTGTCGATGAGACTTTGGGGAACAGCACTCATCAGGATCGTTAGTTCGTCCTTGGTACGTTGGATAATTTCGTAATCGACATATAAAAGGTTAATCGGAATAGGGATATACTGATCAACTTCGATCTCAACTGCGTCGCGCAGCGTTTTCTCAGCCGAGGCAGGGATGGTAAAGGTTCGCGAAAACGTTCGTCCAGTGGGGATACCAAGCACGGTATGCGTGCTGGGGAGCGAACCAACGAGATTGTTTTTAAGTAGGTTTTGCAGATTCTCGGTCAGGTAATCACTTTCTTTGTCGAGTGAAGCCTGGACTTTCAAGGGGTCAAGATCGATTGAACCATAGCCCGTCACAAGCCACTTTTTAGGGTTGACGGCCATTACCTTGATACCCGTTTGGCTAATATCAAGTCCGATAACTGGTTTGTCTGTATAAAATAATTTTGCCATTGATGCCCACTAGTAGAATCTTGTTGTCATTATAGCATGAGCACCATAGTGCTGGGTATGCTTTTGCCTATTTAATGTTTTGCGATAAGCTGGCGATTGGCCCCATGACGCTGGCGGCAATTAAGCCTACCATACTACCCATGATGACGATCATAACTGGCTCGATAATGGCGCTCAGTCCGTCGATTGCGACATCGACTTCCTCTTCATAAAAATCTGCTACTTTGACAAGAACGGTGTCTGTTTGGCCCGTCTCTTCACCAACTGAAAGCATTTGAGCCACAATCGACGGGAAGAGCTCTTCGTAGCCTTCAATTACCTGGGAAAGTTGCTTACCGTTCTTGACCTCTTCTGCAGCGTTCATGAGAGCCTCCTCGTAGACGACATTACCGATTGCGTGTCCAGTGACATTGAGCGCTTCTAGTACTGCTACGCCAGCACCCATGAGTGCCGAGAAGGTACGGGCAAAACGCGCCACGGCAACTTTGCGGATAATTCCTTTGACGGCCGGGATCTTGAGGATTAAATGATGGAACTGTGATTTGCCACGTGGTGTTTTAATGTAGCGTAGTGTCAAGAAGATAGCACCAACAATAGCCGGGATAATGATGAACCAATAGCCAATGAGCACGGCGCTCAGCCCCAACATAAATTGTGTCAGGACGGGGAGCTGCGCATCTTCACCGCCCAGATCCTTTAGAATTTTACCGATTTGTGGAATTACAAATAACATCAGACCGAAAAATGCGATGGTCATAATAACGATCAGAACGGTCGGGTACGCCATCGCACTTTTTATCTTCTTGCGAATGGTGGCATTCTTTTCTTGTTGCAGGGCTAGGCGCTTGAGAATCTCGTCGAGGATACCAGCTGCTTCACCTGCACGAACCATATTCACGTATACGTCGCCAAACGTATTAGGGTACTTGGCTAGTGCATCGCCAAAGGGAGCGCCGGCCTCAATATCCTTAATGATACTGTCGATGATCTTTTTGAGCGCAGGACTCTCGGCGTGTTTACCAAGTGACCCAAGCCCGCGCAGAATAGGCACCCCAGCGCTGATCATAGTGCTGAGCTGGCGAGTAAAGATGACGAGTTCATCAGATTTAACCTTGTTGCCCCCGAGGAGCGTTTTGAAATTGAATGATCCGTCCTTGCTCGAGGTTTCTTTGACGCTAATTGGCCGCAGTGCTTGTTTCGAAATCGCTACGAGCGCAGCTGCCCGATCAGTCGTATCGATCGTTCCTTGGATTGTTTTACCTTGGCCATTGATGGCAACATATTTAAAATTAGGCATAGATTATTCCTTCGTCGCCCGTAAGACTTCATCAATCGTAGTGTTGCCGCGCAGCGCTTTTATCAGCCCGTCGGTTTGCATGGTGACCATGCCTTCGGCGATCGCTTGAACCTGGATGTCATTACTGGTGCCATTGGCCGCGATTAACTTTTGGATAGGAATCGTATTAGAGAGCGCCTCATAAATACCAATTCGGCCTCGAAAACCAGTGTGACTGCATTCTTCGCAACCTTCAGGATTGGCTTTCCATAGAGACAGGACGGTCGTCGAGCTCGTACCCTCGGGTGTCTCGCCACCAACTTTTTGTTCAATCGCCTGCAGTTCCAGTTGATGAATGTGACTAAATTCTTGACCCTCCTTCAGACTGAAGAGGTGAGTGATAGCGGTAATCTCTTCCGCGGCTGGGGTATATTGTTGTCGACAATTCATACAGAGTCGGCGCACCAGTCGTTGCCCGACGACTGCTTTGACGGTGCTAGCAATCAAGAATGGCTCAATTTTCATATCAAGCAAACGAGGCAGGCTGGTGGCGGCGTTGTTGGTGTGGAGGGTCGAGAATACCAGGTGACCCGTCAGAGCAGCCTGCACAGCCAAGTTGGCCGTCTCACCGTCACGAATCTCCCCTACCATGATAATATTCGGGTCTTGGCGCAGCATAGAGCGCAGGCCGGAGGCAAATGTCATACCTGCCTTACTATTGGTCTGGGTTTGGTTCACGCCGGGTATCTTATATTCAACTGGATCCTCAATCGTCGAGATATTAACATCAGGGGTATTCATGCGCGAGAGAATACTAAACAAGCTGGTGGATTTACCTGAACCGGTCGGCCCGGTGATGAGAATCATACCATTTGGCTCGGTCAGTGCAGTGTTAATAACTTCGAGTGACCGTCCCCAGTAGCCAAGCTGGGGCAGGGTGAGGGCATCGGTACTCTCGTTCAGAATACGCATAACTACCTTTTCACCATCAGTCACAGGGAGGGTGCTGACACGGAAGGCGAATTGCCGCCCAGACAGACGGATCTTGAACCGACCATCCTGCGATACACGACGTTCATCAATTTTCAGATTAGCCAGGATCTTAATACGGCTGACTAGCGCGCTCATAACATTCTTTGGTAGTTGATTGACCTCTTTTAAGACACCATCAATACGGTAGCGGACTTGAATGAAAGTCTCGCGAGGTTCAATGTGGATGTCGCTGGCGTCGCTTTTAATCGCATATTCGAGAAGCAGATTGACGGTCTGGGCAATCGGCGAATCTTCGGCAATATCCTCTTCAGTTACTGCCTGATTGACGCCGGCGTCTTCTCGTTGAATATCGATGACCTCGTTGAGCTCTTTGTTAACATCACCACGGTAGTTTTCAAGGCAGGCTAGAATGTTCTCGTGAGTGGCGACGTAAACGATGGTGTTCCCGCCAATTTCTTTCTGGATAAAGTCGAGCGCTTGCACGTCGTCTGGGTCGTCCATGGCCAGATGCATGGTGCCGTCCGCATCAATTTTAAATAGGACAACATTGTATTGCTTGGCAATTCGTTCAGGTATTTTTTCGAGGACGTCACTAGTGATATCGGCCGGCTCAAGTCTGATAAACGGAATCTTGGCGTAATCGGCGAATACTTTGGCAAGCCCCACGTCATCCATGAGTTTTTGTTGGATGACCTCGTCTTGCAACGGGCGTCTTGAATGAGCACTCTCATTTTTGAGAGCGGTAATTTGCTCCGGAGTAGCCACACCACTGCGCTCGAGCAATTTTTCCATGGTAACATCGGAAATACGCATACTGCTTACGCTCTATTGTAGATGACTTAGGCAAAAACCACCAGATGGTATACTAAGAAGCATGATTATAGAGGTGCATTCAGAGGAAGCCATGAAACTTCTCGGCGGTCGCATTGGCCAGCTACTTCATGGCGGCGAATTAATTGAGCTGATTGGCGATGTTGGCGCTGGTAAAACAACCTTCACAAAAGGCCTCGCGACAGGTCTTACAATCGACGAAGATGTCCAGAGCCCCAGCTTTACGATTAGTCGCCTGTACGAGGCACGCGACGACCTGCGCCTGGCTCACTATGATTTTTATCGACTGAGTGATGCCGGCATTATGGCGCATGAACTGAGCGAGTCAATCCACGACCCACAGATGATTACAGTGGTAGAGTGGGCTGATGCGGTGGCTCATGTGTTGCCAAAAGAGCGGCTACAGATTCGTCTGGTGTCGCCGTCGATTGCTGATCGTACACTCGAGATCACGCCACTCGGTGAGCGCTACAAAACGCTTGTAGGAGCCCTGGCATGATTCTGCTGCTCGACACCTCAACGCCTTTATGTAAAATAACCTTGATTGATGGCGATTGGCGCCAGGCGAGAGAGTGGGATGCGGGACGGACACTTGCAAAAGGACTCCTTGGGTTTTTGGAACAGGAGCTTGCGACTGTAGGCAAGACCTGGCAGGATCTGACCGGTCTTGGGGTATTCCAGGGTCCAGGCAGCTTTACCGGTCTGCGCATTGGCATGACGGTGCTCAATACTATGGCTGACGCTCTTTCTATCCCGATCGTCACAACCACCGGTGAAAATTGGCGAGAAACCGCCGAAAGCCGACTACTAGCCGGCGAAAATGACCAACTGGCACTGCCGTTTTATGGCAGCGAAGCAAATATCACCAAGCCACGCAAATAACTTGCGGCGGAACCGCAAAAAGCGATATAGTAAGAGTAGTCTTATTGAGACTTTAGAGAATTAAACTTTTTGAAACATTCGATCCACTTTTGATAATACAGATATGCCAAGATGAACACTTGGCAGAGGTGGCTCGAGGAAGGAACCCATCATGATAGAGGGAATTATTGCCGCGATTATCGGTCTGTTAGCTGGTGCCGGGGGTACTGTCGTCTACAGTCGTCAGCAACAAGCAAATGGTAAACATAAAGCCGAAAAAGAGCTGGCCTCGGCTAAGAGCAAGGCGAGTGACATTGTCTTAAAAGCTAAAGACGAAGCATTAGCACTTGAAAGTGAACGTCGCAAAGAATGGAAAAAAACCGAAGACCGCCTGGCCGATCGCGAAACCACGCTTGATCGCAAAATAGATGAACTCGACAAACGAACTGAAAAATTACGCGGGAATGAGGACGAAGTCGAGGAGCTCAAGACCGAAATCCGCGACATTCGCACCAAGCAGCAGGAAAAGCTCGAAAAAATTGCCAAACTGAGCAAGAGTGATGCCGCCGACAAACTCATGCAGATGACCGAGCGAGATATCAAACAAGACTTGCTTGGACTCGTGAATAAACTACAAAAGGATGCTATGGATGACGCCGAGGAACGGGCGCAGACTATCCTCGTCACGGCGATGGAACGAATGAGCTCCGAAGTCACCGCTGAGCGCACTGTCACAGCCGTTAAGCTGACTGACGAAGAAATGAAAGGTCGTATCATCGGCAAGGAAGGTCGCAATATCCAGGCGCTGCAACGCGCTACCGGCGTTGATATCTTGGTTGACGACACACCGGGCATGATTATCCTGAGCTCGTTCGATCCTATTCGTCGCCAGGTGGCGCGCCTGACCCTCGAATCTCTCATGAAAGATGGCCGCATCCACCCGGGACGCATCGAAGAGGTGGTGGCTAAGAGCGAAAAGCAAATCGAAAAAGAGATCACTCGAGCCGGTGAGGATGCTGCTCGTGAAGTCGGAGTGGTTGGTATCCCCCGCGAGATGTTGCAACTACTGGGCGAACTTAAATTCCGCACCAGTTATGGGCAGAATGTACTCCTGCACAGTACTGAAATGGCTCATATTGCTGGGCTGATTGCTGAAGAGATTGGCGCCAACGTCCGTGTCGCCAAGATTGCGACTCTGCTGCACGATGTCGGCAAGGCTGTCACGCACAAGATAGAAGGGAAGCACCACCACATTGGTGCTGAACTCGCTCGTAAATACGGTATGGCTGAAGATATCGTCCACGCCATTGAAGCCCACCACGATGACATTGAGGCCACAACCCCAGAAGCACTCGTTGTCCGCGTGGTTGACGCCGCTTCAGCCGCTCGACCAGGTGCCCGCAATATTAGTGCCGAGAACTTTGGTGAACGTATGCGTGACCTCGAGAACGTTGCCACAAGTTTCAACGGTATTGATAAGGCCTACGCTATCAGTGCTGGGCGTGAGATCCGCATTATCGTCAACAATAAGTCGATTGACGATCTGTCGGCTATCAAACTGGCTCGTGATATCGCGACTAAGATCGAGAGTACTATGCAGTATCCAGGTACCATCAAGGTTAATGTGATTCGCGAAACCCGCGCTATCGAGTTCGCCAAGTAGGGGAGGGAGGCATGAATATGCCCGCAGGCTGGCGAGACCTCATACGGGTCACCAGTCTGCGGGCAGAACGACTCTGGAGCACCTCCTCCTCGCGTTCGTAGTTTCAATATAGCATAAGCACGACAAGGTAGCTACCTATTCATGGGTAGCTATTTTAGTTGTCGAGGAAATCTTGGGTGAGTGCTGCTTGTGCGTGCGTCACAAGGCGGTACGCATAGGCGAAGGCGGCTAAGTAGCTCACGAGCATCAAGCAGCGAACGCTGAGTGGCGCACTCAGAAGTAATACGGTGCCGGCAGTTAGGCCAACGGCGGTGACAGCTAGGTCGCTGCGCATAATGGCTGAATGGATTCGACGGCCACTCACAGTGATCACCACAGCGCTAATTGTGGTCACGAGCGAGATAATCATCAGGATAATATGGAGTGATAATACGAGTGAGAGCATTGATATTCTTTCCGCTTACGTTAACTACTCTTAGTATACATATGTCTTAGCGTTTACAAAATAGAACGACTAGAGCATAATTGCGATCAGTAATAAGCGTAATCACGTTAAGGGCATTCATGGATTCACAACAATATAGTCAACCAGAGCCACCCGAGGAAGAGATTTTATCATTAACTACAGTGGAGGAACCGACTCAGGCCACTATGCAACCAATGGCCGAGAAGAAGAGTCATACGAAAATGATCATCGGTGGGGTTATCGTACTCCTAGTGATCGTCGCGGCAGTGATCGGCTTTGTCGTCTACACTCAGATGAACAGAGCAACTAAGAAAGTCCAGACTTCGCAGTCGACGACGAGTGCGTCTTCGGCCGCTACGTCGCCGGACGCTGCGACCAAACTCATGACTGAGGGTACGAGCAGCGAAAGTACTATCATTGACACCGACGATGGTTCGGAAGTTGACGATGCCAATACAGCAGCCGGTAACGTAGGAGACAGTGTCAATGAAAACAATCTTTAAACCAATTCAGCGAATCGGCCTCGGCGTGGTCGGCGTTGTGGCGTGTGTCGGCCTGTTTAGTACTTCATCGGTAGCTATAGCTATTACGCCAGCGGCGACGAGTGCAGTGTGTACGCGCTTGCCAACACTCGCCGCCACGAATGCTGCCAAGATAAACCAGCGGCTTGATGCCATGCAGCTCGATTTCCAAAAACGACTATCCAACCTTGCCAGTCGGATCGATGTCGTTGACCAAAAGGTCGCTACTTCTCGTATGTCTCTGACTGATAAATTTGATTCCAAAGTCAGTGAGCTAAAAAACGAAACCGGCGTGACGCCTGTGCAACTCGCTGCTATCGAAATCTATGAAAAGAATATGAAAGACGCTGAAACTGCGCGCGCGACAGCGGTCGATACAGCCCGTGGCAACTATCGAACGGACGTACTCCAGAAAGTAACGGGCCACCAAGCTAAGTTACTGCAGGCGGCATTGGTATTCCAAAGAGCTATTGACGCAGCATTTACGAAGGCTCAAGCAAATTGCGAAGAGAGCACGGCGACCACAATCCTCAGAACGGAGGTAAAAGCGGCTCGTAATACATTCCAGGGAACGCAAAAAGCCGACGAAGATAAATTATCGATCAAGCAATTTGCCGAAACGCGCGGTGTAGCCATTAAAACTGCCAACACGGAGTTCGCAAAAAAAACCGCAACTGCCACCACAACGCTAAAAACTGAACTATCAAAAAAGATTCAATCTTAAGAACTACCAAATATCTAGAAAGCAAAAAGCCCCACATCATCGACGCAGAGCTCTTCTTTTGCTCGATGCGGATGAAGCGGGGCTTGACCTACCGATCAGTCTGACGGATCGGATAAGAAGTGTTGACGGCGCATGTGTCGCTCGTGCTTCCTCTTCTCTCGCCTTGGCCTGGAGTCGTTCCAGCGCTCAAAGACAGGACTCGAGAGCGCGCCGTACAGTGGGAGTACCAGAGCTGCTGCGATAACAAATACCCAGAACAGCGGGCTGGCAACAACCCATGCGATACGACGTATGGAGGTGCGATCAATCCAGTTTCGCTCAGGTACCGAGAATGATACGAGAAAGCGGTATGCCCCGTAGGACAGTGCCACCCAAACGCACACCATTGCCAGGCTAATGAGAACAGTTGTCATGTTGAGGGTCATTTTGATCACCCCCTGCCTTTGTAAACAAACCCCAGGCGTAAACCAGGGTTGCGGCAGAGCCAGATCCCAGCATTCCCCAGAACTGCCACGTGTCCGGCGCAGGCCAATAGCCGATGCCGACCGAGAACAGAACCACGAGCGCCCAGAAGGCAGCTGGCGGCTGGTCATATTCTTGTTCCTCTTGTGTAACTTGTGATTTGAAGGACATCGCCCTTCACCTCCAGAGTGGTAGTCGAAAGACGTTGTCTAGATTATGGTATTGGAGAGGGGAGAATGCAAGCATGAACAGGTTCATCAATGAGGCTCATGCTTGCAATGCATGTGACTTAAGATCTGTTTGGCAAAATTTGGGTCGAAGGTTCGAGAGTCCAGCCAGCTCGGGCAAGAAAAAACCTGCCCAAATGGACAGGTTTTTTCTTGGTCGGGGTGAAAGGACTCGAACCTTCGACCTCACGGTCCCAAACCGCGCGCGCTAGCCAACTGCGCCACACCCCGGTAATTTCATTAGGGAAAAGAGCAGCCCGACGAACGAATTGATTTCGTTCTCGGCGCGATGAGAAAAACCGTAGGTTTGTCTCATGTGAGCTGCGCCACACCCCGATGGTGTTACCTTGAGGAATTATAGCGTATATCGGCTGGTTTTTCTAGTAGTGAGGTCACTGCGAGATGATGCGCGCGACGACATGCCGAGGTAGGGTACAATAGGGGATATGATACAACCTCCCTACCCTGCCCCAAATTTTATGTTAAACAGTAGTGACGGCGCAGCTCATTCGCTTGATGACTACCGCGGAAAATGGGTGGTGTTGTATTTTTATCCTAAGGATGACACGCCGGGCTGTACTGTCGAAGCTTGTAGCCTGCGCGATGCTCGTGACGACATCGCCGAGCTTGGGGCAGAGATTATTGGTGTCAGTAAAGACGAAGCCAGTTCTCACGAAAAATTCAAGGCTAAACACTCACTAAACTTTACGCTGTTGAGTGATCCAGATGGTAAAACGATTGAGGCCTACGGTGCCTGGGGTAAGAAGATATTCGGCCAAGAAGGAATTTTACGAAAGACATTTATCATTAATCCCGAAGGTGTGGTAATGAAAATTTATGGCCGCGTAACCCCACTGGGTCACGGTGAGCAAGTAATCGAAGAACTCAAAAAGCTTCAAAAGGCGTAAGCTGAGTTAACGAGGGCGCTTGGCGGCGATGTCGCGCGCGAGTTCGGCGAAGCGATCGTCGATGACCGTCGGAACGAATTCACCGTACTTTCGGGTGACCGCTTGTTCGATCAGAAAATCAGCGATAGCGGGATTTTTTGGCAGCAGCGAACCGTGCATATAACTGCCAACGATGTTTTTATAGCGCACACCTTCGGTGGCGTCGTGACCGTTATTACCCGCCCCTTTTTGCACCAGACCAAGCGGCACAACGTTTTTACCCAGGAACGTCTGACCACTATGATTCTCGTAGCCGATGATCTCGCCGAATTCATGACTTTTGATGATGATATTACCAATCAGCCGTTCATTACCACCGTGGGTCTCAAGATCGAGGAGTCCGATGCCTTTGATGACCGTACCATCGAGTGTTTTAAAAAAGTTGCCAAATAGCTGGTACAAACCACAAATAATCAGCATTGGTGTGCCATCATCCGCGAGCTTATGTAGGTGGGTGCTAATTTTGAGCAGGTCATCTTGGATAACCGTTTGGCCGGAATCCTGGCCGCCACCGCCGATGATGATATCGACTTCAGTCGGGAATGTATCACCTTGGTTGTACTCAGTCAGAATCGGATTGTAGCCGTGCCATTGCAATCGCCGCATTACCGTGAGCACATTGCCCCAGTCGCCATAAATATTCATATCGTTGGGGTAGAGCTGCAAGATGTGAATATTGTGGCTCATGATACAACCTCCACGTCGGTAATTTTGGCGAGTTCACGACGCAAGGTCAGCATGGCGGTGTAGGTACAATAGACACGCTTTGGGGTATCAGGATGCTGGGCGATAAAATGGCGAAGGGCTTTTTTGAGGTCGGGTTCTACCTGCGAGATTTCCACTTCATCGTACTGCAAACGCAGTGCCATGTCGTAGGCGCGGATGCCGGCTACTTGGCTGACGCCGACTTTGTGCAAGCTATCAAAATCAACATCCCACAGCCAGCTCATATCACGGCCATCAGCATAATTGTCATTAATGGCGATCATTGTTGCGTAGTCGCTGGCCGGAAAGGAACTGAGTCCGAGCCGAAACCCAGCTGGATTCTTGACGAGCACCAGTTCGAGTGGCTGACCGCCAACCACCAGTCGCTCACCGCGTCCAAACGCTGGCGTGACAGAGGCAAGTGAGGCCATCAGCTTGTCGGTATCACACGCCTCACCGACGATGAGTCGCACCAGAGCCAACGCTGCTGCAGCATTAAAAATGTTGTAGACACCTTGGAGTTTGAGAGGTGTCGTGTACTTGGTGATATCAATCTTGAAAGTTGCTTCATCATCCGAAAATTCTTCTAACGTCACATCGGCAATAGGGGTGATCTTGGCGCTTTTCGATCCGCTCCGAAGCTCATCATCACTTGGAAACAGGTGACTGAGCGTCGGATTGAGTCCAAAAAAAGCTACGTTTTTATCTTTAAGCTTGTCGGCCAGTGAGGCGACATGTGGATCTTCGCGGTTGAGCACGACGCCTTCGGTAGTGCGCTGTGCGATGGCAGACAGCATCTTTGCGGTGGCATCGATCTCACCAAAACGATCGAGCTGGTCGCGCATGACATTGAGCAGCAAACTATAACGGGGGGCAATCGTACGCACAAAATGTACCGCATGAGCTTCGTCGAGCTCAAGCACGGCGATATCGGCATCTAACTTCCCTTTCATGTCGACCTCGCCGAGCAGGGCAGCCGCCACGCCGCGAACGAAGTTACTACCAGTCCGATTGGTAAAGACTTTGAGACCCTGTGCTTCTAAAAGTTCTGTTACCATTTTGGTGGTTGTCGTCTTGCCATTGGTGCCGCTGATAATAACAACGCCGCGGGGCAATTGTGCCAGCGCCTCAGCGACGAACGTTGGATCTATTTTTTCGACGAAAAGTCCCGGAAGAGCTGAGCCACCACCACGTAGGCGAGCAATTGAACGGACAGTCTTACCGAGTAGAGTGGTGTAAGGTTTTGGCATATGTACCTAGTATATCGTACAATAAGGCTATGTTTATAGTGGGAATGCTCTCGTGGTGGTATAGCGCTGGTTGGATAGAGCGGGCGAAGCTCATAAAAGAGCGAATTGCCCGTACGGTTGACTACTTTTCGATCAACCTGCTGCTAAAGACACTTTTTTCACCTTTTCGCCAAATATCAGCAGGTAAAGTAAACGGCTCAATAGGGGTCAAGTGGCGTGCATTCATCGATCGGACGATCTCGCGAGTTATCGGTGCCTTGGTGCGAATCGTCATCATCGCAATTGGCTGCGTCACTATCTTTCTTCATTGTTTGTTGGGCGTGGTAACGCTGGTTGTATGGGCATTTATACCGCTGTTCCCTTTTGTTGGTTTTTTGCTATTTATTAGCGGCTGGACACCAGTTTCATGGACGTAGTATTTCAATATCATCACGACCGAGCCTCCAAAGCTCGGGTCGGTGGCGTACTCGGTGGGATCATCGGTAAGCTGCTGAATGTCAGCGCGATCGTTCTTGCACTCAGCGGTGTCATCTTTGTGATAGCTGGCTTTTCGATCGGGTGGCTGGTGCTCGGATTGGCAGCACTGCCAGCGATTTGCATGGAATGGTACCGAGGTGAACTCAAAAAACTGCCAACGAGTAAGAAACCACAAAATATTAGTGATGTGCTAGCGGGAGATATTCTGGCTCAATTAGCCGAGCATCCAACGCCTAAAAGCATTGCTCTGGCGGTCGGGCGTGTGTTTGGCGGTCAGTTCTTCGGCGCTCGTTTTGGTATGACCGCTAGTTTTTTGCAAGATATCGCTTCGGAAAGTCCCGACGATACCGTCGGTATCTGGCGGCTTGCCCTAGAGATACGAGAACAAACTAGGGTCAACGAAATAACCGCCGGGGTACTTGTAGCGGCGTTGGTGAAGAGTTTTCCGGAGCGAGATGGCGTCCTGGCACATCTCCACCTTGAAATGGATGACCTGATGAATGGCATCCGCTGGCAAGATCATCTAGAACAGCTCATTGCTACCCATACGACACCAGGACGAACCGGCGGTATCGCCCGTGATTTCTCATTTGGCTACATACCGCTGCTTGGTCGGTTTGGACAGAATATTAGTGAGCGCGGTGGCCTATTGACAGTTGATCTGGAAGCGCACGTCGATGCTGTTGATCAGCTTATCGATACTTTCGGCTCAGGCGGTCGACAAAACGCGGTGCTCGTCGGGCCAACCGGTGTTGGGAAGACGACTATCGTTCATGCGTTTGCTAAAAGGCTCCTCGATGCCACGCAAAAGCTACCAGAGAGCCTGCGTTTTCGCCAGGTATTTATTCTTGATGCAGCCTCACTCGTGGCGGCAGCGCCAGGTCGTGGAGAACTGGAAAATCTGATCATGCAGGTACTGGGCGAGGCCTATAGTGCCAAGAACATCATTCTCTGCCTTGATAACGCCCAACTGTTTTTCGAAGAGGGAATCGGTTCGGTCGATCTCGGTAATGTGCTGCTCCCGATTTTGGAAGCCGGTAACCTGCGTGTCATCCTGACGATGGACGAGCAGCGCTATCTACAGATTTCTCAGCGCAATCCGGCGCTGACCAATGCGCTCAATCGCATTATGATAAAGCCTGCCACTCGAGCTGAGACCATCACCGTCATGCAAGACCAGCTCATCGTGACAGAGTTTCAGAAAAAGGTGACCTATACGTATCAAGCGCTAGGGGAGGCGTACAATCTGAGCGAGCGCTACGTGCATGATCTGGCGATGCCAGGCCGCGCGTTGAAGTTACTCGAATCAGCTGCCAATTACAGTCAGAATGGGCTGGTAACGATGAATTCGGTGCAGAGTGCCATTGAGCAGACTATGGATATCAAAGTGGGTGTAGCGACTGGAGAGCAGGAGAAAGATACACTGCTCAATCTCGAGTCACTGATCCATGAGCGTATGATCAATCAAACGCGGGCAGTGCAGGTGGTGAGTGATGCCCTGCGCCGTGCTCGGGCTGGTGTACGCAACCAAAACCGCCCGATCGGTACTTTCCTGTTTCTTGGCCCAACTGGTGTAGGCAAGACCGAGCTGGCTAAGGCAGTCGCCGATGTCTACTTTGGCGGCGAAGACCGCATGATTCGATTGGATATGAACGAGTTCGTGCGCAATGAAGATGTGGTGCGGTTGATTGCTGATGGTGCCGATGATCCGTCGAGTCTGACAGCACGAGCCATGAAGCAGCCGTTTAGCGTGGTGCTGCTCGATGAGATTGAAAAGGCGCATCCTAATGTTATGACGACGCTCCTGCAGCTGCTCGACGAAGGCATCCTACGTGACATTAAAAACCGTGAGATTAGCTTTCGCGACACTATCGTTATTGCCACGAGCAATGCTGGAGCTGACCGGATTCGGGAATACATCGACCGCGGCTACAAGCTACAACAGTTCGAGCAGCAGTTTGTCGACGAACTTATTACCAGCAATCAGTTTCGTCCAGAATTTTTAAACAGGTTTGATGAAATCGTTACTTTTCAGCCGCTCGGTAAAAGCGAATTGCTACAAGTTGTTGATCTTATCTTGAAGGGTGTCAATAAAACCCTGGCCACTCAGAAAGTCAGCGTCACGGTTTCCCAGGACGCCAAACTATTCTTGGTAGAAAAGGGCTACGATCCACGGCTTGGTGCTCGGCCGATGCGCCGCGTCGTACAACGGGCGGTCGAGAACACGGTGGCCACGCAAATGCTCCAAGGCAGGGCCTCGGCGGGCAGCACGATCGAGATTAGCCTCGAGCAAGTACAGCAGATTCTCGGCACCGAAAGTCAAGCTCAGGCGATCACGGCTGACGCTGCCCAAGACCCGATTGAGGCGTCTCCTGAAAACAGCCAAGAAACACCTTCTAATTAAGGGTATCCTGCTCCTCATTCATTTCATCAACACATTCTAACCATTCCAACCAAAGGCCACGATGATCACTTGGTCCACCGAAGCTATCGGTATCGATAACGTCGACACCCTTCGTGTAGATAGCATCGATACTTATCATCCCGCCAACGAGCCGCAACAATAGCTGTTCACGGCGACTGAGTCTTTCGGGAAATTCATCGGTCGGAAATGATCTGACCGGTCGCCGACCCAATTGAGTTGTCGCGAGTTCATAATCGGCAGCTTTGAGCATCCGACGTGGCTTTTGAGCACGCACCCCGTTGAAGTCACCAAAGAGAATAACTTTTTCTTCGTCTGCAAAATAGTCGATCAGAGCCTGCGCTTGTTCTACTTGTTCTGGGCCAGAACGGTACCACTCATCCGGACGACGCAGGTGAACCGCGGTTATCGCGACGTCGCCCAGGCGCGTTACAACCGCCCGTCTGTTATAGCCCAGCTCGATCTTCTCGGCTGGTTCAATAGTCGGACCGAATAGGCCGATATGTTCACCTAGTTTCTTTCGTGAGTGGGGATACCATAATCCCGGTGTGCCGCTGATAGCTTGGGCTATTTTCTCGCCATTGCCCTGACCAGCCTCGACGATGCCGACGACATCAAACTCGCCCTGCTCGCGAAGGGTCTCTATGATGGATGGAAGGCGTTCATCCTGCAGGTAATGTTTATCGAGGAATATATTCCACACAGCTGCCCGTCGGGTTGTCGGTGATTGCTCGGGTGATGGAGTAGCCATGGTTGCGTTTGAGTATATATCATTTGGCGGGAAAGAAAAAAGATAAGTACAATGATTCATCATTTTTGTCTTGTGTACCAGGTTGCGTGAGATCGGAACTATACTGCTGGGTTAAATTCTAACCAGCGACTATCCTGACCAGCACCTACATTAATTGTTCTTATGCCTGGCTTTTCTGTAGCTCGACCAATCACGTACAACTCTATACCATTTCCATAGTGTTGGGCAGCTTCAAGAATAGCGTCTGGTTCTGGAGTAGCAATCACCATACCCGGTCCCATATGCCACTTTCCATACGCTGTACGATCATCATATCCATTTATTTCCTGCATTTTAAGCATAATATTTGGCGGTGCAATTGGATTTGTAATCTCCACACCGAGACCGGTTGGTTCAAGCATTCTCCCGATCTTACTTGGCTGGCCACCACCAGTAATGTGAGCAGCAGCATGGATTTTGGCAAGTGGTTTTTGTTTTCTGCGGTAGCCGCCGGTTAGTTTGGTCATGAAACCAGAATATACAGTGGAGGGTTCAAGTGCCAGTTCGCCGAGTGCGATATCACCGAGCGATCTGTCGACGACGTTATGCCAGTCATCGCCATACTTCTCAAGCATAGCTTGACGAACATTCGTAATACCATTGGACCGAAATCCATGCTCGGCAAATCCAATAAGGGTATCGCCAGGTCGAAGCTTCTTCCCAGTTATTAGTCTACTTCTACGACCAGCCCATAGGGCTGTTCCGCCCCAGTTGTAGTTGAACGGACCGTAGCCACCAACTCTATCTCCTAATTCTGCAGTCTCACCACCCGATATTACGACGCCTGCCGCATTAGCTGCTGCGGCATAGCCGGTAGCTATTTCACCCATTGACCTATGTATGTATTCTTGAAGTGCTTCTGGATCTGTTGATTTTCCGAGTGTATTAACGTCCAGGACAGTTTGTACAAGCAAGGACTCACCGCCCCGTATAGCAGCATCGTCACATATCATAGCCATTAGATCAAAAGCGATTGTGTCGTGACGACCCACACGTTCCGCAATCTCTACTTTTGTTCCGATACCATCAGATTCTTGACCCCCTCTAACACCCCAGCCTAATTTTCTAAAATTCATAGATCTAAGGCCTGAAAACGAGCTAAACTCTTCTCTAAGCACATCAGGTTGATTTGAGTATGTTAGCTTTGCCGCTTCGTAAAATGATTTCGAAGCATCGTCGCCAGCTTTAATATTTATATCTTCTGGTTTTTCGCGAGATAGTTCTGTCATAAATTAACTATAATGCAATATCGTCATTGTAAAAAGCATAATTGTGATGACCCCGGGCTAGAGGGTGGTCGCTCGGCTCCCTGTTTCCGCTCCTTCTAGTCGCTTCACGAACTAGCGGTTTGTTTTGTTTTGCAAAACCCGCTAGTTCAATCCAGCCCAGCATAATAATAAAAACACGCCCAGAAGGACGCGTTCTTATTATGGTACCCCGGGCTAGAATCGAACTAGCGGCCAAAAGCTTAGAAGTCTCTTGCTCTATCCACTGAGCTACCGGGGCGTAGTTTCTATTATACCTAATCTATCAGTGATAGAATAATGTAATGTTAGATGGAGAATATATTGTCGACAGGTGGATGGTGCAGATGCTGCGTGATATATGCGCCGAGCGTGGCATTTCGTTTGATGTTTACTCTGATGATTGGTTGATCGAAATGACGTCTAAAGATGCAGTCCACTGGGTATTTGGCTATCGTTTTGATCTGAATGATTCCGTGTCTGCTAGTATCGCTCAAGACAAAGTCGCGACCTACCAAGTGCTTGCGAAGGCTAGAATTCCGGTAGTGCCGCATGTGTTGGTTCGAACCAAAGTGTCACACGCCGATCGGCATGTCATGAACGGCTGGCAGCAGGTCGTGATTAAGCCTCTCGTCGGCACTAGCGGCCACGGCGTGCATCTGTTTAATGATATTGACGCGGCCGTCGCTCATATTGAACAATCTCCCATCGCCGCATGGGCAGCAGCGCCATTTATCGACATTGCACGGGAGATTCGTGTGGTCTTACTGGACAGCATGCCGCTACTTATATACGAGAAACAACCGGTCATGATTCGTGGGCTTAACATGTTCAATCTTGGGCTCGGTGCAACACCAAAGGATATTGAAATCAATGACGATCTGTTGCAATTAGCAGTTAGCGCTCAAAAAGAGCTTGGCCTGCGGCTTTCAACCATCGACATCGTCGAGAATAGGGCGGGTGAGAGCCAGGTACTAGAAATCAACGACAGTATTATGATGGAGTACTATGCGCGCTTCTCGCCCGAGAATAAGCAGCGAGCTGAAATGGTTTATGCGCGCATTATTGATGCGATGATGGAATAAGAGATTTTGGCGTTCTTCGCCAACACACTTCGAAACTTTTAATTTAAGAAGAATGATCCGAAATAGGCACCCGCCGCAAGAACAAATACTACACCTAAGACGATCCCTAATCTCTTTTTCCCGACACTCACATAATAAGCGAATGCAGCGACTGCAATACAAATCAATAAGAAGGGAGGGGCAAATAATTTGATGAGGCCCTCTAGTAGGTCGCCTCCACTCATGAATGGTTCCATATGTTATTAGTATAACATGAAGATGCCCCGCACAGAATCGTACGGGGCAGTGCTCTTCAGCATGTCGCTACCCGCTACAACAGGCCGTCAATCTCCGATTCTAGGACAGATGCGTATGCTGCTTGTCCGTCAGAGTTCGGGTGATAGGACATCGCCTGCTCTGTCTCGTCGATCGACGAGACGACGCCGTGGAACCAGGGGTTGGGACGACAAAGCTCATGTCCTGCAAATGTAGCCGACGGATCCACGAAGTGAATGTTGCTGTCGTTGGTCGCGTCGACCGCATCTTCAATCACACCGTTGAGCTCGTCGTGAAGCAGGCGCGCCTTCGTGATCTCATCACTTGCAACGTTACGACCTGAGGTTTCGTTGATAGCGTTGGTAACCCAGTCGCCTTCCCACTTGCACGTGCCCACAATGTTCACATAAGCAGGAAAGAGGTTCGGATAACCCGCGACAACCACCTGAAGACTCGAACTTCCGAGATCGCGTAGACCCGAGAAGACATCCTCAAGCTCCTCCTGGAATGCTATCCCTGTGGCCGTAAGCCGAGCGTCCTCTATCGCATTAATGCAGGCTTCATGTTCGATGTTGTGGCGATCCTCCGTGCTGAGCTCCTCGTTCTCTCCTGGCTTGTATGCCTTCGTGCATGTTCTCAATACATCACCGAATCCCACGTCATTGCCTCCAGTAGTGATGGTGACAAGCTCCGTGTCTTCCGAGATGTAAGCTGCTTGCGGCAACTCAATGTTCTCGATGTTGTAGCTATCGATGATGTAGTCTGTCACGGCACCCGAACACGCTCTAGAGGTGACGGGTCCAAGATTCAGGCTCTTCTGAACCAGGCGTGGCCAGCTCTGAACGCTACGGTGACACAGGTTCGTGCTATCTGTCCCTGTTTCGAAGGGCGGATTGCCCTCGCCGCTTGAAAACGAGTCACCTAGGGCAACATACTTAATCAAATGGGAGTGCGTAGGGATGATGTCTCCCACGTAGTCCACGGGGTAAGTGATCGGCAAGTTGATGAATTGGTAGACGGGATTGTTCGGGTAGAAAATGTTCCCGTCACTCATAGACTGGAACGAGCCGCCACCTCCAACGATAACGCCATCTTCCACAAGGGTGTCATCGCCGATTGCACGGGCAAGGTTTATTGGTGCACAGCCGCTCTGGCTCGAGCTGCCGCTCTGTGAGTTAGTGAACAACACTACTCTTCGCAGATCCGTCAGGTCGTGAAAGATCATCCCCTTGGTGTATGCGCCATGCCCTCCGAAGCTCAGTGTCGCCTCGGGGTTTGCGATGAACATCGTGACAGCGCCATAGGGCGATGTGGACGGCCACATTTCGAGCATGATGTTCGTGTCGTGTGACTCGTGGTAGTCCATGGCAGGCGTTTCAAACGTCGGATCAGTGAGCTTTCGATCAGTCTCAGCCTGCTTGAGCTTAGAGAACCAGGTCTCCTCCCAGTCCTCCGTTTGGCTACTCCCAGCACAGGCCATGTCGAAGTCGGGTGCCGTCCGCACATTATCGTCGAAGTCTGAAATAGCATTGGCTTTAGTCGACAATACCGTCAGCGATACCAGAAAGGACAATGTAAGCACCCAGCGGCGTGTAGATTTCATAGCTTCTTCCTCTAATCTCTCAAATTGTGAATGAACGAGACCGTATGGTTATCCCTACGGCCTTGGTTAGTTCGCTGAAGAACATTTTAGATTATATCAAAATATCCGTTTATACATAAGCAGTATTATTGTATGGGCGGAGAGAGAAGGCGATCGCCTTGCTCTGCTAATGAGAGCTTGCTCTACCCAACTCATACCAAATAAAAAAGCCCAGGTAAGCTGAGCTGTTTTATTTGGTGCGGGCGGAGAGAATCGAACTCTCATCGTTTGCTTGGAAGGCAGACATATTAGCCATTATACGACGCCCGCGGACTTTACAGATTATACCAGTTTTTACCGTATAAAACGAGTATTGTCACTCATCGCTCTTCTCGCTTCGTCGATGTTATAATAAAAGCATAACTATGAAAGTAAGTAGCTTTGTAAACGATCCCGACGGCACGCCTTTGCACAGCAGTGGGTTAGCAGGCGATACTGCTCCAGCGGCTCAGTCATATACTGAGCGACGAAAGATAGAGCAGCAGCGGCGTATCATCAAGGGCTATCGCCATTCACTTCTGGGGGCAAACTTTGGTGGCGATAGGGGGCGGATTACGTCACCGCAGCGTCCAGTTACACCCGAAAACTCTCAATCACCTGATCCTTCGCGCCAACAGCAGAATGCAGTCTCAGACGCCCCTGCCCCACCACCTCAGAACTTCAAAGAGCCACCAACTCGTGGATTTAATCCGTATTCATAATGGATGATGGGGATATCGTCCCGACGAGTCAGGACTCCTCCGTTTGCTCATTCTGGTGAAAGCCAGCTTTCCCAGAATTTCGCTGCACTTTGCGAACCCACTACTATCGCCAGCTAAAGCTGCCGAGTAGCGGGTTCAACCCGATCTATATAGCCCATAGGAAAAAACCGGTCACTATGACCGGTTTTTTCTATGGGGCGAATGATGGGGATTGAACCCACTACCTTCGGAACCACAACCCGACGCTCTAACCAGATGAGCTACATCCGCCATATGTTGTGCACGACCTATAGTACCACAATTGACAGCTGATTAACAGATGAAGATTAGATTTCTTGGACGGTTTCGATCTCGGCGCCGATTGAGTTGAGTCGATTGGAAAAATCTTCGTAGCCGCGGTTAATCGAGTAGACGTCACGCAGGATAGACGTGCCTGGTGCGGCGAGCATCGCCAACAGAATGACTACCGATGGTCGGAGGGCAGGGGGGGCAATCAAGTCGGCGGGTTTCCACTTGGTTGGACCAGAAATATAGACGCGGTGGGTGTCAACCAGCTCGATCCGGGCGTTGAGTTTGGAAAGTTCGGTGAAGTAAATTGCACGGTTCTCGTAGGACCAGTCGTGCACCAGTGTGCGGCCTTTGGCAACAGTGGCAATCAGACCAAGAAAGGGAAGATTATCCATATTGACTCCTGGAAATGGCATGCTGTGAAGCTTGTCTTTCGCGGCAGTTAGTCGTGATGGTTTGATGGTCAGATCAACGAGTCGTGTGGCGCCATTACGTGCCAAGTACTCTTTGCCAGTAGTGTATTCGAGCCCCATGCCCTCTAGGACGGCAAGCTCGATTTCGACGAATTCAATTGGCACGCGGGTGATAGTGAGTTCGGAATCGGTCACGGCAGCGGCGGCGATGAAACTCATTGCTTCGATAGGGTCTTCACTGGGGTAATATTCGACATCTTTATTGATCGTGTGGAGACCAGTAATAGTCAACGTCGTCGTGCCGATTCCTTCGACTTTAACGCCGAGTTTGCGGAGGAAGTAACAGACGTCTTGTACCATATAGTTCGGGCTGGCATTACGGATAACTGTCGTGCCTTCGTGCAGTGCGGCCGCCATAATGACATTTTCGGTCACGGTATCGCCACGTTCGGTCAACAGAATCACTCGATCTACCGTCTGCTTGTGCGACGTGGCGTAATAGTAATCATTAGTGGCTTTGACCGTTAACCCAAAAGCCGACAGACCAGTCATATGAGGCTCAACCGTGCGGGTGCCGAGATCACAGCCGCCGGCGAAGGGCAGTTTAAACTCTTTATATTGGTGGAGTAGTGGACCGAGGAACATGATGACGGTGCGAGTACGTTTGGCGGCCTTGATGTCCATAGCCTCAAGTTTGAGTCGGGCAGGAGGGATAATTTCGAGATCGTTGTTATCAAGCCAACGAGTCTTGACGCCGATGCTATTGAGCACCTCAATGATGCGGTTCACTTCTTCGATACGAGCGACGCGCTTGAGCGTCGTCTTACCTTTATTAAGCAGCGCTGCACACAGCAGGCCAACTGCGGCGTTCTTGCTGGTCTTTACCTCAATACTGCCGCTGAGCTTTTTGCCACCATGTACTTTGAAATTGATCCTCCCGTTTTGATTGAGTGTCACGATGTTTGTCGACAGGACGTCGCTAATACGCGCCAGCATCTCGAGACTGATGTTTTGTCCACCTTTTTCAATACGGTTGATAGCACTCTGAGAGGTGCCAAGCTTGTCGGCCAGATAGGCCTGGGTATGACCCTGACTGGTGCGAGTTTCCTGGATTAATTTACCAATCTTGAGCTTGTAATCTTCATTCGCCATGAAGTCCATTATATCACATACGATATAATTTATGACAATGCTATAATAGAGCTAACTAAAGAGGAGAGGCGATATGCAAGATACACAAATTGCAGATTTAATAGCGGCTGAAGAAAAACGCCAGCGTGAAGGGCTCGAATTAATTCCGAGCGAAAACTACGTATCAAAAGATGTACTGACCGCACTGGGCAGCGTGTTTACCAACAAGTATTCTGAAGGCTACCCGGGACGCCGCTACTATGGCGGTCAAGAGAACACCGATCCACTCGAGCAACTGGCGATAGATCGTGCTAAACAGCTGTTCAAGGCCGATCACGCCAATGTCCAGCCGCATTCTGGAGCACCAGCCAACGAAGCCGTCTACAGCGCTTGGCTCGAACCAGGCGACACCGTGCTGGCTATGGAGCTCTCACACGGCGGACACCTCACCCACGGCGCTCCAGTGACGCGCAGTGCCCAGCTCTACAACTTCATCCGCTACGGCATGAAGAACATTGAGACGGGCGAGATTGATTACGATCACCTGCGAGAACTGGCGTTAAAACACAAACCAAAGATTATCCTCGCCGGGTTCAGCGCCTACCCTCGAGAATTAGACTATGAAAAGTTTGCCGCCATTGGCAAAGAGGTTGGTGCGCTACTAATGGCCGACATGGCACATATTGCCGGTCTAATCGTCGGTGGTGTGGCTAAAAACCCATTCGACTATGGCTTCCACGTGATCACGACAACGACTCACAAGACCCTTCGTGGGCCTCGCGGCGGACTCATTCTCAGTAAAGGTATCGTGGGTAATCCACTAAAGAAGCCCGAGAAGACGCTCGAAAACATCCCAACCCTGATCGACCGCTCTATCTTCCCTGGTATGCAGGGCGGGCCCCATATGCACGTCATTGCGGCCAAGGCCGTGGCCTTCCGTGAAGCACTGCAGCCAGAGTTTAAAGGTTATGCTGCCCAGATCGTTAAAAACGCTGCTGTACTGGCTGAGGAGCTCAAGAAACACGGATTTAACCTGGTGACTGGTGGGACGAGTAACCACCTGATTTTAGCCGATGTATACAAAAGTTTTGGAATTGATGGCGGGGTGGCCGAAACCGCCCTGGACGCGATTGGATTAACTCTGAATAAAAATGCTGTTGCCGACGACACACTGCCACCGTTTCGACCGAGTGGCATTCGACTAGGTACGCCAGCAATCACGACGCGTGGCTTTAAGGAAGAACATATGTCGCAACTAGCTGACTGGATGAAGCAGGCTGTTGATAAAAGAGATGACGAGCGAGCTCTTCAAGAGATACGAAAACAAGTTGTCGAATTTGTAAAATCATTCCCTCTACCACTTTAATGAGATAAGAGGTGAAATGTAATAAATAACCCTAGTATAACTAGGGTTATTTATTACACTATGTCTTCTAGAGAAGCCTAACTCTCGAGATAGCAAGTGATGTTGTAGCCGCCTGTAGATGTCCCACTTGTCTGACCAGCAGACACGGTAGCAAGACTACCAGCTTGGTAGTCCCAATACTTGAATTGTGTACCAGTGACAACCGTTGTCGTCAAGAGAGTGGTTGCTGCTGCAGAGGTATTGGTACCACAGCGCCAAAAATTAAGTGTGGCAGGGCTCGTCGGAGCAGCAGCGATGGCGCTACCCGGGAAGGTTACTCCCGTTAGCTGATAGGTTGTTGTACTAGCCGCTCCCGTGAGTATAGCTGAACCTGTCGGGTAGCCAGTGCTAACATCGGCGTTGTACGCTTCGGCCTTCTTGTCAGCTCCATTTGCCGCCGCCTGTGCGGCCGCCGTCTTACCACGGTTCTGGATACCGTTATAAGCCACAATTGTAATCGCTGCCAAGATACCGATGACCACAATCACAATCAAAAGTTCAACGATGGTGAAACCTTGTTGCTTTATGTTCTT
>JAQBRV010000004.1 GCA_028286285.1 Candidatus Saccharimonadota bacterium | reverse complement strand
TTACCACCTGGGTCAGGGCTGAATTGACGCTACTGACTCTGGCTCTGTTTTGAATACCGTTGTAGGCGACGATCGTAATCGCGGCCAAGATCCCAATCACCACGATCACAATCAGGAGTTCGACGATAGTAAAACCACGCTGTTTCGTACGAAATTGTTCCATGATGCCCGATACCCTTTTCATGTTAGCTTAAGTATATCGTATGACAGGGGATGTGCAAAACTTCGCACCTCTATGGAAACACTGTATACTGTTGAACAGATGTCTACTTTACAAGATTACGGCTGGAACGATGCTCGACAAGCCGACTGGGATGCCGGTTCCTTCGTCGGTCTCGTCCCCGCGCGGATTATTGCCGACTTTGGCCAACAGTACCGAGTTGCTTTGCCCGGTGAGCGGATTGCCCAGTTAGCGGGCGCTTTAGCGCACAAGCTGACGGTCTTTGCCATGCCAAAAATTGGTGACTGGGTAGCGGTTGAACTATCCGACAACCAGCCGGCGATTATCCAAGCGATTCTGCCTCGTACCAGTGAGATCGTGCGCGGACACGTCGGTCGCCTGCTCGACAAACAAGTCGTGGCGGCCAATGTCGACCTGGCGTTCATCGTGCAGCCGCTCGATCATGATTTTAGTCCTGAGCGCCTAGAACGTTACATTTTCCAGCTGGCTAGTCAAAACATTGATGTCGTAATCCTACTCAATAAATCCGACACCGCCAAAGACATACCCGCCAAACAAGCTCAGCTTACCAGTCTGGGCGCCGATGTGGTGGTCATGAGCGCCCTAAAAGACCCTGATATGGCCGTGATTGAACCCTACATCGTGCCCGGTAACACCATTGTCATCCTCGGTTCATCAGGTGCGGGCAAATCGACCCTGACCAACCGACTACTTGGCGAGCAGCGCCAAGCTACTCAGACCATCCGTGAACGCGACTCCAAAGGTCGCCACACCACGGTTCACCGTGAACTTTTCCTACTGCCGGGCGGTGGCATGATTATCGACACGCCCGGTATCCGCGAATTACAACTCTGGGGTACCGAGAGCGACCTCGAGGCTTCATTTCCGGAAATATTCGAAGCCATCCGCCACTGTCACTATCCTCACTGCTCTCACATCACCGAAGATCGCTGTGGGGTCAAAGCCGGCCTGGCCGACGGCACGATCGATCCCAAACGCTACAAAATGTACCTTAATTTTCAGCGCGAGCTCCAAGCCCTCGAAACCCGACGCGGTTTCATCGAGGATCGCCGATCCGAACAAACCAAGGAATCCGCCAAGCGCCGCCAACGCCGCCTGAAGCGCAGCGCCCAGGATAGTGAGCCGATCGATTACGAAAACCCCGATGCTTAGGCTATACTAAAGAGATGTCCGATCGATACGCCCTCTATGAAATAGATACACTCCGCGACAGGTTTGCCCTGCCTGCTGGTGTGCCAGCTGGTGTCAAAAAAAGCTACAACATCAGCCCGACGCAGACTATTCCTGCTATCGTGAGTGTCAATGGCATCCCCGAGATGAAGCGAATGAAGTGGGGTTTCGTCCCTGCTAATGCCAAAGATCTCAATTCCGTCTTCCGCTATCGTACCCACCGTGCCAATTCCGAAGGTATCTTCAATAAGCCTACCTGGCAAGCCGCCATCCGTACCCAGCGCTGCCTCATCCCGGCCAATGGCTTTTATGAATGGAAGCAAGCTGCTGATGGGAAGCGAGCCTTCTATATCCATCCGTCTGATCAATCAGTTTTCGCCCTGGCGGGCATTTACGGCAGTTGGACAGACCCCGAAGGTACCGAGTGGGGTGTTTGCGCCATTATCTCGACGGCGACCGGTAGTGAGTCTGATATGTTGCCCAGCCGCCTACCCGTGATTGTCGATCCGGCCGACGAAGCCGATTGGCTCAATCCCGAGATTAGTGATATCAGCACGCTGTATAAAATCATGCGCCCCTATGATCCCGACCAGCTGACCATTACCCGCGTTGGTGATGACATCAACTCGCTCAAAGTCGATTCGCCGTCTCTTATCGAACCATTCTTCAAAAAATAAATACACCCGCGAGAAGCGGGTGTATTTCGGCGTCTTTTCTATACATAAGGTACGGTGTTTCATCATGACAAAACACGGGGGTCGCCTGGCCTGTATAGTGGCTCAGTACAAAGATTTTTCTGTTTTTTACATGTCCATGGTCTTTATCGGTACGATTCATGATCCTTGGCGTATTTGTGCCGTCTAGTGGGATGATGAACGCTTGCGCAATCTGCGGCAAGTAAAGGTTGGTTCTATAGCGTAACGCTTGGTTACAAAGAGAAAAACATTTGTTACTATCTAATATAGCACAGGCGGTTTAATTTGTCAATACCCTATGTTCTATAGACATTATCATCGTTTTGTGGTATAGTATTCTCGATACAGCCGTGTCGTACATTTCAGAAAGGAAGTGAGGAGTTTGCATAAACTGCAACACCTACGAGAGAGCTTCGGGCTCTCTGTGCACGACCTATCCATCCTGTCAGATATCTCAAGGGGTGCAATCCACCGCATCGAAAGCGGGAAAAGCCCCTACAAGACGAATGACGGCGTCGCAAAGGCCTTGGCTGATGCGCTCGACGTCAGCGTCTGCGAGATCTTCGACTCGATCGAGTTGTCGCACCTCGGTCGTCCGCCGCACACTGGCACACCGATCGGCGAGCTTCGGCTCATCGAATCGCGTGAGTCGGTCTGCCCTGGCTGCCATCTGGTCGTACCCGCGGCTGGATGCACCGACTGCGACGAGAAGGTCGCCTAGCGCCAAAGTGGCAGGTGGGGTTCGATTCTGAACCCCACCGCCACCGCGGCGCTATTTTATTTGTCTATCTATTTCTTCGCGACAGAGACTGGGTCTTCTGGAACCACTACCCAGAGAATAAGATACGGGATTAGTCCTGGAAATCCACCAGGTAAAAGTAGCAGTACGGCGATAACACGAACAATAGTCGGGTCAATCCCAAAATATTCAGCAATCCCGGCACATACCCCGGCAATTTTGCGATCTGTTTTCGAGCGGTAGAGATGTTTCATAATTTCATTGTACCATTTATTTATGTGGGGTTCTCCGAGCGACGTAGTGTCGCTCGGAGAACCCGTGGTGGGACCTCAGCTCAGGAGAGCCAAGCCTGAATAGGACTGATCGCGAAGTACACGACGAAGAGCCCGGCGACCACCCACAAGAGCGGGTGGACTTGAGAAGCCTTTCCGCGCACGAGCTTGATCAGCACGTAGGCGACGAAGCCGGCACCGATCCCGACCGTGATCGAGTAGGTGAACGGCATCAGCACGATCGTCAGGAACGCCGGGATGGCGATCTCGAGATCGTCCCAGTCGATGCCCTTGACCTGCTGCATCATCAGGAAGCCGACCAGCACCAGTGCCGGTACCGCTGCCTCGCTGGGGATGATGTTCACCAGAGGCGAAAGCAGCATCGACAGCAAGAACAGCACACCCGTCACCACCGATGCAAGCCCGGTGCGCGCACCTTCACCGACGCCGGATGCCGACTCGATGTAGGACGTGTTCGACGAGACACCCGCCGCTCCTCCGGCTGCAGCAGCCAACGAGTCGACGACCAGGATCCGCGTGGCATTGGGCGGCGTACCGTCCTCGTCCAGCAATCCTGCCTCGGCACCGATGGCTGTCATGGTGCCCATGGTGTCGAAGAAGTCGGCCAGCATCAAGCTGAAGACCAGCAGTATTGCCGTGATCACGCCGACCGACGAGAACGAACCGAGGAGGTTGAACTCCCCGATCGTCCCGAAGTGCGGCATTGACACGACGTCACCGGGCAGCTTCGGAACGTTGAGGTTCCAGCCGACCGGATTGACCGTATCGCCGCTGACCTGCGGACCGATCTTCTTGACGTGTTCAACCACGATGGCGACGACGGTCGTGAGCACGATCGCAATGAGGATCGCACCCTTGACCTTCTTGACGTACAGCGCCACCACCAGGATCAGCCCGAAGGCAAACACCAGCGTCGGCCACCCGTTCAACGAACCGGTGGTACCCAGTTGTACTGGTACCGGTCCTGCTCCGGTACGCCGGACGAATCCGGCGTCGACGAAGCCGATCAGCGCGATGAACAGACCGATTCCGACCGAGATCGCGATCTTCAACTGCGACGGAATCGCGTGGAAGACCGCAGTTCTGAAGCCCGTGAGCACCAGAACCAGAATCACAAGGCCCTCGAGCACGATCAGACCCATGGCGTCAGCCCAGGTCATCTGCGATGCGATCGAGAAAGCCACGAACGCATTCAGGCCGAGTCCTGCCGCCAGAGCGAGTGGATAATTCGCCACCACGCCCATGAGAATCGTCAGCACGCCCGCAACCAGTGCGGTAGCCGCTGCGATGTCGCCGAAGTCACCGAGGTGATCTCCCTTGATGTCGACAGCCCCCGAGAGGATGATCGGGTTCAGCACGATGATATAAGCCATCGTGAAAAACGTAACCACACCTCCCCTGAGCTCCCGACCCACAGACGAGCCACGCTCGCTGATGTTGAAAAAGCGATCCACTGGGGATCGCCATGTAGCAACTGCCACCATGGCAGTGCTCCTTCCTAAAAAGGCCCTATTTGTTAAGACCCACCGCTTGAATTGTATCATACAATGTTTTATTAATAGAACAACCGCTCTACGCCTTGTCTTATTAACGGTATTAGTCTGTCATACTATCTGGTGATTTTGCGGTCTGTTTTCGAGCGGTAGAGATGTTTGATAGATTTATTATACCAGTATATTGAATCTGTGCTCTGGTCATCTTATAACTGTTCAGGGACGTAGTTGAAAATTGAAAAAATGCCATTCACCCACTTAGATTGCATCAATAATGGCTGAGTCAATGGTGTTAGAAAGAATCATCAATTCTGACCCCATCTTTGAGTTATGATTAGCTGAATATTTTAAGTCGAAGTCTCTATACTCACGCGTGGGGTAAAGATCCAATATTTCTTTCTCGTTATCATAACTTAAGAGCCACTTTGCTTCAGCATGTTTACTTAAAGAATTAGCTAATTTTTGGTGATCCTGTAGTTTAAAAGCGTTGAGATACAAATCCGTACCTTTAACAAAGTATGGTGGATCAACGTAGAAGAAACTTCTAGGATCATTCGCATATGCCGTGATTACATCCACCCCGTCTTCGTTAAGAACCGTGATCCGATCGCTATAAAGCGAGATCAGTTTTATCTTTTCAATCAAAGCCTTCCTATTGAAACGTGCGTCGATTTTCCATTCTCCAGATTGAGCCTTTCCTCCGATAGGACCCGCGTTCATTATGCCCGACCTATTTGTTCGATTTAGAAAGAACGTTGCATATCCTAGGCGAAGTTGGTCAGCTATATCAGCAGCTTTATATATTTGTTTCTGAATATCCCACTCTTCGATGGTTATAGGTGTATTTTCTACTAAATATATAAACTCGTCTGTACGCTCAGTAATTGCTTTCCAGAATGAATAGATCGCAGGATCGTAGTCATTAATAACAATACGCTCTACACGCTCAAGTAACAACAAGGATATGGCAGCCCCGGCTCCACCTGCATATGGTTCTATGTAGGTCATATCGCGCCAATTATGACGCTTGATCACCTCGTCGAAGAACTCGAACAAGGAGGTCTTACCGCCCGGATAGCGTAATGGTGTTAGTAAATATTTTCGTTGTGTTTTTGTTTTGATCATTTTTTTTCGCTTACTGCGGTGGATCTAATATATATCGTATCAGATTTTCCATCTGATCCCAAGCGGCTTCTACGTCATCGTGTTTTGAGAATATCTGATGGTTATGGTTGACGGCGTTCAAATAATCAGTCGAATACATGTACGAATTTTGTGTGTTCTTATCTGTCATTTTCTGCACAACTTGAACTAAGCTAACGTTTACTGTTGCGAAATGTGTTTTAGCTTCATCTAATACATGCTGCAACTGGACATAAGTACCCCTATTGGGAGTAACTACGATACTTTTATGATGAAAGTAGGCCTTTAGGGAACACTCAAGAAATGACCTTAGTAAATCGTGGGTTGCGTTCGGATATTTTCTATAGTTTAAGGTTTTTAACTCCTCCAGCACTCGCTTTACGGCAGGATAGTTAATGGTACATACGATGTCATTAGGTACAATGCCATATTTGGTTTTTGCTGGCGGCACAACTGGCTGAGGATGAAAATCAGCTGCCTTTCTAGGCTTAGCAGCGTCCTTGATTCTTAAATCCTTAATTTCCTGCATGTAGGACATATAGCTTTCGCTAGTTTTTTTGTTCAATACACGTGTGTCAATTTTCTTGTCATTAATGTCATTGACAATCTTAGATAATAGTGCGTTAAAGTCTTCATCTTTCGCCCCAATACTGATCTGCCCATATTCATCAAACTTAATCTTGGCAAGATCCTGAAACTCTGCATTGTTATATAGACGCTCCAGTGTTGAAATGGGGAAGTTTTTTGAAGCTACCTTACGCTGAAGCACTGGATCTTTATAATCGACTGATTTCATCAAGTTATGCATTTCCCACATTTTTACAAACTCTGGAATATTAACATTCCTATACTCTTCACCGAGTTGCTTCACCGTTTTATGGCCTTCTGCGATTTGCGCATAATAAAAATACGCTTGCCTTAAGGGCTTCCACGCTTTGCGTGATTGTACCGTGTGAATAGAAGCAATAATCTTGGATGCGTCTTCTCTATCAGGGGCTACCTTAGCCTCTACACTTTCGAGAATCGATATGTCCCCCATCTCTTCAATTAGCTCCTTTAATTTAGCTTCTTGCTGTGGCACGAGCTTGGGGTTTAAGATCGCCTTGAGAGCCGAGATACGCCTGTTACCTTCCAGAACAATGGTGTCCCCACCTTCTTCGGTAATAATTGGCATTTCTTGATTAAAGAACCCGTTCTGTGCAATACTCTCGACGATCTGCATCGCATCCTCATTTTTGAATAAATCTTGAATGATTGCGTCCTGCGATGGATTATCAATATCTAGACGTACATTTTTAGGATCGAGTTTTAAATTCACAACTTTTACGGCTTTAGTATCCCAGTTTATTGTATTTAACATTATACAGTTCTCGGCTTTCTTAATTTAATAATATACTAGTAAGGTTGGTGTTACTAGTGTTAGTTTTTGAAGTGACTCCATCTTTTCATCACCGTAATCCACCGCCACTACAAATAAGTAGGAGCCTTGGTCGATAGCAATTCACGTCACAAGCTTGAGTGCAACAAAACTAACTCTCTAGAAAGATGACGTACGCAAGTTGTCACTAGTGCTCACTGATAGACAGTGTCGTTGCTCAACCATAATTACCTAGGTTGGTTTAAATAACTATATTTGAAGTATTAAAAATCTAACAAGGGTATGAGTGCAGGTTGCTCTAATTCTTGAACGCTTTCATCTAGCACTGGCTCGATTGGCTCCATCTCTATAAGATCGTCATGTGTTTTGCCGTTCAGCATGGTAATCGCAGCGAGACCCATGTAGTAACCGAGGTTAACAGGCACTGCATTACCAATTTGTTTATACTGGGCTGATGTTGAACCAGAAAATTGCCATTCATCAGGGAATGTCTGAATGCGCGCATACTCGCGCACGTTGAGAGGTCGTGTTTCTTCAGGGTGGCATCGCTCGGTCTGTTTTTGCGCAGGATTACAAGTCAGCGTTAGGCTCGGCTCATCCCATGATAAACGTCTTGCCATACCCGTCTTGCCACCAGTATGAAAGTAGCTCGCTTTCATATACTCTCTCTGCAGTTCGTCTGAAAGATCACGCCAGTAGCCACCAGGAGGCACCAGCTTCATGATTTCATGCTTACGCTCAGAATATTGTTGACCCTCGCTCTGCGGTCGATCCCCAATCGCTTCCTTGATCGATATCGTATAATCGCGCTCTTTCGGAAAGAGAATAGGAGTTTTAAGATCATTTCTGACAGCGATAATAACAAGTCGTTCCCTCTTCTGCGGTACATCGAGATATTGAGATCTCATGACTTTGTATGCAACTTTGTAGCCGAGATCTTGCAATATTTTTACCATTGTTTTGAGAGTGCGACCCTCGTCATGGGTTAAAAGGCCACGAACATTCTCGCCGATCGCAATTTTAGGCTGAACTTCTTTTACGGCTCGTGCAAATTCATGAAACAGTGTACCCCGGGTATCTTCAAAACCGCGGCCTTTACCAGCGTAACTAAATGACTGACATGGAAAACCGCCTTCCACAACATCTACTTTGTTGCGCCACTGTGTAAAATCTACCTCGTGAACATCTTCATCGCTGACATTCCATTTCGGCCGATTTTGACGAAGTGTCGCCGCGGCGTGTTTATCAAATTCATTCAAGAGAACATGCTGAAGGCCAGCATTTTCAAGCCCTAGCGCCGTTCCCCCTGCGCCAGCAAAAAGATCGATTGCAGTGTATTTGCTCGGCTTGTTTGCTTTGATTATTCTGTAGTTATTTTCGTCAGTATCACTACCAGATACCTTGTCGTGAATACGTGTTATTTCATCGATAGAAAAAAGGCGATGATTCAGCTCAGAGCGAACTGATTTGATGAGTCCTTTTTTCTCCCACCTACGGATTGTATCTACCGAAACCCCTATTTTATCTGCCGCATCAGATATAGTAAATAAATTGCTCATGCTTTCATTATATATGGTAACCCTTGCACAATGCAATGGTTATTTATATGCTTTTGTAAACAATTCTTTTAGAATAAATTTTTCATGACTTTCAAGTGATTGTGTCTTTAGTTCCTGCGCAATGATATCTGGTAATATGTCGAAGAGATTCTCAAGTGCGTCATCATAGCCCGTCACGAGCTTATAGAAGCTTTCACCGTCTATCTTGCGAACATCTTCGCGAAGGGGCATTTTCTCTTGGTTCGGTGACCATAATCCATTAAAGTCTGAGGGTGATTTTGGCACGATAAATACCACGTACGCAGTAAAATCTTTGTATTCGTCGCTATCAATATACCGTGTTAATTTGCCGTAGGTGCTCTCTGCGCCGCTAGAGTTCAGCGTATTGTGTTTGTTCTTAATTTCTACAAGAATCTTGTTCTCGTGGCTGATAAGATCATATCCGCCGCCTCGGCCTGGATTGTGCCAGCCGTCGATCGATCCGAGTATATTTTGATGGAAATCGCCAACAGCATTCTGCAAAGTTTTCTGTACCTGCCGCGATCGCTCTTGATTCAACCAATCCTCAACGGTAATCCCCTGACGCATTGCATCGAACAGTGCAGAGAAAGGATCGATGACATTGGAATGGATTTTTGCTTCAGACTCGGTGTACGCCACCATAACCCTATCAAGTACATCTTTAGTGTAAAACAGCAGTAGGTCGTCGGCGATATAAGGGAGATAGGACATATGCTGATTTTACATGAATTAGAGTGTGGCGTCCACGCGGATCACCGCAGATTAGTATTTTGTCAGTACCCACAGATACACACTATGGTCACTAAATTGGAGAACGATGCGATCGGAAGTATTAGCTATCTGTCATCGCTAAACCGTGTCAGCGAGAGCAAGTCGACGATCAACAAAGATTTGCATACCCCGAACTGCAGCGGCACCCTTGAGAGCAAACTTCGTCGCCACAAGATCATGATCGTAATAACGACCTGCGACTTCTTCAATAAATGCCGCTAGATCGGGAGTGTCTGCAGCCAACCGCTCCGCTGCGTAATCCATTCCTTGCAAGAAATCATCAGCACTAAGAATACTCCCGAGAAATTGACGAGCACTTACGAGTGTTAGTACTCGGCCTGCTTCAGTATCATATATGTTGTCAGGATGAACAAAATGACCGATTGATTCAAACACTTTGACACCTGTATTTATAGCGTCTATCAGCTGTGGTGTATCGAGGCTTGCTTGACCTGCTAGTTGGACAGCTCGGTGAGTCACGCCGTAGAGTGGAGTTGCAGCCTCACTTTCGTCATGCATACTATCCAGCACCGCCGCAGACTGCATGCGTAACTCAAGATCACTTGGGATATAATCGGGAAGATCTAATTCGGGAAAGCACGGCATAATAATGTATTGTAACCTACTCGGGTTATTGAAAAAACAGCTTATGCTTCCGATTCATCTTCTATTGTAAGCGGCACGACGCGCTTGAGTGGCATACGAACGCTACTGAGCGGAATACAGATAGGTCGTAATGTTTCCGGAGCAAGTGGCGCGCTCCCATCCGCATCCTCTATTTTCGCATCGAGGATAAGTATTCCAAGACCGAACTTATCAACCGCGCCATCATAGCGTGCTAGATCCCCGTTGATCTGCGTGGCATCAGGCATCGAGCCGACGGCGAGTCCAAATGCTTTGCCTCGTATTCGCACTCCAGGAGGCAATATACGTAGGCAGAGTAATTCTGAGTCGCCTCCATCTACCACATACGGAACTTCTGCGCATGTCACAACTTCGCTACCACGTTCAAGGTCGCCGCTTAAGTCCTCGAAGTCCTCGTTCACCCAGTCATTGAGTCGTTTACAAGCATCATCATAGGCCTCTGGGTTATACACATCGATAGGCGCAAGTGCGAGTAGATGATCTGTTAGACGGGTATACAATTTGTCTTTGTAATCTTCGAGAGACGCAAACTCAAACATGCCATCCTTACGGAGGTCGAGATCACCAACCATCTCACGAAAAACAGTATTTATTTCTGGATTACTCATTAGCCAGGTATTGTAGTCCTCGCTCAGCAGGGACGCAAGCATGAGCGAATTGGTGTATGGGGGTGTATACTATTGATAGCTGAATCATTGTCAATTTATATTACGAAAGGATAGTTCTATGTCAAAAGGTCAAGATAAACGCAAAGCGGTGAAAAAACCAAAAAAAGCTAAAGAATAGCCGCCCACTCGCTCCTACCAAAACACCCCGTACATGCGGGGTGTTTCTTATACGTGGGATTTCGTGGCTACCAGCCTCCCCCACCTCCGCCACCACCCCCGCCACCAGAAGAGCCACCGCCAGATGAACCACCTGACGATGAGCTACTGGCTGAGGTATAGCTAGCGGAGCTTGAAAAGCTACTCATCGCCGAGCTAAAGACGGCGGCGTTGAAAACCGCGTTGCCACTATACCAATCCGGACTGGTGCCAGCCGACTCGTAGTATGAGCCGATCTGCTTGTTCCACTCCTTCTCTTCGCCGAACAAGACGGCATACGGCAAAACCCGCTCGTACAGTTTGACGAGTTGAGCCGGATCATCGGCAGACACTTTGACCTTTTGGGCGCCTTCGGGGCTCTGGAGCATCTTGAGACGGTCTGTTTCAGCGACCTTGATATACATCTTGAGGCCATCGAGATAGCGACGCAGGGCAAGACCTTTGTCGGTCAGTGGCCAGAGGGTGTAGGCACAGAGAAATGCGAAGAGTGCCGCAATAAATAAGCCGGGACTGAGCATGATGATAGATAGAACAAGTAGAATCCAGCCGGTTTTTTTGAACCAAGCGGATTTTTGCTCACTCTTTGTCCGCAGGCCATAGTCGCCACGAACAAGTTTTTTGAGCTTTTTGTCATTGTTACTCATACGCGTGTAGACTGTCGTGTTATTTTGCAGGCTTTTAAGCGAGAGCCGCTGGCCAACTGCCGTATTACCGAAAATATCTTTAAATAACTCTTGTTCTTCGGGTAGTAGGTCGGTGATGTCGCGGATGATCTCGATATCATACTGGGCTTTTGACCACCCTTTCTTGGGCTTCGTCTCGTATATTTTGATGTAGTGGCGCACGGCAAAATCGAGCAGCTGAGCCGTAAACACACCGAGCGGTATGCTCACGATGCTCGACGATGTCGTCACACTGGTGTCTTTGGGTGGTAAATACTCTGGCACGATCGTGCCCAGCTCTTTTTTGCGATTTGACCACCGTGACCATCGTATACCCAGCCAGATGATGATAATCGGAGTGACGAGGCTCGTGAGAACTAGTAATGTCCCGTAGAAACTAGCTACTCGCTCAAGAAACGACGGCTGATAGGCGGCGAATGTATTTGGATTGAAGCCGACAGCAATCGTGAGGTTCTGGTACGGCAAGAGCTGCGTGGCTGTGGCTTGAAAGGTCGTGCCGTTCTTTGTGAGCTGGCATAAATCTGTCGAACCGAAGGAGCCGACATAGCACGCCGACGTACCCGTGAGTGAACCAGCAAGTTTATCTGCGACATGCAGTCGCACGGTCAGATTTTGAATTGGCACTGCCCACTGCGTGCCGTTGGTGTCCCAATAAAATTCATCGCTTTTGGTATCAGCAAAAAAGCGCGTCACGTCACGTTGCTGATAGGTAATGACGTACGTTTGGCTACCATGAACATAGGTGTCGGCGTCGCCAATCCTTAGGACAAGATTGTCGTTGCTTATAGAAGTGCTGTAGTTCAGTATTGCCCCAGTTTGGTCGACAACGGATAAGATATCGACGTGCGTCGAATGACCGTCGTAGCTCTGTGGGATTGCTCGTTCAAGGCCGTGATTTTGGTCAAACTGCGGGAATTCGGCCGTTATCTTTTCGACTGTCTTTAGCGTTGATCGATTGCCATTATCTTTTGACAGATAGTAATCCGCCTCAAATCGACTAATCGTAAAGTCATTAACCCCCGCCCAAGCTGTCGAAGAAGCTATACTCAGAGCTATAACCGCACCGACGAGACAGGCAAACAGACGTTTCATGTGTTTAGTATACGCTACGAAACATCGCATGGTATACTACGACGGTACATTACAAATTAAACGTATCAAGAGTGCAGCGAGAGATCTAGCTCAACGACCTGCCGGCAACCAGCTTCTTATCTACAAAGATAACGCGGACATGGTGCCACTTCTAGCCCTTAGCGGGAAGATAATAAGCCTCATAAGCTCCTTGTTCTTCTGCTGATGGCGGAAAGATACAAAAGGAGTTATTTTTATGTCAAATTATCGAACAGCTGAAAGCGTGTCACCAAAACACCCCGACAAACTGTGCGACCAAATATCCGACGCGCTACTGGACGCCCATCTGACTCAAGATCCTGCGGCGCGAGTGGCTATTGATGTGGCTGGCGGCCACGGTACGGTGTTTGTGACTGGCGAAGTCACGTCGCATGCCACCGATATCGACGTTACGGCGATCGTCAAACGCATTGCCGGGGATGAGGTGACTGTTATCGAGCATATCGCTGCTCAGAGCCCAGAAATAGCCCATGGTGTGGACACGGGTGGCGCGGGCGACCAAGGAATTATGGTCGGCTACGCCTGTGACGAAACCGACGAGCTACTGCCGCTTGAAACCGTGCTGTCGCGACGACTGAACCAATACCTGTACGAAACATGGCCACACGACGGCAAAACCCAAGTGACACTCAAGGATAAACAAATCGTCTCGCTCGTCGCTAGTTTTCAACACGCCCCACACGACGAGCTACTCGCTCGAGTCAAAGAATGGCTCAAAACAGAACCACTCGCAACCTACAATGACGAACCTGCGTTTCATGTTAACCCTGCCGGTGACTGGCAAGTCGGTGGCTTTGAAGCCGACGCCGGCCTGACCGGCCGTAAATTGATCGTCGATAACTACGGACCACACATTCCGATCGGTGGCGGTGCGTTCAGTGGCAAGGACGCCAGCAAAGTTGACCGTTCGGCCGCCTATGCTGCCCGGGCGATCGCGATTGATTACCTCAAAAAACGCAAGGCCCACAATATCTATGTCTATCTGGCCTACGCTATCGGCTTCGATCAGCCACTGGAAGCAACGGTCGTGGTCGATGGTGTCCAGGAAGTTATTACTGGGTATGACCTGTCGCCTCGTGGCATTGTATCGTGGCTCGACCTCCAAAAACCGATCTACGAAGCCACTGCCCGCTATGGCCACTTCGGTCACTCAGAGTTTAGCTGGGAACGAAGTACGTCGACGACCTAGACTTGCTATACTAGGGCTATGCTCGATCATCACATTCAACGAACTACCGTCTACCAGTTAGCCTTTGCCGACAGTATACGCTTTAGTGAATTGAAGCCGGATGATATCGATAGTAAATTATTTACCTATCACCTGAAAAAAGTCGTCAGCGCTGGGCTGGTCATCAAAACCGACTCAGGCGAATACGCTCTGACACCAGAGGGTCGCCGCGTTGGCAAAGGTGCGCTAAAAAAACAAAGTCGCATGATCGACCGTGCCTATTCCATCCTGCTACTCGCCATCCAACGTCAAGAAGACGGTGCGTGGCTACTGTACCGTCGCCAGACTCATCCGCTACTAGGCCTAACCGGCTTCATGCAAGCCCAACCAGTGGCCGACCACGATGTGGTGACTACTGCTCGGCAAGAATGCCGTGACAAAACAGGACTCGAGGGTGAGTTTTCAGTTCATGGCCACGGCTGTTTCCGCGTGTACCGCGGTGAGGAGCTGGAAAGCTTTATCCACTTTACGCTGCTGAAATGCACTGATATTCAGGGAGAAGTTCACCAAAGCAGTGAAGCAGCGGAATATTACTGGGATAGCGCTCCGGACTTTGCGGCAGCGGATATGCTACCGAACATGCAAATACTTCACAAAATGTGCGCAGCTCCGGCGGGCACATTTGCTGAAGCGACGTTCCAGCTTTAAGCGGCATACGACTGCTCCTCAATTGCCTCTTCCAGAGCGTTGTAGACGCCGTCTGGCGCAGTGCGACGCACGTGAACCGACAATGGACTATCTCGATCGGCGAGCTGAGCAATGGAAACGTTGACGCCGACTTCACTGGTGAGTGTCCGAGATCGTTCCAGCATGACGAGGCTTTGATCGCGTGCCGCTAATTGAGCCTCATATGCGTTCAGTCCATAGGTAGCATTGCCGATGGTAACGCAGCCTGCTCTGAGTGCATTGTTGCCGAGTAAACGGCCAAGCTCAAACGATTGGCGTTTGGTTTCGTAACCACCGACCTTCGCCGCCGTAACAGCACCGGCTAGTTCGGCTGTTTCAGCCAGGCCTTGCCTGACTTTGGCAAGCAGCCCGGAGCGCGTTTCACGCCATTCGTTGTCGTCACTCGCCAATTCCGGTAAATACAGCCGTCGACGCATCACTGGCGCGTGCTGGGCAAAGCCATACCAGCTGGCATTCAGTGCACTGGCGGCGAGCATATCACTGACATACTGAAGATCGCGGTCATCGTCGACATGTTCAGCGATATGATGAGCGATCGCTAGGCCGTCACGTTGCTGTTCGAGTAGCACCGTGCCACACGGTAGCGACCGGCGACGCTCGATTTCGTCAGCGTGACGAGCGCGGGCTGGGACGTAGTGGTCGCCAACTAAATGTTGTTTTGGGAGGTCAAAATGTGTAAATGGTTTCTTCATAGTACTTACTATGGGCGCGTGTGTCAGCAAAAGCAGTGAACATATTTTCACCGAGCAAATGCGCGTATAATAGAAAGAGACAGTAATGAAGAAAGGAGGGTGGTATGACGAATCATAAATCCCCGTTTGTTACTTTGAATAACGGCGTGGCGATGCCACAGCTCGGGCTCGGTGTCTGGCAAACCCGGGACGGTGACGAAGTCGAAGAAGCGGTCTCGGCCGCACTGGAAGCTGGCTATCGCCTGATCGACACAGCGGCCGTATACGGCAACGAGACCGGTGTCGGTAATGCTATCCGTGCCAGTGGTATTCCCCGCGAAGAGATCTTCGTGACGACGAAACTATGGAATAGTGACCAAGACCGCGACAAAGTCCGTGGAGCTTTCGAGACAAGCCTCAAAAAGCTCGGATTCGACTATGTTGACCTCTATTTAATCCACTGGCCGATGCCGGCAAAAGGCCTCTACGTCGAAACGTGGCAGATATTCGAAGAGCTATATAAAGAAGGTACGGCACGAGCCATCGGCGTCAGCAATTTTCAGATTCCCCACCTCGAGGTACTGGCGCAGCATAGTAGTATAACACCGGCAGTGAATCAAATTGAGCTCCATCCGTTCTTCCCGGAGCACGAGCTGCGTGAGTACGGCAAAACCCACGGTATTCAGATCGAATCGTGGAGTCCGCTTGGCAGCAAGGGCGACCTGCTCGGCAATAAAAAGCTCGCAGCCGTTGCTAAAGTGCACAATAAATCATCTGCACAAGTGGTGATTCGCTGGCATCTTCAGCATGATCTGGTGGTGATTCCCAAATCGGTTCATGCCGAGAGAATCAAGGAGAATATCGATGTTTTCGACTTTGAACTCAGCGAGGAAGAAATGGCGATAATTGATAGCTTGGAAACCGGCAAGAGGCTTGGCCCTGACCCTAATACTCTCAACAGCAGCTGAAGAGCCAGTTTGGTACAGCTTGCCGTTAGACTTGGTCTTGGCTAAGTAGCGAGGCTTTCTTGGTCGGGGTCTTCATCCAGATCTTCGATACGCTCACGGGCGTCTTCAGAATCTTCATCGTCAAGATCAATTTTATCTAACTCTTCTTTGAATTTTCGGGCTGGCACCCCAAAAGCTTTCACGGGATCGTCATCGCGTTCATCCATAACTGGATCGGTCGCCGTATCACTCGCATCAATATCGTCTTGGTAGCCGTGAAGCTGTAGATCATTATTGTCTTGTATCATGCAGTTTCTTCCCCCTTGTTACTCTTTTTAGTATCCCAATGATCTCTGAGATTTAGCTGTAGTCAGGTAAAAAAATAACACCCATAACGGGTGCCATTCTTCTACCGGAGGGTGGTTACGCGCTCATACTGAGCAGCGTCCAGACACCTCCGCGATTATCACTACGCATTTTGAAATCCGTATATCCATCGGTCAGAGTCAGTATTTGTGCGATGCGTTCGCCGTGGCGAATCACGCAGCTGAGCCCTGCATCGATGAAGTCGTAGGTGGTTCCCTCGAACTCCATCTGTCGTGGATACGCAACCAAGTTCTTTTTGAACCCCATTGCGGTGACATGTACTTGTTTGTTAATTATTGTGTTTCTCATATTCACTCCCAGCTCTCACCGTAAACGGCAAAAGGCTAATTCTTAATTGATTAGCGAATGGATTTTGGAGTAAAGTCAGTCACGAAAAGGAGTAATCAACCATTCAAATACTCTGTTTATCGCTCTAACGTGTGAATATGTACGTCTTTTTAGGGACGCCATGTACTTATAAGCTTGTAAGTGGAAAGGCATACGCCAGTACCTACATAGCTGTTCTTAGTATACACCCGCTTATGCTTAGGCCGTCAAGTCTCGAAAATTTAGAACCTGAGTCTCTCAAACCCCCTCGCTCAACAGACCACTTCCGCTATGTTCACTGAAGTGTAACATAGCTCGCGTTTCGCTTTTAGTCTGTTTCGGAGAGAGTTTGAGACTCAGGTTTAGATGGATGGTGCGATCGGTGCTTCGGAGCTATCGATACTCTTTTGTAGGGTCGACTGACTGAAGGCGACACTGTTATATTCAACTACTTTTTGGTTGTAAGCCGTGATCATGCCGGTAACCACCTGGAAATCGGCCTTGAGAGCAGTAATAGCGGCGTTGAATTCATTAACCCGGACATTATAGGCACTCACCGCGGCAGCATCTGAGCGATCGAGTGATTCGGACTGGGCTTGTAGCTCACTATTCATTTGCTGTAGCTGGACGCGGCGGCTTTCGTAGGCTGTCATCTTTTCTTTTACCTCTTTGTCGAGCTGCTGTAGTTCTGCCTGGAGGGTTTTTACTTTAGCATCCAGATCATTAAAAACCTTTTGATAGCGCTGATGAAAAGCGACGACTTGGGCGCGATTAGTGAAATAGTGAGCGTAATATTGTTCGAGTTCCGTGCCAAGGCCGGCCACTTCAGTGCCGATAATCGAATGGAGCTCGTTGGCACGTTCACCAGGCTGGGTGCGGTCATAGTAGGCCATCCGCTCCTTGAATTCGTCGGTAGCGACTTTCGTATAGGCAGCCTCAAGAAGTGGTGTTATGCGGTTTCTTTCAGCATCACTCAAGCGATCCCAGGCGGCGTGAAGCATTTCGTGAGCCGCGGTAACCTCTTTGATACCCTCCAGCTGGTCGTTGGCAACATCGTAAACATAAATGCGACGCATCGTATAGCAGCCAAGGATGGCGCTGTGTTCTTCCTGCTTTTGACACTGTTCGTTGAACGCCGAGGCTCCATCAATCTCTGGCTGGGAAGCATAGAAATAAAATCGTCCGTGATCGGACAACTGGGCGTTACTCGCAATAGTCTGTACTTCACTCGACGGCCGGTATTGCCAAACGGTTAGCTGATCGAGAACGTATTGGCGATTTATAATCAGCCATCCCGCCACGAGCACGCACACAACAAGCACGCCGAGACCGACGACGTGACCGGCGAAGCCGTTAGTTCTCGTTGGTGACGGTGATGAAGATTCCACCTTTTTTCGCTCCTACCGTCAGAACGGTGCCTTGTTCATATTCGCCAGACAAAATACCATCCGCCAATGGGTGCTCCAACAGTTCTTGGATAGTACGACGCAGTGGCCGAGCACCAAACTTCTCATCGTGACCTTCACTGACCAGGAAGCGTTTAGCTGCTGGTGTGATAACCAGATGGATACCCTTTCGTACTAGTCTTTGTTGCAACTCATTGATGAAGTTATCGAAAATTTTGCCGACTTCTTTGCGAGTCAGCGCCTTGAAGGTAACGATGGCATCGAAACGGTTGATGAGCTCAGGGCGCATCATGTTTTCGAGCGCATCATGCGCGGCGGCCGCATTGCGTTCATGCTCGACATCGAGCTGCTTTTCGTCAGACTTGTTGGTAGCGTGGAAGCCAAGACTCGACTCTTTCATCATCCGGTCGGCACCGAGGTTGCTGGTAAGGATGATGATCGCGTTACTAAAGTTAACCTGACGGCCTTTGGCGTCGGTCAGTTTGCCATCTTCAAGGAGTTGCAGTAGGATTTGGAAAACTTCCGGGTGGGCTTTTTCAATTTCATCAAATAGCACGACGCTGTACGGTTGGCGACGAATCTTGTCAGTCAATTGACCGCCATCATCATAGCCGACGTAACCGGCTGGTGCACCGAGCAGTCGTGAGGTGTTGTGCCGTTCGCCAAATTCGCTCATGTCGATCTTAATCAGAGCGTCATCGCTGCCGAAGACTTCACGAGCCAGAACTTTCGCCAGCTCCGTTTTACCAACACCAGTCGGACCCATAAAGACAAACGAACCGATCGGACGCTGGTTACTGGCCACGCCACTACGAGAACGACGAATGGCTCGGGCCACTTTGCCGACCGCTTCGTGCTGACCAATGATGTATTTCGCCAAGTGTTTCTCGAGGTTGCGGAGGAGTTTTGCTTCAGATTTTTGGACACGCTTGACGGGGATGCCGGTCATCATAGCCACGGCATGCGCCACGTCGTCATCACTCAGTACGACAGGCGTCTTCTTTTCAAATTCTTCCTTGGTCTCGTCGAGCTTCTTGCTAATCTGGCTAATGCGCGTTTTATAGAGCGCGGCACGTTCGTAATCTTCAGCCACAACGGCTTCTTCCATCTTTTCATTCAGGTTTTTTAGCTGCTTGGTAAAGTCACGCAGCTTGCTTGGCTTGCGGCCTTTTTTAACGCGTACCAGAGCCGCAGCTTCGTCGATAACATCAATTGCTTTGTCAGGCATGAAACGCTCGGAAATGTAGCGTTCGGCCATATAGACGGCATCCTCGATGAGATCCTCGTTGATCGTAACCCCATGATGCTTTTCGTAGTGACCCTTGAGACCTTTCAAAATAGCAATCGTATCTTTAGTACTCGGCTCAGGTACAACGATGGTCTGGAAGCGGCGCTCCAGGGCACTGTCTTTTTCGATGTGTTTACGATATTCATCCAGCGTGGTGGCACCAATCAGGTGAATTTCACCTCGCGCCAGAGCGGGTTTTAGCATATTGGCCGCATCGAGCGCGCCTTCGGCTGCTCCAGCACCCACCAGCAAGTGGAGCTCATCAATAAAGACGATTACATTCTTTTGTGCTTTGAGTTCAGTAATAACTTTTTTGAGCCGTTCTTCGAATTCACCGCGGTATTTAGTACCGGCGATCATAGCAGCCAGATCAAGCTGGACGACGCGTTTGTCGAGCAGGTGATCCGGTACGTCTTCGTAGGCGATACGTTGAGCCAGACCCTCAACAATCGCGGTCTTGCCGACGCCTGGTTCACCAATCAGAACAGGATTATTCTTGGTGCGGCGGCTGAGAATGGTAATGATACGCTCGGTTTGTGAGTCGCGACCGATTACAGGGTCGAGCTGACCGTGCTTGGCTTCGCTCGTAAGATCAATACCAAAGATCTCGAGCGCGCCACCTTTGCCCTTTTTCTTGGTCGGTGCATCGAGCATGTCGGCATCGAGACCTTGGTAGGCACTCTGCTGGCGATCGAAGAACTCTTCTAGCTCTGATTTTAGTTCAATAAGATTAATGTTCATATCTCGTAGTAGCACGGTCGCTCGGGCATTTTTCTGACTCAGAATACTGTAGAGGATATGTTCGGTACCCAGGAAGTCCTGGTGGAACTCTTGGGCGATTTCCCAACTCATTTTGAGCGTCAGCTTGGCGGTCTCGGACAGGCCTTTGGCGCCAGTGCTGACAATGAGATTCCGGGGTGTCAGGTTGAGAGCCAATTCGGCACGATCAAGTGTGACGCCGACATCAGCCAATAGTTTGGCTCCGACTGATGAACCCTGCGCTAAGACACCAAGGAGGATATGTTCAGTACCAATGTAAGCACTGCCGTAGCCACGAGCAATGGCGTCAGCATGCTGCAAACTAGTCCGAGCATTGTCGGTTAGGTGACGACCGACAAATTCAGCGAAATCATCTGCCATAAATTCATTATCCTTCCTTTAGATGCTAGGCGCAAGCCCTTTATCTTGTTTCCCTACTTACTATATCTAGTATATTAAAAACTAGCACTCGGGTCAAGAGAGTGCTAGTTCTATTTTTGATATAATCTGTTATTCTTCGGAAGCTTCTTCGACAGCGTTCAACAAGCTATCTTCGATATTCTTCTTTGGCTTTTGCTCGGCAGGCTTGTCGGCAGTCGCAGGCTCAATATCGAGCTCATAACCAGTCAGACGGCTCGCCAGGCGGACGTTTTGACCTGCGCGGCCAATCGCAATCGATTGCTGGTCTTCTTTAACGAACACCTTCGCACGCTTATCTTTTTCGTTGATCTCTACCTTCACAACTTCGGCTGGGCTCAGCGCATTGCGAATGAACTCTTCTGAGTTGTCACTAAAGGTGATAATGTCGATTTTCTCTTGATCACCAATCTCGTTCATGACAGCCTGAACACGAGTACCGTGACCGCCGACGAATGTACCGACCGGGTCAACCCCAGGAACAGTGCTTGCAACCGCGAGTTTAGTACGACGACCGGCTTCACGAGCGATTGCTTTGATTTCGACAGCGCCAGAATCCATTTCTGGAACTTCCTGAGCAAAGAGATGCTCAACGAAGGCTTCGTTGCCACGGCTCAAAATCAGCTGCGGACCACGATTATCGCGCTCAATGTCTTTAATGAACACCTTGAGGCGGCTACCGATGCTGTAAAATTCGCCCTGGATTTGCTCGCTCTGCGGAATAATACCAGTGGCTTTACCGAGCTCAACTCGGATAACTCGTGGTTCAACGCGCTGGACAGTACCGGTCACGATGGTACCAATTTTGTCTTCGTATTCTTCGAGGACAACTTCGCGCTCGGCTTCGCGGAGGCGTTGCAGGACAACTTGCTTGGCAGTCTGGGCAGCCACACGGCCGAAGCTGACAACATCGTGCTCATCTTCGATGCTATCGCCAAGTGCAGCATCTTTTTTAACCTTTTTTGCATCTGCCAGGCTTATTTCGAGGGCATCAGACCCAACGAGCTCGACGACTTCACGAGCAACAAAGACCTTGGCTGTACCGTCATTGACGTTTAATTTGGCACGAACCTCTTGGTCGCGTTCACCATTATCGCGGCGCCAAGCCGCAGCAATCGCTTGCTCAATAATACTTAGGACTGTCTCTTCGGGGAGGTTTTTTTCCTCAGCGATGGTACGCACCGCGAGAGTTAATTGCTTCAGATTAAGTTCATCCATGTTGTGATTTCCTTTCGTGCGTTATTCACGCTTCTTTATGAAAAAATCCGACCTGCCGGCCGGAAATGTACTACCTAACAGTATATATTGATCTTTGATTGTTGGCAAGCTTTTTGATTCATTTATCGAGGTAGTGACTGGGAAGGACACGTGTCGAGGATTCGCTCAATAGCCGCTTTTTCGGCCACAACGACCCACAGGGTATATTTCTGTTTGACGGCGATCTGTCGAGCAACATACTGGCAACGGAAGGCTTTGTTCGACGGCAGCCAGGTGGCTGCATCGCCGTCGCTCTTTTGCTGATTGGCAGCACCCTCAACCGCCAGAAGATTAAGGGGATCGTTAGCGAAGGCAGTTCGCTGATCGCTGGCTAGCTGCTGGGCACCCGTTTGCCAGGCATTACTGAGCGCCACTACGTGATCAATCTGGACGAGCTGGCTACTCTCTTCACCCCGCATAAAGGCGATATCCCTCCCAGTATACGGATCGTGCAGTGTGCCGCTGAGTATTTTGCAACCTTCACCCACGAGTGACTGCTGCAGATCGCGGTGCAGGATAATATTGCGCGTGTCGCATCCTGTTGCGGTCGCCCAGCCATCACCAAACTGGCTGCGACTGTAGCCACTCTTTGGTGCTTTGCCTTTGACAGGAAGCGACGCCAAAGCAGCGACAGCCGAACTATCGCCTGCGGCCTGCTGAGTCGCTGGCGTCTCTGATTCATATAGCTGAGGGTTCGAGATAATCGTGGCACCCGTCACCAATAGCACCAAGACTATGCCGATAAGACGCCGAGTTCGGTAACGAGTTGTCATGGAATCCATTATACCTTTGGTACAATAGGAGGATGCAAACTGTCCCTCGACTTATCCATACCTTCGCCCCAACCGACTATGACCTCTCGCTCGTTCTGGAGCGTGAACAACGAACATTTAGTGGCACCGTCACGATTGAAGGCGAAGCTGCCGCTGGTGCGATTGCTCTGCATAGCAAAGATTTGACGATTAGCACAGTAACTGTCGATGGCAAGGCCGCCACCTACGCGCACGGTGACAATGATCAGCTCAATATCGCCCAAGATAACCTGCAACCCGGCAAACATATCGTAGTGGTGGGATTTTCCGGTACGATTACCGACGCCATGCACGGACTTTACCCCTGCTACTACGATCATGACGGGGTCAAGAAAGAACTGTTAGCTACTCAGTTCGAAAGCCACCATGCCCGCGAAGTATTCCCATGTGTTGATGAGCCAGAAGCCAAGGCAACCTTTGACGTCACCCTCACGACCGAGATGGGCATCACAGTGCTGAGCAACATGCCCACCCAATGGCAGCGAGAAGAAAGCGGTAAGCTAGTGACTCGATTCACGACCACACCGCGCATGAGTTCTTACTTGCTAGCATGGGTAACTGGTGAACTGCACAAAAAATCAGCCACTACTGAAGGTGGCGTGGAAGTTAATATCTGGGCGACGCCGGCTCAGCCAGCGGAAAGCCTAGACTATGCCCTCGATATTGCGACCCGCACAATCGATTTTTTTGATAGCTATTTCGACACACCCTACCCACTGCCCAAATCCGACCACGTGGCGCTGCCTGACTTTTCATCAGGTGCTATGGAAAACTGGGGACTGATTACGTACCGGGAAATTGCGCTACTCGCGGATCCGAAGACCACCGGCATCAGCAGCAAACGCTACATCGCTACGGTCATTGCTCACGAGTTGTCGCACCAGTGGTTCGGCAACTTGGTAACGATGAAATGGTGGAATAATTTGTGGCTCAACGAAAGCTTCGCCACGTTAATGGAGTACATCGCGGTTGACGCCCTTCATCCCGAATGGGACATTTGGCTTGAATTTGCCTCACACGAGAGCATCATGGCGCTCCGACGCGATGCGATCGATGGCGTACAGCCGGTTCAGATCGACGTCAATCATCCCGACGAAATCAGCACTCTGTTTGATGGCGCAATCGTTTACGCCAAAGGTGCGCGATTACTGCGCATGTTACAGCACTACATTGGCGACCACGCTTTTCAAGCAGGACTTAAACAGTACTTCCTGCATTACGCCTACGGCAACACAGAGGGTAAGGACTTGTGGGACGAACTGTCTGAAGCCAGTGGCAAACCGATTGCCGATTTTATGAATACCTGGATTTCACAGCCCGGCTACCCAGTGCTTCATGTCACACCTGACGGACTGTCACAAGAACAATTTTTTGTCGGACCACATGAACCAAGCACGGCGCTGTGGCCGATTCCTTTGAACGCATTGTCCGAAGAAGATGTGCCGGCTCTGATGGAAACCAAGGAATTGCATCTGCCAATCGCTGACGATGAACGGTTCAACGTGGGTGATTCGGCGCATTTTATTACCCATTACCCGACTGTCCACCTCGCCCGCTTGATCGAGCAGGTACGCGCCGATGCACTTTCGCCTCTCGATCGTTTGCAGCTACTGCACGAACAGACGATGTTGGCGCGTGGCGGCGTCATTAGTAGTGCCGAATTGATCCCGCTGCTTGACGCCTATCGAGCCGAGACTGTTGATAGTGTCTGGGATATTATCAGTCTTGCGATTGGCGAACTCAAAAAGTTCGTTGTCGACGATGAAGCGGCCGAACAGAAACTTCGTGAACTAGCGCGGAGAATTGCGCAGCAGGAATATGAGCGACTCGGCTGGGACATGCACAAGGATGAACCCGACAATGACACCAAACTCCGCGCCACCATCCTGGCACTGATGGTCTACGGTGAAGATAAGACCGTCATAGATAAGGCTAAAGAGCTGTATGCCGACCATGATCTTGAAGCACTTGATCCTGAACTGCGTGCGCTTATTATTTGTACCGTGGTGCGTCATAGTGATGAGGCTGGTATCGTCACGGGTCTACTGGAACGCTACAAAACCACCAGCTCTGCCGAACTGCAACAAGACATAGCCTACGGGCTCACCTCGACCAAAGATCCCGTCGCAATTGACCTCCTGCTCAGCCAGCTCACCGACTCGTCCGTCGTTCGCAACCAAGACGTAGCTCGTTGGTTCGTGTATCTCATCCGCGGCAAAGAAAGCCGCGAAAAAACCTGGCAGTGGGTACGTGATAACTGGGCATGGATCGAGCAAACATTTAGCGGCGACAAAAGCTTCGATGATTATCCGCGCTACGCCGCGTCTGGATTAACTACCCGCCCCCAACTCGAAGAATACATCTCGTTCTTTACGCCGCTCAAGGAAATTCCCGCTTTGACACGCGTGATTGCGATGGGTATTAGTGAGATCGAAGGTCGTGTCGACCTGATCGAACACGACGGTCCAGCCGTGCGCTCAGCTCTCCTCAAGCTCTAAAAACGTCTCGACAACCGGTGGCTCACCGGTGAGTGACATGACCGATAGTTTCATGTCAGTATCGCTCAGCTTTCGGTATGAGGCATAGACGCGCGCTGCAAAACGCATTTTATGTAATTTTGTCACTGTAATGGCCGCTAATCCACCACCCTGCTGTGACTGTCGGCGGTATTTTACCTCGGTGAAATAGATCGTCTCACCAGACTGCGAGACAATGTCAATTTCGCAGTATTTAGTTTTCCAATTGCGCTCCAGGACTGTGTGTCCGAGTGTTTGTAAATATAAGGCTGCTGAATTTTCAGCTTCATCACCAATCTTTTTAGTCGTCACGCCAGTAGAGTTATTTTGTTCTGATGCAGCTGATGATACTAACGTTTTGTATTTCGCAAGCGGTGCGAACGAAAGTCGGTGGAGCGGTGTGACGCCGAGTTTTTCTATTGCCGATCGGTGAAGTGCTGTACCGTACCCGACGTGGCTCTTGAAGCTATAGCCAGGGTAGACGATATCTTGTTCGGTCATATAGGCATCACGGGCGACCTTAGCCACGATCGAGGCGGCTGAGACGCTCGGGATGAGTAAATCAGCCTTCTTAAGCGTTGTCACATACTGACCTTTGCTGGTTTCAGCCAGAAAATTGATTGTTCCATCGATGATAATTTCGTGATAGCTAGCTGTGATTTGCTCGACCGCCAGGCGTGTGGCCAGTCTGAGTGCAGTGCTCAATCCAATCTCGTCTATCTGATCAGCGGACACCCATCCTAACCCAACACCAGCTGCCTGGTCATAAATCAACTGACTCAATTCCTCCCGACGTTTCTTGGTGAGTTTCTTGCTGTCGGTCAGGCCATCGATCTCCGCGCTACCAAGCACCACCGCTCCCACCACCAGTGGTCCTGCCCATGGCCCGCGCCCAACTTCATCGATACCAAGAATCATTGTTTCATTATACCTAATTAAAATACCCGCCTGCATGGGCGGGTATTTTGGAGGATGGCAATTTTATTCTGCTTTATCTTCCGCAGGTGCTTCAACGACCTCTTCGGCAACTGGTGCTTCAGCAACAGTGTTGATACCTTCACGATCAAAGTTTTGTGCTGTCAAACGAGCACTCTTACCACTACGGTTGCGTAGGAATGAAAGATAGTTACGGCGAACCTTAGCACGACGAACAACTTCTACCTTGGCGACGAGTGGACTGTGGAGCAGGAAGCTCTTTTCAACACCAACACCACTGGCAATTTTACGAACCGTAATTCGTGAGGTGTGCTGCTGTTTGTTGTCAGTCCGAATAACCACGCCTTCGAAAATCTGGATACGCTCTTTGGTACCTTCTTTAATCTTTTGGTGTACGCGCACGGTGTCACCGCTACGTACGTCAACAACGGCATGCTTTTTCTGCTCGTCATTAACCTTTTGAATTAGTGCAAAACTCATATTTTTCTCGCTTTACTCATTTATAGTACAATCAGCTTTCAACTATAGCATATTCTGCAACTGTTTTAAAGGGGCAATGGATACTTTATTTCTTTTGTAGGCTGGCACTCTAAAAGTAAAACCTCTTTAGATTTGCTATACTAGAAAGATATGAACTATGACGAACTCGCACTCCAACTCCACAAAGATCATAAGGGTAAAATAACCACTTCACTGCGTGATAGTGATGAGCTGACCAAAGAAAAACTGAGCGCCTACTACACCCCTGGCGTGGCTGCTGTCAGTCGTGCCATTGCCGATGATCCGAGCTTACTACCGGTCTATACTTGGACTAATAATCTCGTTGCCGTCATTTCGGACGGCTCAGCCGTCCTTGGCCTCGGTAATATCGGGCCGAAGGGTTCTATGCCCGTTATGGAAGGAAAGGCTCTACTTTTTAAACATTTCGCTGGTATCGATAGTGTTCCGATTACTCTCGATGTCCACACAGCTGACGAAATCGTCGCCACGGTCAAAGCCATCGCACCGAGTTTTGGTGCAATTAACCTCGAAGATATTGCTGCCCCACTTTGTTTCGAAATCGAAGAACGACTAAAAGCCGAGCTCGACATCCCTGTCTTTCACGATGACCAACACGGCACCGCCGTCGTCGTGCTCGCCGGGCTCATCAACGCCATGAAAGTCGTCGGTAAGAACTTAGCCGATAGCAAAATTGTTATCATCGGCGCTGGTGCCGCTGGTACTGCCATCACCAAATTACTCCACCTTTACGGTGTTGGTTCGATCGTCGCCGTTGATAGCAGGGGTATCGTCGGCTCAAGCCGCAACGACCTTAACGATGAGAAGAAGAAACTACTCGACTACGTCGACGCGTCAGCCTCCGGTTTATTAGAAGACGCCATGAGTGGTGCTGATGTCTTTATCGGTGTCAGCCAACCAGACCTCTTAACATCTGAGTTGATCGCCAAAATGAACGCTCGGGCTGTTGTCTTTGCGCTAGCCAACCCAACACCTGAAATTATGCCCGACGCTGCCAAAGAAGCCGGCGTCGCTGTCATCGCCACTGGCCGTAGCGATTTCCCAAACCAAGTAAATAACGCCATCGCCTTTCCTGGTATTTTCCGCGGCGCGCTCGATAATGGCGTCGCCAAAATCACCGACCAGCACAAAATCGCTGCTGCCGAAGTAATCGCATCCTTGGTTGAATCACCGACTGCCGAAACGATCATTCCGTCTGTCTTTGACGAGCGCCTCGTGCCCGCAATCGCCAAGGTTATTAAATAATAGCTGTCGGTCATGCGTATTTATTGACTTAAGCCCTTAAATGTGTTACTATTAATAGATGCATGCAGCAGCAAGCATATCGTACTTCAACAGAGAGGAATCTGCCCATCATGGCCGATTCGCCTAGTGTAAATGTCGAGATCATTGAACTTGATGCCTTCAAGGCAGCTGTCAACGTCTGGTTCAACAACCGTGCCTTGCAACTACTCATGGGTGACGTCATGGATGACATCACTCCCACCGTGAATCTGATGATCGATGGAGCGCAGAAGCACGTCTACATCACAGGTGTACGCGAGGCTACTCCATACCTCCACCTGGGACATCGATTCCTCGTCGACGTGGTACATGTCGTGGAGACAAGTCCCGAGATCAACCATATGTACCATGTACTGCTCTGAAGTACCGGGTGGGGAGATTCGTCTCCCCGCCCACGCACCACCTATTATCACCCTAACAGGGTGTTTTTTATTTCTCTTAAATAACGCGAGCGATTTCTTCGAGGGTGGTTTCACCACGGAGGGCGGCCAGCACACCAACTTGCAGTAGTGTCAGCATACCACCTTTGATGGCTTCTTCTTCGATCACCTCAGTGTGAATATCCGTTACATCACCACGGAGGAATTTCTGGATATTTTCGCCGACGACCATCTGTTCCATGATGACGACCCGGCCTTTGTAGCCAAACGGCACGTCGTCAGACTGCACGGGACGCCATAATTTGAAGTTATCAAGGTCGGGTTTGTTTTCATATGAGTCAGGTAGATCTTTGAGAACATCACGCACATACTGCTTGGTCGCTTCATCTGGCTCGTATTCTTCTTTGGTGGTGTCGTGGAGCCGACGTACCAGGCGCTGAGCGATCACCAGGCGGATGGCCGAGCTAAAGATCGGGTTCACGCCGATGAGGTCGATCATACGACTAAACGCCGCCGAGGTGGAGTTGGCGTGGAAACTTGATAGCACCAGATGGCCCGTAATCGAGGCCTGGATGGCCGTCTTGGCGGTATCTTGATCACGGATCTCACCGACCATTACCACGTCAGGGTCGAGACGCAGCACGGCACGGAGGCCATCGGCAAAGCTTTGACCACCAGTCGTATTGATCGGGATCTGGGAAATACCCGTCAGGCCATATTCGATTGGGTCTTCCAGAGTAATGAGTTTGCGGTCAGTCGTGTTCAGTGCGTTCAGAATACTGTAGAGCGTGGTGGATTTACCACTTCCTGTCGGCCCAACCATCAGCACCATGCCGCGTGGGTGGCTAATGACTTCATTGATTTCCTTGCGTTGCTGATCGGGAATACCCAGCAGATCCAGGTTCAGAAGACTCTCATCGAAGTTGAATAGACGGATGACCGCGTCTTGGCCATACAGTGTCGGAATGGTCTCGATACGCATGTTCAGTAGGTGCGTGGCATCGTCACGAGTGATTTCTTTTTGCATGTGACCCGATTGCGGTTCAGCCGAGGCGGTAGAAACATTAGCGCGTGAGCTGAGTGCCGCCATAATCACACGATAGCGTTCTTTGGCAAGATCAGCCACTGGATGCAACGCACCATCGATACGCATTCGTACTCGGATGTTAGTACGTTCATTTTCAATGTGGATGTCGCTTGCCCCGAGCCGATCAGCTTGATCGATCAGATAGTCAAACACCTGGTCGGTTCCGACCGAGTTTAATGTTTTACTGACTTCTGAGATTGTGTCGCTGTCACCTTCTTTGGCGATCTTGATATCGTCGTAAATAACTTCGACGGGTGGATCATAGCGGTTCATAAACGCCTTGAAGCCACTTTGACTAATCAGGACGAACTGAACATTCTCACCCTTATCATTGTGTTCGCGCAGCATTGATTGCATCAGCGACTGAGGCGTTTGGGTGGTAATACCAAAACGAAACGGCTCGGCGTCACTGCCGGCCGAAAGTGGTACCAAGCGACCTTTGTACATTTCTTCATTTGTCAAAATACCTTCAAAAAGTGGCAATGATTTTTCGATTTCGCGTGTATCAAGATACTGAACGCCCAAAATTGCTGCGCGTTCTTGAGTAGCACGTTCGTCGTGATCGCGACGCTGCTGCTGAATTTTATCTTCGTCCATTGCTCTTATCGTATCAGAAAACGTAAGCATTTTACAGTGCTACAATGAGAGTACATGTCAGAAATTATTGTTGTGGCTCACAATATCCGCTCTACTCATAATGTTGGGTCGATTTTCCGTACCTGCGAGGGATTTGGTGTCACTAAACTCATCCTCAGCGGGTATACCCCCTACCCGAGCCTGTCGGCTGATCTGCGGTTGCCCCATATCGCCGAAAAGCTCACCCAGCAAATCCATAAAACCGCTCTCGATGCTGAAACAATGGTGCCGTTTGAATACCATGAGATGCCAGAGCTTCAGTCATTAAAAGACCAGGGGTATAAAATTGTGGCGCTCGAACAAGATGAACGGAGCATAAATCTTCGCGACTACCAGCCGCCAGAAAAAATCGTCCTGCTGCTTGGCGAAGAAGTCCACGGCATTGAGGCAAGCCTGCTGGCGCAATGCGACGAGATCGTTGAAATCCCGATGGTCGGACAAAAAGAATCATTCAATGTCAGTGTAGCGGCTGGTATTGCTCTATATCAGCTCTCTACTTGAGTACGACGCTATCTTCACCCAGTAACTTGACGAGTTTACCCACTAATAGATCGCTGTGTTCCACCCGGAATGGTAGTTTGATAGCTGATTTTTTCTCGGATCCGAGGACAAGCACAACGTCAGATATGCCGGGATGGTCGCTGCAAGTTTTCTTGAGACTCAGCAACGCTTCATGATCGTCGGGATTTCTAATGTGCACAAATAGCTTTTTGAGTGACGGCACCTCGGCAATCGGCAGCGAGGTAATCGTTTCTGTCGCAGCCTCAATAGCCTGCTTAGCAACCCGTTCTGCCTTTACCTTGGTGCTGATAGTTGGTGGTTTCATCTTGCGGCCAGTTGATTCGTAGTCACGTAAGTCTTTATCGCTGACAATGATAATCTCATCAGCAATCATCTTAGCTTCATCACCCAGGTTGCCGTCACGATCGCGGGCACTGATCTTGCCAGTAGCACGGATGACCACATCTTGGGCGAGTTTTGCCCCGAGCTCAGCATAGAGATTTGGGAAAACGATAATTTCGGCTTCACCGGTTTTATCTTCAATGCCCATAAAGGCCATCTTGCTGCCATTTTTAGTGATGATAGTACGCAGTGTGGTGATAATACCACCGATGGTGGCTTTTTTGCCGTCTACGTCAGGCTTGATGCTCATAAGTGGAATTGTTTGCTCTTCAAAGTATTTATCGAAACTATCGAGCGGATGAGCACTAATGTACAGACCAAGTAGTTCGCGCTCCCACATCAACTGTTCTTTTTGAGTGTGCTTCACCGGTGCCTCCTGCAGGCTCATCGATGGTTGTAGCGACGATTCAGACCCGAGGAGCGCGAACATATCGATCTGACCACTGAGGGCTTCTTTTTGGAGTTTACTAGCAAAGCCCTGAATGGTTTCAAGGTTAAATAGGAGATCGGATCGGTTACCGAAACCGTCAAAACCACCAGTCTTGATAAGTGACTCCCAGGCCTTTTTATTAAATTTGTTGGTGCCAACTCGCCGAGCAAAATCTTCGATGCTGGTAAATTTGCCGTCACCATCCCTAGCACGCAAGATTTCTTCAACCGCCCCGACACCGACACCCTTGACGGCGGCCATGCCGAAGCGGATCTGCTTCTTGTCTGGCACAACGGCAAATTCGACAAACGATTCATTGACGTCAGGCGCTAACACCTGTATGCCCATGTGCTTACACTCGTTGATCTCAATCGCCAAACGATCAATATCGTCCTGGTCACTCGTCATCAAGGCGGCCATAAATGCATCCGGATAATGGGCTTTTAGGTAGGCTGTCCAGTAGGAAATCAGGCCGTAGCAAGCAGCGTGCGATTTGTTGAAACAGTAGTTAGCGAACTCTTCCAGCTGATCCCAAAACTTCTCAGCGACTTTCGGATCAACGCCACTTGTCGCCACGGCACCTTCGACGAATTCGACTTTCACCTTACGCATCAGGTCGATATTCTTTTTACCGACGGCCTTACGCAATGTGTCAGCCTGCCCGCCCGTAAACCCGCACCACTCTTTACTAATCTGCATAAATTGCTCTTGGTAAACCAGAATGCCGTAGGTGCTCTGGAGCGAGTTCTCCATGCCCTTATCGAGATAGGTGATGCGCTCTTGGCCATGTTTTCGTTTGATAAAGCTGTCGATAAATTGCATCGGACCTGGACGATACAGCGCCACCATAGCGATGATGTCCTCAAACACTGTCGGCTTCAAGTCGCGCAAGTAGCGTTTCATACCTGCCGACTCAAGCTGGAAGACACCGGTTGTATCACCGCGCTGGAATAGTTCGTAAGTCGTCACGTCATCGAGCGGAATCATAGAGAGATCAATATCGTCTTTGTAGACTTTTTTGATGATACGCAGCGCATTGTTAATAATCGTAAGGTTAGACAAGCCCAGAAAGTCCATCTTGAGTAGCCCAAGATCTTCGACTGGCCCCATCGAATACTGGGTGGAGACGACACCTTTTTGCGCCATTTCGAGTGGTGCATAGTTCACAATGTCGTCGGGCGCAATCACGACACCGGCGGCGTGCACGCCATGGGAACGAATCGTCCCCTCCAGTCGAATAGCGTAATCAAATACTTTTTTGGCGGTTGGATTAGTCTCGTACTCGTGACGAAGGTCGGCGTCATTGACGACACTTTTTGCCAGTGGAATATGGCGCCCCTGAACGGGTGGCGGAATCATTTTTGAAAAACGATCGGCTTCAGCGTAAGGCACTTCGAGCACTCGCGCCACATCACGAACCGCTGCCCGAGCGGCCATCTTGCCAAAGGTCACGATGTTTGCCACCCGCGATGCCCCGTATTTATTGGAACAGTATTCGATAACCTCATTACGGCGAGTATCTTGGATGTCGATGTCGATGTCTGGCATGGAAATACGGTCAGGATTCAAGAAACGCTCAAACAGCAGATCGTATTTGAGTGGATCAAGATCGGTGATATTGAGGGCATACGCCACGATTGAGCCAGCAGCCGAGCCTCGCCCTGGACCAAAGATAATACCCTGTGATTTCCCCCAGTTAATAAAATCCTGCACAATAAGGAAATACCCATTGTAGGCCATTTTATCGAGCACCCCGAATTCCATATCGAGTCGCTCTACTTGCTCGGGTAACAGTAGTGAACGGATCTTTTCGCTCGTCATTGAATCAACCTCTTCGACGGTTTTCCCTGCGTAGCGCACCGCCATCCCTTGATAGACGAGTTTATCGAGGAAATCCTTTTCGCTTTCACCGTTTGGGGTTGGAAACTTTGGAATCAATATTCCACCCAGTGCGAGCTCCACCTGGCAGCGGTCAGCGATTCGTTTAGTGTTGGCGATCGCCTCCGGATTGGTTTTACTCCAGCGCGCAATAATATCTGCTGGATCGGTAACATGAAGTTCGAAGTCCTTCAGGCTCATGCGCTTTTCATCGCTCAAAAACGAACCAGTACCAACACAGAGCAGGATCTCGTGAGCCTCCTGGTCGTCGTGGCTCAAATAATGACCGTCGCTGGTGACGACGCAGGGAATATCCAGTTCGGCCGAGAGGCGCTCCAAATAGCCGTTGATCTTGACCTGCACATCCCACCGGGCAGGAGAGTCGGGATGGCCATGGTCTTGGAGCTCCAGATAATAGCGGTCGCCAAAGATTGATTTATACCAGGCAGCGATACTTTTAGCCTCTTCGTAGTTGTCGAGTCGCAGGTTCTCCCCTACTTCGCCACTGGCGCAAGCACTGAGAGCGATCAACCCTTCGTTGTGACTTTCCAATAGGTCATGGTCGATACGTGGCTTGTAGTACATCCCCTCGAGGTTGGCCGTTGTCGACAGATACATTAGATTCTTATAGCCTGTTTCGTTCATGGCTAGCAAAATGAGGTGGTAGCGTGCTTTGTCTTTTTGGGGGTCACGGTCGTGCCGGGAACGAGCAGCCACATAGGCTTCCATGCCAATAATCGGCTTCACGCCGGTCTCTTTGGCGGCTTTGTAGAACTCCACAGCACCACTCATAGTTCCATGATCGGTCATAGCGACCGCTTCCATACCCATGCTTTTTATTTTCTCTACCAGATCAGGAATTTTCGTCATACCGTCCAGTAGGCTGTGATGAGTGTGGTTATGCAGATGCACGTAATCAGACGGTTGCAATCGAACCGTCTGCGTTTTTGAAGACTCTACCTTAACCCCCATACCTATGTACTAGTATACTCTGATGCTACTGTACATGTTGTAGTAAAATGCGCCTAAACCTTGGATCGCGGTTGATTAACGGCGTCAACAATACGCTGAATGAAATCACCGATACCTCCAGGTACGTCGGTGAATAGATTAAGTAAGCCGACGACGAGGGCAATCACAACGGTTGCGCCAAGCACGCTGCCAAATCCAAAGAAAATACCCCGGATAAGATTCATCATATACACCTGATGCCGATTGCGGTGAAAGTCATAAAAGAGATCCTCGATCACCGCTGTTCGAGCGCCGTTTTCGTTATCTTTCTTAATGCGGCCAGTTACTTTTTTGACAAATTTTTTCATATGCTACGTTCTCCAATAAAAATGACACACTGTTTTAATAAGTGTGTCATTTTTTATGATTTTTAACAAACTACTTTTTGTTAAAACCTTTTTTCGCACCGTCGACAGCCCCGTGGACAGCGTTTTCGCTACGAACTTTGTATTCTTCGGCTGTCGTCTTAAGCTCAGCCGCTTTTGCTTCAGCTTTTGTCTTGACGTCTTGAGCTGTGACGCGCGCATCTTCAGCGGCTTTTTCAGCCTTCAGCTTGACGTCATGAGCGACCGCGTCAGCCCTAGTGCGAGCTTCGGTGGCCTTAGTGAGTGCGTCAGCTTTAGCTTCTTCAGCTTTCACTTTGAGTTCTGCTCTCGTTTCCTTGCCGCTTTTAGGAGCAGTCAGTATGCCAACGACCGTTCCAACTGCCGCGCCTACGAGTGCCCCGAGTGCGAATTTTCCCTTTGCCATGATGAACCTCCTTTTACTTTGATTTAAATTTCTTGACCTGTTTAGTGAGTAGTTTCGCCAAGAAGACTGGTGAGGTGATATTGGTGAAGCCGACGACGGCTTTCTCAACACTCTCGGCGGTGCGCTGCGCCGAACCGGTAACTGACCGTATCTGCCGAGTCAGTTTAATAAGTATCACCGTGAGGATGATCGCAAGTAATAGAAATAGTGCCAAAAAGACCGACAGTATAATAACGAGAATTTGAGCCCAATCCATGGATGGCGCCTCCTTTTAGATTTTTTTGAACGTAGAGAACGTTGAGTTTTCTACTAGTACTATTGTAACCTATTTTTCAGTTAGGGGACAACTGCGCGAATGACTACTAGAGCCTGTTTCGAATCAGCTTTTGAGCCAGCGCGGGGTTGGCCTTGCCCTGTGATTTCTTCATGACCTGTCCGACCAAATAGCCGATTGCCCTGTCTTTACCCTCACGCATATCCTGGATGGACTGTTGACTGGCAGGATCGGCCAATACTTCGTCGACAATAGTAGCAATGGCTGATTCGTCGCTCACCTGCAGGAGATTCTTGTGCTCAGCGATAACTCGCGGTGAATCATCGCTCGTCAAAAGTTCGATAAAGATATCTTTTGCTGCTGTGCTACTAAGCTCACTAGCATTGACCATGCCGGAAAGTTCTATCAAGCTGACCGATGAGAGTTGTGAAATATCGGTTGATGAACCGCCATCGGTCGCACCCAAGGCGCTCGCAAACCAGTGCGCCACCCGAGTCGCTGTTTCGTCACCAGCTTCGTCTTGGATGGCCGCCACCATAACAGCATAGGCTTGGTTAGAAAGCAGTGAATCAATGACTGAGCGATCAAGCTGAAGACTGGCCCACTTGGCGCGGTAGACTGGCGGTAGTAGTGGTAGTGTTGCCTGGATATCAATAATTTCCTGCTCGCCAAGCACAATCGGAGGAATGTCAGCATCAGGCATATAGCGATAATCTTGGGCGTCCTCTTTACTGCGCTGACTCATCGTCTTTTGCTTAGCGTCATCCCAGCCGCGCGTTTCCTGTACTACCTGCTCGCCTTTTTCGACCAGCTCAACTTGTCGACGGAATTCATATTCAGCGGCTTTTTCAACACTTCGGAATGAATTAAGATTTTTTACCTCAGCTCGTTTGCCAAGCTCAGTCGCACCTTTGGGTGCAATTGAAATATTGACATCAAAGCGCATGTTGCCATGGTACAGATCACCGCGTGTTACGCCGGCGTAGGTCATCAGGCGGTAGAGTTCAGTCGCGTAAGCCTTGGCTTCAAGCGCAGAATGCATGTCGGGTTCAGACACAATTTCAATCAGGGGTGTGCCGGCGCGGTTGAGATCCACTAGGCTATAGTCTGCGTAGTGCGTCAGTTTCCCGGCATCTTCTTCCATATGTGCGTGGTGAATGCGAACGCGGACTGATTCACCACTTTCGAGTGGGACATCAATGTAGCCCTCTAAAATAATCGGGTTATACATTTGCGTGGTCTGGTAGCCTTTTGGCAAATCAGGATAAAAATAATGTTTGCGATCGAATCGACTGACACGAGCTATTTCAGCGTTCAGCGCTTTGCCGGCTTTGATAGCCAGGGTGACGGCTTCACGGTTCAAGACGGGCAACATGCCGGGTAAACCATAATCGATAGGGCTTACTACACTATTAGGTTCTCTGTCGCGGGCGTCATTATCGGCACCACTAAACAGTTTCGTGGCGGTCGCCAGCTGTACATGGCACTCAATTCCAATTGTCATGTCATATTTCGCCAGTAAGTCATCGGTTAACATGTTAAATTGCTCCCACATCTTTTAAGGCTTGGCGAAATGCCGCTAAAGCACGCCGGGTGGTATCGAGCGTAATCCTAACCTCGGCTTCATGGGCAATTTGATTGCGGAGCTTGTGAGCCGTCCAGACATTGTTAGCGTTTGACCAGGCCTTTTGGGCTGATTTCATGCGCTCACCCATGGTATTACCGCTAAACCCACGTTCTTTGAGAGCATGATCGAGTAGCTTGTCGGCATTGAGGAGTGCCAGATGATAGCTAGCTTCCTGGTCGGGCTTGAGGCTCTGCTCGATAGCCAGCCATTTAACGCGATATTTTTCAACGTCGAGGTATTGCTTGCCGCCTTTAGCAAACGAAATGACTGCCAATAGCACGCCGCCGAGCACCAAGACAATAGCAAAAATAATGATGAGCATGCCGTCCATTAGTTGGCCTCCATCGATGAGGCAAGGGCAAGTAGTCGCGCATCACTGCGTCGCCATCCAGTCAGCTGAATGCCGATTGGTAGACCCGCTTCATTAGTACCCGCTGGTACGCTCAATGCCGGCAGACCAGCCAGACTGGCAGGGACAGTCATGATATCTGTGAGGTACATCTTGATGGGATCGCCGGTGTTTTCACCAAGTTTAAACGCCGGAGTTGGCGTGACAGGGCCAAGTAGCACATCGTAGGTTTCGAATAGTTTCTGATACTCAGCTATGAGAAGTGTGCGAGCTTTTTGAGCCTGTTGGTAATAGGCGTCGAAAAAGCCGCTCGACAGGACATAGCTCCCAATCATAATGCGGCGTTTATTTTCGGTGACAAACCCTTCGTCGCGTGTCTTACCATACAGCTCAGCCAGAGTGAGTGCTTCGGCGCGATAGCCATAACGAATCCCATCGTAGCGCGCCAAATTACTACTAATCTCAGCCGGCACGATGATATAGTACATCGCCAGCGTGTATTTCAGAATTGGCATACTCACTTCTTCGACGGTATGGCCGGCTGCTCGAAGTTTCTCGGCGTAGGCACTGGTCGCCGCACGAACGTCGGCGTCGACATCGTCATTCATCGATTCGGCAACGAGCCCGATCCTGAGTGGTAAAACGGTTGCTTCGGGAGTGAAAAAATTGGGGAGCGTCGTCATATCTCGCTCGTCTTTGCCGGCCATAATGCTCATCACCAGTGCTGCGTCGTCGGCTGTCGTCGTGAGACAACCGATCGTATCAGTACTACTCGCCATCGCCACCACACCGTAACGACTGACTGTTCCATACGTGGGCTTGACGCCGTAGACGCCATTAAAACTGGCTGGTTGACGGATTGAGCCGCCAGTATCGGTGCCGAGGGCAAACGGCACGATATCAAGTGCCGTCACGACGGCGGAGCCGCCAGAACTACCGCCGGCTACCCGTGTGTCATCGATGGCATTTTTAGTTGGGCCAAAGGCTGAATTTTCGGTGCTTCCACCATGAGCAAAGGCATCAAGGTTGGCCTTGCCGATACAAATCGCACCCTCAGCCTCAAGTCTCTCCACCGCTGTAGCTTGCAGTGGTGCGTTGAAATTCTCCAGCATAGTACTGGCAGCCGTGGTCGGCGCACCAAAAGCCAGGAAATTATCCTTGACCACAAACGGCACTCCGGCTAACTTGCCAGTTATTTCACCACTTTCAACTTTAGCGGCGCGCTCAAGAGCACGTGTTTCAGTCAAATTGAGAAGTGCATGGTGCGCTTCGTACTGCTTGGCTCTTTCGAGCGCGGTTCGTACATTGGCGACCGCGGACGACGAGGCATAATCAGCAATTTTTACCATATGCTTAAAGAACCTTTGGTACTTTCACTGAATTGCTGGCACTCGCCGGAGCCAATGCCAGCAGTTGCTCGCGATCAATACCGCTGTCAATCACCTCGTCATTTCGCCATACGTTCTCAAGGTCTGTTACCTGGTAGGTGGGTTCGACACCGGTGGTATCGAGTTCGCCTAACTGCTCGACGTAGCCAAGAATATTAGCAATGTCAGCACGCAAATTATCGACTTCATCGTCGGTAAGTTGCAAGCTAGAAAGCTGTGCCAGATGCAGCACATCGTCGCGAGAGATTTGTGTCATATTACTTATTATACCGTAAAAGTATTTCTATGATAAAGTAAAAGTATCCAAAGTGTAACGGAGGATTGGTAATGAGCGAACGTTCCTTGGTGGCAATAACTGGCGCGGGTGGCTCTGGCAAGACAAATCTGTCTCGCCGTCTTCAGGTTGCACTCGACCGTTCTGACGATTTTCCCCCTTATAGAGTTGACCATATATCGATTGGAGAGTACGTCCGCGAACAAGCACAGCATGTGCTCGGACGTGGAGTCCTCGCGTCTGATTTTCGTCAAGCCATCATCAATCATATGAATGCATCGCCCCATAAACCACTCGACCCTCCTGTGATCGTCGGTATTCTATCTGAAGCCCTGCTTCGCTCCGAGGCAGACACTATTCTACTTGATGGGTTTCCGCGTTTCGGTAACCAGGTTGAGCAGCTCTACGAAACCAGTATCCGCGAAGGGCTGTACGTCCGCGCGGCAGTCATCACCCATGTCAACGATGACGAAGCGGTTCGCCGCATGCTGAAACGAGGGGGTGAGCGAGATATTTCTGAAGCCTCCGCAAGGCGAAGGCTTCAGATGCACCATATTGGTCAACGAGCTGTGAGAAATCACTTTATAGAAACTGGTTTGCCGTTCGTCGAGATTGATATGTATCATCCCAAAGAACGAACACTGGTTGAGGCTGCAGAATTCATTAATAAAACTCTGGCAGCAACTCCCCCGGGGTCGCGTCAGGCTTCATAGAGCAACGTCTTAACGACGGTCGATGAACGTGTGAGCTTTACCACTGGCACCAGCACGACCAGTACGGCCGATGCGGTGAATGTAGTCTTCGTAGGTCTGTGGTGTGTCAAAGTTGATCACGTGCGAGACATTTGGTATATCAAGACCACGAGCAGCCACATCGGTTGCCACGAGCACACGGACACGTTCGTCTTTGAATTGCTTCAAAGCACGTTGGCGCTGTGATTGATTTTTATTACCATGAATAGCAACTGATGGGATGCCGCTGTTATCGAGGTGATCGCTGAGGCGCTGCACGCCAAATTTGGTCTCACCAAAGACAAGAACTTTGTCATAGTCATCACCACGGAGCATTTCAGTCAAGATTTCGATCTTGTGCGTTTTGTCGCGTGATTCGATCACATCTTGTTCGACGTGCTCGCTCGTTTCGCTGGTGCGGACAGAAACAGTCACTGGATCGTTCAAGAACTCGTTTACCAGTGCAGAAATTTCAGGTGTAATCGTGGCACTAAAAAATAGCGTCTGACGTTCACGGGGCATTTCGGTAATAATTTGACGAATGTCGGGCAAAAAGCCCATGTCGAGCATGCGGTCAGCTTCGTCGAGTACTAATGTCGTCATGTTCTTGAGCTGTAGTACACGGCGCTTCATCAGATCCTTCAGACGTCCAGGTGTACCGATGATCACATGTGGTCGACGTTTCAAATCGCGGATCTGGCGATCGATATTAACACCGCCGACAATCAGCGTTGAGTAAAGGTCGAGGCCCTTACTAAATTCACGGAACTGCTCGTCGATTTGCTGAGCCAGCTCACGCGTTGGTGCCATGATCAGCACGCTCGGTCGCAGCGTAATACCACTTTGGCGTTCGATGATCGGTAGCAAGAAGGCAGCTGTTTTACCAGTACCAGTGTTGGCCAGGCCAATCACATCTTTGCCGTCAATAATAAACGGAATCGCTTGGTCTTGAATTGCGCTCGGCGTTTCATAACCTTTACTGGCTACGTTGTGGTGTAATTGAGCGCCAAACGGAAAGTCGGCAAACTTGTGTTTTGATTCATACACAACTTCGTCGGCCTTGGCGACGGCTTTGTTAATAAACTTTGATGGATGGATGAACTTCTTTGCAGGTCCACGATTACCACCACCGCCACGACGTCCACCGCCGCCACCGAAACTTCGGTTGCCGCCAGTTGGTCGTGAGCTACGAGACTGTCCGCCTCTGTTTTGTTGATATGCCATAGAAAATATAACCCTTTCGTTATTTGTAGTAATAGCTGTCATGCAGTCAGAGAGTTTATAAAAACTCAGAGAGAACAGCGAGAGGATATTTCGGTGGCCGCGCGCGTTTATTTGAAATCATTTGCGCTAGTCTTTGAAAGAGGCTCGACATTCATCGAATGCAATGTCCTAATAGTAGCATAGTCAGAGGTATTTGTCTAGTGTTAGAGCTTTTGCTTAATCTCAAAGGCTAGATCATGTTCTGTACGACTTAAAGAAATTGCATATCAGCCGTTTTATGATACAATAAGTCATCTTGTTCTTTCATAAATTAGGAGAGTGGTTTTCCATGCTCAACTTCGAATGGAGTCCCTGGATTATTCTTGTGGTGGTGGTCTATCTCGTAGCGCTGCTGGTAGTGTGTGCTACTTATGAAGGGCTGTTCAACACCCTCGGATACATGATTGTGACTGTTCTAAGTACGGCAGTGTTGATCACAGGGCTCAACATAGGCTCGCTCCTCGTCACATCTGGCACGAGCATCCCCCATGCAACGACCCGAGATACGACCGCCCTGTTTGGCCTCGAGTCGGACGCCAAGTATAACTTGCGGCTCGGCAGTCGGTTTGGCGGCACCAGTGTCGACGCTGCTGCTGCATCGGGAATTTTTTATGCCAATGCCAGTGTCAGTACCCAGCCAGCTTCTGCTTTGTCGCTGGGGTTTGCCTACGGTGACCAGAGTTACATCCTGGAAATCCCGATGAGCAAGGTCACCTTCACTCAATCCGAGACGATTGAGCCGGGAGTAGTTTTGCACATCAATGACGACATAACTTATGGCGTTGATGTCAAGTATAGACAGGCCTGCGGTGGCATTTTTGCCTGGAACCTGTTGCTGATTCGGGATTGCAAGTCCATCGTGACCGGCATGTCCCTGTCGTCTGACACCCAGCGTCGCGGGCTTGCACGGATCGTCACCAACAACCTCGATAGCGCCAGTATTACACTGACGTCTGACATGTACGACCGGATTCTCGGTACGCCCTAGTGGTGTGTGAACCCACTCTTCGGGGAAGAACAAGACGACGATAAGTCGGCACATAGTGACAGCTCATGCTGTCAGTGCCGACTTATCGTCTTCTTTTATTTTTAGCTACATTTTTTGCTTAATCTCTGCGATCAAATCACGGAGCTCGGCGGCTTTTTCAAATTCGAGATTAGCGCTGGCCAGTTCCATCTGGCCAGATAACTCTTTGGCCAGCGAAGCATATTCATCTTTTGGAATCTTTTTGAGATCGATCTTGTTCTTACCGTCATCCTTCTTCGGGATAATCGATCGTAAACCTTCGTCGATGGCCTTGTCGATACTGACTGGCGTCTGGTTGTGCTCGGTGTTATACGCCTCCTGGATGGTGCGGCGGCGGTTGGTCTCATCGATGGCTGCTTGCATGGAACGCGTGGTTTTATCGGCATACATAATCACCTTGCCTTCTTGGTGACGGGCGGCTCGGCCGATGTTTTGAATGAGTGCACTTTCTGAACGCAAAAAACCTTCTTTGTCGGCATCCATAATGATCACCATACTGACTTCAGGCAGGTCGAGGCCTTCGCGTAGCAGGTTAATACCAACCAGCACGTCGTAGACACCAAGGCGCAGATCGCGCAAAATATCACCACGTTCCAGCGTATCAACGTCACTGTGGATATAGGCTGTTTTAATGTCGAGCTCGAGGAGATACTGAGATAAATCTTCTGCCATACGCTTGGTCAATGTCGTCACCAGGACGCGCTGTCCCTTGCTGGTGCGATCACGAATTTCAGCAATTAAATCATCGATTTGACCCTCGGTCTTACGGATTTCAATGACTGGATCAAGCAAGCCAGTTGGTCGAATCACCTGCTGGGCAGGTTCGGGACTACGCGATAATTCATATTCTGACGGTGTGGCCGATACATAAATCGCCTGGTTCATATGACGATTGAATTCCTCAAAGCGCAGTGGGCGGTTGTCGAGCGCGCTAGGTAAGCGAAAGCCGTGCTCCACCAGGACTTCTTTACGGGCTCGATCACCGTTATACATACCACGTACTTGTGGTAGCGTCATATGGCTTTCATCGACGAGGAGCAAGAAATCGTCCGAGAAATAATCCATCAACGTAGCTGGTTGTTCGCCGGGCTCACGATTGGTCAGGTAGCGGCTGTAGTTCTCGATACCTTTTACAAAGCCGGTCTCTTCCAGCATCTCGAGGTCGTATTTAGTGCGCTGGCTCAGCCGCTGCGCTTCCAGCAACTTATCATGCTTTTCAAACCAGGTTACTCGTTCTTCAAACTCTTTTTTGATGTTCTCGATAGCACGATCGACTTTTTGCTTTGGCGTGACGTAGTGACTGCTCGGGAAAATACTAATTTCGGTTGGTTCACCGAGTATTTCACCTGTCAGTGGGTCAATTCGCGTAATCCGATCGACTTCGTCACCAAAGAATTCAATTCGGTAGGCTACGTCGCTACCGGCTGGAAATACATCAACCACGTCACCTTTGACGCGGAAGGTACTGCGATGAAAATCGATATCATTGCGCTGGTATTGAATATCGGTCAGAAGCCGAATAAATTTTTCCTGTTGGCGGCGCTCGCCTTTTTTGACAGCAATAGACATTTCGGCGTAATCGTCAGGCGACCCGATGCCATAAATACAGCTCACACTGGCGACAATAATAGTGTCGCGACGTGTGATCAGCGCCGTGGTGGCCGCGTGGCGCAGCCGGTCAATCTCTTCGTTAATGGCCGAGTCTTTTTCGATGTAAGTATCGCTACTGGCAATATAGGCCTCTGGCTGGTAGTAATCGAAGTAGCTGACAAAATAGTGGACTTCGTTGTCGGGGAAGAAAGTTTTAAATTCTGAAAACAGTTGAGCCGCCAGGGTTTTATTGTGTGCCAGTACCAATGTCGGCACTTGGCGATCCTGAATAATATTCGCCATGGTAAATGTTTTGCCACTACCGGTCACGCCGAGTAGTGTTTGTTCTTTTTCGCCGTTATTCAGCCCGTCAATCAACTGAGCAATCGCCCGCGGCTGATCGCCGGTAGGCTGGTACTTGGTTTCGAGACGGAATTTAGTCATCGTCCTATTATACCGTATTCTTGAGAGTCGCGATAAGAGTAGTTAGCATCGCCTAGCCCTTTTGGGTGCTACGCTTTTCGAGGTAGCTGTCTGTTCCGTCGTGCTGAAAATCGGCATATTTTTCATCGAGCGCAGCGATTACCTTGGTCACCAAGGCCTCCGGATCGGTATCAAAAATGACGTCGCGGGCTCCTGGGGCTTCGATATTTTCGAGCAGCGTCTTAACGTAGTCAGCCAAGCCGCCGCTACCAAGCAGCACACCGACGACTTTGCGACTCTCGAGAGCTGTAGAGAGTTCGTGTAAGCTACCCATGCGGCCGCCGACCGTAATGACCGCATCGCTACTACGCACCAAGTGAACGTCACGACCGACGTATTCCATGCCGGTGAAGTTAATGTAATCAAATTCTTTGGTCGGCAATCGATAGACGGCCACATGTTCTCGAAACGAACTGGCTGGCGAAAAACCAACTGATACGCCGTGGCGGTCTTTAACGCTAAAGGCGCCCATAGCAGCGTAGTGCGGCAGTCCAACCGTCGCTCCAGTTGTCAGTGTTTTGCCTTTTTCGGCAATGATCTTGCCGAGCTGGAAAGCTAGTTCATGTGAACTCTCGACACTCAATCCGCTCGCCGCACCCGATACGCAAATCTGATATCTCACTTTGTAAGCTCCGACACTTTATACCAGTCAGGTGCACCGTCGAGGTATTTTTGTATATCTTCTTTACTCAATAGTCCCGCCTGAGCACCAAGTTTCTGTACCACACTCATGCTGTTGATCGGCGCCCAGGTGAGCGCCGTTTCTACTGACTCACCCTGTGCTAAAGCTGCCATGATAGTCGAGGCAAATGCGTCACCTGCGCCTGTCCTATCAAGTGGCGGCGCTGGATCTGGATAATTCGGAATCGTCACAAGCTTCCCGTCAAACGATGCATATGAGCCATTGGAGCCATCAGTAATAACCACCGTCGTCACGCCAAGATCATGCAAGCCAGTCGCCAGATCGTGCAATGAATCATATGTTTTACCAGTTACCTCCACCGCCTCTTCTCGGTTCATAACGACGAGGTGACTCCGTTGATACAGTGCAGCTAACTTCTCTATACCCCATTCAAAATGGAACGTACCAGGCTGGAAGACAAGCTTTGTTTCAGGATGATCATTCAGATAACCGAGCAGGCCTTCATGTAGCGGCCATGAATTCGCCCCAATATATGATAGATAGATCCAGTCGGGAGCATTCTCGGGGGCTTGCCACTCATAATCATAGGCTTCGCTTCTGACAAGCATCGTTCTGTCCGAGCCATATCTCAGGACATACCAATAACTCGATTTTGAATTAGGTTGCGTGATCATGAGTGAGGTATCAACCCGCTCCGAGGCAAGATGTTCAAGTGATTCCTCGCCGGGTAAATCATCGCCTAGCCACGCCATAAGCCCAGTACGCAAACCGAGTCGGGCGCTTGCGACAGCGGCATTTGGCGATGGCCCAACAGCTTTGACGATATCAACACTATCGTATGGTGGCTTCGAACCAAATGGCAAGCTCAATCGCTTGCTGCCGTCTGAATCGGTGTCAATCCGCGCATACTTTTCATCGAGTTTAATAAACGCGTCAGTGAAAATATCACCAATTGTGAGGATATACGGCCCGGTTGCTACGCTTGTCTCAAGCGCTGCCTGGTGCGCCTTGACTGATGGATAATGCTGGTCAGACGGTTCGACTAATCCGGCATCGAGCGCAAACTGACGCGTTGTGCCTTCGTCAGTTCGTGGATGCGCAATGTAGCGAGCTATGATTTCGCCGCGCAGTGCCCGTTGGCCATGAGTAATCATGCGCTGATCAAATGGCAACTGGTGATGAACGTTCTCAATCACATCAATCAGATTAAATGACACGACCTCATTTTCGATCTTTAGCAACATAAAGTCGGCATCAAATAAGAGTTCGTGGGTTGTGCTCTGAGTGATGTATGAATTGAGCGCCAGGTACAGTTCCCGTGCGGTGGTATCAGCCGTGTCCAGTTTGAGGCCGCGCATTACGTCGTGGGCCTTATGGGTGACATCGGCAATCAGTCGCACGTCGACGCCATCGCTGCCTGTCGAGCGTTCCAGCTGGCTGAGAGCCTGTGGGAATAGTGGTTCGGTTGAGGTTAGAAGATCTTGTAAAAATTTCGTCATAGCATTCCTAGAATTCCTTCTCGTGCAGTAGCATGTCGTGCAGTTTAGAGTGATGATGCAGAATGCCTGCTTTGGCACCAATTTTTGTGACCACAGAGGTAGAATTAGCACTCGCCAACACAATAGCCTCTTTGAGTGACTTTTCTTGTGCCCACTCGCTGAGGAAGCCGGAGCCGAAGGCGTCACCAGCACCAGTTCGATCGATTACTCGCACATCTTCGTACATTCCACCACGCACAATTGTTTTTCCGTCGGTCGCCAGTACACCATTAGGTCCGTCGCTGACAATCGCCACCGGTACGTAGTGCATAGCATGACGACCCAATTCTTCCAGCTCTTCGCCTTCAACTATCTGCTGCATTTCTTCACGGTTCACTGACAAAACGTCGACATCTTCAAGTAGGGCTTTTAGTTTTCCAATATGTGCAAGTTCGCCCTTACCCGGGTTAAAGAATATCTTTATACCCTTTTTCTTAGCCTGCTCGAATATTGCGTGGAGCGTCTCCATACTTCCCGCCATACTGGAGACATACAGCCAATCGACATCAACATTTGTCAGATCGAAAAACTTGGCGTCGTAGTGCGTTGAGGCACCGCGATAGGTTAAAATCGTGCGTTCACCACTTGGCGCCAGTAAAAGCACTGAATAGCCAGTATTGTAACGTTGGGAGTAACTCACATGGGTCGTATCAACACCTTCATTGTCGAGGTCAGTCAGGACAGCAGCACCGGCTGGATCATGACCGATTGTCCCCATGAACATCGAATGTAAGCCCTGGCGCGCAAATGTGACCGCCGCGTTGGTCGCACCACCGCCAGTACTAAAATCGATATTATTGACATCCGCCTTGGCACCCAGCTCCAGTTTCATGAACTGTTCATGGACTGATTTCTCGCTGACCGGCTTAAATTCGTCGCTGTGGCTCAAAAAGACATCTTGAACTGCCGCGCCGATTGCCAGTATTCTTGGTGTTTGCCCACTCATATTGCAGCTATTATATCACTTATGCTTGAAAATGAGGGAGATGTAGTTTAAGTTAATAGATATGTCCGAGAGATTCTTTAGCACCCCTGATGAAGAGTATGAGGCCGCTTCTTGGTTTACTACATTGAAGGTTATGCAACAACAAGGAGAAAAGGTGGTCGACGCCACCTATATGCCAGGTAGATTGTGGGCTCTTGTATTGCAAAAACCAGATCAGTTCTTGGACTATTTCAAGGATATCGCATCACAGGGCGCACAGGGAGAGAAGACGAAGGAGGGGAAATTCTTACGCGAACTCGGCGCTATCCTTCACAATGGCACGATTGCGCGCGGCCTCAGTGACGCTGCTGCCTTGCTCTGCAATGATTATGTTGCCGTGCATGTTATGGAGGAAACCTCATTCTCACGGCTCGTTCCACTCATAGATGAGATGGCGGGTTATTGCATTGAGAAACATCTTGGCGACACTTCACATGCAGCGCTTCAACAACTCAATTACGCCACCCGTTTTCACTACACAAAGACTGATGCAGATTTTTATATTCGACAGTATGACCGCGAGATTGCCGGCACTGCGTTAACCAACGGCCTTGTTTGACGATCCAAACGCACTGATCTTTTCTTCAACTACCGCCTGCACTGCTTCGTAGACTTGCGGCATGAGTTTTACCACAGCATACTCGTCGGGGTTTTCGGCCAGGACTTTTTCGAGGGTTTTTCGAAAGGCATAGCGCATATCACTGTTGATGTTAATCTTGCTGACACCAATCTTGGCTGCTTCTTCAAAATAGTGAAGTGGTGTGCCGCTGCCACCATGGAGACTAATTTGGCAATCGATTACATCGCGGATACGTTGTAGTAATTCGAGATCGAGTTCTTTTGGTACCGGATATTTGCCATGTAAATTGCCTATAGCTGCAGCATACGTATCGACACCCGTCGCGTCGACGAATGCTTTAGTACTTTCGGGAGTACTAAATGTCTTTTTGATTTCTTCATAATCAATCGCTTCGGTATGGACATTCGATGAGCCGCCAAAGTAGTGTGGTTCGCTCTCGACGAGAGCTCCCGTGAAACGAGCATACTCGACAACTTCTTTTGTTTTTTCAATAATCTCCTCGGTCGTAGCATCGTGATTAGCCTGTGAAATATCAATATGGATGAATTCATAGCCGGCATCGATCGCACGCTTACAATCCTCGACCGTCGGGCTGTGGTCGAGGTTCAAATACATTTCGACACCGTATTCGACTTTGTAGTTATCAACGAGATCGCGAATGTTTTCTAGCCCCATCGCTTTGACTTCACCATCACTGACTTCCACGAGGACTGGTGAATTGAGCTTTTGTGCGGCTCGCGCCACCGCGATTAACGTCTCTTGATTATCAATATTAAAGGCGCCGACCGCAAAATGCTGCGCTCGCGTACGCTGATACAAATGCCGTGCCCGCGTGGTGTTGTCTCGTATTTGTTTGATGGTCAGTCCCATAGTTGCTCCTTTAAAATCCTTGGTGATACTTCGGCGTGTCATTAATAAACGCTTCGACGCGCTGGGCTATCTTTTCTCCAGTCAATCCAAAATGATCGAGGAGCTCATCGGGCTTGCCCGATTCGCCAAAACGATCTTGCATGCCGATTCGTAGCAGAGGAGTCGGCAGTTTTTCTCCGAGCAACTCTGCCACTGCGCCACCAAACCCACCCTTGATCTGGGCTTCCTCAGCCGTGACGACGCGACCAGTTTTTCGAACGCTATGAAGAATTGTTTCGTCATCCAGCGGCTTGATCGTCGGCACATGCACGACTTCGACATTGATACCTTTTTGCTGCAGTAGCTTGGCAGCCACGAGTAGCTGATAGGTCATCGTGCCGGTTCCAAGCAGCGAAATATCGTGACCTTCCCACAGTACATAGGCTTTGCCGATTTTAAATGGTGAGTCAGGTGTACTAAAGACAGGTGTCTTCTCTCGCGCCAAACGGATGTAGCTCGGTTTGCCATTTTTGGCGATGGCTTGAGTGACTCTTTCAGCCTCCAGACTATCACCTGGTGCTACCACCACCATATTTGGCAGCACGCGCATCAGCGCGATATCTTCCAGCATTTGATGAGTCGCACCATCCGGCCCAACGCTCACACCGGCATGTGAACCAACGATCTTGACCGGCTGATTATTCAGTGTAATAGTGGTGCGAATCTGCTCCCAGTTTCGACCCGGGCTAAAGGCAGCGTAACTACTGGTAAAGGGAATCTTGCCGGCTCGTGCCATGCCACTTGCCACTGTCACAAGGTTTTGCTCGGCCACGCCCATTTCAATAAACCGCTTCGGAAAGGCCTCTTTAAAAAGATGCATCTGGGTACTTTCGGTCAGGTCAGCGCAGAGCGCCACGATTGCTTCGTTCTTTTCACCAGCCAGCTTCAACCCACGACCAAACCCTGCTCGGATTGGCTCGAGTGTTGGTTTATCAAACGCGTTGTCAGCCAGTGGGTAATGGGTCATACACCAGCTCCTTCATGAGAGATCTTGCCGTCTAGCGTGCGAAGTTTTTTCAACGCTTCTTTCGCTTGATCGCTGTTGGGTGCCATGCCATGCCAGTGATAATCATATTCCATAAAATCAACGCCCTTACCGGGGATGGTGTGAGCAATCACAATACTTGGTTTATTGGTAATAGCACGAGCCATACTGGCAGCATCGATAATACTCTCGATGTTATGGCCGTCGATTTCTTGCACATGCCAGCCGAAACTCTCCCACTTGCCACGTAAGTCTTCAAGTGGCATGACGTCTTCGGTAGTGCCGTCAATTTGAATGTTGTTACGATCAATGAAGCCGATCAAATTACCCAGCTTGTATTTACCGGCAAACATCGCCGCTTCCCAAATATTTCCCTCGTCGAGCTCGCCGTCGCCCGTCACAAAATAGACCCAGCGATGAGCGATACTATCGATATGTCTCATGGTGTAGGCATAGCCTGCCGCCTGAGACAGGCCACTGCCGAGTGGACCGCTGGTGTTTTCAAGCCCGGGTAGTTTTTCCCGTTCAGGATGACCTTGCAGGCGACTACCAAATTTTCGCAGAGTTAAAAGCTCTTTTGTGTCAAAAAAGCCTCGTTCGGCCATGGCAGCATATTGTACCGGCACACAGTGGCCGTTACTGAGAAAGAAGACATCGCGGTCTGGCCACTCTGGCTCGTCAGGTTTGATGTTCAAGATATTAAAATAGAGCGCCGAAAAAATGTCTGCCAAACCCAACGGGCCAGCGCTATGGCCGCTACCAGCGTGTTCCAGCATGGTGATGATATCTTTACGGATATCCATCGCTTTTTTCTCGAGTTGAGAGATAGTCAACTGCCCACTCATGCCTAGATCACTCCCTCTTTGTTGATTTCGTTGACGAGTGTGGCATAGGTACTGGTTGGATCGGCCGATTTGCCAATCGTGGCGCCGACATTAAGAACGTCCACCCCGCCTTGCACTAGACTGAATGCATTTTCTACCGTCACCCCGCCATCCCAGCCTATCTCGACACCAGCTTTAATAGCCCGAATCAGCCGAACCTTTTCGAGCTGCATCAGACTGGCTGTACCACCATAATGTCCGAGGTTTCCGCTAAAAATCATGACATGATCGGCAGCCTCGATGAGCGAGCCGACCGAGTGTGGTACCGTGCTGCGCTGCAAAGCTACGCCTACCTTGATGCCGTTTTGGGTGACGAATTGCATGATCGGCAAGAGGTCTTCTTGGACTTCAACGTGGAAAATGATCATATGCGGCTTGAGTGCAACAAGAGCTTTGACGTGCTCCGAGGGACGCGCCACCATGGCATGAATATCCACCACCCATTCACCTGGCCACCACAGATCACTGGCTGTGACTGTTTGGACTGGGGCGAATTCGCCATCGGTGATATCAATATGAACTCGCTTGGCAAAAGCATGGAGTTTTTGAGCTTGTTCCTTGTAGCTATCGGCATTTTCGGCAAGCAGCGCTGGTGCAATTTCGCTCATGGGTTACAGCTCATCAATCTTGGCGTTACGACGTTTAAACCGAGCCGCGTCGGCAAACGGCGTGCTGAGCCATGTCTCGATAATGCCACGCCATTCGGCTTCTTCATCTTCAAGTATTCGTGATGGGAGACAGAGGATATTGCTGTCATTATCGTTGCGTGTCATCTTGGCTTCAAATGCATCCCACACCACACTAGCTCGTATACCACGGAAGCGGTTAGCCGCCATAGCCATACCCTGACCGCCACCACACAGCAGAATCGCTCGAGGATCTTTGCCGTCGTCACCGATCACTTTGAGGGCAGCAAGTTGGGCAAACTCAGGAAAGTCGTCGTTCGGATCGAGCTCACTGTCACCAACATCTTCCACGTCGTAGCCGTGCTTAGCGAGATACGCAAACACTTTTTCTTTCATATGAAAGCCTTTATGATCTGCGCCCAAGTAGATCTTCATAGTTCAAGTATAAGCGGTTTAGGCCTGTTTTGCTAGTGATTTGCCGACATCAGCTACCAGTTCGACCAAGCGGTTGCTGTAGCCCCACTCATTGTCATACCAGACGCAAATCTTTATCAGGTTACCCCCGACGACGCGGGTCAAGGCGAGATCAACGGTGCCGGAGTGACTATTGCCGATGTAATCACGGCTCACCAGTGGTTCGTCACTAACGGCCAAGATTCCCTGGTAAAATGGATCGGCAGCCGCTTTTTTGAAAGCAGCGTTGAGTATATCGACCGTCACATCTTTTGCAAGCAACGCCGTAATATCACTGATGGAAACCACTGGAGTCGGTACGCGCATACTAATGCCGTCGAACTTACCAACGAGTCCAGGCAGTGCTTTGGTGACAGCAATAGCCGCACCAGTCGAGGTTGGAACGATATTTTCAGCTGCGTTACGACCCTCTCGTACATCTTTTTTGGGTGAATCTTGCAGTGCTTGACTGGCGGTATAGCTATGCACTGTAGTTAGGAGCGACTTCTCTACGCCAAATTCAGCATCAAGAATTGCCATCACCATGCCGAGTGAATTAGTGGTACAGCTAGCATTGCTGATCACTTCGGTTGCATCTTCGATTTTATCTTCATTAGCTCCCAGAACAATTGTATCGACACCATCACTCTTAGTCGGACCACTGATAACCACACGCTTGGCACCAGCTTGGATGTGTTTGCTAGCACCCTCTTTGTCGGTAAAGAAACCTGTTGATTCAATCACCAGATCCACACCTAAATCTGCCCACGGCAGCGCCGCTGGGTCTTTCTCGGCCAGAACTTTGACTGCTTGGTCGTTCACGATGATGTGTTGATCATCACTCGTAACAGCATGCTGGTATGTGCCGTAGTTGCTATCGTATTTTAGTAAGTAGGCTAGTGTTTTTGTATCAGTCAGGTCATTGACAGCTACAATTTCGATATCACTGCGTTCAAACGCAATCTTGAAGGCATTGCGGCCGATCCGACCAAACCCATTAATCGCTATCTTTACTTTCGCCATTACTGTCTACCCACTCCTTTAAACATTAGCGTATCAATTAGTCTTATTGTATATCGTTTTAATCGTCGGTGCAATGAAGGGGAAACCCGACTGGCGCAGGCTGTTCGCCGTACGCCAGCCGGGAGATCGTGGGGTTAGGCGTCGTCGAGCTCCTCGAAACGGTGCATTCTATTCACCTCCTCTTCACGATGTCCTTACTGTATCATGCCAACTAGTTTCCTAGTGTTATAATAAGTTCTAGATGAAGAAAAGTGAGTTGCTCAATCAAGCGAAGCCATTCTACAGCGAGAATGAGCTGCTTGAACTCGAACATGCCATCGACTATGCGACCACAGCCCATGAAGGGCAGAAACGAAAAAGTGGCGACCCCTATATCACACATCCGCTGGCCGTCGCCAGTACGCTGATCGAGTGGAATATGGATATCGATACCATCCTTGCTGGTATTCTCCACGACACAGTGGAGGACACTGAAGTGGAACTGACAGATATCGAAAGCCTGTTTGGTCGCGATGTGGCGTTTTTAGTTGACGGCGTCACTAAAGTTTCGCAAGCTCGAGCGGGAATGCGTGATCTATCGAGCTACCTGCCACAAACGAAAGATAATCTATCGAAACTGCTGATTGCCATTGGCCAAGACGTGCGCGTGATCGTCATTAAACTTGCCGACCGACTCCATAACCTCAGAACTCTTGATCACATGTCAAAAGATAAACAGAAGAAGATTGCCTTGGAGAGCCTCGAGGTGTTTGCCCCTATGGCAGATAAACTTGGTATGGGTCAAGTCCGTCTCCAAATCGAAGAACTTGGTTTTCAATACCTTGATCCTGGGAAATTCAAACACACTCAAAATCTCATGAAAAAACGACTTGGCCGCAGCACCCGCAAACTCGGTGCCGTCCGTCAAGAAGTTGAGGCTGAACTCAAGAAACATGACATTAAATTTGAAATGAATGGCCGCGTAAAAAGCGTCTACAGTCTATTTCGAAAATTAAATAAAGTCGATGGCAATATCGATGATATCTACGACCTGATGGCACTTCGGATTATCGTCAAAGACAAAGACGATTGTTATAAGGTGCTCGGGATTCTGCACGCCATGTATCAGCCGATGATTGCCCGCATTAAAGATTACATTGCGGTGCCAAAACCGAATGGCTACCAAAGCCTGCACACCACCGTCATCACCCGCAATGAACAGATCGTCGAGTTCCAAATCAGAAGCCAGGAAATGCACGAATACGCCGAGCGTGGTCTCGCCGCCAGCTTCCACTATCACGAGCAAAAAGAAAGCAAGCTCTACGCTAAACGAAAAACGAGCGCAGCACTGCCAGCTGCACTGCAATGGATCACGGAACTGCAAGAAATCGCCGAGCGACTTAGTAACGATGAGGAAGTTTCTCAAGACGAGTTAAACGTCGATATTTTTGGTGACCGCATTTTTGTCTATTCGCCTAATGGTGATATTTACAATCTACCCGTGGGCGCTTTGCCGCTTGATTTCGCTTACATGGTACACACCGATATCGGTAAGCACGCCTATAGTTTTAAAGTAAACGGCAACATTCACCCGTTTGATAAGATCCTTCATAACGGTGACATCGTCGAAGTAGTCACTCGCAAATTGGCGCAACCCAAACGAGCCTGGCTCGATCTCGTCACTACTTCGAGTGCCCGTTCGAAAATCCGCATGCATCTAAAACAACTCGGTGTCATTGAAACAATGACCAATGCGGCAGCAATTATCCGCGAAAAGACGTTGCGCAAAAAGAAGACTTAAACGCTCGACCAGAGATTGTGCGCCGTCGCGTAATCAACCCCTTCTTGATATGGTCGTTCTAGACCTTTCAGTTCGCTGATAGAAACCCAGCTATATTCATCGTGCTCCCAGCTAATTATGACTGCCGGCGCCACCTCAGTAAGTCGTGCGGCATAGACTCGACAGTCTATTGTAACGTCAGGAATACCGTGAAATGCCACGCTGTGAAACAGCGTGACGTCGCCCTCCAAAAGGTCGAGTCCGGTCTCTTCTCGTATCTCACGGATCAGACCAGCTTCGATTGTCTCACCATCTTCGATGGTGCCGCCAGGGATATCGGGCATCAGCCCATCAGTCGGATGGGTGTGACTTCGTCGCAGCAACAGCGCCTTCCCCTCGCCGTCAAGGATGACAATTTTGGCCGCGCGAATATGTTTCATTGTGAATCTTAGCGTTTGTCCCAACGCTCAACCGATTCGTGGATCACCTTCTTGGCTTCTTCGGCGTCGCCCCAACCGGTCACCTGGGTGCTGCCTGGTTTCTTCAGATCTTTATAGTGCGTAAAGTGATGCTCAACACGCTGCTTCCAGCTTTCACCAAGATCGTCGAGCGAATTGAGCCAATCACCAGCGTGGCGATCATCAGCGGGTCGGACGACGATTTTATCATCCACTTCAGCATCATCTTCGAACTTCATGACGCCAAGAATTTTGGCTTCGAGAAAAATCCCGGTTGGCAGTGGCTCATCGGTCACGATCAGGACATCGAGCTCATCACCATCTTCATCGAGCGTCTGCGGGATGAAGCCATAGTTGGTTGGTTTGGCGAATATGGCAGGTTCGACGCGATCGAGCTGAAATATCGCCAGCTCTCGATTCCATTCAATTTTGTTTGTTGAGCCTTGTGGGATCTCAACGACAACATTAATAATACCGTCATCAATTGTGCCGGGTGTCAGGATTTGGTTGAAATCTGCCATTGGTATCTCCTTTTGTAGCTTACTATCGTCCATTTTATCAGTTTTTTGCTATTTAAGGATATATTCGTTCGATTGAACGCATGTAGCATTAGGTCGTCTCGGAAATGAAAGTACACTTTCATCTCTCTCGCCTCGCTAATGCTATAATTGGACACAGTATGGCTAAACCTCCCCTCCTTTTATTGCCTCCCGACTATGTCCACGATGCCACCATGGCGATAAAAAAAGCAAAAAAACGCGTGTCGTTTGTCTGTATGATGGTCACGGACGATGAGGAAACTGATAAGCTGATTGATGCTCTCAACGAAGCATCGCTTCGCGGCGTCCACGTCGAAGTCGCTGCCGATGTATTTACCTACGGCGAGCTATCCGGGCATTTTATCCCAACGGGCTATTTTACTAAAAAGGCGAGGGCGACCACTGAAATGGCACGACGCTTCCAGACGAGTAACGTCAACTTCAGTTGGTTAGGTCGATTTGCGAACACGCCCTTCACTGGACGAACCCACATCAAGTGGTGTGTGGTTGATGACGATATTTATTCGTTTGGTGGCGTTAATTTATATAGCGAAGGCATAAAGAATAATGATTACATGTTCAAAGTCACCGACGCTAAACTCGCTAGCGTCCTAGATGATGAACTTGACCGTCTTGTGCGAGCCGACAATGGTCGATTCTCCTATCGCAGCCGTAGTATACCATCCACCTATGGCACCGTTCACATTGATGGTGGCCTACCGCTTGATTCGGTTATCTACCGACGAGTCTGCACTCTTACGCGCGATGCCGCCTCAGTACTCTATGTATCGCAATATGGTCCAACTGGTCGCTTAAATCGTTTGCTCAAAAAAACCAATTCCAAACTTTATTTCAATACCGGCAAAGACGCGACGCTACTCAATAAATTACTGATTCGCGCTACCCATTTTCTGACTCACACCAAAACACGTTACAAAAAGAAGAACTATCTCCACGCAAAGTTTATGATTTTTACTATGTCGGACGGTTCCAAGATTGCCGTAACTGGTTCGCATAATTTCATCCACGCCGGCGTGTTGCTTGGCACCAGGGAAATTGCCCTCGAAACAGAAAATCCAGCTGTTATTACACAGCTGGAAACATTCTTCACTGATCACGTTGCCTAAATGTGATGATTAAGGCCGTCGAGATATTCACGGATCGACAATGCAGCTGCCGCACCTTCGCCTACCGCGCTGGCGATCTGTAGAGTAGCGCCGCTACGCACATCACCACTGGCGAAGACACCCTTGACCGATGTCTCGTGACGAGTGTCCGTCTTGATCAAACCGTGCTCATCAAGCTCGATGGCACTGCCCCGAAGAAACTCTGTGTTTGGACTCAGGCCAACGAACACGAAGACGCCGTCCGTCTCATAGCTAATAGATTTGCTGTCTTTTTCTGCCAGTACTGACGTGACTTTTCCGTCAGTCGCGACAATTTCTTGTGTCGTCACACCGTAGTGAATCGTCAGCTTGCCTTGATCGACGTATTTCTGTAGTTCTCGTTGCAGGATTTCACTTGCCTTGATCGTGCTGCGCACTAAAAGATCGATGTGCGACGTGAACCGTGTCAGGAAAATTGCCTCCTGGACGGCTGAGTTGCCGCCGCCGATGACAACTAGGCGCTTGTCACGATAGAAGGCGCCGTCACAGGTCGCACAGTAGTGGACGCCCCGGCCGTAGTATTCAGCCTCACCAGGCACACCGATTTTATTGTAATCACTGCCTGTTGCGATAAGGACCGCCCTGGCGCGGACATCTTTGCCGTCAACCACCACCACTTTGAGCTTGCCCTCCTCACGAATGGCCGAGACATCACCAAAGTCAATCTTCGCGCCGAAACGAACGGCTTGCGCCTGCAATAGATCGGCCAATTTCATGCCTTCAACACCGTCTGGAAAACCCGGGTAATTATCGACTTTATCAGTAATAGCGGCCATGCCACCAATCACGCCCTTTTCATAAAGAATGGTCTCAATATCTTCGCGAGTGGTATAAATTGCCGCCGCCAGGGAACTGGGTCCGGCACCTACCATAATGACATCGTGTAGTTCGTCGTTCATAATCTTCCTATTACTATACTAAATATAGTATCTATCCACCATAGTATTTTTGTAATTCGGCTGGCATGGCCGGCTCTGGAATCGTTTTAACCGTTGGAATGACGAAAACAATAAACTTGAGCGGCGTATTGGCCGGAATATCCTCGCCACTGCCAGTCTCACCATAGGCTTGACTAGCGGGAATCGTGAGCTCGCGTACACCGCCTACTTTCATACCAATTACTCCTTGATCCCAGCCCTCGATAAGGTTACCACCAGCAATTGGTGATTTGAGCTTGTCGCCGTCAATAGATTGATCAAATATCTTCCCCGTCGGATTCCACCCAATATAATACGCCGAGTAACTAGTCGTCGCGGTCTCTTCTTCCCCGTCACCTACAAGTAGATCTTCCTTTTTCAGTTCGCTCACTCCACTGGCATCAAAAGCTGCGGGGCGCGTGCTGTATTGTTTGAAGGTACCGTAGTATTTGGCCGATAGTTCTGCGGTCTGCGCATCAACCTCCGCTTGATACGCTGCATAGTCAGTTTGATACTGCGAGGTGAGTTTGGCGACTCGTTCTTGATCAATTTTCTGATTGGTTGGTGCGATCATCATGGCGATAAATCCAGCCACTGTACCTACCGTCATAACGATGGCGATCACCCATATAAATATTCTCTGACTCTTCTTTGTAGCCATATGTCTCCCTGTCCTATTCTGAAATTACTCTCTTTAGTATACCAGATTGATTATGGTATTTTGTTGACGGTCGGCGGAAAGTAGTCATCCTCTTTAACCTTCTGCGCGCGCCAGACACCGAGTGCCTGCCCAAGTGGCAATATGTCGGAGTAGCCAATCATATCCGCTAGTGTCCTGAGGAGTGCCGCTGTCCAGCCGCTCAGCCGCAGTTTGTGCCATTCAAAGACCGCCCAATTCTCACCCACCGGCACCACGACTGGGGGCAGCTTAGCACTGTAGAGCTTTCGTTTTTTGCCGACCTGTTTTCTCTCCAGGTTATGCGCTACAAAAATGGCGTCATGCAGCGCCGTCTGCGCTAAACCACTGTAGGGTGTAAAAGCATTATCGCCGATGACGTGTACATCTTTCAGAGCTCGCAGGTGTTCATCGACCACTATCTTGCCATTCTTGGCAAACACAAAATGCTCAGCATTGGCCTGATAAAACGGTGAGTTGGCTACTCCGGACGTCCAAATAACGGTGTGGCTTTTGATCGGTTTGCCGCTGACCACCAGCGTGTCCGCTGTCTGTTCTTCGACTTTTTGATTTGTCATGACATGGACGCCGAGTTTGTTAAGACGGCGCTCGACTTTGCGACTGGTCGCTTCAGTCATGCGCGGCAGCACCCGCGGTGCGGCTTCAATCAGTGTAATGCGGACATTCTTTTTCGGTAGGCGATAGTCCACCCGCAGTCGTTCGATGTAGGCTTTCATAGCTGAGGCAAGTTCAACGCCCGTCGGTCCGGCACCAACGATAACGTATTGTTTTTCCATGCTGCGCTCTTCGAACATGGCATGGTAAAGGTGCTGTTTGAGGTCGCGAATTTCCTCAGCTGACTTGATGCCATAGGCGTAGGTATCGAGCCCTTTGATACCAAAATAGGTCGTGACGGTGCCAAGCGCCATAATAAGCAGATTGTATTTATAGGTGCGGTTTGAGCTAGCGGTTAGCGTCTTAGTGGCTGGGTCGATTTTAATCACCGCATCAATAATCACATCGACGTTCGGTCGATCAGCAAAAATTTTACCGAGCGGCACCCACGACTGCAAATGACTGCGTCCAGTTGCCGTGCCATAGAGGGCTGGATAATATTGAAAATCTGGTTTGTCGCTAATCAACGTCACGTGGTTCTTTTGATTTTTGGCAAGCTCTAAGGCCGCTTTGACACCGCCAAATCCTCCGCCCACGATTGTTACTTTCATCTATATACCCTTTTAGTTGTTATACGGTAACGTACTTATGTTTAGTATACCACTCATGGCAAGATTGGGCCGAGCGAGAGCATCAGGCACAAGACCAGGATCGTAATCATTGAAAAACGAAACATACGACGCGCCCAGGCGTCCGGATCTTTGGCTCGCAAACCGAGAGCACCCAACCATATCCAGTAGCCTCCGATGAATGCCATCACCACAAAATAGACGTAGCCGGTATAGCCTAGTAGTGTCAACGACAGGGTAGCTATGACATACAAAATCGTATAAAGAAATATTTGAATTGTCGTCGAACGCACACCTTTTACAACAGGCATGACAGGAATGTGAGCGGCGGCGTATTCTTTGCGCCTATAAATAGCGATTGAGTAGAATTCGGGGAATTGCCAGAAGAATAGAATCATAAATACAATCACGAGTCCGGCATCGACTTGACCGCTGACCGCGGCATACCCCGCCGCTATCGGCATTGCCCCCGAAATACTACCGACCAATGTGCCATGAATCGAGCGGCGTTTGGATAGCGCCCCGTAGAGCCATACATAGGTAACAAAGCCGGCCGCGGCGATTGCCACCACTAGCCAATTTGTCCATAGCGCCAAGACGACCATACCAATAAGGACGAGCACGGCGGCATAGGCCAGAATATGACTCCCCTTGACCGCTCCAGTGACACTTGGCCGTGATTGGGTGCGGGTCATAATACGATCAATATCCTGATCGAGATAATTATTCAGTACGCAGGCCGCCGCGATCACCAGCGTCATCCCAACGATTGTAGCCAAAAACAACCACAAGTCTATCTCTCCACGCGCGGCCAACAAGAATCCTGCTGCCGCCGTCAGAACATTGCCATAGAGAACACCCGGCTTGGTCAATTGATAATAAGCGCTGAGTTTCTTGGCCACTAGAAGCCCTTGTCTTTCTGAGTTGTCATGTAAGTGTCTTTTTGAGACGGGCTCATGCCCATCATATTGTAGTTGAGATGGTACATAATCCAGAGTGATCCGGCCACGACGATGACTAGGATCATCGCCATAAAGCCGAAGCTCACGAGACGGAAGCGTGGACGTGATTCATCTGCCATATGCAGGAAGAACAATAGCTGCACCAACATTTGTACCAGCGCTAAGCCGCCGATCACCAGCAGTAGCGTAATACCGCCTAGTATATGACCCGATACTAGCACGTAAGCGCAGAATGTCAGTGCTAGCGAAGCCAAGAAGCCAACCACGTAATTAATCAGCGTGCGTTGGTAGTCATTATCACGCCGAGCCATTACGCCGCCACTCCCATCAAGTACACCACGGTAAAGATGAATATCCAGACCAAATCAAGGAAGTGCCAAAATAAGCCAAACAACATCAATTGTCGTTTCACTTTAGGGGTAATGCCACGTTTAAATAGCACTCCGACTATGACAAGGAGCCAGAGTAGCCCTACCGTGATGTGAAGCCCATGCGTTCCCACCAGCGTAAAGAAGGCCGACAAAAACGCACTCTGTTGCCAGCTATGACCAGCTTGAATCAGGGATCCAAACTCACTGAGCTCGATCGTCAAGAATGAGACACCTAAGATATAGGTAACGCCGAGCCATACAATCAGTTGCTTTAGATTGTTATGCCGCAGCGCGAGCAATGCCAGCCCACAGGTGAAGCTACTCGTCAGCAGAATGATTGTTTCGGTCAATGCCATTGGTAGCTCAAAAATATCGGAGGCTGATGGACCACCGGCGATCGCTGCATGAAGCACCGCATACGTCGCAAACAAACTGGCAAATAGTACGCAGTCGGTCATCAGGTATAGCCAGAAACCGCTGCTGGTTTTATAGTCAAGAAATTTCTGTTCAATCAGTCGCGGTGTACTCATGCCGAAGTTCCCCGTAGTCGCTTTTCTTTAGCCATAATCTCATCGATACTTACGATGCGCTCGGTATCTTCTCGGAGCGTCGCCGTAATGATGAGTACGATTGTCGTCACCAGTCCTATGATTGCGAGCCACCAGATATGCCAAATGATCGCAAAGCCGATTACGACAGCTAGTAGCCCGACAATCACGCCGATTCCGGTATTTTTCGGCACTCTGATCGGTTCGATTAACGCGGTCGGTTTCTTTAGCTCGGGACGATGTTTCTGTTCCCAGAAATCATCACGATAGGTGACCGGCGCGAGAGTAGCAAAGTTGTATTCGGCGATCGGCGTTGAAGTTGCCCATTCAAGTGTGCGACCATCCCACGGGTCACTACCAACCCGCAGCTCATCTCGTTTCCAAATACTATAGCCGGCCTGGACGATCTGAAAGAACACACCCGCCAAGATAATCACCATACCAACTCCGGCGACGATAAACAATCCTTGCCACCCCAGCGAGGCGTCGTAGCCATCGAGTCGTCGAGCAGCGCCCATCAAACCCAGAGCATACAGTGGTAAGAAAGCCACCAAAAAACCGATCAGCCAACACCAAAAGGCCACCTTACCGAGCCCTTCATGTAAATAAAAACCCGTAAATTTGGGCCACCAGTAGGCGACGCCCGCAAAAAATCCGAATAGAACCCCGCCAATGATCATATTATGGAAATGAGCCACTAAGAACAAACTGTTGTGTACCTGGTAATCAATCCCCGGCACCGCTAGTAATACGCCCGTTAGACCGCCAATCGTAAACGTCACCACAAAGCCCATGAACCACAGCATCGGTGTGGCAAACTTTACTCGCCCACGATACATCGTAAATATCCAGTTAAAGACCTTCACGCCTGTCGGGATAGCGATCACCATGGTCATAATACCAAAGAAAGCATTAACATTGGCACCCGATCCCATTGTGAAGAAGTGGTGCAACCAAACCGTGAATGATAAAAACGTAATTGCCATAAGCGCCAGCATCATAGACGTATAGCCGAACAATCGCTTCTTACTAAATACCGGTACGATTTCCGAGAATATGCCAAAAGCGGGCAGAATCAGGATGTAAACCTCCGGATGACCCCACGCCCAAATCAAGTTGACGTACATCATCGGATTACCCCCCATTTCAGACGTAAAGAAATGGGTACCAATGGTTCGATCAAGCGACAGCATACTGAGCGTCGCCGTGAGAATCGGAAACGCAAACGCCACGAGGAGTAGACAGCCGATTACCGACCAGATGAAAATCGGCATTTTCATAAGTGACATGCCGGGGCGTCGCATCGTAAATATCGTAATCAAGAAATTAATCCCCGACAGCAAACTACCGATTCCCGCGATCTGTAAACTCCAGATCCAATAGTCAACACCGGTGCCGGGGCTATACTGCAGACCAGACAGTGGCGGATAGGCCAACCAGCCAGCCGTCGAAAATTCACCGACCGCCAGCGAGAGATTGATAAGCACCATACCAGCCACAAACAGCCAAAAACTGATCGAATTGAGTAACGGAAAGGCCACGTCCCGAGCACCAATTTGCAGCGGCACGATGAGGTTTAAGAGTCCGAAGAGCGCACCCATGGCCACGAAAAATATCATGATCGTCCCATGCGCCGAAAAGACTTGCTGGAATAAATCGGCCGATATCGGACCGTTGTCACTGGTCGCAAAGACCGCTTGTTGGGCGCGGAGCATACCGGCGTCGGCCAGGCCACGCAGCAACATGACCGTCGCAACGACAAGGTACATCACGCCAATCTTCTTCGGATCGAGTGAGGTCAGCCAATTTGTCCAGAGCCAACGCCATTTTTTGAAATACTTCAGTGCGGCAATGCCCGCCAAAATAGCCAAGCCACCACCCACCACGCCGCCGATGGTGATCATATCGTGCGGTAAGGCATCGAGACTGAGTCGTCCCCACATATTAGTGCATGCCCTCGTGGTTCATCGTTCCCGAACTATCTTTGCTTGATGACGCGCTGTTCATATCCATATACTTGCCTCGTATCATATCATAGAGCTTCGGTTGATGAAGCATATAGTAAACGACGGGTTGGTCTTTGCTGGGCCGTGCCAACTGTTCGTACGTCGTCCAATCAAGATGTTTATCAGACCCAGCTACCGCTTTGGTCCAAAGGTCAAATTCCTGACGGGTGGTCGAGATAGCTTTGAAATCCATTTCACTGTAACCTTCGCCATTAATATTGGTGTTGGAGCCACGATACTCACCCGTTTCATGCGCCTGGAGGCTCAGTTGGCTACTCATGCCGTTCATGGCATAGGTTTGCGTACCAAGGTTTGGGATCCAGAAAGCACTCATCGGCGCATCGGCTGTAATCGTAAAGTTCACCGGTGTATCTTCGGGGAAACGGACTTCGTTAACTGTGGCAATACCTTGCTCAGGATACATAAACAACCATTTCCATTGCAGCGCCACAACTTGAATACTAACCGCCTCCTTGTCAGACTCCAGCGCCTTATACGGATCAAGATCATGGGTGGACGTCCAAGTTACGACGCTCAGAACTCCAATAATAATCAGCGGAATGCCCCACCAAATAACTTCAATCACCCGGTTGCCATCAGCTTCGGGGGTATATTTTGCGGCCTTAGTGTTGCCCTCGCGATACTTCCAGGCGAAAGCAAACAGCATAATAAAAACCGGCACTACCACGACCGAACCAAGCAGCACCGTAAATATAATCAAATCTTTCTCTTTGTCTGCCACGATGCCCCGAGGGTTCAGCACCGCGATATTTTTGCCATCCAGAAGTAGAAATGTTCCTAGCCCAGCTATAATAAGTACCAGACATGCAAGGATGGCAATGCGCCAGGGAGTGAAGAATGGTTGTCGTGATTTTTTCATACTGCTCTTGCTTTATCATACTATGCCCTCACACATTTCACCAAGCGATCGCGCGGCTTATTCCAGGCTGAGTCAGGTCTGATTTTTTCATATGTAAAACCTGATTTATATTGTTGTCAACAGCTCTTTTTACAGAGGCGGTCGTGCCTCGCTTATGCTTAAACTGGTATAATTAGATATGCATAGCAAGTAATGCAGAAGGAGGAAATTTTAATGAAAATTCCAACCACGCATATCAACACTAAGCACACAGTCATGTTTGCAGGCGCCCTAGTCGCGGCGGTCGGGTTTACCCCGACCGTTGCTCTCGCCCATGGAGGTGGCGATGCTCGCGATGGACGTTCAGGTCACAGCTCGGGCGACCGTGGCAACGACAGCCATGCCGACAACACGGCGCGATGGTGGAACTGGTTCTCAGTTGAGAACTTCCAAACCCGCCACGATGCGAAAATGGCAAAACTCAATGCGTTTGTGACTGATAATAACCTGACGGTTGAGAATCAAGCTGCTCTCCAGGCGGATATCAAAACCAAAGCAACGGCGGTCAAAACAGAGATTACTGCCTTTGCCAACCTGAAGGGTACCATTGATAAGAACAATATAACCGAGGAGCAAAAACAAGCCCTCAAGGCACAAGCTCAGAAAGCCTTCGATGCCTTTCGTGCCTATCACGACTCGGTGAAGACATACAAAACTGCTATTAAAGTAGCGGCCGATGCCGCTGGTGTCAGTTTCGAAACAAAACTTGACCACGATACATCAGACAAAGATTAGAAAGGTAGTATTCACGTCCCTCAAGCACCCTCCACTCGGAGGGTGTTTTTTTAGATAACGACTGCGCTGAGTTCGGCCACAACTCGGTCAGTCACCGCTTTTACGAGTGCCGTCACTTCATCGCCGCTGAGCGTCTTCTGCTGCGAGGTAAATGTCAGGCGTAGCGTGATGTTTTTTGTGTCACCTACATCGGGCTGGTAGATATCAACTGGTTGAATGGAGCAGTCGATCGTTTCATGGTTGGCAGCCTCAGCGGCGACGCGAACGACGTCGGCGTAGGGCGTGCTGCGTGCCACCTGGAAACAAATGTCACGCTCAGAACCCGGATATTTACTCAGTGGAGCATACACTACTTCTGGTTCAGTAATGATAGCCTGATGCACTTCGAAACCGGCAGTGAAATCAGGCAGTTTAAACGCACGCTTAACGCTGCGTTTGTACTCGCCTACCACGCCCCAAATCTCATCATCTTTCACAATGATCGCCGAACGATGTGGCTCATATGGAGCGGTCAGCTGCCGACCCCATTCATCTTTGGCTAAATCAAAGCTTGCCAGTGGCACCAGCTGAGCAGCCTCAAGCTTCGTGATTTGGCCGAGATACTTCAGAGCATGGTAATACGGTGAACCTGACGGTTTCTGTTTGTCATCATGTGCAATCACTAGTCCGATATGCTCGTCTTCATGGGGAATATTTGGCTCGTCAGGATCCATTTCACCCTTAAAGTGAACTTTGTTTCGTTCAAAGATAGCAAAGCCATCAAAACCAGCCTTAATATTCATATGTACTTTATTGAGCAGACTCGGCGTCAAACTAAGACGGTAATACTGCAAGTCAGGGCTCAGCGCATTTGATAGCTTGGATGCCTGAGCGGAATCTTGCCCGGCTTGTTTGATGATATTTTCGTGGACGAAACTATAGGTTAGGACTTCGTTCGCTCCTGCTCGTGACAGACGGTCACGCGTTTTTTGAGCCAACACACGATCCGCGTTTCTTGGTGCTGGCTTGATACTGCGGCGGGGCAGTGTGTGTGGTAGTTTATCAAAGCCGTAGAGTCTGCCGACTTCTTCAACGATGTCTTCTGCAAGCTCCAAATCAGTCCGCCAGAATGGGGGAGTGATGGTACTATCTGTTTCGCCACCGACGATGCATTCAACGTTTTCAAGCAACTGCCGTATCTCATCGTGACCCAGCGTCAGACCAAGCCGACTATTAATGAAGGTTTCGTTGAGTGTGATCGGCCTCGTGTATTTTTCCTCAAAGGCACTGAGGTTTTTATTGTCGACCACTTCACTGCCCTCCTCTCCCCCGGCTGTGTCCACAATCGACTGCATCGCCAGATGAAGTACATTGGGATTTTGTAGTGGTGACTGGCCTTTGTTATAACGCGTCACGGCGTCAGTAAAAATGCCGTGGCGCATACTGGTCTTGCGCACTGTGTACATATCGAATGTCGCACACTCCAAGATAATATTTTTCGTATCGGCAGAGACTTCAGTTTCAGCGCCGCCCATCACGCCGGCCAGGCCAATCGACTTCTGCCCGTCAGTAATTACCATATCGGATTCATCAAGCTGAATTGTTTTGCCGCTAAGGAGCGCAATTGTCTCACCCTGCTTGGCGGCTCGCGCACCGAGCACGCCCGTCGCGACTTTGTCGTAGTCGTATGCATGCAGCGGCTGACCCGTTAGTAGCATAATGTAGTTCGTCACATCGACAATGTTGCTGATCGGTTTACTGCCAAGTCGTACCAGTTCAGCCTGGAGCCAAAGCGGGCTCGGTTTAACGACGACGTTTTTGATCGCTACCGCCATAAACCGCGGGACTATCTCGGGTGTATCATTACGAACTTCCAGCTTCAATCCCTCGCCGCTGCCAAACTCGACCGTTTTTTTATACCAATCGGGGCTGGTGAATTGTTTGTGCTGGATACCGGCAATCTCACGAGCCACACCGAGCTGCCCGAAAAGGTCGGGGCGATGGGTAAACATCTTATTTTCAATGTCGATGATAGTGTCGTCGAGTCCGTAGGCCCTGGCAAAGCTCGTACCTGGTTTGATTTCAACATCACTAGGCTTCCATTCGTTCGGATCAATCTCGAGGATACCATCATGGCTCTCGCCGATGCCGAGTTCCTTAGCGCTAGCCAACATGCCGTTACTCACCACGCCGCGCAGCTCACGTGCTTCAAGGACAAACGGTGCTTTGTCGGCAAAACTTGCAGGTACGGTCGAACCTGGTGGCAACCATACGACGAATAGCCCTTCGCGGACATTCGGTGCACCACAAACAACCTGTATGTTTTCACCCGTTCCCGCATCAATCTCACAGACCGAAAGTTTGTCTGCGTTTGGATGTTTCTCGCATTTCACAATTTTGGCGATCGTCGCTTTTTCATAGCGCGCACCGAGATCAATCACCGCTTCGACGCCACCAAGTTGGGCATTGATCTTTGTCACCAGTTCATCAACGGAAATATCGACGTCAGTATATTGTTTAACCGTGTTTAAACTAACCTTCATTTTAAACCACCATTCCAAACGAGGCTTGATTTTTGAACTTTGTCACCATCGAACTTACCAAAACAGTGCCAGTTTTCGACAGTAATTTTGTAAAACTTTGGGCCGTCCGCCGTCTTAGCTTGTTCGATAATTCTTTCGTCACTATTTTGGCATTTTTTAAAATATTCAAACATTTCTTGATATTTCGATTCGTCGTCGATGAGATTCGCCTGACCTTCAAAATAAATACCATGTGGAATCTCGCCCTCACCATGTTGCCGGACAATATTGCCAGCTACATTCGGATTTGCAGCGATTTCTTGACAATGCCGACGGTCGGTCGTAGATCGGAAATACAAGTTTAAGTTATCGTCGTATGCGAAATGTACTTCGCAGACCCATGGCTTGTTATCTCTTGAAGTCCCGAGGGACATGTGTATCGTCTTGGTAATATACTCACGAATTATGTTTTCTACATTCATATTAAAACTGCCTCAAAAAATCTAATTTACCTGAGTGGAAATGGCGCACGTCTTCGATGCCGTATTTCATCATCACCAGTCGGTCGATGCCGCAGCCGAAGGCGAAGCCGGTGTACACAGTTGGGTCGATGTCGGCAGCCTTCAGCACGTTCGGATGAATCATACCGCAACCTAGCAGTTCAATCCAGCCTTCGTAGCCACAGATGCCACAGCCTTTTTTATCACAGAACGGGCAGCTGAGTGCAAACTCAAAACTCGGTTCGGTAAATGGGAAATAAAATGGATTCACGCGCACATCAAGCTCTTTGGCGTAATATGCCTGCAAGAATTCTTTCAGCGTCGCAATCAGCATGCCGGCGTGGACATTTTTCGCCACATAGACACCCTCTACTTGGTAAAAGGTATGTTCGTGACGAGCGTCGAGATCTTCATTACGAAAGACGCGGTCGGGCACGACCACAGCAATCGGTTCATCTGCTACTAAATTGGCTTTGTACTTTTTGAGCATACGGTTTTGCATAGTGCTGGTATGCGCCGGAGCGATTAGTGGCTCGCCGTCTTTATCAGTTTCGACAGTCATGAAGGTGTCGTAATCATCACGTGCCGGGTGGCCTTTGGGGAAATTGAGGCTCTCAAACATATGATATTGGTCATCGATCTCGCGTGAACCTTCAATTGCAAAGCCCATGCGTTCAAAAATATCACCTAGAACAGTAATTTCTCGCATCAGCGGATGGATACTACCATCTTCAGTCGAAAGGAGTGCTATCGGACCGGTATTCACATCCCACGGTGCGGTGACGTCAAGTGGTTCAATCACCTCGTCAGCGGCTTCGGCACTCGCAACTTTGGCTTGCAGCTCTACCCGTATTTGGTTGACGGCATGTCCAAACGCCGCCCGTTCCTCTACGGACTGATCTTTAATTGCATTAAACATCACTTTTAGCTCGGGGGCTTTTAAGATATCGCTTTTGGTTTCGAGCGTATCGAAGCGCTGCAGTAGCGTCTCTCTAATATCTGCAATGTCTTTCATCTGTTACAAGTATACCGTTAGCTTGACTGAATCACAACGTAAATAATCACAGCAATGACGGCGACGGTAATCAGCGCCCAGAGCCAGGCTAAACTAGTTGTTTGCTTCGTACCCTTCAAATAGGCTGAGTCGTCGACACCGTCAGGACGTTCAAGATCATCCATCTCGGCTCGCTTCTTCGCTTTTTCTTGCAGCTCCGCAGCGAGCTTTTCTTGCAGTTTAGTGCGGTTGCTATTTTGATTGACAAATAAGGCCATGTAGCTAGTATACCACTTGTGTTTTTCTCAAATTGTTTGTGTTATACTATAGCCATATTTCTATATAAGGAGGGAATACGACAATGGCAACTAAAAAAACTGCTTCTTCTAAGAAGTCTGTCGCAACTACAAAAGCGAAATCTAACAAAGTAACCACTGTTAAAGCAGTATCAGCCACATCATCAAATCGACTACCTGTTCTTGGATCGGTCAAGACACCACAAGTCAGCGCTGCTGTCGCTGAATTTGTCGGCACATTCATACTAGCTGCAGCTGTTATCGCTAGCCAAGGTCAGCCTGTGCTCGTGCTATTCGCACTCGTAGGTGCTGTTCTAGCTGTTGGTGCTGCCTCAGGTGCTCACCTCAACCCAGCGATTACCGTCGCAGCCTGGGCAACTCGTAAAATGACTGCTGTCCGAGCGCTTGTCTACATCGTAGCCCAAGTCCTCGGTGCCATGCTGGCGCTTGTCGTTCTCAACGCATTTGTCGGTCAAGCTCCTGATGTATCAAGCCAGGCGTCGATGCTTGGACAAGGTGCTCAAGAGCTCTTTAAGGCAACAGCTATCCCAGCTGGCAAAGAGTGGACTCTGATCCTTGCTGAGCTTATGGGTGCTGCAATCTTCGGATTTGCATTCGCTTCTGCACGCAAGCAAGTTACACGGCTATCAAAAGCCTTTACGATCGGACTTGGTTTCTTCCTCGCCCTTCTCGTAGCTGGCTCAGCTGCCGCTGCCATCAGTGGTATGACTATCCTTAACCCAGCGGTTGCGGTTGCCCTACAGGCTATCGACTTTAACTCCGTCTGGCCAGTCGCGATCTACGTACTCGCAACTGTTGTCGGTGCAGCCGGTGGATTCGTCTTGAACGATCTCCTCGGTGTTGACGCAGACGCATAAGAAACGCGAATCATGAAAATATCCCGCCAACTGGCGGGATATTTTTTGTACTCCCTTATGAGTCCTGTTGAGGTTTGTCAATCAGGAGCGGGTCGACACCAGCGGTTGTGGCCGCAATCTTGACGACATCTTTATCAACTTTGCCAAGCTCTTTATGAGCGGCGTTGTAGTGATTCACCGTTGTGCCAAGCGAGCTGCCAAGTTTTTGCATGTAGTCTTCGAACTTGCCAATATGCTGCCCCAGCTTGCCGACGCGAATCTGGATGTCTTTGGCTTGTTCCTCAATTTGGAGGCTACGGAGACCCTGTAGAACCGTCTGAAGATAGGCCATAAAACTAGTGGGGCTGACGATAATCACCTTCTTGTCCCGAAAGGCATACTCAATTAAGTCACGGGCGCTCGAACCCGTGCCCACATCACCAATCAGCAGATCGTAGTAGAGTGATTCACTCGGGATAAACATGAATGCAAAATCCATCGTATTTTCACTCGGACGAATATACTTGCTCGTTTCATCAATTCGCAGCTTCAAGTCAGTCCTAACTTTTGCGAGCAGCTTGGCTCGTTCCAGTTTATTGTTTTCCCCCACCATCCGGTTGTAATTTTCCAAACTGAACTTACTATCTACCGGCAGGATCTGACCTTTTTCAAGGAAAACAACAGCGTCAACGATTTCGCCATCGCTAAATTTATACTGCATCTTGAAATTCTTTGGAGGTAGAATGTTATCGAGAACAGACTCGAGGTAATACTCGCCGAATACACCACGCTGTTTTGGATTCTGTAAGACATTTTGAAGCGTCTTTAATTCGTCAGCCACATCAACAACCCGTCGGTTGGTTTCATCGAGCTTTGCCAGGCGCTGCGTTACATCACTTACTAACTTAGCACTTTCGCTGAGCTGCTTTTGCATTGACGTCTGGACAGCATCACTGCTTCTTTCCAACCTATCGCCAACAGATTGCTGCAATAGGTTAATATTGCGCGACAGCTCAGTCACGTCTGATTTAATCATCTCCACGCCGCCCGTGCCCCGAAGTTCTTTCATGCGCTGGTTGAGAATCGCGATAACAATACCGAATCCCAGCACCACCGCAACCAAAATTAAGATACCGTTAACGTCCATACTCTGATTATAGCATTAGAGTATGGTCATGAGTCGGAAGACGATCACCAATACAATGAGGACGCCGAGGGCAAGCCAAAATTGCCGTATTTTAGCAAACCAGGCGAACACCAGGTAGACTAGCGCACTGATAAGAACCGTCAAAACGAAGTCGAACAACGTTCGCTCGACTAGCCATGAGGCACCAACTCCCCATAGAGTAGTGGCGGCGGCAAGTACCACCAGAAGCGGTCGAAAGACGCGACGCCGAACGAGCAGTACCAATCCTGCCACACTGGCAAAAATGAGCGCGATCATTGCCGAAATTGAGACAGAACTTTCACAACTGATGATGCTACTACCGGCACGACAAGCGATCTGTCCGATCACGTATTCACTGAGCGCGTAGGTTAAAATCCAGGTTGCTGCACCAACCAGCGCACCACTCGCCAGAGCTGAGACTTCATCTCTCCAGGCGCTCCATCTGACTGCGGGTTCGGTATTACTGACAACTTCTACCATATGCACTCCTTTACTAAAGGATATTGTATATCATTTTTGAGTTTTATGCGAGTGGGTGTCATTATGCTTCTTTTTTCGAATCGTCAGTGGCCGCCATTCATACCAAAGTGCACCCGTACAGGCAATCAGGACTCCCCCGATGACATCGAGCGGTGTATGAACCAGCGCCAAGACACGGCCGACACACATCACAAGCGTTAGAAGTAGTAGAAAAATAGCCAATTTCTTTCGCCTTGTCTCAAACCACACTGCCAGTGTCAGTGTCATCGCAAACAGAGCGTGATCAGACGGGAAGCCGGGATTATTGAGGTAGGATGCACCCGCCACCTGACCGAGCAGCTCAAACGGCCGTTCGATGGCGGGTTGGTAAATACTAGCGATCAATTTGGCCACAAGGAATGCAGTCAAACCGGCCATTAGGATGCGGGCATAGGCATCAAACTTCTGCTTGTGAGGGATGAGAAATACGAACGCCCACATCGCAATCAATCCGATAAGGACAACGGTACCATCTGCGACAAGTTTGATGAGAAGTTCATACATTACATAAGCAGTATACTACGGAAAAATACTCACACGCCACCCGAAGTGTCCGCTTTTGCTCCACCAACAAGCTGCACCCTTGAGGTAACGGCTACTTTATAGTACAATTTTTACTGCACTGATGGGATGTCGCCAAGTGGTAAGGCACTGGTTTCTGGTACCAGCATTCGGGGGTTCGAATCCCTCCATCCCAGCCATGAAAAAGGATTGAGTTTCGGCTCAATCTTTTTTCATAGTCTGAGCGGAGGAGACTTTAGCCGATATCCCCCATCCCAGCTGAGGCATACATATGCAATTAATTTAGAATACGGTAACTAATATGCGTAACGAGTTTCGTAGACCGCCCGGCTATCTGTTCAAAATTGATATGTTCCAGCCCTTCCCACAAATACTCACCAGAGCCAAGCATTACGGGTGATATGTGGAGACGTAACTCATCGACTAAGCCTGCAAGTATATATTGGCGGACAGTACTTGCTCCACCAGCTATACCTATCGAGCCGTCTTTTACAGCATGGCGCGCTTGGTCTAAAGCGGAATTAATTCCATCGTTTACGAAGGTAATTCTCGTCCCTTGTAGCTGCAATGACTCACGTCTATGATGAGTTAGTACAAAGACAGGGGCGTGATACGGCGGCTCTCCGCCCCACCAGCCCTTCCAATCCAAATCCCATTCGCCACGACCGGGACCGAACATATTCCGACCCATGATATACGCCTCGTGACTACCTAATAGTTTTATTTCCGGCTTATTTTGCTCGGCATCCCTGAACATCCAGTAATGGAGCAACTCTCCGCGTTTGCCCAATGGGTTATCCAGACTTTGCTCGGGTCCAGCCACGAATCCATCTAGTGAAACGGTGATGTCGGCAATTATTTTTGTCATACGGTTAATTATAGCAAATCGACTTGGTTCAATAGAGTTGCCCGGCACGCAGTAAATACTAAACCTAATTAATCCCTGGAAAAGAACATTTGATAAGTAGCATCTTTCTCCTGAAACACACCATCTGCCTCAGCCAAGCGCAAACAGCATAAAAGTCATCTTCGGAAATCTTTTTATTTATACTTCACTCTCAACATCAATTTTTTTCAGTATTTCTAGCAACTTTGTTATGGTATTCCAGCTGCGAATGGTCATCGACCGATAGACCGTCGTACCAACGATTTTACTTAGGCGGCTTTTGGTGCGCTCGGAGCTAAGCCGCTCAGAGTAGACAACGCCATCACCTGGCCATACTTTGTCGACCCCCTCTCGGGGATTAAATACGGGCATAGCATGAGCTGCATCAATACCCATCAGAAAAATGGCATCGCTGTGATATTTCTCTGACTGTTCACCGAAGCCCTCGGGTTTATTATCGATGACAGCTTGGATCTGATTGCGCGACAACACCAAAACTTTGATAAGCTCGCTATCGAGTTCGAAGCTCATGGGTAAAGCCTGTTCAATCTGAGCTTTTATCTCATCAGCGGGTGTGTCAGATTCTAAAATCACGTTACCGCTAGCAATATAAGTTAAGACATTGGAAAATCCCAATCCCTCCAAGCATTTTCGGAGGTCCGCCATCGGTACTTTATTTTTGCCGCCGACATTGATGCCGCGCATAAGTATCACGTATGTATTCATTTCTTCATTATACTTAAAGACTCCAACTTTGAAGTCTTTTTGTTTGATAAGATAGACATATGACTAAAATTGATGAATATCTAGACTCTTTGCCTGAATGGCAAAAAAATAACCTCGTACGTTTTCGACAAGCTATTCACTATACCGTGCCTGAGATACAAGAAGACTGGAAATGGAACGTTCCTGTCTTTCTAGTAGAAGGAAAGGTGTTCTTCGCGATGTCAGCGTTTAAAGCACATACCAAATATAATTTCATCCTTAACGGTGCTTTAATCGACGACCCTCATAAATTATTTAATAATGGCTTAGACTCAAAGAAATCGCGCGGCATCGATCTACATGAAGGGGAGACTATTGATGAGCAGAACTTAAAAAAGCTCATTCAAGCTTCGGTAGATAAATAAGTCTTCCTGAAACACATCCACAACCCCCAGCCATGAAAGTCGATTCCTTGTGGGATTGGTTTTTGAGTTTTAATTTGGTCTGATGATGTATAATGAGGTTGAAATAAATCCGCCAAGCGGTCTGGCTTTTAGCCCAAAGCATAAACAGACTTGCGGTATTCTATCGAAGATGGCTGGTCGATAACTAATAAGGAGAACAATATGGCCGATCGCGAAGAAAAACAAATCGAGCGAGAGAAAAAAGCCAAAGAAGAGTATGAACAGTGGCGTGAGCTGTCAAAGGCACACTGGAGTCACTGGCGTGCTTGGGGTTCATGGTTTAGCTGGGGCTCACCAGTTGGATTAGGGCTATTCTTTGTCTTAGTAGCACTCGCTGCCGCTATCGTGGTATGGGTTACCAAACTCTAATCATGCGGATAGTATAAAACACCGCTCCTAGGAGCGGTGTTTTATTATTAGATAATACTCAGTATAGATTCGAGTTGGAAGCCTCAACTTTAAACTGTTTCTAATTGTTTACTCATATGTTATTGTAAATTCTATAACTAAGGAGATACTAAACCGATGAATAATGGACTCACCGCGTTACTAACAGCATTTACCATTGCAGCTGCGCCCCTAGCGCCGCCTGTCGCTCCACCACCCCCACCTGCATCTATTGCTGCTGGGGTCAGGGTCGCGAATGCGCCCGCATTGTTCGTCCATGGCTACCTCCTCAATCTTTGCCCGCAGGGCGATGCGAGCAAGACATTCGCCTCAGCCTCGACGGTACTAAAGAACAATGGCCATACTGGTAAAAGCGACTTCATCGACTATTATGCTTGCGACAGTGGCGGTTCCAACATTCAAACACACGGTAATCCTAGCGCCTACTTCCCAAGTGGTGCAAACAGTGGTTTATTGGGCGGCATGGCCGGGGGTAACACGAATGATACCGACATCCGCCACATTTCCTATCAGCTCGCGTGGTATATATACGATACCTACTCTTCGAAGGGTCAAACTGTCGAGGTAGTCTCGCATTCCATGGGTGGCCTCATCACTAACTGGATGTTGTACCAGGTACAGGTTAAGAATCCCGTCTTCCCACCCTACCTATACGTCCAAGATTCTGTCACCATCTCAACACCTTTTAACGGTGTCAACGATGGCTACAACAATATAAGCTGGTGCCCTAGTGGTATTCAATGCCAGCAGATGCTGCCAAATAGCACATTCCTGACCGAGCTTCGCGCCCAAGGATTGAATGCGCAGGCAACGACCGCTGGTACTGACCACACAGCAATTGGCGGCTCACCTTGCGACAGCGTCGACAAGCCAATAGGAACAACTCTGGCTGGCGGCGACATCCATAAGGTCTGGTACTACGCCAACACACCACAGGCACCAACCTGCTATGACCATGTCAGCTACCTCAACGACACCAGCACTGCAGTCAATATGCCGATCCAGTCTCGTAATCCTGGTGACAGTATCTTCACGACAGGTATCGGACCACATTCGTTAACAGCCGTTGCTCAAGCTGTGATGAGCAGCAGTAAATAAACCTGAGTAGTGTACGAGCAAGATCCGTATTGTAAAGTATATGCCCCAGGTATATACTTTGCTTAACAATCTAAAAAAGGTGCTGATGTCTGTCGAAGTGATCCATCATCCAGTCGCAAACGGCGAAATTATTGAATTATTTGGTACGGAGGCTTTGATACGCCGTCGAAAAGCTCTACAGGGTGAACTTGGGACGCTGAGCGTAGCCCTTAATGATATTAGCCGACAGTACAATGACTGTATACGAGCGATCATCGAAACGAACGCAGCCCTTGCTATAGCCGAAGATGTTGATACGCAAGCATTAGCTCGAGAGCTCCAAGCTGATGTTCAGCATCCTGCTTCTCTATAAACTTCAAGCTACTGCTAACTCTGGGGCCATAGGGTCGTTTTGACTGTGCTACTAAGCCTAAATCTGTGAGCGATACGTCCGTGCAGTTCATCGCGGGTAAACACTCGTAGCGGATCCCGATGCAGCAAGTAATCTTCGAGCCTTAAGTAGATCGAATCAACTCTCTTTTGGTCTTCAAGCGATGGAGCTCGTCCTAGTTGTGTCCTCGAGGCGATCTGATGAATTTCGCTCAGCGCAGTGTCGATATCAGTCGGATTCGATACGAGATTCGTCACATATAACACCACCTCGAGTTCTTGTGATGGTGATAGTGTTGTTGTCAGCGCTTCTTTCGGTGCTGTCGCAAGGGCAGGCAACGGAATGACGGCGCCCTCTCGGCGACGTACGTCAATCGAATCAAAAGTGAATCCTGCGATCACCAGTGCAAAGGCTCCGGCTAAGAACGGGACTATAGCAAAACTATAGTCATAATACCAATCACCCGCGGTAAACAGGAGCTGCGTAGCAAAATAATGCCAGCCAGCAAACGACAAGATCACCAGCGCCCGAAACAGCCAGTTTATTGAGTGGGTATATGACTCACCAATCTTTTGACGCACTTTATAAGCAAGTACCGCGGCGAAGGTTATAAATACCGAATTCCAGATGCTCAGCATCAAAGCTATGTCGTACGATAGCTCATCAGTCGCCACGGTGACATGCGGCAAAAATGAGGCCGCTAGCGAGACAACTACCGTTGCGAATAGTGCCAGTAACCCCGAAGTCCAGAGGGTTTTGATCGACAGTAGTCCAGCTAGTAGCCGCACACCCCAAAATATACAGATGACACCGATCAGATACGGTACAGCCACGGCGCCGGTGTTAACCCAAGCACTCGCGTGAAACAGATTAACAAGTGGCAACTGTACTTGAGCAAGCCCAAAGATGCCAATCCCAACACAAAGCAGTATGTACGCCCGTCGCAATTCGGTCTTGAAACGTTTCAATCCAACGAGGAAAAACGGAATAGCCAATAGATTCAGTAACGCAGCCGCAACTGATAAGATTATCGTAACACGAAAAATAGTTGTCTGGTCTGTGAGCAGCAATCCCGAAATTCCTGCAAGTGCTAGCGCGGTGATTGAGCCTAGCCAAACGATAGTCGTGCGTTGTCTCATAGTTATGTAATCCCTTACTTTCCTCCTTCTATCTTTACTTTTCTTCGCGTAAAAAGCAAGGGCGTTGTTATTGAGCCCGCGATAAATACCATCTATAAAATAGAGCCGTCACAATTTGACGGCTCATCTTTTGAAAAGCGGTTTACTATTTCTTCGCAGTATGGGGTGCTGGTTTAGCCTTCTTGACTGTCTGTGCACCACCGAAGTGAGAGTGGATCTCAAACAGGAAGTAGCCACCGATCGCTAGTCCCAGAGCGGTACCGAGCAGGCTGCCGACGCTTGTCTGAAGAACTGCTATCACTACTCCCGAGATGGCGCTGACGAGCATCGCTAAAAACAGCAGGTTCCAACCTCGTTTTTTACGCGCCCTGAGTGGACTAATAGCCAGCAATTCTAGTACGATGACGGCGACATAAAACAACACGCTCACCCATACAACTGTCATTGCCATAGAATCGTTCACCGTTGGCGTAATGCCGTAGTACAAAACCGATTCACGATATTGGCGCGAGACCTGCTCGGCCCACAAAAAAGCTTGTACACTGGCGATAATGCTTAACGCGCCCGCAATCACACCAATGAGCACGATCCACCATACGTTTTCTGATAGCCATTTACGTCCGCCGACTGGCAAATGAAATGGTACCTGCTTATACCATCCTGCGAGTGTTACTTCTAGTTTCTTGACAAGTTCCATACTCTTACCTCCACTTGCTTAATATAACCTTATCGTATCGCTAGTGGGTGGGTTTTGCAAGCGGCTTCTTGCGTAGCACTGATGGTGGCATGTTCCAAACGACGTATATCATGAGGATGAGCAAGACCGCGCAGTAGCAAACCAGCCAGCGTCCTTGCGGCATTAAAAGCTTCGCACCAAATAGTCCAGCATTCGCGATAGTGAAATCGACAATACCTTGCCAAATCCCTACACCCAACCAATAGGCGAGTGCTAGCCAACCACTGATCATACTCACGAGGCGCATCGGTGGACTCAGTTTCATCCACAGTAAATACGGTATCGCAAAGACTTCAAGAACAACGACAAGCGCTGCGAGAGGCAAGGCAAAGCCATCTGCAAATGGCAACCCGTAGCTTTGAATAACACCTGGATATGACTCAAATGCAAACAGCTGCAACACCGCGGCGATAGTAAAAAATCCCGCCAAATACAGTGACGCCGCCACGACCGACAGTTGTTTTGGCTTCTTCACATTCGAGGCTTTCGCAAATTGCATATGCTTAGTATACCATCAAAGTTGTTGTACTTTTTATATTTGTGCTTGTGCTTTAGGACCGGGTCAAGTACTATCAAAGACAGCGAAGTTACAAAAACAAACACCACAGAAATATGTGACACATCGCTCTACGATATCCACCACAACATCTAAGAGACTTCCCCTTTCGTGGGGGAGTTTTTTATTGTTGATCGGCTTTGAAAGAATTTTGGGCGCGCCACTTGGCAATCTCACCGTGGTGGCCGTTCAACAGCACCTTGGGGACTTTCATATCCTGAAACTCGGCTGGCCTGGTATATTGCGGGAACTCCAACGTCTCACCGTCTGAAAAGCTTTCAATCTCTGCACTAGTTTCGCCGCCCAGCACCCCGGGAATAAGTCGCACAATACTATCGATAATCGTCATCGCTGGCAGTTCGCCGCCCGTCAGTACGTAATCCCCCACACTCACCTGCTGATCGACGAGGCTAACGATCCGTTCATCGTAGCCCTCGTAACGACCACAGATGAAAATAAGACCTTGTCCGTCATCCGCCCACTCTTTGGCAAGCGACTGCTTCCAGCGCTGGCCGCGAGGGGTTGTGAGTATCACTATCGCCTCTGGATCGCTCTCTTTAGCCTTAGCGACCGCCGCAAACAAAGGTTCCGGCTTCAGGAGCATACCGTCACCGCCGCCATAGGGAGTATCGTCAACCTGTTGGCGCGGACCGATCCCAAAATCACGCAGATTGATAATGCTAAACTCCACTACTGCTTCTTTTTGAGCCTTCCACATCATGGAGCTGCCCAGTACTCCAGTAAACATTTCAGGAAACAGAGTGATAACTTGTATTTTTCTCATCTTTTTAGTCTACCTTATAGAGGTGCAGTTTACCAATCCTACCGTCCCGTATGGTATACTTGCTAAAGCATATGGAGTTTGAACCAAACCAGACAATTAACGACGAGGCACGTATCTTGGCACAAGCCAAGAAGCTGACACTGAACCCTGTCGATCCGTTCCTAAAACCACAGGACGCACCCAATCCGGTCGTCGTGCCCGAAACGCATGCCAATATCGATCGCGACTCAGAGAGCACAGCCGACAGTAGTCGACTAGTCAAGCCGAGTTCTGGCGTGTTAGCAAAGCCGACTCAAACATCCCATCATCCCGCGATCAAATTTGCGATCATTATTTCTAGTGTCACGGTTGGTGTCGTCGCTGGTGCTAGTTACTTCTTTTTCCTCGGCTAGGCTGCAACTGTCTACAATATAAAAACCGCCCATAGTTTAGGCGGTTTTTATAACATATAAGGCTCTCAAACCTGGTGTGGCTTGCTCGCATGAGCTTCTCTCGCAGTTCTTAGAGTATCTATTGAACTAGTTATGATTATATATCGAGATCATCGAGTTCTGCAAGCTCTTTTCGAGAATTCTTTGCAAAGTCTGACTCGTTTTCCACAGGCTCATCTGATGAGTTTTTCACAGGCTCGTCACTACTGTCGTCTGATGACATTGTATAGTTTTCACGCTCATCATCATTGTTGATGATTTTGAGATTGTAGCGAGCATCGTTTTTAGTGCCAAGCGCACGTAGGAGGGTGCGGAGACTCTGTGCGGTCACACCGCGTTTACCGATGACGCGGCCAAGGTCTTCTGGGTTCACGGTTAGGGTCAGTAGGACACCTTTTTCATCAATCAAACGTTCAACTACCACGTCATCGGGATGTCCCACGAGTGATTTTACGATATACTCTACGAATTGCTGGTCTATTGTCGACATATGCCCTCCTTTGTCGCTCGGTCACTAACTACTATCGTAATTTTATTGTAACATGAAAAAACATCCACCAGGAGATGGTGGATGTTTTGATCCGCTCTAGTAAAGAATATTACTTTGTTTCTGCTTCAGGGGCTTCTTCGGTAGGTGCCGCTACAGTTGGCTCTTCGACGATTGGTTCCTCTGCAGGTACTTCCGCTGGAACTTCTTCAACTTCAGGTGTCTCCACTTTTGGCTGATTCTTGCGAAGCTTATCGGCGTGACGAATCGTTTTGCTTTTGGTTTCAGCTTCTTTAACCCAGCTTGGTAGCTTGACACCAGCATCTTTTAGCAGCTTAACCACACGTGGTGATGGCTGAGCGCCGTTATTGAGGTATTTCTGAGCAACCTCTACCTGCACGGTGGCATCTTTAGTGTGGGGGTTGTAGCTGCCAACATAGGCAACCACGCGGCCACTGGTTGGGTGGCGCTGGGCTTCTTGGACGGCGAGGCGGTAGACGGGGAATCCCTTACGACCGACACGTTGCAAACGAATCGCGAGCATAAATAATTAACTTTCCTTACTTCTCTCTTTAAAACTAATAATAACTCTTGACCAATTCTACCTTTTTATGAGGTGGATGTCAATCTGTTTTCGTGTCTTGACCGTAGGCGATCAGAGCCGCTTGGGCAGCTTGTTGTTGCGCGGCTTGCTTGCTCGGACCGGTGCCTTTGCCCATCAGCTTACTGCCCACATAAACACCAAGTGTAAATATCTTGTCGTGGTCTGGCCCGATTTCCTCGAGAACCTTATAGAGTGGCGTATGACCATCGATTCGCTGCGAGACTTCTTGCAGGTGCGATTTCGGATCGCGCCAACTACCAGAACTCAGGATTGTATTCAGCTTAGAAAGGATAAACTTCTCAATAAACACCGCTGCATCCGCGTAGCCGCGCTCTAGATAGACTGCTCCGATGACGGCTTCGAAGGCATTGGCGAGAATCTGCTGCCGGGCGCGAGTACTGCCGCTTTTCTCGCCCTTGCTCATGCGAACCAGGTGTTCGTAGCCCATACGCTCCCCCGCTTCCCCGATACTCTCTGTCCGCACTAGCGCCGCTCGCCAGCTGGTCAGGATGCCTTCGGGCTCGGCGTAATTATTATACAGATAGTCAGTCACCACCAATTCCAGCACGGCGTCGCCCAAAAATTCTAAACGTTCGTTGTGCTGAGTGACACTTTTTTTGTGCTCATTGACGTAACTACGGTGCGTTAAAGCGGTGATCAATAGATCCAGATTCTTGAACTCAAAGCCTAGCACCTCGCGGGCAAAGTCTTGGTAGGGTGCAGTTTGCATACCAGTCATAGATTTTCCTGTCGTATTTTCTTCATAGCGAGGAGCATCAGCTTACCAATATCCTCATACTCAATCGCGTCTAGCGCGTCGTGAAACGAAAACCATTTAATCCCGTTCATCCATTCCTCTTTCTTAATGGCGTTGGTGTCACCAAGCGCTTTGACGAGATAGATCTGCGTCGTCATCAGGACCAATTTATCGACACGACGGTAGCGGAAATGGATCTTCCCAAGCCAGCCTTGGACATCGGTATCTTCGAGGCCGGCTTCTTCACCGATCTCACGTTTGGCTGTTTGTTGCGCGGTTTCACCGGGTTCGATGTGACCCTTCGGTATCGTCCAGCGGTCTTTAGCATCCTGAATCAGCAGAATCTCTACTCCGCCGTCATCATTACGGCGCCAAACAATCCCACCAGAGGTTGGTTCGCGGACAATTTCTTGGATAGATGGTTTCTTGCGGTTGAAATATTTCTTAAGATGATCAAACTTTGGTGCTGGCATCGGTTATTCCCTCAACAAGCGTTCGATAAGCCGTGCCGAGCACGCCATTGACGAATTTACTTGAATTATCAGAACCAAATGCTTTAGCAAGCTCAACCGCTTCGTTGATCGCTACCTTGGGTGGGACCAGCTCCGCGCGGTGAAGCAGCTCAAACAGACCGATACGAATAATGTTGCGATCGATCCGAGCAATCTGATCGATCGGCCACTCGGGAGCGATTGGCGCAATCTTGCTATCGAGGTCGGCCTGCTCTTTCAGCACGCCACTCACTAGCTCGGAGACGAAATCTTTGTCGTCGATCGCTGATTCATACCGTTCGAGGTTGCGCCCTAAAACTTCATCGATTGCAACCGATGTATCGCCTGATTGAGTACGAAACTCATACTCATACAGAGTCTGTAGAGCGACGATTCGTCCGAGGTGTCGGTTTGAGGCCATAACGTACGTTGGTTCTTTCTTTAATGTTAAGCAGCGCCGTAAGGCGCTATTTTGTCAGTGTTTTACTGTTTTCACGCTTGGTAGTGCGTACCTTGACCGGTGACGAGGCGTTGACACGACGTGCGAGTTTTAACACGAGGTGACTCCGACGAGTACCAGTTTTGCGTGGACTGGACTGTTTCTTTGGCTCTGCCATGCTAATGTTCTCCTTTTCAGGTTGTTGTTACTAAACTTAGGTTCATTATACCGAATCTGTCATAATTTCTCAAGAAACATTGACTTTTAATAACATAAATGGTATTATAAGAAGATGAGTGAAATTTTTCGTGACACACTAAACAGACTAACCCTTGGTACCGCCGGTGTCCTTCTTAGTGGCATCGCCCTAAATGCCTGCGCCTCTGATTCCGACGCTTCTCGCATTCCCGAAATCGGCTGTACGGTGAGGATTGTCGGTGGCAATACATTGAGTGCGATTGCCGTGGCAGCCAAGAACAACGAAGCTGGACAAAGTCTGAACGAGCGCCTTGATGAGATCAAGGCGATTAACAGCGGTGTCCGCTCCGGTAACCTCACCCCCGGTGACGAGCTGGCGCTGTCAAACAACATGTGTGACGCAATTGACGCTAACACAGAGACCGATATTCACGTTACCCCGTTCCCACCCAAGAAATAATTAAATAACGATATTGACCAGCCGGCCAGGGACATAAATTACCTTGGTCGGTTTTTTGTCACCCATAACGAGGGTGACATTTGCGTGGGCTAGTACAGCTGTCTCAACTTCTTCTTTGGTGGCGTCTTTCGGCATCCGAAGTGTGGCACGCAGTTTACCATTCACCTGCACCACGATCGTCATCGTATCGCTTACTAGGTATTTCTCGTCCCAGGCTGGCCAGGCGTCGACATGGATCGTCTGTTCGTGACCCACCTCGTGCCACAACTCTTCGGTGATATGCGGCGCAAATGGCGCTAGAATCTGAAGTAAGCTTTCGATCGCGACCGTCCAAGCTTCCGACTTGCCAATGCCGTAGGTTTCTTTCAGTTTATAGTAACTATTGACGGCTTCCATCATGCTGGAAACGGCGGTGTTAAATTTATCGTGCTCGATATCCTCGGTGACTTTTTTGTTCGTTTTGTGAGCGACGGCTAAGATTTCCGAGACGCCCTTTTGATCGATCTCTATCTCATTGCCTTCGATATATTCTTGAGCCAGCGTCCAGACACGGTTCAAGAATCGATAGGTACCGGGCACGCCACGAGTATCCCACGGTGCGTCCATGTCGTAGGGCGCGATGAACATTTCGTAGACACGCAGACTGTCAGCACCATAGCCACTGTCCATAATTTCCATCGGATCAATCACATTGCCCAGGCTCTTGCTCATTTTTCGACCATCAGGTGCCATGATGTAAGCATTGTACATCATTCGTTTGAACGGTTCGGGATCGGGCACCCAGCCTTGTTTGTAGAAAAAGCGCATCCAAAAACGGGAATATAATAGGTGAGCTACTGCATGATCGGCACCGTTGTAAAAATCGACCGGCTGCCAGTGCTTGGCGACGTCGGGGCTCCAGGCTTCTGTGTCATTAAACGGATCGATGTAGCGCAGGAAATACCAACTACTACAGGCATAGCCGTCCAGCGTATCGGTTTCGCGCTTGGCTGGCTTGCCACACGTCGGACAGGTAGTATTGACCCAGTCCTCGACTGAGGCCAGAACCGATGTCGCTCCGCCCTTGGGTTTGAAGTCTTCGACTTCGGGTAAAATAACTGGCAGTTGATCGTCAGGGACGGCCACGGCGCCATGCTCGTCACAGTGGATGATCGGAATCGGCGCACCCCAATAGCGCTGACGACTAATCAGCCAGTCGCGCATTTTATACGTCGTCTTCGTACGGCCGCTACTTTGCTGTTCGAGCCAAGCAACAATCTCTTCGCGAGCCTCGCTGGTTGGCATGCCATCAAAAGCACCTGAATTGATTAGAATACCTTCGCCGTCATAACGCGCAGTCTCGTGATTCGGCTTTTCAATCACTTCAACTATTGGCAACTTGAACTTTTCAGCAAATGCGCCGTCGCGTTCATCATGTGCTGGCACTGCCATGATTGCACCAGTCCCGTAGCCTGCCAGTACATAATCAGCAACCCAGATCGGAATTTTTTCACCCGTGGTTGGATTAATCGCGTGGCTACCGGTGAAGACGCCGGTTTTTTCGCGGGTATCATTCATGCGCTCGATTTCAGACTGCCTGGCTGCTTGCTCGACGTAGGCTTCGACCGTTTCTTTAGTTTCATCATTAGTGAGTGACATGACTAACGGGTGTTCGGGCGCCAGTACGAGGAACGTCGCGCCAAATAAGGTGTCGGGTCGGGTTGAAAACACCGTAATACGTTCGTCACGATTTTCAACTGTAAAGTCGATCTCGGCACCCTGGCTCTTGCCAATCCAGTTCTTCTGCATGGTTTTGACCATATCAGTCCAGTCCAGATCATCGGTGGCTTCCAGCATTTCATCGGCATATTCAGTGATCTTGAAGAACCATTGTTTCAGATTCTTTTTGGTAACTGGGTTACCACAACGCCAACATTTACCAGCCTCGACTTGCTCATTGGCCAGTACGGTTTGGTCGGTTTCACACCACCACTGCGGACTTTCTTTTTGGTAGGCTAAATTATGTTTATACAGTTGGCTGAAGATCCATTGAGTCCAGCGGTAATACGACGGGTCGGCCGTGCTTGTCTCTTTTGACCAGTCGTAACTATAGCCCAGTCGCTTCAGCTGTTTCTTGAAATTTATCAGAGCCTCATCGTGAGCTTCGCGCGGTTTTTTGCCAATCTTGATGGCATAATTTTCGACTGGCAAACCGAACGAATCCCAGCCGATGGGGTGATAGGCATTGAAACCTTGCTGACGCTTGGCGCGGACTTTAATATCGCTAAATTGAAAGGTGCGGCCGTGGCCAATGTGAATACCCGCACCAGTGATGCCGGGCAGCATACTAAAGCCAACGTATTTCGGCTTGGTAGAGTCAGTCAGGTCAACCTCGTAGGTGCCGTCCTGCTCCCACTTATCCTGCCATTTCTGTTCGATATCCGACGGATTGTAACGCTTCATATAGGCCAATTATAGCAAAACCCGCCCCTTATTTATAGAGGCGGGCGAAAGAATGCGGCTGCCTTATTACGACGCTTCAGAAAGCTGAGTAAAGTAGGCGCGTTTCGTCTCCAGCCACTCTGGTGATTGACGTACTAACTGATGATCTTCGTGGGTTTCATGGAGAATAACCTTGATGGCTTCTTCGGCATAAATTCCACCCTGCGAGCCCTTGACCAAGACAATCGCTTTTTCCTCGAGCACGCTGTGGGCAAATCCACCCGCTTCTAGAGCTGATCGGAAACTTTTCACCTGACAGCCACGAGCTCGTGCGGCAGGCGCCAGGTGCTTTTCGGCTTCTTCACCGATGGTAATGACCCACGATAGTAAATTTGGGTCACACAAGGCGCCGAGCTTGGCATGCTCATCAGCCGAGGTGGCGCCGAGTTCATTCATACTACCCAAAATCGCGATTCGCTGCGGCGCTTCGATACCGTAGAGCGTCTGGAACGCGGCGTGAGCTGCCGCCGGGCTTGAATTATAACTATCGTCAATAATCGTCGAATCATTAGTTCCTCGGAGAATACTCATTCGTCCCGGCACAGCCCGAACATTCCCCAGACCCGTTGCAACGTCAGCCGGCAACATGCCGAGCTTGATCGCGACGGTTGCCGCCGCCATAGCCGGACGCAGACTGTGCTCACCCGCCAAGTGAATCGTCGCCGGGACTGGAGTTTGGAACTCTGGTGCAAACAAGCTACCGACGTACCCGCCTGCAAGCGTAAATTCCTGGATCTCAAATCGGTATTCGGCGGCAGCAGTTGTGCCGTAGGTGTCAATAGCTGGGTTTGTCAGGAAATCCGCAAACCGCCCCTCGATATCATCACGGTTGATAACCGCTAGTTTCGAAAAGTTCGCCACCGATAGTTCTTCGCGCGCCACTGTTTCGATATTGCTAAAAAATTCCATGTGTTCCGGCGTGACAGCGGTCACAACGGCGATATCCGGTCGTAAGTAGGCACCAAACAGTGCCATGTCACCCACGCGGTCAATTCCGAGCTCTTGCACGATCACGTCAACATCGGCTGGATCATTAATGCGCTTTTTTGCCGCCCGAAAGACCGACAGCCATGCCCCAATACTCTTGATATTGCCTGGGTAGTCAATCCCGAGGATTGCTAACGGCGCACTGACGCCAGTATTATGGTTACCTTCGTGGAGTCGTACTCGATAGCGACCAGCCAGCACGGTTGCAATGGCTGTCTTGGCGCTGGTTTTACCGACGCTTCCCGCCACTACAACCAGTTTTACCTCTGGATGTTTGAGGAAGTATTGCTGAACATATTTTTCGAGCTTTTTTTGGATGTATTTTTTAAACATACTTATACTTATCATAGCCGAATTGCGAATAAAATAGAAATTGCTTAGTTGAATGAGCCCGTTTTGATGCCGCCAGCTCGTTTGTAATTAGCGAAAATGACACCACTTGGCGAGATTCTGGACTCGATTAGTTCAAATGCCGCCGGCATGGTGCCACTAGCGAACAAGCGTTTGCCTTCGCCGAGCGTTATAGGAAATGTCTTTAGCCATAGTTCATCAACGAGGTCGTTCTTGAGCAAAGTTTGGATCATGTTGCCGCTTCCATGCACCTGGAGCATTGGCCCGTCCTGCTGCTTCAGCTCTTTTAGCTTCGCGACGACATCTCCGTCAATGAGTACGGAGTTTTCCCAGTCAAGTTTTAGTGCCGAGTGCGAAACAACATATTTGGTCGTTTTGTTAAACGGGTCGGCTATCTCACCTGTTTGCTTCGGCCAATACCCAGCGAATATATCATATGTTTTTCTACCCAGCAATAAATCAAATGGCATACTCATTTGTTCACCCATTATATTGCCTGAAAATTCATCAAAATAAGGAACGGTCCAACCACCATACTGGAAGCCATCCGAGGTGTCTTCTTCTGGCCCGCCTGGCGCCTGCATGACGCCATCGAGTGAAACAAATGTGAGTACAACAATCTTTCTCATATAAAATATCCTATCATATATTAATTTTTTTAGCCTTTGATTTGGCGGGGTTCAAAAGCATACCTTTTTTGGTGTCATGGATTACCGTCACCATACTGCCCTCACTGATCGTGCCCTTGAGGATTTCTTTAGCCAGACGGTTTTCGATTTCGCTCTTAATCTGGCGGCGGAGCTCACGAGCACCATATTCTGGCATATAGCCGGTCTTAGCCAGGTGTCTCACCACCGAGCCCTCAAACGTAATCTCAACCCCCTGCCCTCTCGCCATCCGCTTGACGCGCTCTAGCTGTAGCCGCACGATTTGTTCAATTTGCTCCTGGTCGAGGGCTTCAAAAATGATCACTTCGTCTATCCGGTTTAAAAACTCAGGGCGGAAATGCTGCCGCAGCACCTCCATAACGTCTTCTTTGAGTTCGGCGTAGGGTTTTCGTTCAACTTTTTTAAGCACTAGATCCTGAGCAATAATATGGGCACCGACATTGGATGTCGCAATGATGATAGTATTCGTAAAATCAATCACACGGCCTTTGCCGTCGGTCAGCCGGCCATCATCAAAGACTTGCAACAGAATATTGTGGACGTCGGGGTGGGCTTTCTCGATTTCATCAAGCAAGAGCACACTGTACGGTTTGCGGCGGACACGCTCGGTTAATTGTCCCCCCTCTTCATAGCCAACATACCCTGGAGGTGCACCAATCAGACGAGCCACGCTGTGCCGCTCCATATATTCGCTCATGTCGACTCGAATCATAGCATCCTCGTCACCAAAAACAGTGTATGCCAGGGCTTTGGCCAGTTCCGTTTTACCGACGCCAGTCGGCCCCAGAAACATCAGCGTCGCAATCGGCTTACTCCCCTCGCTCAACCCGGCTCGGGACATGCGCACCGCATCGGACACCGCTTCAACCGCTTGGTCTTGGCCGATAACCCGCTCATGCAGGCGCTGTTCAAGCTTGAGTAATTTATCTTTTTCTTCTTGCGTCAGTTCTTGTACCGGAATGCCCGTGATTGATGACACTACCTGCGCGATATGCTCAACCAATACCGATTTGGACGTGACGCCACGCTTGGCCTGCCAGCGCCCAGTCGACGTCTCCTTTTTATCCTCAAGTTTCTTGAGCTGACCAGCAAGATCTTTGGCTTTGTCCATCTGTTTGTGGTTGACGGCATAGTCACGTTCGCGTTTCAGTCGTTTAATCTCATCTTCACGTTCGGCCATATCCTGATCGTAGGTATCAGCGCCGATGCGCACACGCGAGGCCGCTTGGTCGACCAGGTCGATGGCTTTATCAGGCAAAAAACGGTTGGCAATGTAGCGATCCGACAGCTCTGCCGCCGCCACGATTGCTTCATCGGTGATCTTTATCTTGTGGTGCGCCTCATATTTATCCCGCAGGCCACGTAATATCTCGATGGTCTGCTCAACCGTTGGTTCAGGTACCAGCACTGGCTGAAAGCGTCGTTCCAGGGCAGCATCTTTTTCGATATATTTTTGGTACTCGCTAAGCGTCGTAGCGCCGATAAGGTGCAGTTCACCACGAGCCAAGCTTGGTTTGATGACATTGCTGACATCAAGACCACCTTCACCGCCGCCCTGTCCGGCACCAACGACGGTGTGGAGCTCGTCGATAAATATAATCAATTCGTCCTGGTGAGCGATTATTTCATCCAGCACGGCTTTAATACGCTCTTCAAATTCGCCGCGGTATTTACTACCAGCTACCATGGCGTTCAGATTTACCTCCACTACACGCTTACCCTGTAATACCTGAGGCGCGCGGCCACTTTCGATGCGCTGCGCCAAACCCTCGACAATGGCCGTTTTGCCAACGCCCGGCTCACCGATCAGCACCGGGTTGTTTTTTGTCCGCCTGGCCAGTATTTCAATCGTGGTTTCGATTTCTTTGGAGCGACCAATCACCGGATCGAGCTTGCCCTGACGAGCCAGGTGCGAAAGATCACGGGAGTATTTATCGAGTTGCGGCGTGGTCGACTGGGACTCCACTCGACCCTCTTCGGCACCCTGCCCGACGACTTTGACAATTTTTTGGCGCAGACTCTCTGGGGTCAGACCATATTTACGCAAAATATCACCCGCCATACCTTCGTCTTCTTGCAGCAGACCAATCAGCAGATGCTCTGGCCCAACGTAACTGTGACCAAGCTGGCGTGAGCTATCAAAGGCCTGCTCGAGTACCTGTTTGACACGTGGCGAGACGGTGACTTCGACTTTTTCTTCGTCGAGAGTTTTACTGCTATCCTTTGGTGAGTTGGCTTCAATATAGCCTTTTATATCTTCGCTCTTTAGCTTGAATTGCTTAAAGATCTCCTGCACGACGTCGCTGTCAGCCAAGGCATATAGCAGATGTTCGGTGTCCACCTCGCGACGTCCAAACCTGACGGCAGTTTCAGCAGCTTGCTGAATGATTTCTTTGGTATTTTCGGAAATAAACTCTTCTATATTGGTGGCTTCGCGTTCCCTGGGGAGTGGCGAGCCGAGCTGAGAAGCAAAACTTGGAAAATCATCACCAAAAAAATTGCCAAAAGAGCTATCGGAAAAGAGAGATTCGAACGGAGAGGTACGAGCTTGCTGGGAACGGAGTTGGTTGTAATGTTCGGCGCACAGCTCAAGAGTTACCTCTCGACCATTTTGCTTCACTCGCACCGTATGAGTTGCCGACCGTTGCTTGTCAATATCGCATATACCGTTAGCCATGCTATACCTCCACCTTATAGTTACCCCAGAGGCCAATCGGGGTATCCCAAAGATGACGCTGCCACTCCGTCGACCCTCGGGTGAACCCAATGGTCTACTCTACTTATTATACTCTCATTGCTTTTGGTGTGCGTGTTTTTTCGAGGTGTATCAGCAAATTTGAAGCTGTCGAGAATCGGGAGGTCTCATACCAAAAACGAAACCTTCTAACCCTAAATAACAATAAACTTGATACGTATAAACTCAAAAGTCTTGCAAGCAAGAGGCGTGATAGCCTATTTGTCCGTCGTTCCTGCTTTGAGTTCTTCTGCTAGTCCAATCAGGATTTGTTCTGGGCCACGGATGTAACACAGGCGATATACGTCCTCGTACTGAACTATCTCACCCACAAGCTCCGCACCGTGTTTTTGCAGTCTAGCGACCGTATCGTCAATATCTTCGACGGTAAACATAGAACGTAGATAGCCAAGAGCATTCACTGGAGCGTTGCGATGGTCAGCAACTACGGGTGGGGTAAGAAACCGCGATAGTTCCAATCTGCTATGTCCATCAGGGGTAACCATCATAGCAACCTCGACACTTTGATCACCTAGTCCAGTGACCCGCCCAGCCCATTCTCCTTCGACTATCCCTTTTCCTTCGAGCTGTAAACCAAGTTCTTCGAAAAAAGAAACGACTTCGTCGAGTGACTCCACAACGATGCCGACGTTGTCCATTCTTTTTAGATTAGATTGTCTTGAATCCATATCTACTACTTTATCAATTATTGATTGATCCGAAAATAGACTATCTACTTTCCGTGTTATTTCTTGGTATATTTCTTCTTCATATGATTCACGGCCCTTAGCGTCAGTTCGATGACCTTCACCGATGTCGATGATCGCCCAGCTAAGAGTATTCTTAGGCAGCTCAACAATCCTGGAAGCTTCATCAACAACTCGCTGATTCATTAGAACTACAATGTCATGGTTTGCATCTATCCGAGCTTGGGTTAACTGCTCTGGTATCGATTTTGCGAAAGACTTGATGCCATGTCTATCTAGAACGGCTAACGTATGGGCAAAGTATTTGCGCTCTTGGGGGTCGTTCCAATTAACGTTTGTTCCGCTGGAAATAACTTCTACATCTTTTATGTTTAACGACTTGAGGTATGTTTCGGCAATAAGGCTGCGCAAGACATTGCCACGACAGATGAAGTGAACATTCATTGCTTCCATCATAGCATTGAAAAAGCCTCGGATGAACCGAGACTATTTCAATGGTGCAATACTACACATTAGTTTTACACGAGATCAGGGAAGAACTGGCTTTATGGAGGAAACTCCTGGCTATCCCATACAGAGAGTATTTTAAATAATAAGTAAGTCCTACGATCTACACTGTAACTTCGGCCGACTAAGCCCTTTAACCTTCGACTGCTACCTCAAACCCACCATATGCCATTTTCGTCATGTCAGTCGGCATTATAAAGTCAGTTTGTTCTTGATAAGCTTCACTCATCTCATCCATTACCTTTTTATTTACCTCGTCGCGGTGCTCCCTAGAATTGAAAACAATAAATGAGAACCACACATTATCGTCACTTGTTGCGCCTGTCATTTCGGAATAAGCACGTGACTTTTCATCACCCATTTCTTGCTGCTTTAGGTCATCACCTCTACATTCAAAGTATTGAAGCGCACCGTGCTTCATCCATGAATCCCGTCCCATTTCTGCCATCTTTTGGTATTCTACTTCTTTCCCTTTTGGCACGACCAACACAAAACCATCAACATATTTAGACATTTCAAACACCCTTTCTTAATTAATAAGCTTCTTTAAATAAGTTAGCATTATTATTAATCAAACACAATTAGGATGGTGTTGCGTAGTAGACGTATTTCTAACTATTAATTCTTCTAATATAAAAAAATATATAAACTGAAAAGACTTAGCGGCTATACATTATGTATTCCGATTCACCAATGAGGGGTTCTAATGTGGCTGAAGCTTTGTTTTTTATACCTGGCTGACTTTACGCACTAGATTAGCGAGCTGTTCGTAGTCAACTGATTGCCCATCACGAATATCAACTGTTTTACGATCGCCGTTACCCATTGAGCGTAAGAAGCCTTTTACTTCGGGAATTTTGGTTGCATTAAACAACATGAATGACACCTTGTCTTTGCTTACATGGATTACCGCCAGATAACTTCCATCCTTTAGATAGTGTGGCTTGCCGTATTGCAACCGTTCTTCTACATTAGGCACATTCGTTAATACGAGATCACGCAATGTATTGCACACTTCTATCTGCCATGCCTGTGTTTTTTGTATATACTGCGTTACTTCTTCATTCATAAAATTTCTATCCTGCTTACGGCTACTGGTATGTATCCAGCTATTGATCGTACGTAGCTCTGTAACCAATAATAACAAAAACACCCGGAAAGGTGTTTTATCTTGCATGATAACAGTGGTGCGGAGCTACAGAATTTACTTAAACTCTTTGGGGTGCTCGTAGATGGGCAACTTTCAGGCTCACCATCTATCCCAATAAATAGCGAAATTAGGGAAAGGATTATCTATTAACGGTAAGTAATTACTTTTCAGTCTTCCATAAAATTCTGTCTACAGATCCTGTTTGAGATATTGACTTTATATAGTCGTAAGACTGCTGCAAAATCTCTTCAAGAACAGATAGTTCTATATCACCAAGGCCTTTGACCACAACACAGTATCCAGTGGTTGTATGACTACCTAGCTTATCTAATAATGTAGCGTAGCGCGCTGTCCCATCCATTAGGTAAATGGTGATTTTAGCCTTCCTAGGATAAAAACTAAGTATTTGGCTATCTCCCTCGCGACCACTGTCATACTTATAATGATATGAACTAAAACCTATAGTATGTTCATTCCATATTTTAGGCTCAGCATTGCTTATTCGTTGCATTATCTCGAAAAGAATTTCGCTATCTTTTAACGTATCCTCGTCTAATGTTGCGAGAAAATCTTGAACGGGCTTATTGGTATTTATCATAGGATAATAATAGCAAAAATACGCCCGAAAGCGTATTTGACAAATTGCTAAAATTGGTGCGCCTGAACAGACACTCCTCAAACTTTTAGATTATATATACGAGAACCCTCTCGAACTACAAAACGATAATTTACAAACCCTGACTACATCTGTTTCTAAAGAGCTTAATAAAAAGGTGTTAGAAAGAAAAGTTACGATTATCTATTAATAACCACCGAAGCTATCAATACGTATGTCTTTTACACTAATTCCCATATCATCAATTAATAAGTGTTCGGTAGATTCTACCATTGCCTCAGGACCAGCAATAAAATAGTGATGCGCATTTTTATCTATCATTGGAATAAGTAGCTTCTCACGTTTTTTGCGGCTAAGTTGTTCTGTAATAATATATTTCACATTTATATTAGGAAGTTGTTTTTCCCATAAGCTGAGCTCGTCGGCAAAAACAAAAGCCGTGTCCTTATTTAGATATATAAGCTGCACGTCATTCTTATTATCTGTATCGTACATCTCTTTTATCATGCTTCTAAATGGTGCTATGCCAATTCCTCCTGCGATAAGAACACTTGAACGGTTTTCCTTTAAGTGAAATCCATAATCATTACCATACTGGCTTATAAACATGGTGTCATTTGGTTCAAGCGACTGCAGACGTTTCTTAAATGGACTTATTCCGAGTTTGAATGTAACAGACAAATTGTCTTCTGTCGGCGATGATGAAAGTGAGTAGGTAATGCCACCTCTAGGATTGCCATCGTTGAAATTTAAGTCTATCCAATCTCCAGGTTCATACACGAAACCTGGCGGATGTTCGAAAAACACAGACATACAAGTATCGCTTATCGTCGCAGTACTTTGAACTACTAAATTTATATTTACGTTTTTATTCACCATAGAAGTATCATTCTATAATAGCAAATACATTAGTCAACGAATGAGAAAGTAGTTTTCCATCGTGATTCAAAGTCTTCATTATCCTTTGAAATTTTCAGCATATATACCTTTAGTGTTTCAAGTTCTTTCATTGTTACGTCATCATTCTCGTATGCAGCTCGCATAACACTTGCAACAAATTCAGGCTTTTCTTCTGCTCGGCCTTCGTCGAATGTAAATTTATCTAATGCCATCAAGCCATTACAAAGCATTCGTGCAGGATTTACGTCCCGTATCCTACTTAGGCTGTCTTCAGGAATATAGTCACTTAAGTAATAACTATTGTAGCCGAGCGTCGCACCAAATCTCCTTACCCAGTAGGCTGCCTTAGCGTCAAAGTTGGCTATCTTTTCGCTGTGATGCTGTAATTCGTGGAGACCTTCAAGTCTAAATGAAATATATGCAGACATGGTTAGATGCTTCGCATCATCGGGCATATCATCTTTGTTGCCCCAGAAGGCTATTTCATATCCTTCATCCGCTTCACAGTCTGGGATGATTTCACCATGCATAGGACTAATTGGATGAGGGTATTGCCTCACTCGTTCATTAACAATCTCCAATCGTTCTTTTACGGGCAAATCACTGACTGATTTAACGACTGACTTTTTATCTCCCGATATGAGTACACGTTCCTGAGTTTCAGATAAATCATGTACAGCATCAAGAAATGTGGCTGGCATATGGTCAGCGAATATGACATTCATACTTTGCAAGCTACTTTCATCAGGTTGGATTTTCCATTCATCACCTACAACGTCGAAACGCATACCCCCAATCACCCCCTTGGCGCGTAAGAGTGGAATGTCACTCTGAGTGTAAGGCATAAGTAACTGTTTTACAGCCTCAAGCGATGCATCAGGACGCAGGCGATAAGATTTAGCACTAATATTGTGTCCGCTACAATCATCGTCGTGATGATGGTCATGGTCAGATACAACATGTAGTGTTTGACGGCCTAGCCTGAGCTGCTTATCCATACCGCGCAAATTTGCGAGAATCTCAAAATAGTTTGTATCCCCAGGCTTAATTAGTTCAACAGTGACATCGTCAGCAAGTGGAGGCAGTTGGTCAAGCACGGTGTCCATTACTTCAGCATTGTCGCTGCCTTCAGGTATATGAGTAATCCCTACAATATTTGCAACAGCCAATTGACTCGGCAGTACTTGCCACTTCATATCACGCTCAATTGTACGTGCGTTAGCAAGGGTCAGAACCGAAAGATTAAACCCACTCGACTCGACTACATCCACAATTTCATTACCAGGAGCAATCCCAGTCGGTTCGATAAATAATACATTGACGCCTGCGTCGTGTACTTTTTCTAATGCTTCCCTAAACTGTGTGACATCACTACAACCAATACAACCTGCCGTGAGAGGGATAATCTTCTCGCTCCGATTCGCGGGATGGTCCCATATACGCTGCGCATCGACATTATTTTCTCCAACATCATTCACAACGACAGCATAGCTATCAGCTAAAGGCACCTTTTCAATCAGATTGTTAAGTGTCGTCGTTTTGCCTGAACCAAGTGGCCCAAGCAGAGATATGACTTCAAAATTCTCCCGACTCATAAGATTAAGCCCCTAGATGAGGGAACTGGCCATACGGCAATAGGACAAGCTCTCTGACGTTACAATTGGCATCAAGTGTGTACTTAGCTGCATCACCTATTTGCTCTGCTGTGAATACTGGGTAAGTGTCGCGAGTGTTTTCATAACCTAGTCGTTTTGTTACTTCCACAGCTGTATCCAGTGAGTAGTCATTGTCAAAGAAACCAGTGTCAGTACTACCAGGCATAATTTCTGTTACGAAAATATTCTCAGGTGTCAGGTCAAGAGCAATAGTTCGAATTAAACCATGACCCGCACCTTTCTGAGCAACATCAAGTCCGAGCATTTGCTTAGCTCGCACCGCAGCAGCTGCAGAGATGAACAATACTTTTGATATAGACTGTCCTTCAAATATCTCATGCTTCTTCATAGACTGAAGGATATTAATAAGAGTTACACAATTGTTTTCAATCAGTGCCGGCAATGCTTCTGCTTTTAAGTCCCAGGTATGAGCGAGTAAGCTGTCGTTAGGTAGTTTTGTTTTTGTATCTGATGCTCCACCATAGTGCACTAGGTGTACAGAAATGTTTAGGTCAGTCTTCAAATCAGCTACTGCTTCAACGAATTCATCAGTTTCTACTTTATTCAGTAGGTTAGTCGTGAAGAATCTATCTTTGCTTAATCCAAAAGCTGAAGCTAAAATATCACCATCAAGTTCACTGTAACCGGTACAGATTATTTCATAGTCATTAATTAGTTGACGTACCACACCTGCTGCCGCATTCATCTTATATTTTTTATTATCATGCTCAATATATGTAATGTAGTCTCTTGCTGAAAAGTCTCGTTTTACTTCGCTAAACTTAACTCCAGTTATGACTATAAGTGCTTTTTTATTCATATCTATCATCGTAAGTGAGAAATATGTAGATTGCAAATTTGTTGCAATTTGTATACAATATTGCAACATGGATAATAGCATCGAATTACTGGAAAAAACTCTTCGAAAAAATAATGTCTTCGTTACAAATGCTCGCAAAACCGTATTTCTTGCTCTTTTGAATAGTGAACCTCGGACTATGCAAGAGTTAGAAAGTCGAATCAACTCTAAAATTAATCGTACTAGTATTTATCGTGTTATAGAGTTATTTATCGGGCTCGGGATTGTACATAAAATTCAGATTGGTTGGAAGTATAAAATCGAACTATCTGATATTTTTATAGAACACCATCATCATATTAGTTGCATCAAATGCGGAAAGTTAATCTCAGTCCATGAACATGGTGAGATAGAACGTTTTATTAATAAAGTTACTCAAAAGTATGGATACACAAACACGTCGCACCAGTTGGAAATTCAAGGTGTCTGTTCTAATTGTAAAATAATAAGAGCTAGATAGCTCATATTTAATTGGTGCAACCGAACAGAATCTACTTAAACTTTTCGAGTACATCATCGATAACGTATACAACGCAGTGCCATCAATCCCGTTAAGCCAACCGTCCGCGACAGTAATCATTTACTAGGCTTCGAAAAGAATACTTTATATGTATGTTTCATTTGAAGCTGGTTCACACGGTCAACTTCGGTTGGTGTCAACGTTACTGGCTTGTCTCTAGTCGGCTTCGTTTTAAGGGTGACGATTATTTTTGGCGTTATTGGCATACCGACATACTTTGCGTCGGTTATTGGTGCTATTTTACCATCTTTAAAAATAGAGATGACAGGCACCTCGCCAATAATAAATTCCTTACCTTCTGGAGCGAATCCAATATCAAGACCGATTTCTGGCTTAGTGAGAAAATCACGAGTTTTTCTTATGTATTCAACCAAGACCCCGATAGATACATCCAATGTAGCGTCTCTAGCTTCTTTCTCATATAGATAGTTAAATACATCGCTAAGTTCAGGGTTTTCTTCCATCGCTTCGTCTCGGATTACTTTAATTCTATTCATCAAGTCATCTTTATTGTCTTCAACCATTTGGAATGCTTGTGAACGAATAAGATGAAGTGCTATTAGGTCTTTAATGGTAGCAAAATGCGCTTCTGTCCAATTATGATGAGCCAAACTATTGATTGCTTTATTTGCATGTTTTTCAATTTCATCCGACCACTCTGCTTCTAGTAGCTGAATTAACTTACGCGGCACCTCCTTGCAAGCAACATGTTCAACCTCTTTAATCGATTCACTGCCTTGGTCTTTATCGTGTTGAATAGTAACCCATTTATCCTCATCGTTTTTAACTGCAAATCGACGCAGTAAAACCTGTGAGACCAAATGTGAATTTATTGTAGACTTCATATGATTTGTGGACTATTTCCCTAGCAATATCCTCGCGGTGTTATCAATGAGAGATTCATATTTATCATAGTCAGCCTTCGTATCAACAAGAGGATGGAAGAGCATTGTGGCATCTTCTTTTTCCGCTGAATCATAATAGTTTACCTGCATTGCCTCTTTTGTATAAACCTCATTATCTTCATGCATCCTAACAATATGTCTTGCAAACTCTTTCTGAGATTCAACATACTGCTCGCCCGCTAGCAAGCGAATGCCGTCCCACTTCTGCATCGCGTTAACTTTCTTTTCAATATCGGCGTCCGAAATCTTCTGTTTTTTAGCCTTATACACTGTAGTGTAACTGGCTTCGGATTCATGGGCTACATAGTTACGTTTTCGCTTAATCCATACCATCCAGTTATTCATTTCTTTTTCGGAATAAAAATCATACAAATCTTTATTCTTAGACTCCAAAACTTTTAAGAAGTTTGCATGCTCTATGTTCGGGCGAATATCTTTACCCTTAATATCGTAAAGGCTCGTAAGCAATCTACCAATAATATCGAAAGTTCCTGAAAGCAGAATGTAAAAATTAGTAAGTTGAAAGTCTATCTCAAAAGAATAGTCATAATAGCTCTCATAGCCATATGAATCAGTCCGCATGTAATTACGTTCCGCATAATTCTTCTTCTGAATGAGCGACAATATAATTTCTTCACTGTGCCTAAGCTGCATTGCTTTGTGCTGCAAGGCTCTAACGTATGTTGATTGCTGTGGCGTATAATTAAGTCTTTGAGTTGAGTCGTGGAGTTCCCTTAGATTACCCATTAACGGTTGAATCTCAATATATTTTGAAAACCATGACGCATTCCATAGAGGATGATTAAAATCCCAAGCTACGTTCTTTCCAGCTACAAATGCATCAATCTCATTTTCGAGTTGAAGCAAACTATCGGCATACTGAAACGGCTTGCCCGCCGCGTACAATTCACGAATGAATGACTCGTCATCCGAATAAATCAAATCGATATTATTGGTTGTTGCATATGAAAGAACCGCCTCCTTCTCATTATTAAGGTCATCGAAAACCTTATAGCCAAGCTCTTCTTTTCGAGAGTCGGTTGCTACGCTATTGACCACATTCACTTCAATTTCGAATCCCACGCCTATGTCACTTAAGTAGTATTTTAGAACATCCAGCTTTTTCATCATTTCAAACAAATGCTCTTCATCGACACTCAGCAACGCTATTCGAAATATCTCATTTGCTGATGGATGTATTTTTAAGTCAGGATATATATTTCCGTTAACTGTTGGCATCTTAATTCCTCCTAATTAATCTCTATATTCATTGTAAAATTCGACTCGGTTGATGTTGCGGAAAAGCTATGCACTTCTATCCCTTTCAGCGATGGAAATATGTCGCACACGATGAACTGATTTAATAGTAAGTACCTACAGACTTGTTTCAATTGGTCGATAAAACTTTCTAAAGAATATCTGTCTGTTTTATATTTTTCGAGAGACTTCGTGGTTGTATACTCCGTAACGCCATCAGGTAGAGAAGGTGACTTCCAAAAAGTGTTTCCAGGTGCTAAGCCGTTATGTACGGTGTCGTTGCGAATCTTATAACGTGCTTCATCTAAGACATCCCTATATTGTTTTCTTATCTTTTTATCCGTAATTTTGTTAAAGAGTAGTTCGTTCCAGTCTTTACCAGGGTCATTCAACACATGGGATAGACCCTTACCGCATGTCTCGCATTTACCTTTGCAAAATACAGGAGGAGGTAGCAATGCTTCCAAGGTCGACACCAGCATTACTATCTGCCAATATGAGTTGTCTATGTTACGTAGTCGTTTATTAAAGTTAATGTCTTGCGCGACGAAGTAGTTTTTTAGTGCTGAAAAGTATACGTTACCTTGTTTTATATAGGCATCATAAGCCTTTTTGTAAGAAACTTCTGGTGGCTCCTCGTAGTCCAAATACACTGCTGGTAACAAATCTTCCGAGTCGAAGTTTATGACTCTCGGAACTAAATTTACATTATCCTCATTATCGAACTCGTTAATCTGAAAACTGCTCGCTTCTTCACCCTTTGCATGGAGCGCATAAACTGGTAGTCTGCTATCCGCCAGGAGTGCATGGAAGTATACCCAATTATCAATCAGACCATTATGGCCATCTTCTTCAATGATTATCGAGCCAGACCTGTGATTTCTTTGCCAATCATCATTTACGATTACCGGCTCGGCGGGAATAACGCGTAATTTATCGAGAACAATTTCCTCCATAGGGACTATATAGCTCGGAAGCCGTCGCGAGTTATTCATTATTCGTTATTCCATCTGGTTATTTGACTCAACAACATACTGCTATTATAAGGCTTAGAGCTATGACAAGTGAAACAGAATATGTAAGAGATACTAATCAGCTAAGAGACGAGGTAATTTCAGACCTCGAAAGTTTACTCGGATTTGCTAAGGAATTGCTCGAGTCAGCCAGCTACAAGCACTATGTTAAAGCTAAGACGGTTATTCGCTATAACACTTTTAGTGCTTTATATCAGAGAGCAGATGCTATTCTTGCGTTAACTAGAGCCAACCAAGGCAACGCAAGCAACATACTGATTCGCTCTATGTGGGAGACGTTAGCAGAATACGATTTTATCAACCTAGAAGTGTCTAATATCAACTTAAAGATTAGACTTGCTTCGGAATCCAAGCAGCAATTAGGCACATGGACAGATGTTCAAAGACTCCGTGCGGCTTATCCAAACGCTGAAACTTGGAAAAGAACTATTTCTGATGAAGCTATAACCAGGACTATCGCCAGACGAAGAGCTGAGCTAGAAAAGTTCAGTGAGTCACATCCCACTATCAGACTTGATTCATACAAATCACTTCTCGCACGTTTGAAAAAAATAGATGATTCTAATTTAGCCAAGAATCCCGATTATAAAACACTGACCCAATTTGATTACCGTGGCGTTTATTCTATTCTTTCAGGCGATACTCACTCGACTGTATTAGGTAATATGAATAACAGCAGGATTGAGCCAAAAGCCTATCTCGAAATTAGATTAGATGCGCCAATTTATGAAACTGTACGTGCTGCACAAACAGCCTACAAGTTCTTAGTAGCATTCCTTCAAATCGTTAATCGAACTCAAAAGCTCAAAAAAGGCGTCGAACTTAAAATATTCCGCGACATTGATAAGTCGCACGATAAAAAATACATTGAGCTACAAGAAAAATACGGTTTTTAAGCCGTATTGATATTGAAGTAACTTGCAAGTAATCCAACAGTCTCTTCAATCACAGACTCTCTCAACTCTGCTTGGTGTCGTTCGATTTCCTGGTCTGTCCATCCATGCTGCCTTGCAGACTCATAGAAGTCATCGGGTATATATGCTTCTAGGTCGTCGGTCGCATAGACCCCATCGCCAGTCTTACTTACCGTAAACCGATAAAACTCTTCTCCTCCAATTCGGCAAACATGCACAACATCGTCACGCAAGAATACACACCAGTTAGAGCGATGACCTTTGGCCATGTTATCGTATTCTTCCTGAGTGAACCTCCAACTTACTGGAATTGATTGCGTTTTCTGGAGTGGTATGAGCTTGTATTCTTCGTTCATGACTATTCTCCCATTATAAGATTCTTTATGTTGTTGAAGTTCACTTCGCCTACGTTCTTGGGCGACACCGTTACGTTTAGATTGCTCCTGAATGTTACATAAGGATATGTGGCTAATTCGGGTATTACTTCTAGCCATCTTTGGGGGCTACGAATAATCAAAGTCTTCTTCCTTTTAATAGCCTCGCGCACTAAGTCAAACGCCACCTGCTGCGAAGGAACTTGGGGTAAATCCATCCAATCTTTCGAATGATACGGAAAAAACTCAATCGTCATAATCTTTTCCCTTAACATATCCTCTGTCACACCGCCCTGCATTAAAGGATTAAGTACTCTTTTCCACCACTTATAGCCTCCCGTTCGCTCTAAGCCACCGTTGAAGTAGTAGAATGGCGAACCATATGGGTCTATATGGTTTAGGCGATTAGCTGCAACAAAATGAGGGATTTGTAGGTCAACAGTAATGTCACCCTCGCTAAAGCCAGGATTTAACAGTAGAAAGATAACTTCCGCCTTATCGAGACCACCAATCACCTGACTCGGTAACGCATCAAGTCGTAAGTTAGAATAATTTCGATGACCCGCAATCACAGCAAAGTCTTCTGGTAAGACATAGAGTGGCTTGAGGTTTTGCCATGGATTGTGAGATGTCGTATTTGTCATAGCAACTTTTCTGCTGAACGGTTGCTAGAAACAAAAAAGCAACCGTAGCGGGTTGCTTAGACCATCACGCCCTTCGGCTTACGCTTCTGGGTTTTGCTACGGCTGCTTTTATCGCATAAACCGTAGCAATCACAAGAATGCTAATTTGGCGTGAATTATTTTGTCTAAGCCTTGCTATTATACGAAATAATTGCCAAAAACGCCACCTGTAACAGAGGCAAAACATAAAGATGACCCTATACTCATTTCGCGCGTTAAAACCTCTTAAATCGCCTTAGAATGCGTTACAGGACAATGCAACTAACAGATGAGAAATAACCAATTAGCTATAATAGGAATAGACACATGAAAACACAAAAATATCCAAATTTAACACCCTGGCCACCAGGACAATCAGGCAATCCATCAGGTCGCAAACCTGGCAGTAAAAATATGTCCACGATTGTTCAGGAACTACTCGACCAAGAAGCTGATAGCAGTGTGCTCGCCAAAAGCAGTATTGCCGAATTGACTGAGGGTAAATCAATGACTTACGCCAAAGCAGTCGTACTAGCGACCGTTCATAAGGCACTCCAAGGCAACATGCAAGCCATCGGTTGGCTCGCCGATCAGCAGGAACGAGGAGCTGTTTCACAGGAAGTTTTGAGACGGGAGCCAATCGTTATTAGTAGACTTATGCCTAGGTATGAATCTACAGTGGATTAACAGTGGTAATTATTATGAATAATAAGCATAAAAACATTTACAAAATGTTGAAAAAAGCCTATAATGGATAGTGAAAGTAGTACAAAAGATACACGATATTTTTTACGCTACCATTAAAGATTCTCACCATGGAAGTCTTGCAAAAGACTCCATATGGAGAACTCCAATAAAACCAAAACAGTCGATATTTCTGAGGTTGTACAAATCTTGGATTCCTATTTGCTAGTCGATGAATCCGAGGAAAAACCCTATCTGATTCTGGATGGTGTGCGAATTATTCTATAGCCTAAAGTAGCTCTAACTATTATAAAAGCCTTATAATGTCATGAATGGAACAAGGCGAAGACAGAAAGCAATTACTCGACTTCTTACTTGCAGGTCAACCTGGGCGACCAAGTGAGGTCGACACAAATACTGTAAGGTATGGGTTATATGCGAGGAAGTCAACAACCAGCGAAGACAGACAATCTTCCTCTATAGAAGACCAAATAAAAGACTGCATGGAAAGGGTCGTCGCTGCCGATGAATCTAATCCTCTAAATGTATTTAAGGTATATCAAGAAAGCTATTCAGCCAAAATAGCGGATACCCGTGAACGGTTCAAAGAAATGATACGAGATATAGAATTGGGACATATTGACGGTGTTATTGCTTGGCATCCTGATAGGCTATCCCGAAATATGAAAGAGGCAGGAGCAATCATCGACCTCGTAGATAGGGGTTTGATAAAAGACCTGCGCTTCCCCACCTTTACTTTTGAGAACACCCCCGCAGGTAAGATGCTGCTCGGGATAACATTCGTCATGGCGAAGCAGTACTCGGAACATTTGGCGGAGTCTGTGGATAGGGGTAATGCTCGTGCTATTGAGGGCGCTGAGTTTATCGGGAAATTCAAGCACGGATATACTGTCGATTCAGACAGATACTTCCAACCCGACCCAGTAAACTTCACTAAGGTTAAGCATATGTTTGAAATGGCACTTGCTGGAAAATCCCAGAAAGATATACGAGAATGGATAAATGAGCAGGGTTATACTGTCCAGAAGCGCCAGGGAGCCGAACCAGTACCTCACGTCTGGAGTAAAGATGATGTGTCGAAGCTACTGAGAGACCCTCACAGTACTGGAATCCATGCATGGGGTAAGAATCACGTTGACCTGATGGAAACATACGGTTTTACACCTATGATAACCGCAGAGGAGTTCTTCAAGATTAATAAGATTGACCCGCTTAGTGTTACTAAAATATCAGCTCGCCAGAGACCCCGTGGTGGCACAATTCGAGCGAAATTGCTCAACGGACGAGTATACTGCGGTCATTGCCAGAAGACTTTGACCTCCATGCTTATCAATAAGAGGGACGCTGAAGGGAATCTTAAAAACGCTCGCTACTACTATAAATGCGAAACTGAAGGGTGCGAGTTGGAAGGTAGATCGGCAAGAGCTGAGTTGGTGATTAACGCTGCACAGAAGTTCTTTGCTGATTACCTCTTTGTAACAAATAGTAATTACGCAGACTTCGTTAAACGAGCCGAAAAGACCGTTGAGGCGAAGAAGGCTGAGTTCGATAGCGCCATAGGCAGACTAAGGACTGTGGCAGCAAATAAGGAGAGGGCTTACGAGCAGACAAAAGTTCTCATTAGGGATAACCCTGAGCTTAAAGCTCACTACGACCTCGACAAGTACACGAAGGAAATCGAGGTGTTAAGGAGTGATTATCAAAAGAATCTGAGACTACGTGACAACGTAAAAAACTCAATTCCAACCTTTGAAGAATACCTCAAACTTTTTGAATCTACCCCCGTTATACTGGGTAAAATACGCAACATGCAGACTATGGATACACTACTGCGTATTTTCTTCTCTAACTTTACGATTACGGCAGCGAATGGAGACTTCCGTAAGGGGTCACAAGTGTCTTATAAACTAAGCGAACCCTGGAAAGGGTTCGTTGATGCCAATGATTTCGTTCGTGGTGCGGGTGAAGAGACTCTAACTCTCGACCTCTTCCTTGGCAAGGAAGCGCTCTAACAACTGAGCTACACCCGCATATTACTTCACAGATTATAGACTAACAGTGATGGAATTTCAACAATGTGAGGCCTATACTATATACATGGGCAGTATACTACTCATTATCGTTGGTGTCGTCATATTCGTTGTTGGGATTATCTCACCCTACCTTGCCGGTAAAATTCAACGAAAGACAGACGAAAAGGCATTCTTACTCAAGCGGGTGTCTAATTGGTTTTGGGATCCGATTACGTGGTGGGCCAAAAAGAGTATTGAATTTACAAGAAAAGCGATTGTAAAGCTTGCTGGATGGGGAAAGAAGACGAGGAGGAAGATTTCGTCTGAGGGGAGGAACAAAAAGGACTAAGGGTCTCCAGACATCGCTACACTTTGTTTCGGGTGAGACGCTAAAATAAAACCCCGACACGAGGTCAGGGGTTTATTTTGGTGGCTCCTCCCAGACTCGAACTGGGGACACAAGGCTCTTCAAGCCTCTGCTCTACCAACTGAGCTAAAGAGCCAGGTAGGTTGCATGCAACTCTGTATATTCTACTAGAGTTACATGCATTTGCCAATACGCCGTGGGGCTATGCCCTATGCGTCGAGCGCGTCACTAATTAGGCGCTCGATAAGCTCCGGATAGCCGAGACCGGCCTGACGCCATAGCTTGGGATACATGCTGATGTTGGTAAAGCCTGGGATCGTATTCACCTCGTTGAGATAAACCGTCCCATCATCAAGCAGGAAGAAATCGACACGCGCAAGTCCCTTACATCCGAGAAGTGCGTAGACTCGAAGCGCCAGATCGCGGATGCGTTGTTCAGTCTCGTCGTTCATCTCGGCCGGAATAGTTACCGTTGAGCCACTGGTACTCGAATACTTCGAATCGTAGCTATAAAACTCACCGTCTGCCATAATTTCACCGGGGCGGCTGGCCTGATGTTTCGGTGGGTTACCGAGCACCGCCACCTCGATCTCACGTCCCATAATGCCACGTTCGATCAGGACAACGGTGTCATGCTGATGGGCGATGTTGAGCGCTCGGTCGAGCTCGGTTTCAGAGGTGACCTTGCTCACACCGACTGAACTTCCTGCCCTAGCTGGTTTCACAAACAGCGAATTACCGAGCTTTGCACTGAGTACGGCAAAGTCAGGCTTCGGTTCACCCTGACGGTGAACTTCGAAGTCGACAATCAGTATATCGTTAGCAGCTAAAATCTGCTTGGTCGCGAGTTTATCCATACAAATGGCACTGGCTGTCATGTCACAACCCACAATCGGGATATGAAGCAGCTGAGCCAGACCCTGCACGCTGCCGTCTTCACCATTTTTGCCGTGCAGAACCGGCAAGATAACGTCTGGTTTGATCATATGGCTGGCAGGTACTGTCATAAAGCAAGCTGAGCCGAGTGCTGGCACCAACTGAGGGGCATCGTGCGTGCTGATGGTCATGCCGAGATCGGTCAATAAATGCCACTTACCTTGTTTGTCGATAAAGCACAGCACTACATCGAATTTTGTGTCATCAAGCGCGGCGTAGACGTTGCGCGCTGAAGAGATCGAGACCTCATGCTCCGATGATTCCCCGCCGAAAAGTAACAATACGGTTGGTCGTTGCATCTGTAGCCTCATCATACAAGGTATAATGGAGATATGCAACGAATACCCCTGGCTGAACGGATGCGCCCGACTACCCTTGATGAAGTGATTGGACAAACACATCTACTCGGTGATGGGGAGATTTTACGACAAATTGTGCGCAGCAAGGAACCCGTTAGCTTGATTTTGTGGGGTCCGCCTGGAACGGGCAAAACCACCCTGGCTCGAATCATTGCCAAAGAAGTCGACGCCGAGTTTATTGAACTGTCGGCCGTCACCAGTGGTAAAAAGGATGTTGAACGCGTGGTCGAACACGCACGGCAGAACTGGAACTTACAACTGCGAACAATTCTCTTCGTCGATGAGATCCACCGTTTCAATAAAGCCCAGCAAGATGCCTTTTTGCCCCATGTCGAGTCGGGTTTGATCACCCTCATAGGCGCAACGACTGAGAATCCGAGCTTTGAAGTCATTAACCCACTGTTGTCACGTAGTCGCGTGCTCGTACTGGAGCCACTCACCAAGGATGAGGTAATCTCAATCCTAAAACGCGCCCTCAAAGACGAGAAAAAGACCAAGCTCGTCACCCCGGCTGCCCTCGATTACTTGGCAGAATTGTCGGGTGGTGATGCCCGCGTGGCGCTTGGCAATCTGGAGCTAGCGCTGAGTATGAATGAACCCAAAGTCACACCCGACGTAGTAAAGGTAGCCGCTCAAAAGCGTGTGCCGGGCTACGATAAAAAAGGTGACATGCACTACAATGTCATCTCAGCCTTCATAAAAAGTATGCGTGGCAGCAACGCCGATGCCACCCTGTATTACTTGGCGCGCATGATTGATGCCGGCGAAGATCCGAAATTCATTGCCCGGCGAATGGTCATATTTGCCAGTGAAGACATCGGCCTGGCTGGTAACGGCGCTCTGGGGCTGGCACTCAATGCTTTTCAGGCCGTCGAGCGCGTCGGTATGCCCGAGAGTAGCTACATCTTATTCCACGTCGCGGCGGCACTCGCCAAAAGTGAAAAATCACGCCAAACCACCGACGCTATGCATAAAGCTCAGACATTGGCCAAGCAATACCCCGATGCGGCCGTGCCGCTTCACCTGCGCAACGCACCGACCAAGCTCATGAAGGATCTGGGGTATAACAAAGACTACAAATGGCAAGCAGACTTCAAACCGAGTGACGGTTTTTTGCCCGATGAGCTAAAAGACGAGACTATTTTATAATTTCATTCAGACTGTGCTGAACTTTTTTGATAGTCTTTTTCAAACGATCAGTTGGCTTTAGTTGTCCGATTGATGCATCGCTGTTTAGTAGGTTCATAAAAGCTGTTTCGTAGTGATCAACCATGGTTTCGTAAGAGAAAATCTCTTCGACGCGCTTACGGCAATCCTGTCGCCTAAGCTGATCGACTTTGCCGACCGCTTCGACCATTTCATTGATGCCGTGCACCACAAAGCCGCTTTTGCCGTCTTCGACAATCTCAGGTGCAGCACCACGGTGGAGTGAGATGACTGGTGTGCCACAAGCCATAGCTTCAATCGTGGTAAGACCAAACGGCTCTTCCCATTGCACTGGTGTCAGCAAGGCTTTGGCTTTTTGGTAATATTTCACGAGCTGATCTTGATCCATGCGGCCAAGATAGAGAATGTTTTCATTCAAATGAGGTTTAACGTGCTGGTCAAAGTAGTCCTGACTACCGTGGTTGATCGGGCCAATAATCAGCAGTTTGTGCTTTGACTCTGTGGCGATCTGAATTGCTTCACGCACACCCTTTTCGGCCGTAATACGACCTGAGAATAACAGATATTCTTCGTGCTCCTCAGAAAAATCAAACAAGGAAATATCGGTACCGTTATAAACCGTTGCAAGGTAGGGCAAATCTGGCGCATCGCGACGCTGATTGTTGGAAATCGAGATAAAGTGCTGGTTCGGACTCGTGAATAGTTCGAATAATTCTTTGTACCACGGATAGATTGGGTCATTTAGTGTGTAGACGGTCGGTACTAGCGGATGTTCAGGTGCGGCCGACAGAGCCGATTCGGGATGATGGAAATAGAGTAAATCAAATTCACCAGCATCGGCGCGCCGATACATCTCGTTCACCATGTAACGATCCCAGAGCCACGGCTGACCATGAGCCAGCAGCTCGGTGTTGTTGAGCAGATCATCAAACTCCGACTGACGCCGTACCAGGGGTCGCAGATTCATAGATTCGACGGTAATATTTTCCCCGTAGACTTCAGTGCCCAGTGGAGAAAAGAGTGTAACCTTGTGACCGCGTGCTCCTAACCCCTTTGCGATAGCGACAGCAAGATCGATAGGAGCGTAGATCATATCGCTAGGTCGAGGCATTGGGATAAACGCTCGCACCATGATGGCAATATTCATAGATTTTTTCATCACTATATATCCATTATACCACGCTGGTTATCTATTTCTCGGCGAGCAAAGCCTCGAGGACACCGTTCGTCCAGCCAAAACCGTCCTGTAATGGGTACTCGCCACCGCCACCGAGATGATAGGTATCGATCACATTATACTTTTCGACTAGCTTACGCTTCTGAGTAAAAACTTTGAGGTTGGTTTTTATCCAACGCTTCTTGATTTGGTTGGCGAGTGTATGATAGCCGTAATTGCGCAACCCCTGAATCACGATCCAGTGCAGTGGTGCCCAACCGTTTGGTGCATCCCATTGCTGACCGTTGTCGGTCAATGTGGTGATCAGACCACCCTTTTTCAGGAAATCTCGTTTAATCACTTCAGCCACGCCACGCGCTTGGGCGGTGGTAGCGATACCGGCAAAAAGAGGGAAGACTCCTGCCAGCGTGACATGGGGTGTTTGCGATCCCTCGTGGAAATTATAATCGAAAAAAAATTGCTTCTCTTCATTCCATGAGTAGTCCATGATAGTCTTTTTACGCCGTTGGGCGGCTGCCATAAACGGACGCATCAGAATTGGCTGCTTGATAATCTGGTACGCCTCAACAATCGTGTGCTCTAGTTGATACAGCAAACAATTGAGATCAATCGGGATCACATCGGCGGTGTGAATCGTCCGAATATCAGTCGGATTCTTAAACCAACGCGAGCTGAAATCCCAGCCCGATTCAGCCCCAGCTCGCAAGTGAAGGAAGAGTCGATCAGTCTCGCGATCAGCCGCATTTTTAGCTGTTTCAGTATCTTCGTGGAGTGATTCCGGTCGCGGAGTCGATTTGTTATCGTAGTAGCGGTTTAGTAATACTCCATTTGGCATCTCCGCCACGCGCGCAAAGGCCTTATGCTCCCGCTTAGCTAGCTTGGTTCTTCCTTTCATCCAAAAACGGTATTCGAGTAACATGTAAGGCAAATATTCTACCAATACCTGCTTGCCTTTATGCCGCGCTAGTAGTCGAACCATGTGCGAAAAGAATGGCGGCTGCGAGCGACTCAAGAAGTAGGTGCGGTTTGCGGTTGGAATAAAGCCAAACTTTCGGATCATATAGGCATAATTTTTCATCATGCCCTCGATCACGTCCCACTTGCCCTCACTGGCCAGCCCTAGCATGATAAAGTAACTGTCCCAATAGAACTGCTCTTTAAACCGACCGCCCGGCACGATATAGGGATACGGCAATGCGATGAGTGAGCCACGGTCACGGCGATTGCGTTTTTCGAGCACCGTCCACAGTTCGGAGATATGCTCAGAAACGGTCATTCCAGGATCAGTTTTATATGACGCCTCATGATCGCCAAAAGCATAAAAATGGCGGTTGACGAAGTCGTGCAGATCGAAATGGGGGTCTTGCTTCTCCAGCAAGTACTCCTGTTGAATCTGTTTCATACGACGTCGCGGCACCAGATCAGCGAAGGTTTTACCGTCTTCGTAGACACGATTTTTTTGGACGTCTCCAAATAACTCGCCGAGTCCCTCGTCAGGGCTTTTCTGCGGTTTCACTAAGCCACCAGTCGTTGCTACGAAGGTCGACTTCAAAGTATCACTATTTGGGAGCTTCACCATGTGTCTACCACTATAAAGCTTGTGCTTGCAGGGCGCAATCGCTAATTGTTGTGGTTTTCATGCGTGGTATCGACGTGATGGTCGTCATGCGGGATGTACGAATGAGCAATTTGTGACGTTACTCCAACAAAGATAACCCCGACAATAAGGACAATTGTCTGAATATTGGCAACACGGCGGCGAGGTTCGGCGTGAATCGTGGGGATAATATCACTTGCAGCGATGTAGAGGAAGAAGCCAGCCGTCACTGCGAGTAGTTCCCACTCCGGTACCGGCAATTCACTGCCGAAGCCGAATACGAATGAAGCTCCTAGCACCGTCACCAGTGCGCTCAGAATATTCACCAGAAGCACGCGAGAATTTCGCATACCTTTGGACATCATCAGTCCGAAATCACCGAGCTCTTGCGGGATCTCATGGGCAGCAATAGCAATTGTCGTCACGATACCCGTGGCGGGACTAATCAGGAAGGCGGCACCGATCGCCAGGCCATCCAGAAAGTTGTGTAGTGTATCACCAATCACAATCAGCCAGACATTCCGCTGCGTGTGACCGTGGGCTTCCGCTTCTTCGTGGTGATGATGGAACCAGCTCAGGCTTCGTTCCAGTACAAAAAAGAATAAGAAACCACATAGCGTGGCGATAAGGACGGACTTGATCTCACCGATTTCGAGTGCTTCGGGAAGCACGTCTAAAAAGGCGGCGGCCAGCAACGCTCCGGCGGCAAAGGGTACCGCAATCCGCTGCAATTTCGTAGTCGCCCATTTTCCATAGAGCAAATAGACGCCACCAATAAGTGAAAGTAAGCTACCTGCGGTTGTCGCAATAATAAGAATGAGCCACGTATCCATTACTAGAAGTGTAGCAAGATATCATCCCGAGGACAACAAGTTTTGCGGTGACTAGTTTTTGGCGGCGCGTTTGCGCTTATTAGGGTCGAGGTGACGCTTGCGAAGGCGGACTGATTTTGGTGTCACCTCTAGCAATTCGTCGTCTTCAATAAAATCAATTGATTGTTCAAGACTTAGGTCGGTAAATGGTGTCAGCTGCACGGTACCATCGCTCGATGAGGTTCGCATGTTCGTCAGCTGTTTACCACGACAAACATTGACGTCCAGATCACCCTGGCGGTTGTAAACACCAACGATCATGCCTTGGTAGACTGTCGTGCCAGGGCCGACAAAGAGTTCGCCGCGAGCACTAGCCATGTCGAGGGCGTACGCGGTGGTTGATCCAGTTTCGGTCGCAACCAACGCACCATTACGGGTTTGTTGTAGCTTCGGTCCGAGTGGCTGGTAACCGTGTGGCAGGCTGTTGATGATGACGGTTCCTTTGGTAGCAGTCAGCAGCAGGTTGCGCAGACCAATCATGGCACGCGTCGGCAACAGGTAGGTAGAACGTGATGTACCACTACTGGTTTGTTCTTGCTTCACGAGAGCGGCCCGGCGAGTACCGAGTTCTTGGCTGACGGCGCCGAGGAATTCAGGTCCGACTTCCACTAGCAGCTCTTCGACTGGTTCTTTGGTTTGACCATCTTCTTCGATGGTAACTACTTGCGGGCGGCCAACTTCAAATTCAAAGCCTTCACGGCGTAGGGTTTCAATTAGGACTGAGAGGTGTAGTTCACCGCGACCAGACACCACAAAGCCAATCCCCTCGTCTTTGACACGCAGAGACACGTTGGTTTCAAGTTCTTTTTTGAGGCGGTCACCGATCTGGCGACTAGTATTGAACTCGGCTTCTTTGCCCTTCATCGGGCTAGTGTTGGGGCCGAGGTACATACTGAGCGTTGGAGCTTCAATGTCGATCACTGGCAATGCTTCAGGATTGTCTTTGTCCGTAATCGTCTCACCAATATGAGCATCAGCAATACCAGTTAAGGCAACGATGTCACCAGCACTCGCGCCATCAATTTCTTCGCGGTTGAGGCCACGGTAGCCGAATACTTTGTCGATTTTAGTGTTGATCTGGGTGCCATCACGTTTAATGAGCGCGACTTGTTGGTTCTTGGCTACCTTGCCGCGCGTGATACGGCCAATGGCGTATTTACCAAGGAATGAGTCGTACTGGAGCGAGGTCACAAGCAGTTGCAGTGTACCGTCAGTATCGACACTTGGTGCTGGGATGTCACTGACAATAGCGTCAAAGATCGGTGTGAGGTCTGCGTGCTCGCTCGGGTTATCTGGTAGTTCTTTCCAGGCTTTGCCTTCGCGGCCAATCGCAAAATAGACCGGGTAGTGCAGCTGGCTGTCATCGACGGCCAGTTCTAAGAAGAGGTCTGATACTTCATCCTCTACCTCGGCGATGCGGCGTGATGGTTTATCGATCTTGTTAATAATAACGACTGGCTTTAGTCCAAGTTCGAGGGCTTTAGAAAGCACGAACTTGGTTTGTGGCATCGGGCCTTCCTGAGCATCGACGACTAATAGAACACCGTCGGCCATGTTCAAGGTGCGTTCGACTTCACCGGAGAAATCGGCGTGACCTGGGGTGTCGATGATGTTGATCTTATAATCATCGTGGTAGATCGACGTTTGCTTGGCCGTAATGGTAATACCACGCTCGTGCTCTTGATCGCCACTATCCATGATCAGATCTTGGCTCATTTCGGCTTGGTTATCACGAAAAGTATTGCTCTGTTTCAATAACCCATCAACCATGGTGGTTTTTCCATGGTCCACGTGAGCAATAATGGCGATGTTACGAATATGTTTTGGGTCTTGCATAAAATAATGCCCGTAGCGGGCTTCCTATTTGTCAATAATAACACAAATCCACTTAATACGATAGTGACTGCGTCAAATCATATGTAGTTGTGGTCGGGGTCGCATTATTCATGACTTTACCTCTAAATATACCATTAGTGGCATCACTGAGGTTGGCGAGATACATGGTTCCAGATGTGCTCGTACACGACCCGGCGTTTACGGGGGAAGTGGTATAGCATGTGAGAGTGCCGGCACCCTTGAACGCTATGTTACCGAACTTGGCATCTAGACCATTACTGCCAGGATTCGCGTAACCTGAGCACCAGACTGCACCAGCGTCGGTCACGCCACAAAGTGAAGGTGTGGCAACCGTGCCGTTACTCGCCGGGTAGGTATCGAAAGCGATACTCTGCGGGAGTACGCCTACACTCTCCAATAAACCTTGTGTGAAGTTTGATTTTATACTGTAGTTGCTCTGACTTGCCACTCCTAAACTCGAGGTACGAACAGTACTAACAATACCCTTGGCATCGAAATCAGTTGGGGTGGTACCACTCAAAATAACTCCGACAGTAAAGCTGCTTCGGTAGTTAGTGGAAGCAAGAACATAACAAGCGGCGGCCGTACTAGTATCGGTGCAGGTTACGAGATCAGCACCATTACAGTCGGTGTTAGGTTTCAGTGGAGTAGCACTTGACCATGTAATTGAGCCGTTTAGTGTTAAGCATTCTTCTGCCATAGTAATACCAGACTCAGCGGCTTCTTTGCCAATCTTATCGATGTATTGGTTGTTGATTGCATTATTAGTGGAGACAGTTGCCTGCACTGCTGCAAGTAGGACGATGAGCATAACTGTCGATGCGATAAGGATTGTCGGGAGAGCAAAGGCTCGAGAATAGCTCGTCTTCTGATCGGCTAATCGCTGCATTCTACCCACAAAAAGTTTGCTCATCATTATACATTATATATACAGCAGTAAAGCGTAAGCGTCAATGAAAGTTACTGTGGTATAGCGGCTTCTGCACAAAGGCTGCAACATGCTCTATATACTTATCAGGCATTCTCCCAATAAACGGCATGAGTAAATAATTTAATGGGTTTAACAAATGCATCTGTGAATCGCTTACAACAATCTCTCTGCCGTCAAGAAACACGAACTCAATACTACTGCCGATATGCATCGTATAACTAGTAAGGGCGGGGAGAGTTTCGTCAAGATTCACCTTTGCCACCTCTGACGTATTAAATGTCATGATGCTTTTTTTGCCGACCACGTTCTTAACGATTAGAGTACATTGCCCGGCTGGAACAAGCTCTAGGCGATAGCTCTTGTACGAAATAATGTTGTAGACTGCAAACCCGATAATGGCTGTTGCTACTGGCAAGCTAGCCCACCAGACATCGACTAGAGTCGTCTTGCTAAGCAATTGGTATACAAGGACGATATAGATAAATGCATCGCTCAGGCGCCAAAGTCCAGTTTCGGTCACTATTAGTTTGTCTGCTGTTTGGTTTACTCTCATTACGAATGCAGTATAGCAGCAATAAGCACTAAAACTCTACAGATGCGCTTGCGAATGCAGGCCATATCGTAGAGTTCCGCGTAAACGAGAACATTGAGGTTGTGAAATCACCGAGATCAAGCAAGTATAAAAGCCATTGCACGGAGTAAGATGTTCCTACCGCAATGGCTTTTACTTTTAGTGATTATTCTCGTAGTGATTAAATGGTGGAGCATAAGGGATTCGAACCCTTGACTTCTTCCATGCCATGGAAGCACTCTAGCCAACTGAGCTAATGCCCCAAACTAGAACAGTATACCAAGTGGTCGACAAAAGTTCCAGCGGACAGGAGAACCCGCCGAGACCCAAGCTTCTTGTGCTTTGTTTAGTATTTCGATATTATGATGCTATGAATACTTTTAAAACGAGAGCTTTTACACTCATTGAAGTGTTGGTCATTATTGTTGTTATTGGCATCATCTCGACAATGTCTATTATTGGATATAGCTCAGTCCAGCAGAATGCACGCGATGACGCACGGAGCTCAAAAGCAACAGTCATATCTGAGGCACTTGAAAAATATTACGACAAGAATAAGGAATACCCTTCAGTTGCCTCGCTGGCTGATCAGCCACTTAGTGCAGTGAAGCAGAAGTTAAATATCCAGGATGCTGATACGCTCGTTTTTCCTACGGGAACAGCTAATACGTCTGCTCTATCGTCGAGTAGTCCGACCACAACTAGAGTTACTTACGCCGGCAGTCCAGCCGGAGCGTCCTGTCAGTCTGACCCTAATGGGTATTGTGATAGTTTTCAACTTCAATATATTACTGAAGCAACCGGTCTACCTGTGACGATCACTAATAGGCAGGGATCTGATTATGTGGGCGTTGTCGCGCCACCGAGCGTGGCACCATCGGCACCAGTTGTCAGCGCGTCAGGAACCTCCACGACGTCGATAAGCATTTCGTGGGGTGCATCAACGGGCACAAGCCCGATCACTTATACCGTCCAGTACGGTACGACAACTTCGTACAGCTCCACGGCATGTGCGTCAACGTCATCAACGTCCTGTAATCTTACGGGACTAGTTCCGAGTGGGCCAGGAACGTTATATTACATCCGTGTCGTTGCGACGAATGCAGCGGGCACTGCCTCTGGTACGACTTCCGCGTACACAGACCCAACTACCGTAGGAGTTGCACCTTCAGCTCCATCAGTAACTGCAACAACCCAGTCTTCATCATCAATTAGCGTAAGCTGGTCAGCATCAAGCGGCACGGCACCTATAAGCTACTCCGTCTCGGGGGGTGGTAATGCCTCATCATGTAGCTCTTCACCGTGTACTGTCACCGGCCTAGCCGCCAGCACCACATATACGTTTTCGGTTACAGCTTCAAATACATACGGCTCCGCAACCGGAAGTGCTTCGGCAACGACTTCAGCAAGCGCACCATCATGTAGCTCTGGTCCCAGCCAGCCTACTGTTAACGCGTCGCCATCTTCATCATCGGGTATACAGGTTAGCTGGACTGCTTCGTCAACGCCGAGCGGCTGTGCTGCACCAACGTATAGAGTTAACTATGGCACTACCACTACTTATGCCAGTACGGCCTGTAGTTCAATCTCCTCAACAAGCTGTAGTATAACTGGTCTCGCAGCTAGCACCCTATACTACATCAAAGTCACACCCTCAAATAACTACGGTGACGGAGCGGCAGGCACGACAACCGCCACAACAGATCCGCCAACGTCATTGACTTTTGCTAGTGCAGACATAGATAAAACTGGTGATCTGAACATTTACTGGACAGCGACTCAGCTCACTGGTACTGCAGGCTACGCCATTGATGTCTACAATCCAAGTTCGGGGGGCACCATATCGTGTGGAAGTATAGTCAACACATCAGGTAACAACTATCGATGCACGAGAACTGGTCTTGACCGTTGCTGGAATAGCCGAAATATTACCATTTCAAAGTCTGGCTACAGCACTTCGGGTTCGGCGAGCGGTTTCACGACTGTACCAAACCCACCTGGTTCACTCGCAAAGTCAGCTGCAACAACTAACTCCTTCGATATATCGTGGAATATTGGCTCTGCAGCATCATATTCACAGGTTAGATATAAGCGAGCCGACGGTACCGGTTCTATGATGGCCGGTGAGACTGTGTCATCACCACATACACTAGGTAGTCTCGCCAGCGCTACAAGCTATGTTGTATACATCTATGCGTCAAATTGCTACGCGAAACACTATGACGCGCTCAATGGTGGGAACCACAGCGATGGCACCGTGGAAAGCAACGTCAATAGTGGAACCTATTCGACCAATTAATAGAGCGTAGTGGGCAAAGCCTATGGCATGTAACGCATATGGGTAGAGTTGGAGACCGTGGATGATCCGACTGACTAACCTACAGGGTTAAATAGCCTACGTCCCCTACCCAGGAGCTGCGGACTCTGATAACTACGTTGCGACTTCGGAGACCGGACCTTACCTTCGTTGAACTGTCTTTAAGCAAAATGGTTCATAGCTAAAGCTACAAACCATTCTTAACTATCTCTTTTCAAGCGAAGAGACTTACGGGATAGTAACTTTTGATGTAACTGTCGAGCTTTGGGTCTTGCTATCAAAGCTTATAGAAACATCATAATCGCCAGCTAAAATGCTGCCTGTTCCGATATTCCAGTCGAGACAACCAGATTTGCCACTAACTCCTTCGGTTGTGTTCTTGAGTACATATTTATTCTTCTCGTTTGAAAGCGTCAACGTACAGCTACCCTGTTCTTTTGTGTCGATTGTCGTACTGGTATGTAGTACTTTTGTGCTGGGATCAATCACCGGTGCTTGCATGGAGATCTTAGGACTTGATTTAGATGGAGTAGTTTCGCTTGTTTGAGCGGTATTAAAAGGCCAGAGACCCAAAGCAAACGACGCTAGTCCGTACAGGACAACGATTGCAGCTACGACGCTGACAACTACAAGTACGTATGTTTTCTTGGTGGCTCTATTGGCACGATTGGTTGAGTTGGGTTGGGTTTCTTCATTCATGAAGCAATAATACCATCACACTCCGCCTAAACACAAGCAGCTTGCGAGTCCCACTCAACAGAATTGACCCCACCGAGAGTGAGGCCAATTCAATGAAGCTGCTACGCGCCCACCCGGGGCACGGTTTTGTATGTTCTCATGTTTATTTTAACGCTACGCGGTACCCCATGAGCGTACCAGCTTATAGTTTAGTATGCTCCAACCCGGGCGAAATTTCAAGCTTATGCTAGTATTTTTCTCAGAATCATGCTTAAATAGGTACGTTCAGAAGCATACGCGAAGCGAGTGTTTCCTTCTTATAAGGATACTCTTTCTTGAAAAAGTTCGCCGCATGGGTCGATCTGACGAAATCAGTAACAAGAAAAGAGTTATCCATTTTATGGCACAAACTAACCTATTTATCGGTAGCTTAGCATACGCAACTAACGACGACACCCTGAAAGCTCACTTTGAGCAAATCGGTGAAGTTTCAAGTGCGCGTGTTATTACCGATCGTGATAGCGGTCGCAGTAAAGGTTTCGGATTCGTTGAATTTGTCGACGAAGCTAACAACCAAAAAGCTGTTGACCAACTTGATGGCAAAGAGCTTGATGGTCGCGCTATCAACGTTAGCCTTGCTCGTCCAAAGGAAGATCGCCCAAAGCGTGACTTCGGCGGCGGCAACGGTGGCGGCGGTAACGGTGGCGGTTCATTCCGTCAGCGTAGCTGGTAGTTTACTACCAAACCCAATAAAATACCTCGCCCTTCAAACGGCGAGGTATTTTAGTTGGAGAAAAACGGCAGCGGCGAGCGCACCCAATCCCAGCCCAGGTGGAAAAGATCGTTTATAATACCATAGCCGTTGAGCAGCCAGATGGTGAGTACGACGATAGCGAATGTTAGCAGCCAGAAGAGAAGTTGGGTAATGATACGTTGATGCTTCAGCCAGGCTTGCCATCCGTCATACTTGCCTTTCGCAAAATCAAGCACCCGCCGAGCACTATCGAATTCGGTGGCCAGGATAGCCAGCCCCGCAAACACGACCAGCCAGCCAGGGCCAGGATATGGCACCATGATAAGCCCAAGAACCACCACCAGCCCACCGAGTACACCAATGCTACTTTTCTTTACGGCGGCTTTGGTTTTTTGAATCTTACTCATCGATTTTCCTAAATCGTGGGATCGTTTTACCATCGACTGTCACATCTTCGACGAACATATCGTATGGCCGCACCCAAAAATCAGGCTGCTCGCCCTCAGTTTCGTAGAGTGGCTTATACACCACGAAATGTTCTCCCGTTTCACTGTGACGACCGACACCGAAAACCTCATAACGCATGTCGTCAGATTTGTAATGAATGTAGATTCCCGGTGTAATCGTTGGCATGACTATTTCTTCCCCAATATTTCTATTAATTCCTGTTCATTGATAACCTTTGTCCCGTAGCTTTCGGCTTTCTTGAGTTTACTTGCACCGACTTTGCCGCCTGCCACAAGGTAGGTAGAGTCTTTAGCGACAGCGGTCTGGAAAGTACCACCAAGTGCGCGAATACGATCGGCTGCTTCATCGCGGCTCATGGTTTCGAGCGTGCCAGTGACGACGAAGTTTTGTCCGACCAACTTGCCAGTTTTTTTCTTAAAGTGCGGCTTCACCCCAAGGTCTTTTAGCTTCTCCAGCACTTCGAGGTTATCTTGGTCACTAAACCAGGCTATGATACTCTCGGCCACGACCGTGCCGACACCTTCGACCGATTCAAGTTGTTCCAGCGTAGCTTTCTGAAGCGCTTCGATCGATTCAAATTTATTGGCGAGGTCGATCGCAGTTTGCGCACCGACATGACGAATGCCAAGACCGAGGATAAAACGTTCGAGGGGCGGATGCTTCTTGTCAGCAATAGCATCAATTAATTTTTTGGCTGAAATGTCAGCGAAACGATCGAGCTTCAGCAGGTCATCGACCGTCAGTGTATAAATGTCAGCAATGTCTTTGACCAGCCCGGCATCAACCAGCGCCACGACGTTCTTTTCACCTAGAGTGTCGATATCGAGCGCACTTCTGCTGGCGTAATATTCAATCGAGCGCTTGAGGATAAGGTCGCCCGATAAACCTTTTACGCGGTAGACGACGTCACTGCCCTGCCGCTCAAATTCGAGCTCTGGGTACTGGCCTTGTAACGCCTTCTCATAGTCAAACGCTTCGGTTTGTTTTGGCCGTAGTTCCAATACAACACTTTCAACTTGCGGAATGATATCACCGGCTTTGAAAATCACGACCGTATCACCAATTCGTATATCTTTTCTGGCAATTTCGTCAGCATTATGAAGACTGGCGTGTTGAACGGTTGTGCCAGCGACGACGACGGGATTAAATACCGCGACTGGGGTAGCGGCGCCAGTGCGTCCAATACTAATCACGATGTCTTTGACGACAGTCGTGGCCTGCTCGGCGGCGTATTTGTAGGCGACGGCCGCGCGTGGTTGTTTGCCAACGATACCAAGCTGGGCGAACTGAGCGCGGTCATTCATCTTGATGACCAAGCCGTCGGTATTAAATGGCAAGTCATGACGTTTCTCACCCCACTCATCGACAAAGTGCATGACGTCACCGACGTTCGTAAAGACACTTGCCTCACTATTGCGACGAATGCCGAGAGCTGAAAGAGCCTCATAGGCAAACATATTAGTCGGTATATCGGCTGGGTTGTCACGTAACAGATCGTAGGCCACAAACGTTAATGGGCGCTCGGCTACTAGCTTGGGGTCAAGCTGACGAATCGTGCCGGCGGCCAGATTACGAGGGTTGGCGAAAAGTGGCTTGCCGGCTTTTGCCTGCTTGTCATTGAGCGTCATAAAATCTTTTTTCAGCATGACAATCTCACCGCGGATCTCCGTTCTTCCAATCAAGAATTGCTCGAAACCCTGTGCTTTGCGCAGTCGTAGTGGCACATTAGCGATGGTGCGCACATTACTCGTCACGTCTTCACCGATAAAACTGTCACCGCGCGTTACCGCACGCGTTAGCACACCATCTTCATAGGTCAGTGCACAGGCCAGGCCATCCATTTTGATGTCGGCAAAGAACTCGTGCCGACGACCAGGTAATAGTTTGTCCATCCGCACCACCCAGGCTTCGACTTCCCCGCGGTCAAACACATCGTTGAGGCTCAGCATACGGCTACTGTGCTCGATTTTCTGGAAGCCGCCTTTCAGCTCGTGACCAACACGCTGCGTGGGGCTATCTGTAGTAATAGACTCTGGGTGTTCAGCTTCGAGTTTTTTTAACTCGCCGAACAGGCTGTCATAGATTGCGTCATCGACCGACGGCTGATCGAGCACGTGATACTCATAGCTATACCTATTGAGCAGGTCGCGCAACTCGGCGATTCTTTTAGGCTGGAGCTGCATCGTCCTCAACGATCCTTCTATAAAAAAGATAGACGTAGGCAGCAGCAACGACAATCGTGAGTGAGCTCATAGCAAGTAGTACCGCCGGCACAATCGGCAGCCACTCAAGCGCTGGCAGTATACCCTTGAGCCACGTATCGAATATAATGATTGGGATTATCACCAATGCCCACGTGGCCACGACGAGACCTGCCAGCCACAGCCAGCGAAGAAGAATGCGAAGTCGGCGACCGATGACGAGATCGCCAGCAGTCTTGAGTGCCTGCATCGGGTACATACCAGGTAGTGTTACCACGGTCAGCGCGATGATCGTACTCGTGATCCAATAGACTGATAAGGTAATGAAAAGTAACGCCACGACCGAGAAGATCATACCGACGACTCCGCCCTGCAAGAAACCAGAGCTCATCGCCGCAGCAAACGCAATCACCGCTAGCGCAGCCGGTATCAGCTGGATAATAAGCATCAAGGCGACCGCAGCCGTGGAGACAATCGGCGCACCGGCATTATAGAGACCATCGCGGAAGCGTGGCTTTCGTCCGGCTTTAAGGGCACGGAGTAACCAAACTGTGGTGAGCCATGTGAGAAGCACGATTAACACAGCGTAGATCTGCTGCGCTTCAGTTGGCGTCGTCGTGAGACTACCTGTTACACTGCTTGTCAGTAGTAGACCGGCCTTACCTATTTCTCCCCAATTGCCCTGCAATATATCGCCACTAGTGGTGCGTAGTGTCTCATTGAGTGTTGTGTAGGTATCCTGTGACGCTAAGCCGACCAATCCGGCTGAAAACAACGCATACACAACGACAACCCACACGAATAGTTGACGTGACTGCCATAAGGTTACCCTCACATCATTCGTAAATGCCCAGTAGCCAGGGAGTTGCAGTGAGCGCATATAATCTCGTCGGCGAGTACGTCGAAAACTGCGGTGCGGCCGCCGAGCTAAGAAGCCTGCAGTACGTTTTTTGAGTCGAACAAATGGAACGAGTAATTTTTGACGCGGTGAAAGTTCGATTGGTTGCGCGGCAGATTTTTTCCGTGACACAGGTTTTTTCTTGACCACAGTCGGCTTAGGGGTCGCCATTAAAATGTACTCGCATTCTGACGCAGCCTGGCAATACGATCCTCCAGTGGTGGATGAGTACTGAATAATTTTGCGAATGTACCGGGTTTAAGCGGATTACTAAAGAACAGGTGGGCGGTCGAGCTATTTTGACGCTGAAGCGGACGACCATGCACTCGCAGCTTTTCGAGAGCGCTGGCCAGACCCTCGCTATCACGAGTCGTCAACGCGCCGGTGGCATCGGCCAAGTATTCACGTTGACGGCTGACGGCCATTTGAATGATGGCCGCGATGATTGGTGCCAGGATAATTAGAATGATACCGACGACCAGCATGATTGGATTGATGTTATTATTGTCGCGATCACCACCAAAGAAAAACATTCTCATGGCAATATCGGAGAGAATGCCGATAGCGCTCACCAGACCAAAGGCAATCATGCTGACTCTAATATCGTAGTTCTGAACATGCCCCATTTCGTGCGCCATCACGGCCTCGAGTTCTCGGTCGTCCATGATATCCAGCAGACCAGTAGTAGCTGCCACAACTGCATGCTTGGGGTCGCGACCGGTCGCAAAGGCGTTTGGTGCCGGATCGTCGATCAGATAGATTTTTGGGGTTGTTATACCAGTGGTAATGGCGAGGTTTTCAACGATACGATAGAGTCGGGGGTTATCCCGCTTTTCAATTTCTTTTGCACCAGTAACAGCCAGTGCTAATTTACTGGCGACAAAGTATTGAATGAGGGCATAAACAGCTGCGCCGCCAACGACCCAGATGGCGATTGATGAATCGCCATAGACCAGACTGACCGCGTAGCCGATGGCGGCAATGATACCAACAAACACGGCCATAATGAGGACCGTGTTGCGTTTATTGGCGGCAATAGCGTTATACATGAGAGATGATGCCTCTAGTGATTAAAACTTAACGTCGACTGGTTTTTCGGCTTGTGCCATTTCGGCGTCTTCAAGCTCGAAGAACTCGCGCTTCTTGAAGCCAAGCATGCCAGCGAACAGATTGTTTGGGAACAGGTCAATCTTGGTGTTGAGGTCGCGCACACCACCATTGTAGAAACGGCGAGAAGCTTGGATTTTATCTTCGGTGTCGACCAGCTCGTTTTGGAGTTCTACAAAGTTCTGACTAGCTTTGAGGTCTGGATAGGCCTCAGCGACGGCGAATAGGCTTTTTAGCGCGGACTCGAATTGGTTTTCGGCCGCAGCGGTCTCTTTCACACCCTTAGCGTTCAGTGCATTGGCACGGGCTTCAGTGACAGCTTCAAACACACCTTTTTCGTGTGCCGCATAGCCCTGAACAGTATTGACGAGGTTTGGGATAAGATCCAGACGTCGTTTCAGCTGAACGGTAATGTCACTCCAGGCTTCATCAACTCGGATCTTGAGCGTTACCAGTGCATTGTATGTCGCCCATAGGAAGATGCCGAGTACAACGAGTACTCCCAGGATGATCCACAGCCATAATAGTTCCATTTCTTATAATCCCCTTATTTTTACCGTACTATTTATGCTCTTATTATAGCATTTTCAAAGAAAAAACTCGACTATAATGAGTCGAGTTTCGTCAGTTTTGGTGCGCAGAGCGGGAAGGCGGTCGCTTCGCTTCCTATTTCCGCTTCGCCGCTGCTCGCTACACAAACCCGGCGGGTTCAATTCCCCAGAACCATAGAAAAAGTAGCCCCGTGGGACTACCTTTTCTATGGTGCGCAGAGCGGGAATCGAACCCGCACGTCTTTTGGACAAGGGATTTTAAGTCCCTCGCGTCTACCAATTCCGCCATCCGCGCAAAATGGAGGCACGTACGGGAGTTGCACCCGTCTACGCGGTTTTGCAGACCGCTGCGTAACTGCTCCGCCAACGCGCCATCCTTGGATATTATACCAGAGGTCTAATCAAAAAGACGTCCTAAGAGGACATCTTATTAATTTGGTGCGCCGGAGAGGACTTGAACCTCCACGTCCCGAAGGACACCAGCCCCTCAAGCTGACGCGTCTACCAATTCCGCCACCGGCGCACACGAGGGAACTTGAATGATTATACTGAAGTTATGGTGTCTTGTAAACTGATGTATTGCTAGCTGTCCAGTAGATAACATTGGCGTAGCGATCATACGGCGAGACCAATTTTTGACCAGGCTCAAGAGCGGTTGATTGCTGGCGTGAGACATATTTTATATTTGACTGGAAGAGTCCGATAGCAGGAACATCGCTCAGCCACTGCTTGGCAAAGGCTTTGTATTTGAGAGCGCGCAGACTTGGTTCGATGCGTGCCCTGGCACTCGTTAGAGCATCATCGGCGACCCCATTAGCATACATAGATAAGTTGAGTCCTCGGGGTGTGCTTTGTGATGAATGCCAATAGGCATACACATCGGGATCAGCGCCAATCTCGAGCTCGTACACCAACACATCGTAAGCGCGTGGTTGCAATACGTTTTGAGTAAAGTCTTCGCGGGGATCACCGATGTTAACCACAGTGACGTTTGTCTCGACACCGAGTGCTTGCCAATCTTTTTTCATAAACTCGATTGATTTTTTATACTCGATATTATCAGTCGTGACGAGGCTGAGGGTCAATGGCTGCCCATCTTTCTTGCGAACCGCGCCATCCAGTTTCCAGCCAGCGCTATCAAGTAGCCGTCCTGCTTCGGCAGGATCGTATGATGCAGCTTTCAGCGTCCCGTCATCTTGCAGTTGTCCGCGCACAAACGGCAGATCAAGCGGATACTGACCAGGTGCGACAGTCTGGCGTAACTTCTCGACATTGAGCCCACGCTGCAAAGCTTGACGCACCGCCAGATCCCTCAAGTGAGGTTGAGCTGTGTTTAGTAAAGCATAAACCCCATTGTTGACGGCAGCATTCTTCGATGTATAACTTGTCGCTTTACTCAGCCAGCTGGCGTCTGACAGTATAGCGGCTGTTACCTGACCCGACCGAAGCGCTGCTTCAACTTTTGCATACGATCCAAATGCGTGAATCTCGAAACGATCTAGTTTCGGTCTCCCTTTGAAATAGTGCTGGAATGCCGTCATGTTGACGATTTTGTGATCTGAGGCAGATTGTAACAAACGAACCGCAAATGGGCCACTGCCGATTGGGTTCACGCTAAATGCATTTTCTCGTAAGTTTGCCGGTGGAACATCAGCCAACTCATGTTTTGGGAGAATAGGAAATGTCAGAGCGTGCGGAAATGGTGCATATGAGGGCAAAGTAAAGACTATCGTCTTGTCATCAGGAACCGTAACTACTACGTCTTGCCATTCTGGCCGGAGCGAGGAGCGGGTATCAGGATTCTTAATCAGATTAATCGTAAACGCTACATCCTGGACAGTAAGATTGGTGCCGTCATGCCATTTGATACCGTCCTTAAGTGTGACCGTATAGGTCGTACCTTGGGGATCTATCGCCAGGCTCTTTGCTACATCCATATTGAGATGACCGGACGTATCGTACGTTAACAATGACGAAAAGATGAGACGGCGAGCCGACCGTTCGGAGTTTGTAGAAGCGTAAAGGGGGTTCAGTGTGTTAACCTCACCCAGTGTCGCCTCGGCATAAACGCCACCATTCGCCCCCGTCTCAGTGGTGTAGCTTGTTTGCGACCAGACCAGCTGCAACCCCACTGTCATGATGAGGACAGCGACGCCACCGAGCCAGATGGCGACATGACGGCGCACCTCAAGAACATTATCGAGCCGCTTAGAAATAAATTTGCGGGCGTGACGGATAGTTGCTGATTCAGCTTTTTTGGCGCGTTTTGCCACCGACTTACTATTGAAGCTCGGCCGTTGAAATTTGCGCCAACTATTTTTGTCGTCGTCCATAATCTCCTATCCTTACGCGTTTGGCAGGAGTAAACCAGCCAAAATAGAGACGATAAAGATCACCGCTAGGATAATCGTGGTTTCAAATAAGTTTTTGTCAAAGCCGCGACGGGTCGTAAACAATTCGCCTGAACTACCGAATCCAGCCCCGAGGCTAGCTCCTCGTTGCTGTAAAAGAATACAAAGAACCATCAAAACACCCGAACCAACGGTCGCTATTTGCAGAATAATATCGATGTTCATTGTTTTTCTCCTTGCAGGGTCTCTCGACGAGATTCAATCAGACTATTTACTATATAGTTTAGCAGACTGAGCACGATTCCCGTAAGGATCGAGTAGACAAATGTCATCTTGAGACCGGGTGCCAGGCTGAGTGATACATAGACCATTAAGCCATTGACGATAAGAGTAAAGAGGCCAAGCGTCAGCAGGATGGCTGGTAGCGACAGAATGACGACAATCGGCCTAAGGATGGCGTTCACGACCGAAAAGATAAGGCCGGCGAGTAGAAATACCCAGGCGCTACTATTGATCAGCTCGTCGCTATAGCCGGTGCCAAATAGTCTGACGAACAGCCAGAGACCAAACGAATTAAGTAACCATCTGAAAAGAAAAACGGTAAATTGTTTTTTCATAAATGTATCTTCAGTATACCATATTCGTTGACGTTATAGCCCCGTCGACAGACGACCGCTGAGATTGTCGTGACCAGTTTTGGTAATCAAAATATCGTCCTCGATGCGGACGCCAATCCCCTCTTTTGGAATATAGATGCCCGGCTCCACCGTCAGCACCATTCCCTCTAAAAACACCTCGGGGGCGCCCAGCGGGTCATGGGTGTCAATTCCGAGCCCATGACTGATGGCGTGGGGGAAATACATACGGTAGGTAGCCTCATCCTGCAGATCTTTCAAGAGTCCGATCCTAACTAGAACTCGTTTCATGCTGTCTTCAACTTTTGCATGGTAGCTGCTGATTGTTAGCCCTGGTTTGAGGAGTTGAACAATCTCCCGGTGGGCTTGCTCCACGGCGGCATGAATTTCCACCTGTCGTCTGGTTGGTGTACCCAGCGCATGGGTACGAGTAACGTCGGCCGAGTAGCCGCCGTAACGCGCACCGATGTCCATCAGAAGGAGGGTGTTTTTCTTGAGCTTGGCGTCGTTCTTCGCGTAGTGCAGCGTACAAGCGTGCTTGCCGTGTGCCACAATTGGGTCGTAGGCGTGTGATGCACCGTGTTGTTTGAAGTAATAATCAAATTCTGCTTCGACTTCATATTCATATTTCAACTCGGGCAGTTTCTCTTTTACGAACGTAAATGCTTGGGTGGTCAGCCGAATAGCCTTTTTCATAGCCGCAATTTCTTCCGGCTGCTTGATCGCCCGCAGCTGGGCTAACTCTCTTCGACAATCTTGCACCGCGCTGAAAGTACGTTCAAGAACAGCTGTCAGTTTCTTTTGAGCAGGGTTCTCGACAAAACTAAAATGGTCTTTTTGAGGATGTTCTCCGAGCGTGTAGACAACGCTATGTTTCTTGGCAAGTTCACGAAGCAACTTCAACGCATCATCACGAGATATCACATCATTTGCACCACTTATTTTTAGTGCCTCATCATGGGGCAAGCTACCTTCAAATGTCTGATGGACGCTATCTACCTCTGGCGCGACTAACCAGCTTTTACCTCGAGTTCCATCGACAATCAACCACCAATCTGACTCTTCAATGCCACACAAGTACCAAAAGTTAGATTCTTGTTCAAATGCAAATGCAGCGTCGTTGCCGCGCTGCATTTGCGAATTAGCAGATAGCACAACCAACCCGCCGTCAAGAGTACTTGCTAAGGATTTTCTATTCGCCAGAAAAAAGCTTGACTTCATTCTCTAGACTATACGATATATAGTATGCTTACTCAACAGTTCCCCCTATCGGTCAGTGAATAAGCTTAGAATGGCGATGAGACAGCGACAGGTACTGTCGGATTAGAGGTCGCCTGATTATCACCAATCTTCCCCAAGCTGCTGCTACCCCAACAATAGGCGCTGGTTGTCGAATCCAGAGCGCAGGTAAAACTGTCCCCCGTACTGATTGATGATAGCGTTCTACCTGATAGAGCACCCGATGTATCCACTGCGACAGGGCTGAACCCGGCACCTGAACTACCCAATTGACCTGACCCATTTGCCCCCCAACAATATGCTTTGTCGTCGGAAGCAATAACACAGGTGTGCGTATTACCTGCCGCGATCTGCTTAATTGTCTTGCCCGATAGCACACCTGATGTTGAGACCGCGACAGGTACGTTTGAATCTGAGGAAGAGTTGTTACCTAGTTGAAAGAGGGAACCCTGTCCCCAGCAGTAAGCTTGATCGTCAGAGGCGATGGCACAGGTATTGAACGCGTTGGCCGCAATTTGCTTAATTGTCTTGCCCGATAGCACACCTGATGTTGAGACCGCGACAGGTACGTTTGAGCCACTGCTCGTATAGCCAGCCCCCAGTTGCCCACTATTATTTTTTCCCCAACAATACGCGTTGTTGTCAGAGGCAATGGCGCAGGTATGATTGTACCCCGCAACAATCTGTTTAATTGTCTTACCCGACAGAACTCCCGAGGCTGAGACAGCGACTACCTGGGAACTCTGAGCATTATCGCCACTATTTGGCGAGCCAGCCAATGCTGATCCATCCCCGAGTTGACCATAAGCGGTCCAACCCCAACAATATGCATTATTATCAGAAGCGATGGCACAGCTATGTCCTGATCCCGTCGTCACCTGCTTGATTGTCTTACCTGACAAACCGCCCGCCATCGTGACACTGACTGGGGCTGCAGAATAGCCATAAAATCCGAGAGGTTGGTTGCCTAACTGTCTTGCAATATTGTAGCCCCAGCAATACGCCAGATTGTCGGAGGCGACTGCACATGTATCGCTTGCCCCCGCGCTAAGCTGTTTGATGGTTTTACCCGACAGAACACCTGCTGTCGAAACAGCTTGGGGAGTCAGTGCATTCGTACTAAGTTGATTATTCCCTATTTCACCCCAATCGTTGCTACCCCAGCAATATCCAAGACTGGTAGTTGATACTGCACATGTGTGATCGTACATGCTTGTGATTGCTGCAACACCGCCGCCCCCGCCACCACTAGGAAGAGCCCCGGGACCACCCACACACGTACCCAAGATTGGTACTTTATCACTCGAGGAAACAAAGTACGCAACCGTAGGGACAGGGATCGACACGCCATCAATACAAAAACTAGTAGCATCACCGGATGTATAGGTAACGGTAACAGTTGGTGTACTCGTAAAACTGGTCGGGATCGAAAGCGGGTACGTATTGTTAAAGTTTCGTGCACTTTCCATGACTGCAGCCACTTGCTTCAAATCCGACTGCACCTCGGCCTTGGCAACGCCGGTTCGCCAGCTACCATATCCGACAACACTTATCGCAGCTAGAATACCTATTACAGCAATTACTACAGTCAGCTCAACGATAGTGAAGCCGTTATTTCTTATCCTAATTCCAAGCATATGCGATAAATCCTTTACCTGCGACTATACCATAAGCGTCATGTGAGCGGCAAATATTTGGACAGTGTTTGGGCTCTCACGGCACCGACCGCTGCGACTAGATCATCCATCGAGGCCGTATTGACATTCCGCAAGCTGCCAAATGTCTTTATGAGCTTTCTACGCGTGGCCGGCCCGATGCCGGGAATTTCTTCCAGGCTACTAGCAGTCTGTTTGTTTCGCTTTAAAACAGTGTGGTAACTGACGGCAAAACGATGAGATTCGTCTCTAATGCGCTGCAGTAACTTCACAATGTGAGAACTGTGTGGCAGATTGACGAGCGTGAAAGCATCCGAGTGGGTGGCATAGCCTTCCAATTGTTGCAGCTTCTCTTTGTTGAGCGTGACGCCCGATCGCTCATGGTCAATCACGATTTGCTCTTCGCGTTTAGCAAGCCCGATAAATGGGAGGTCACTTACGCCGCGCATCTCCCTGGCTTTTAATGCCGCATCGAGCTGGCCTTTACCACCATCGATCAGCATGAGATCTGGCATTCCCCATGCTTTTAGATTTTTGTCGCTCAGACGGCGGGTGATTGTTTCGTTCATATTATAGAAATCGTCGTTGTGTTCAATTTTCGTTTTATATTTACGATAATCACTACGGCTGCTGGTTCCATTGATGAAGACCACTTGGCTAGCGACGACGTTAGTACCGCTCATATGCGAGATGTCATAGCCTTCAATTCGAGCTGAAATTTTAGAAAGTCCCAGAAGCTCCTTGAGATCGCTCAACGCTTTGTCCTTACTAATATCCAAGAACTCTTTGTCGCCAAACATAATCCGTCGTTGTAGCTCACGTAGATTGGAGAGTTTATTGCGAAGATCAGCCGCGGCTTCGAAATCATGTAGTCGTGCCGCCAGTCGCATTTCTTTCTCGAGTTCAATTGCCAACGCCTTGCGCCCACCTTTTAAGTAGCGGACGAGTTTGCGCAAGATGGTTTTATACTCTTCGGAAGTCAGTAGCGGTGAGGGTGATAGACCTAGATGAACATCCAGATCAGCATGGTGATCTTTAGGTGGTTTCGTATAGTAGGGGAAGACTTTCCGAAGATATCGGAACGCTTTCTTTACAGCGTAGCCGTTGTAGTATGGGCCGTAATAATCGGCGCCGTCATCGGCCGGATTGCGGGTAAAACAGACATACGGCCATTCGTTGTTCATATCTATCCGGACAAATAATTGCGATTTATCATCACGCAGCAAAATGTTAAAGCGCGGCATGTAGCGCTTCACCATTTCACTTTCTAAAAACAGAGCGTCAATCTCGCTCTCAGTCTCAACCCAGTCCGTATCATGGATTTCGGCAACTAAAGCGCGCGTTTTTACATCCATATCTCGTGTGCTCTGAAAATATTGACGCACCCGATTCCTCAGCATGGCCGCCTTACCAACATATATAATCTCGCCCGATGCATTCTTATGGAAATAGACACCTGGCGTGCGTGGCAAATCTTTTAGTTTGGCTTCGAGGGCGGTATTCATGCTTTCATTATATCGCAGCTAAAACACCGCGACACCAAAGATATAGCCGACTGCATACGTCACGAGCGAAGAACCGATAATTATAAGGAGCTGACGCACTGCTCCATAGGCAATGTTTTTACCGCTGGAGCGAGCAATAAAGCCACCCACAAGCAGCCCTGCCAGTGATGTAGCAATGACCGAGCTTACGATAGCCAGCGTTCCCCCACCAACCAACCATGGCAGAATTGGCACCAGTGCGCCCAGCGCAAAAAGCACGAACGAAGATGAGGCTGCCCGCCACGGTGATCCTAGCTCATCCTTATTCATCCCAATCACCTGTGAGGTATAGATACTAATGAAATCATCGTCATTACGAGCGATGTCTTTTGAGGCTTGGTGAGCCGTCTTTATCTCCATGCCGCCACTTGCAAGCGTATGTGCCAGGGAGTGGATCAGATGATCCTTTTCTTGGCTCATCGAAGCCCTCAGATCATTCAAGACGCCTTCAAATAATTCGACTTGAGCCTTAACGGAAATCCACTCACCTGCCGCCATCGAGATTGCACCTGCTAAAAGGCCAGCCCACCCTGCCACAAGAACAGTTGAAGCTGGGGCGCCCGTCGCGGCAATACCAACTACCAGACATACTGTACTGACGAGGCCATCGTTCACGCCCAACACGGCCGCGCGTACCCCACCACGCTGGACGAGGGTGGCGCGTTTTTTTAGTTGTTTGCTCATAGGAGATAGGTGGTGGTCTGACATTAGCTCTATTATACGGGGTGAGACGCTAAGATGCTAGATGCGCCTATGTTAATACCCAGCGAAGTAATCCTTAACCACATGGCGAGCACCAAGCGCGCGAACGGATTCAGTAACGCTATCAACCATAGCTGGTGGCCCTGAGATATAAACTGTCCGCTGCGCTACATCCTGACAAAGTGTGCGGATGTCGTCCTGCTCAAGCGAAGCCGCATCCAATACCTGAATACCATGCCGCCCGTCATGTAGGACTTCGTCATAAATAGCATCGTTTATATTTCGAGTTGAATACAGAAGCACGCCGTCTCGCTGCTCATTCTGACTTGCCAACCACGCTAGTTGCGAACGAAACGGTGTGATGCCAATCCCACCAGCAATGAGCAACAACTTTTCATGTTTGTCAGCCGGCAACACAAAATCGCCATAAATTCCGGTGGCTGTCAGAATTGTGCCAGGTGTCAGATGGTCAAGGGCTTTTTTAAATGTGCTTGACGGTTGGTAATGACGAATGCCCAGTTTGAGTGTTGTCTCGTGTGGCGACGAAGCGATAGTAAACATGCGCCTCGTGCCACGCTTATCTGGTTTGGTATGCGGTAATTGGATTTCAATATATTGCCCAGCCACGTAGTGAAGCGGTCTGAGCGGTTCGAAAATATATTCGACTTGATCAGCCGCCAGCTGTCGGCGACTTTTAAAACGCAGTCGGATGCCTCCGCGCTGCCCGCACCAGAACGTATAAAGATTGCCGATAAGTAACGCGGCTTGAGGACCGATAAAGGTCCCCAGCACGTGAAGCTGAGTGTTCGCAATCACTGCAACTATCAGAGCATATACACGGCGCTGCTGCTTCCGCGGCGGTAATGTCAATGGCTCGCTGAGCATGAAACTGGCAAAGAAAACGAGTGGTCCGGAGGTAAAGATAACCGGGAGGATACTAAGGATGGAATTACCCTTCAGTATGGTGACACTCAGAATCACGACAATACTGGCAACAATGTACAGCAATCCCATCTGTAGCCGCCTGGTTTTATAGAGCACCAGGCCACCTAAGATTATCGTGAATGGCAACAGTGGTTCGGTCGCTACCCACCAACTAGCGGTTTGTGATCCAATCAAACCGCTGACTACCGCCGCAAACGCCGCTGGGTTAAATAAATGGCGACCTTTCCAGACGATCAGATACTTCGACGCCATAGCAATGGCAGCCACGATAGCCAGTGATATCGCCGCAGGTAATGTATCTGCTACGGGGAAGATGAGAAACAGTATTAGAGCCGAAATATATGCCGACTCTTTATTAGCCCTCAGACCAAACAGATACGCAAATAGACGATTTATACCGAGACTCACTAATACGAGCACCGAAATACTTAGCACCATGCTGAGTGGATTGAATTGCAGGATACCAACAAACGAGAAAACGATAGCGATCGTCGATAGGATGATCAATGTGTCACGAGTCAGCCGATACATCGTGATGTTGTTGATAAATTTATCGACAAGTTGTTTCATGTAAATAATTCACCCTTAAAATTTAGCGAGCGCTCAACGTGCCCGTCATTAAACATTCTGACATAACTAAACCTAAATGTCTCCATCAGCTGGTCAGGTTTCTTGACGAAGAATAGCGCCGTTGCCATGGCGTCGGCAGTCACTGTATCGGAGGCGATCGCCCAAGTTGCAATCACGTCTCTGACCGGTGTTAGCGTTTGAGGGTCAAAAATGTGATGCAACTCACCCCACTGCCGACGATTAGATGCTGAAGCACAGAGGCTTTGGTTTACAATGTCTGCGACGCCTATGATCTTCGAAGAATCATGTGGATGTTCGAGTCCGATCTTTTCTAGGGCTAGACCTCGGTGTCGAATATCTCCGCTTGCGTCAATCACATATTCTCCGATACCGGCAGTTTCGAGTAGTACCGCCACTTCGTCAACAGCGTAGCCTTTTCCGGCGGCTCCAATGTCAAAAACAATTGGCATGGACGTCGTGAGTGTTCGCTCGCCGTCCCAATCGATGACGTCAATACTTGGCACCGGTAAAAGTTTCGTCGGTCGGAGACGGTACGTCTTGTCGTAGCCCGCTTGCTCCATAGCGCCGCCAATCAGCGGCGTCATCCGTCCGTCCGTCAAGTTGTAACATTGGAGATAGAGCTTCATTATGTCAGGGAAGTCATCAGGGAATACATAGGTACCCGCCTGCTCAGCCATCCGAGCCACCAACGAGTCGTCGCGAAAACGAGAGTAAGTTTTATCAAATGCTTCGAGCCGAGCTGCAATATTTGTCTGTGTATGAGCATCGATTCGCTCCATGCTCTCAATACTCCACATCGTCCCGAGTGATTCAAACGTGATCTTATGCTGCGGCATCGTTTTTGATTTGATCGAGGGCAGTATTAAAACCGTTTGAGGTGAGTGACGAACCGGCTACTCGGCTAAGATGGACTGTATCGATATCTTTGCCGACTACTAAGCTTTTAAAATTATCGGTGAAGATAGCCTGATATTGCCGTGATTCGCGAGAGTTGCCACTGCTCTCGATCGAGGCACTGGTGATGGTATTGCCAGAGATCGCGACCGTGAGAGTAATCGACTCAAGACCTTCTGGAGTTGAGTAATCATCGGAAGCTGTGTAGGTTCCGTTGTTATAGCTACCAGTGCTCGTCGCAGTGGATGCTTGGCCTCCGCCTGCAATTGCAGAACCGGTTGATGAGCTGACTGATGGTGTCGACTCACCTTCGTTTTGCGTGTCGACAATATACACAACCCCTGCTGCCACGGCAGCCAGTAGTACAATGATGATAATCGCAATGAGCGCCTTATTAGGTGACTTCGTTTCTTGCACGGACATTATTCCTTTCACTATACATTTAATAGTATTTTACTGCATGTTGTCTGAAATAACGCTGAAATGTTGCCGCAGTTAGAGTAATTCAAGTAATTTTCTTGTGGTATTCCAGTTTCGTATTGTCATTTTTTTATACGATACACGGCTGGCTAACTTTCCGCCAGTCGTCCTGCCGAACGCCGTGAACAGAATGGCCTGGTAGATGATCCCCTCGCCAATTTTCATCGTCTCAATATCAGGTTTCAGCTCGCCGATATCCGCCCTGATCACGTCAATATCATATGGCGGAATGAGAAATAACATATTATATTTCCAGTCTAGCTTTTCACCCCATCCCTGAGGTACATTCTTCACAATATTTCTATAGTGCGACTCATCAATTACGACGACGCGAACCGGCAGTGAGAACGAAGTTTCAATACAACGTTCGATATTTTTTGCGAGCTTTATTGTGTCGGTCTTGGTAGTTTCAAACATGACATTGCCACTATTGATATAGGTTCGAACATTCTCAAAGCCATGCGTTTCAAAACAAGATTTTAAATCGGCCATTTTGATCGGAGCCTTACCGCCGACATTAATGCCTCGAAGTAACGCGACATATTTCATGACTGGGCGTAAAAAGCTGATAGGGTTTTGTAAGCTCGGGTCGAAAAGGCAAAGAGCACCGCGACCAGCATAATAAGACTGGCGATAACGAACACTAGGGCAATACCCCGTGCCTGCCCGCTACCCAGCAACCAGCCAAATTGATTCATGCCGGCATCTGATTTCATATACGGGATGATGCCAAATTGAGCAATTGGCCCGATGATAAATGCACTGAGTGGTGATGAGGCGGCTTCAATACTTTGCGCAAACCCAAACACCCTCCCCTGTCGTTTAAGTGGCACGACGCGTTGGATAATCGTCTGTTCGGCTGCCTCGGCCATTGGTATGAGGCTCATAAAAATGAAGATGCCGACTGCGTAGAGTAGCCAAAACTCGCGAATCACAAAGCCCGCTCCCAGTATTGCGATGCCGATATTAACAAGCAGCATGGTGCGTAGCGGATTTTTGCCAAGACCTTTCTTTGCCACGATGAGTCCACCGATAATAAAACCGGTACTGGTCACGCCAAGAATCAGCCCCCACGCTTCGACCGACACCAGCGTCAGTCCATACGGATCCATCAGCGCCATAAAGACACCACCAATGAGGTTGTTAAATGTCGAAAAGACGATTAGCCAGGCGAGTCCCGGTACCGCCCGAATCGCCGCTATACTCCCCTTAATGTCGATTTTCTTGCCCTCAAGTTCAGGATCATGAAAAATATCTTTTTCGGGAATGTTAACAAACAGGAGATGAACAAGTGCCACGCCTGTAAATGCAATCGCGATGGCGAGCGTCCAACCCATACCGAGGAGACCAATGGAAAGACCGCTGAAGATCGAGGTAACCATAAACGCCACACCCTGCACCGTTCCGACCATGCCGTTGGCTTTATCATGATTGTCCTTCGGCACGAGTAGCGTTACCGTTGTCGACAGTGCTATATTGCGCATATTCTCGACAACTCCACCGATCAAAATGACGCCGGCAAACAGCCAAAAGATCGCGCCCGACCAGTCGACCAATGCATTCTCTGGGAACAATAAATAAATAACTCCAGCGAGTGCATACATGACAACTGTGATAAGGCTCGACGCAAGCATGACCGATTTTTTCTTGTGGTGATCGACGATCGTGCCAAAGAAGAGGCTAAAGATGGCGACGAGCAGCATGTACGAGCCGCCGATGATAGCTGTCGCGAGTACCGATCGTGTTTCGAGGTATACCCAGAACGTCAGCGCAAACCACAAGAAGCTGGAAGTGACATTGGCGATCAGTGTATTGAGAAGCACCTGATAAAATGGTTTCATTATTTTATTGTACCTTATAACCTAGTCAGCTACGAAATACTTGGCACGAGAATTAGATACCTGCGGTTAACTTTGCCCGCTCGCGACATACTTCAGTATGAAACAGCAGGCTCTCATCTTCTTTGCAATCCTCACAGATCAACACGAGATCATTGCAATTGGCAAAAGCACAGTTTTCGTAATTACTAGTGTTGCTTTTACAGTGAGTGCACTCTCCAATCACTTTGGCGTGGTCTGAGAAATCAACCGTCATGCGGTCATCGAAGACCCGTAGGCTACCTTCCCAGAGACCGTCGTCGCCGTAGGCTTCGCCGTATTTTGCAATGCCGCCATCGATTTGATAGACCTCTTCGAAGCCGCGGTTCTTCATGAGACTACTCAGAATCTCGCAGCGGATCCCACCAGTACAATAGGTCACGACGGGCTTATCCTTGAGGTTATCGTATTTGCCGCTCTCCAGTTCTTTGATAAAATCGCGACTAGTATGTGTATCGGGCACGACAGCATTTTTAAACTTTCCAATCGCTGCTTCGTGAGCATTGCGGCCGTCAAAAAAGACTACCTCATCCCCACGTTCTTCGACAAGTTTATGGAGCTGTTTTGGCTTGAGATGTGTGCCACCACCGATCACACCGTTCTCATCGACGCGCAGTTCATCGGCAGCATCAAATGCTACGATTTCGTCTCGAACTTTCACATTCATACGCGGGAAATCCTCACGGCTACCCTCACTCCACTTAAACGTCGTGCCTTTAAAGCCAGGAAATGTTTTGGTGGCTTTAATATATTTTTTGAGATCATCAATGTCGCCACCAACCGTACCATTGAGGCCATGGGGCGAAATAATAATGCGACCACGAAGATTCAAACTCTCGCTCAGCGTTTTTTGCCAGAGCATCATCGTTTGCGGATCTTGAATCGGCGTAAATTTATAATAGAGGATAATTTTTTGCATCAGTAGTCATTATACTATATAATGACAATTACTATGACCTGCGGGTCCTCTACTCGTATACGTTCGAACGAGCCGAACCGCTAGCGATACCAGACTATAATTCACATTAAAGGACTTACCTATGGCCAAAAAACAAACAGATACTATTATGCAGCGAAAAATCATCGCTCTCTTTGTGCACCTTGCGATGCAATACAGGTTCAAAACACTATACGCATTGTTTGGCGCCGCTTTTACTGCTATCGTTGGCAACTTCATCGGGCCATTCATTATCTCTCAATTACTTGAGTCGCTCCAGAATGGCTCGCTCACACTTGCATCAGCAACACCACTGATTATCTTATACACACTGACTCAAATATGGGGCGACGTGATAGGATGGCGACTCAATCTCTATATGACCTGGCGGATGGAAGTTGCAGCCCAACGCGATCTTTACGCTAAAATCTTTACTCAGCTCACGAGTCAGAGCTTGTCATTTCATGGTGACCGTTTCGGGGGTGCCTTAGTCTCACAAACAACTAAGATTATTGGCGCCTTTGAGAAGTTTTGGGATACATTAATCTTTCAAGTGATGCCCGCAATCGCTGGCATTCTTGCCGCCAGCATCATCCTTGGTTTTGTTTTTTGGCAATATGCTGTATTCTTATTCAGCTTGTCGGTCATATTCGCTATCACTGTCTTTTTCGGCTCTCGTTTTATGGCAAAGCGAAACCTCGAGGAAGCCCAAGCTAGTACTCAATCAAATGCCCACGTTGCTGACACGGTAACGAATGTTATGACAATCAAATCTTATGGCCACGAGAAAACTGAGCTTACTACAATGAATGAAAAAACTGAGCAGTGGCGACAAAAAAGTCTCCGTACTATGTGGGGCTTTCTGGGTGTTAGTACAGCCTACTCGTCACTGTTAGTGATCATTAACGTTACCGCTCTCGTCGCAGCCATCTTGGCTTCCGAAGCTGGGATTGCGTCAATCGGTGTTGTCTATTTGGCAGTCACATACACATTCACGGTAGCGCGACAACTCTGGGAAATGAACAATATTATGCGTAATTATAATCGCATTATGGGTGATGCTCACGACATGACAGAAATACTCCAGCTGACTCCGTCGGTTCTTGATGCTGCTTTTGCGTCTGATCTGATGGTGAGCAAGGGAGTACTTGATATTAAAAATATGTCATTTCATCATGAAGATGACCAAGCTCAACTTTTTACTAATTTTTCTCTCGAAGTACCCGCAGGTCAAAAGCTTGGTTTAGTCGGACAATCAGGAAGCGGCAAAACTACTCTTACGAAACTGATTTTGCGCTTTGCAGATATCGATACTGGAGTCGTTTCGATTGATGGCGTTGATATAAGTACCGTGACTCAACAGAGTTTAAGAAAGAGTATCGCCTATGTTCCTCAAGAGCCGATGTTATTTCACCGTTCCTTGAGAGATAACATTGCATATGGCAAAATCGATGCCAGTGATGCAGAAATTAAAGAAGCAGCCAAACAAGCCAACGCTCTTGAGTTTATAGAGAAACAACATCGTGGTTTTGATACTCTTGTTGGTGAGCGGGGGGTGAAACTCAGTGGCGGACAGCGGCAGCGTATCGCTATTGCTCGCGCCATCTTGAAAGATTCCCCTATTCTCATTCTCGATGAGGCGACTTCTGCTCTTGATAGTGAAAGCGAGAAGCTCATTCAGGATGCGCTCGAAAAACTCATGAAGGGACGAACCTCCATCGTCATCGCTCACCGACTTTCAACCATTGCCAAACTCGACCGTATCATCGTGCTTGATAACGGTACGATCGTGGAAGATGGCATCCATGCGAATCTCCTGAAGCAAAAAGGTATCTACGCTAACCTCTGGAATCACCAAAGCGGCGGCTTTATTGAAGAGTAGGTGAAGTTGTCTTCACTAGATGCTCGTGCTTGCGTTTGGTATGATCGCATGTATAAGATATGTTGAGAGAAATTATGCCAATACCTACTACCGAACAACGAGTTGATGCACTCACTGCACTCAGTGACCGGATTTATCCTGTCATCGATCAGGTTGATGAGCGGAATGGTGAGACACGTGCTCGACGAATGGTTCGACTTGGCATGAGGGTTGTCGCTCAAACACTTGAAGAATCTTACGGAGCAGGGACGGCCGGCAATGTATGGCACAGCTTTCTTGTTCAAGAATTCCAGACTGCTGGACTTTCTATGAATGATTCTGAATACGATGCATTTTCCCAGTACCGGGATCGGGTCGAGAAGTTGCCGACCAATATAATCATTCCACCCGCCAATCTTCATCTCGATGAACTCGCTAATAAATATGCTGACGTAGAGCGTGCCACCTGGGCGCACGACCAGACGTTTGAGACTGATGCTTCACATGTGATGCACCTCACCGGAATTGCCCTGCCCTATGCAGCTGAGTACTATCCTCATTTGGACCTTAGGAAAGTCGCACTCTATATCTTGATTCACGATATTCCTGAAGCGTATGTCGGTGACACTCCGTCATTTGGCTTATCAGATGAGGAGATTCAAAACAAAACTATACTTGAAGCACGGGCGTTTCAGCAACTTGAAGAGGAATACGGTTCCGACTACCCAAAGTTAGTTAAGGTTGTTCATGATTACGAGAACCTGGCTGACGATGAGGCAAAATATGTCAAAACCTTTGATAAACTTGACCCGGGTTTTACTCATTTTTCAAATGGCGGCCATCAGCTCATAGTTAAATATGGCATTAGGAGCCAGCAGGAGCATCTAGATAGTTCGTTACTCACTACCAATCGCATGATGGCATATAGCTCATCTTTTTCCCTTGTTTTAGAGGATCGTGAACAAATGATGCATCGCATTGGCTTAGCCACCTGGCCTGAATCCATGTAGTTGAGTGTTCAATAAAAATAGCGGGATCGATATCCCGCTATTTTTCACTCATTTTTTGCTTACTTATTAGCGTCAACGTTTGACTGTTTCGGCTCAGCTTGCAGTTTGCCACCTGGCTTTGATTCTTCAGCCTGGGTATCTTGTGGAGTATCGCTACCATTTTCAGCCTCAACTTCAGCTTCGTCTTCGGCGTCACCACCAGCTGCATCGTTAGCGGCCTGAAGTGCGCTTGGTTCGTAGACATTGGCGATCACTAGATCAAGATCTTGTTCCATATCAGCGAATTCAACTCCAGTTGGCAGCTTAATGTCACCGACGGTAATCTTGTCGTCGGTACTCACCAAGTGAGCAATCGAAAGTTCGATTGATTCTGGCAGGTCGGCCGGCTTAGCTTTGACTTCGAGGTGCTCAATCGCCTGAAGGACAACCAGTCCAACTTTTTCAGCTTCGCTTTCGCCCTGGCCAACCAAGATGACTGGTACTTCGGTCGTGATGACGTCGTTTTGATTAATAGTGTGGAATGCCACATGACGAAGCTCGTGACGTACTGGATCTATGTCAATATCTTTGATGATGGCTAGTTTCTTTTTGCCATCAATTGTTAAGTGGACGGGGGTATGTTTACCAGCTGCATGAGCCACCTTCAACGTCTCTACCATCGGTGACTGCGTTGACATCGGGACTGATTGGCCACCATATACCACGCTCGGCACAAAGCCATCTTGCCTAAGTTTGGCCACTTTTTTGCCCGCCACTGTTCGTGCATCTAATTTCAATGAGATTTCGTTCATTATTCTCCTCTTTCGTATCTGTCTATTATACTATGTGTAACCGTACACATTCTCGGAAGAAAACAAGCAAGCCGGTTTTCTTCTCTCAAATGCTTCTATTATAGCATTTTTCTCTCGCATGCTAAAATGATGACAGATATGATTCCCGGCATAGATCTTATGGACTTTATCAAATGGGGCGGCGTACTGGCCGTTGCACTTGTCGTGTTTGCAGAAAGTGGCCTGTTGATTGGCTTCTTCCTCCCCGGCGATAGCCTGTTGTTTACCGCTGGCTTTCTTACCTACAAAGGGTTCCTGCCGATCGACATTAATCTTCTCGTGGCTATTTTATTTATTGCCGCCGTGGCGGGCGATAGTGTCGGCTATGTGTTCGGTCGCCGACTAGGGCCAAGTCTATTCAAAAAACCAGATGCTCGTTTATTTAAGCAAGGGTACGTTCTAAAAGCTCAAGCGTTTTATGAAAAGCATGGTGGCAAAACGATCATCCTCGCTCGATTCATGCCCATCATTCGTACGTTTGCCCCTATCGTTGCCGGGACGGCTCAAATGAGCTACATACGATTCCTCATGTTTAACATCATCGGTGCACTTATCTGGGCTGCTGGCGTCACCTATCTGGGCTACTGGTTGGGAAGCGTTTTTGAAAGAATGGGAATTGAAATCGATCAGATTCTTCTGCCGCTTATCGCTGTGGTTGTCCTTCTGTCTATTTTGCCGCCCGTTATTCATCTGTTGCGAGATAAGAAACAACGCCAAGCACTATGGAATGGCACCAAACGAGAGTTTAGTTCCCTCTTTAAAAAAGAGTAGCTACTTTTTCAGTAAGTCTTTGAGGTACTGACCAGTATACGAATCTTTTATCTTCGTAATTGCTTCAGGAGTACCCTCGGCAACTATCGTGCCGCCGCCGAGTCCGCCTTCGGGACCCATGTCGATCACGTGATCAGCTGACTTAATCACGTCTAGATTATGTTCGATGATGATCATACTGTTGCCACCCTCAACCAGTTTCTGTAGGATACCCAGCAACCGCTTAACATCGGCGCTATGCAACCCCGTCGTCGGCTCATCCAAAATATACAGTGTCTTGCCGGTAGCACGACGCGATAGTTCGCTGGCGAGTTTGATACGCTGTGCTTCGCCACCACTAAATGTTGTGGCTGGCTGACCCAGATGAATGTAGCCAAGTCCCACATCAACGAGTGTATTGAGTTTACGAGCAATGGTTGGGATGTTTTCAAAAAAGACTGCCGCTTGCTCAACCGTCATGGCCAGAACGTCGCTAATCGTCGCGTCTTTATATTTAATTTCCAAAGCTTCGCGGTTGTAGCGTTTGCCGTGACAAACATCACAGGTCACATAAACATCGGGTAGGAAATGCATCTCGATTTTGATAACACCATCGCCTTGGCAATTTTCACAGCGTCCACCTTTGACGTTAAAACTAAACCGTCCGGCTTTGTAGCCACGTACATTGGCTTCAGGTGTTCCCGCAAACAGTTCGCGGATAGCCGTGAAGACGCCCGTGTAGGTCGCGGGGTTGGAACGTGGTGTTCGGCCGATAGCCGACTGATCGATAATAATCGCCTTGTCGAGATATTTAATGCCTTCGATATTTTCGTGAGCACCGGGCACGGCTTGAGCGCGGTGTAATCGAGCTGAGAGTTCTTTGGCCAAGATATCATTCACCAAGGTTGACTTACCCGACCCTGATACGCCGCTAACAACGGTTATGACTCCAAGTGGAAAGGAGACGTCAATGTCTTTGAGGTTATTCTCACGCGCACCACGAATAATGAGGTGGCGCTCGGCGTCGATCGTTCGGCGCTTTTTCGGTGTCTCAATTCTCTCCAGTCCACTCAAGTAACGTCCGGTTAGGCTGTTTTTGTTGTTGGCGACTTCAGCCGGTGAGCCAAACGCCATAATTTCCCCGCCGTGGATACCGGCGCCTGGTCCGATATCGAGCAGGTAGTCAGCTGCGCGGATCGTGTCTTCATCGTGCTCGACCACAATCACCGTATTGCCTAAATCGCGCAGATGTTTCAGTGTCGCAATAAGACGATCATTGTCGCGTTGATGCAGACCAATCGACGGCTCATCGAGTACATACAAGACGCCTTGGAGGCCCGAGCCAATTTGGGTTGCCAGACGAATACGCTGGGCTTCACCACCCGATAATGTGTTGGCTGCGCGAGCGAGCTCCAGGTAATTCAACCCCACATTACTCATAAAGCCGAGACGGTCATTGATCTCTTTCATAATTTGTCGAGCGATAAATAGCTCTTGGTCAGTCAGCTTCAGTGTCGACGTGAAGAGATCGAGCGCGTCGTCGACACCGAGATTACAAATATCCATAATGTTCAGCCCGTGCACGGTCACTGCCAGCACAACTGGTTTCAGGCGAGCACCACCACAAGCATGACATTTGCGCTCACGCATAAACCGTTCGATGTCTTTTCGCATAAATTCACTGTCGGTTTCTTTGTGCCGCCGTTCGAGGTTCGGGATGACACCCTCATAGGTAGATTCGTAGCTACGACCAGTTCCAAGATTGACAGTGTATTTCTGATTTCCCGTGCCGTAGAGAACTTTTTCGAGATCGGCAGGGGATAAGTCTTTGACCGGCACATGAATACTAAAGCCGTGCTCTTCGGCTACTTTTGCGAGCCGTTTCATATACCAAGCATCACTGTTAACGCGATTATAAGGACGAATGGCACCCTCGGAGATAGTCAGGTTAGGATTAAAAACAAGGTCAGGGTCGACTTCCAGCCGACTCCCAAGTCCGGTACACACCGGACACGCACCCTGTGGTGCATTGAAACTAAATAGTCGTGGTTCAAGCTCAGGGATTTCTTCGTTGGGATGATCGACACACGCGTAGCGCTGACTAAACGTCACAACGTTGTCGGTGTCGGCGGTCAGGAGCTCCACGACGCCGCCAGCAATCTCCAGCGACTGTTCGACCGATTGCGTGATGCGGCTCAGCATGTCGGCTTTCATGACAATACGGTCAACCACGATCTCGATGTTGTGTTTGTAATTTTTATCAAGCTCTGGAAACTCATCGAGCGAATAAACCACATTGTCGACGCGAGCACGCGCAAATCCCGCCCGCCGATACTGTTCAGGAATATGCGCAAACTCACCCTTTTTGTCTTTGACAATCGGCGCTAGAATGAACAGCTTGGAGCCTTCGTCAATCTTCATAATCTCGTCAATGATTGCTTGAGAAGTTCGTCGATTGACTTCTTTACCACAGACCGGGCAATGTGGCACGCCGATACGTGCGAAGAGCAGACGGAGGTAGTCATAGATCTCAGTCACAGTAGCCACAGTTGAACGTGGGTTGCGACTGGTTGATTTTTGATCGATGGAAATCGCCGGGCTGAGTCCTTCGATCTGATCAACGTCAGGCTTTTCCATTAAGCCTAAGAACTGTCGAGCGTAACTCGACAGACTTTCTACGTAGCGTCGCTGACCTTCAGCATAGATAGTATCAAATGCCAGGCTTGATTTACCCGAACCACTCAGGCCAGTAATGACGACTAATTTATCGCGCGGAATCTCAACTGAAATATTTTTTAGGTTGTGTTCGCGCGCGCCAACAACTTTAATAACCTCTGACATAACCAGTCCATTATACGTGCTTTTAGTTTTTTATTCCAGTATGCTACGACAAAATGATTATGGTTGCATGTACTTGACAAATAGGCTATATTGCATAGTACGATATTTATTAAACGGTCTGTATCAATGCGAAAAATGGTTATTACTCTCAGTACGACTCTCTCCCTGCTCATTATTGTTGGGCAGTTCAACGTATGGGACTCACTGTTGCTATTCTTACTGGTCGGTACTATTCCCGGCACCAGTTTCTCACTCCCACCCATCGCTATGCTAATATGCATGACTTTGTTCGCTGGTGGCGTGGCGCTTTTTATCGCAGCTCAGGCTGACTCGGCTCCCGAGGTATCAGAAAAGACCTTACCTAAAAAACGCTACAGTCGTATTTAGTCGTCCTGAGCCGGCACTATGCTCTCAGCCCATAGCTGGAGTTCTTGTAAAAGAAAATGTGTATTCTCATCGCTGGAGGTTGCCAGTCGCTGAAGCGACTTCATAAAGTCAGGTAACTGCCTGGCCACACGCTCACTACGCCACTGTTCCCAATCGACTGCCTCGTCTTCACTCAGTACGCTCGGGAAATTACGAGCTTTGTAGTGAAGTAGGAGCGGCGCCAGCCGTTCATCGCTAAAATCGGGGTGATAGTCAGCCAAGTCGGACTCGTTGGTATTACGAACCGTTTCAACCCGCAACCGATCGCGATCAACCAAAAAACCGTCGTACAATTGAGCTTCCGGTTCCGGTGATTTTTTAAATTCTGGTCTGTTTTCGAACAGGCTACGAATATTCTCGGCGAAATGTGGGGCGCTCAATAGAATTGTCTTGTGCTTTTCAACTGTTGCTTGATCGAGCTGAATTTTCTTCCAACCGTCTTCTTTATCAAGAACCGATGTGGGTGCTACTGCTGGCGCTCGATTGTATTGCAGTTCTTTGACTGGTAACTTTTCGAAACCGTCGGCTTTGCGCTCTTCCCACGATGCGTACAATTTCTTCGCCAAGTCTTGTGATGATAAATCGATGAATGGACTCGGATCGTAGCGCAGATCATACACCACCACGTTGCCGTTCTTGCCAGCTGTCAGCGGAAAAGCCACGGTTGTCTTGTTGTATTCTGCGTCGTAACGTCCACTTGTGTAAACGAACGGATCTTTATAATCAAGATTGACCAATTGCTTGATCTTGTTTTTGTCGCGTCGCTCCAGTAAATAGGTGAATAATTGTGGCTGATTATCTTTGATGAGTTTTGAAATTGCGATGAGCGCTTCAACATCACTCAGCGCATCGTGAGCGTTTAGATGATCAATCCCGTTCTTTTTCGAGAGCAGCTCCAGCCGGTTGGTCGCCTTGCCGTCTTTATCGACCGGCCAAACGATGCCATCTGGGCGCAGTGCTCTGGTCATACGTACGACGTCGAGTAAATCCCAACGCGAACGACCGTCTTTCCATGACCATTCGTACGGATCGTAGAAATTGCGCCACAGCAGATGACGGATAAACTCATCGTCGAAACGAATGTTATTGAATCCGACGGCGATAGTATCAGGTGTAAAAACATCGTCTACCAGAATCTTGGCAAACTCAGCTTCACTATAGCCATCGGCTTGTGTTTGCTGCGGCGTGATGCCAGTTACCATGATCGCTTCAGGACTCGGCAGGGTGTCGTCATTTAGTTTTACGAGCAGGTTATATGGATCACCGATCGGTTGAAAGTTCATATCGGTGCGGATCCCCGCAAATTGCATTACCCGGGCGTCCCGTGCACTGAGGCCTGAGGTTTCGAGGTCGTAAAAGAAAAAGGTTTTAGGCATTACTGTTTAATTATAGTTGGTATTGAATAGTTTTCCAAAAACCAATCGCTGTTCTTTACCAAAGAACAAAGAAAAACACGCATTTGTGCGTTTGGAAAAACTTATGTCAATGCTATTGTACGGCTTCTGTATCATGCCTGTTGGCACGTATCGAAGCCATAACAGCACTGCCAATAAAGACCAATCCTATCGATCCCACCACAATCTCCGGCAGTTCAATATGTGCCAACTTGAGAAACATAATGGCCGACAAACAAACGATTGCCCAATGGGCGCCTGACTCCAGATAGCGATACTGTAGCAATGTGCCGCGTCGTACCATGTAAATCGTCATGGTACGCACCCACAGCGCGCCGATACCGAGACCGGCCATGATAATCACAATGTTGCTCGTCAGCGCGAAGGCGCCCACTACACCGTCGAGCGAGAAGCTTGCATCGAGCACTTCCAAATAAAGAAAGGAGATGAAGGCTGCCCAGCCGATCTGCTTTTTGAGTGCATTTTTTTTATTAATACCCGTCATAATCACTGTAATTGTATGGAGAAATAGGAATGTCACGGCGCCTGCTGCCAGCGCAGCCACGACCCGCTCGCGATCACCGAAGGGGGTGATGAAGAAAACTGGCACAAAAACCAGTAGCGCCACTAGATACTTAGCCAATGGAAATGCTGCCAACGTTGCCAACGCCTTCTCTGGCCACTTCAACCAGAGATGCTCACGCCCCGACTCGGCGAAAAAGAACAACGCCACCATGAACAGGAAGATGCCACCGAATCCATTGATAGCCGGCGCGATATCGTGAAGATACTTGCCATAGATTTCGGGCTGATTGATGGCCAGATCAAACACATCGAGCCACCCGAGTGACGTGACAGCCGCCACCAGCCCAATCGGTAGTGCGAAACGTACCGCAAACACCGCAATCAGGATACCGGCTGTCATAAAGAGCCGTTGCCAAAACGGTGACATCTTTACCAGTATACGGCTGTTGACGACAGCGTTATCGGCGCTGAGGGTAATTTCGAGTAGGCTCAGCACTGCCGTAATAAAGAACGCCGCCAACCCCATCTTCCAGCCAATCACTGCCCAAATAACGATGGTGATGAGCAACTCTGGCCAGTAATGGGAGAGGAGTTGTTTCATACTATCGCTGCTCTATGAAGCTAAATTCCTGGTCACCAATCCGAATCGTGCTAGTGCCCTCGGCTCCCTGGCGACGCAGTTCGTGACTAATACCCATTTTTTTCATAATATCTCGCAGGCGATTCAAGCCTTCAAAGTTATTGAAGTCGGTGCGCCGCGTAAATTTCTCTATCTTGTGACCCGTCACCCTGAAGACATCGCCTTCTTTTTCTACTTTCCACGATAGGGCCGTATGATGATCACCCAGTCGAATCACCGGCAAATCATCTTCGTCCTCAATCAATTTTTCGGTCGTTTCCTTGGCTCGCTTCACCACTTGAGCATGTAATTCACGCAGCACTTCTTTGACGCCCTTATGGGCACTCGACGACACAGCAAAGATGGGGTTATCGCCGATAACTTCTTTAAGCGCCTCCATTTGCATGGCTACGATATCGTCATCAACACCATCAATTTTGGTTAACGCCACTACTTCAGGACGACCAAGGAGTTCTGGGCTGTAACTCGCGAGCTCTAGCCGGATGGTTTTGTAGGCGGCGGCTACGTCATTGGTGTAGACATCGATCAGATGAAGGAGGACAGAGGTTCGTTCCACATGGCGTAGGAAGGCATCACCCAGCCCCTTACCAACGCTTGCTCCTTCGATCAGTCCTGGAATATCAGCAATCAGCAAGCTGCTCTCATCGATATCAGCCACGCCAAGGTTCGGCGTCAGCGTGGTGAAGGCATAGTCGGCAATTTCTGGCGTGGCATTACTGACCACTGACAGGAAGGTTGATTTGCCTGCATTCGGAAAGCCTACCAGGCCAACGTCAGCCAGGAGCTTCAGTTCGAGTTCTGCTTCAAATATCTCACCCTGTTCACCAAGTTCAGCTATCCGGGGTGTTTGGCGGACAGATGATTTAAAGTGAGCGTTGCCAAAACCGCCGTCCCCCCCGACTGCAACGATGTGTTGCTCGCCGTCATGAGTAAGATCGGCAATGATAACGCCGTCTCGTTTGATGACTGTTCCGACCGGAACTTTAACCAAGAGGTCTTCGCCAGACCTGCCGGCACGGTTGGTTTTTGAGCCGTTGGCACCGTTCTTGGCCTTCAGCTCTGGTTTGTAGCGAAAATCCAGTAGGGTATTGAGATTCTCGGTTGCTTCAAAAACAACGTCGCCACCTTTGCCGCCGACACCGCCATCGGGGCCACCTTTGTCGACATAAATTTCGTGACGAAAACTAACGGCTCCATCACCGCCTTTTCCCGCTTGTACAAGAACTTTCGCTGTATCAACAAACATACTCTCCTTACTATAACAAAATCGCCCCTGTTTTCACAGGGGCGATTTCAAGTCACGGGCTGATATTTTAGTGGATGAAGTTGTAGTTAGCCGCTTGGCCAGCCGACAATGTCCGTGAAGACACAACGTTATAGCCAGCATAGTTCATCTCACTGACGGTCACATTACCAGCGCCGTCAACGCTTTCGACAATTGCTACGTGTCCATAGCCACCACCATTTTGCATGATTGCGCCAGGCTCAGGCGTATTGTTCACCGCAAATCCTGCAGCACGTGCGCTCGATGCCCAGGCTGTTGCATTACCCCAGAAACTTCCAATTGGTCGTCCGAGCTGCAAACGACGCTCGTAGGCATACCACGTACAGTAACCGGGTGCATAGCGGTTGCCGGCAGAAGCCAAGGCACGACTAGCACTGGCACCAAACGAGCTACCGGCGCTAGAACTGTAGCTTGATCGTGGAGCAATATATCCAGGGCGTTCAGTTTCTGGTAGCGAACCACCGGGAATAATGATCCGAGCACCGTTAGATAGACCACTGATCTCGAGGTCATTAAAAGCGACAATGCGGTTAGAATCTGCGCTATACTTACTCGCCAGTGAATCAACGGTATCGCCAGCCTTAACAGTATAGACAATACCGTCAACTGGAGGAATGGCTAGTTGCTTGCCTGGCTCAAGTGCGTCAGATGTGAGGTTGTTTGCCCACTTAATCGTGGTGGCTGAGATGCCATACTGGGCAGCCACACCGTCGACCGTATCACCAGCCTTGGCGACGTACGTCTTGGTGTCACGTGATCCAGCAGCTGGCTGAACAATTTGCGGTTTACTGATCATGGTGTCGTCGGTCTGAGCCAACTCACTTTTCACCGATAGAGATACCGATAGCTCGGCAACGTTTGGTGCGATCGGGAGGTTGGCGCGTTCGGCAATATCACCGGCAACTGACGTCGCAATCACCTGATCAACCGATGGTTGACTGGTAGCACTCGCATCGGCTGGAGTGGTTTGAGCAGCATTAGCAGCTGCCACTTCAGTTTTCTGAGGTGGTTGGTAGCCAATGGCAACAAGAGTGATAACGAGGAGGAAAACTCCCACATATGAAGCAAGAGCAGCGGGCTTTTGGAGGCCTTTTGTTTTTGTGCTCTTTCTGTGTTGAGCGAACAGTTGCCGTTTTAAAGCAGCTGTTGATGCGTCGGACGAGCCGACGCTCATGATTTCGTTACGGATTATCTTTCTCCTGCCGCTCAGATTACTCAGAGGGCGTCTACCTTACTTTGTCTTTCTTCTCGCATATTAGAACGGGGTAGTTGTCGACCATTTCATTAGTTAATATTTAGCTTCTAAAAAGTTCTAGTTCATTACCCGTGCGACATTTATCGGTAGGCTCATTCAGTGACTCGTCTATCCCACTCGCGGTCAGGTGTAACCCCTGACTAAGTAGCCGAGCACGCCAAATGTGCTGATACATATTGTATAGGCTATTGCCAAAAATGTCAATTCATTTTATTAAATGGAAATATGTCAAGTTTTTACTCGGCGCAGCCGATTTGACAGTGATCTTTAATGTTTGCCTCGTGCTCAGCTTCGGTGTGGGCGAAATAGGTAATCCCGTCGTCACCAGCCAAAAAGAATTCATAATCACCTGCCGCTGGTTGGGCTACAGCTTTTAGCGCTCCGAGGCCTGGAGTAGCAATCGGGCCGGGTGGCAAGCCCTTGACCAGGCGAGTGTTGTAAGTTGAGTCTTGTAGGGGTGAATCAACCAGATTGAAGTGTTTAGCAGCGTACTTATAGGTGACGTCCGAGCCGAGCACGGTACCCTCTCGGAGGCGCTTCAAAAAGACCTGCGCAACCTGTGCCTCATCCGTCTCACTACTGACTTCTCGTTGGATGATAGAAGCGAGCGTAATGCCTTCATAAAGGTTCAACCCCTGGGCTTTAAAACCCTCGACCAGTTTCGCTGCAGTGATTGCCTGATAATATTCGTCAAAAGTTCGTACCAAAATATCCTCGACTGAGGCACTTGTAGAAAAATTGTACGTCTCGCCATAAATGTAGCCCTCGAGGTCAGCCGAGGCCGGTTTATCGGTAAACAGTGCGTGATCGTAGGCCTTTTTCAAGGCAGCATCTACCTCGCCGACCCCATAGCCAGCTCCCAATAGCACGTGACGATTCTCAGCTAAAGTAGCCCCCGGTAGGAAGGTGAGGGTAAATTCATCGGTTTTGCCAGTCACTAGGTGCTCGACAATCCGCGCGGTCGATTCGGTTGGGGACAACGAATAGGTGCCAGCCTGGAGGCGATTCTGGGTACGGCTTAGCTTGGTGTAGATGCGAAAAGCCGTTGCACTCCGAATCAACCGCTTCTCAGCCAGCTGATCAGCAATCGCGTCGGGCGTTGCCCCAAGCGCAATCGTTAGTCGGACCCGACTTGCATTGGCATCCGCCGAGACTGGCTGCAGTTGGTGAGTATACCAGGCAATGCCCCCGATAATAGTAACGATTATCAAGAGTAACACAGTCGTGATTACTCCAATAATCAACTTCTTTGGTGATTTCTTCGATGGTTTTATATCAGGCGACGCGGTATCCTCGAGCATGAGCTCGGGTGGTGGTGCGCTTAAACGATGCGCCGCCGGTATCTCTTGGGGCACATTTGGCTTTGGTGGTCGTTTCGCCGGACGGATATCATTCATGAGACATGCTCCTCGATATAATCTTGCAGGATAATGACGGCTGCTTCGGCGTCAATATCACCCTTTGTGTAGCTACCGCCACGGGCTTTTAGGCGTTGTTCGGCCATAACGCTAGTGAGGGATTCATCTTGAAATACCAACTCATCAGTGATGCCAGTGAGCTTGGCGGCAAACTGTTCGACGGATGCCGTCTGCGCGGTTGGTTCACCCGCCTGATTACGGGGGTAGCCGACCACAACTACACGAGCGTCCTCTTTGACGACAAGTTGCGCAATGGCTTGCACCTCATTACCATCGACTTCAATTGCACCAAACGGAACGGCAATTTTGACCGACGTGTCGGCAATCGCCACGCCGATTCGTGCCCCACCAACATCGAGGGCAATAACAGTCGTCTTACTTTTGCTCATTTAGTTTAAATTCTATCGTAATTCGCTTAGTGTCGTTTGGCACGCTGCGTACCCAGAATGGCCAGAACTTGGTATCAACATCATCAACACCTTGAATCGCACCGATATCTGCCTGGATATCCCCATATTGCTTGCCTTTGACTTTGGCCTTGATGTCATCGTCATTAATCTGCGGACCGACTTTACCATTGGCAACCAAGCGTGCCTTACTGCCGGTCGCATCAGTCACGAAATCGGTAAAGCTGGCGGCCTTGAGACCGTTGTCATAAACACGCTGGTTCGGCTGATCAGCAATCTCTTCCTTGACAGCTGCGTCGAGGTAGGTTGAGAGTTCAGATTCAGCCACGCCGACCATGGAGTAGATAATCTCAGTGGTCAGCTTTGCTTTAGTCGCCTCTTGTCCGACGGCTGGAACAGATGCAGGATCGCCTTTTTGTGCCGCATAGCTAGTATCGATGACGCGTACATCTTTACCGAATGCCGCTTTTAGTTGCGCCTTAACCGCCGGGTCTTCTTGAGTCGCGAGTTGTTCGGCTGCTTTTTGAACGTCGGCAGCAGTCACCACTACCACCATCTTGGAAACCCCGCCCGACGTTGCACCAACAAAGCTTGCCGAAATACCCGAGGGTGCGCCACTAACATTTCCAGTAGCAGCATTATACTGTGTGCCGTTTTCAGCCGCGGTAACTGGCGAGTTCGCACCTGTGTAATTATTCGTGTTCATGGTGACGCTCTGGTTTGTAATATACACCAGGCCACTCGACGAGGTTAATTGGGTACCGGCTGGAATCACTGTACCTAGCTTGCTGATGGAGTCTGTCGAGAATCGAACTGTTCCTGTCGCCTTTGAGCCAACATCTTTTTGACCAGTTGCGTCAAAATCTACCGACTGTGATTTCTTTTGCTCTTGGCGGATAGACTTTATAACCCCGCCGCTGAAGCTGGTCGGGCCGGTTTGGTTCAGTGTGACGGTTTTACTAACATTCTCGGTTGCGGTACGAGCCGTGATCACGACAGTAGCGTGGGCTGCAAAGAATATCGCCCAGATCAAAAAACCGATAAGAAGAATGCCTGCACCGATACCGATAAATAATTTCTTGCGGAACGAATCGAAATTCGGCACTCGTGAACCATTTTTTGCTTTTGGTGGTCGCGGAGGCGTCCCGTCAGTCGGTGGAGCTGCTTTTGCGCCCGTCATTAGGCTAGCGGCGGCTTTGTCGGTCGCAGTGTCGTCATCGGCCAGCATGGCCGTGCCGGCATGATCGCCGATCGGAAGATCAGCGCCGTCAATCACATCATCACCATCGTCAATATCCAGCGCCGCAATTTCAGGTAGCTCTGGTTTGCTTTGTAAGTTTTTCGCAACCGGCAACTTAGCTGCGGCAGCGAGCGCAATCAAGGCTGGGTTATTGGTAATAAGAACCAGATGTTTGTTGGCATTATGAGCGGCACGATCAAGTAATCGTAAATTGACGGCACTTTGAAGCATCCCTACGCGTTTTGGAGGGACAAGGGCAACGACTTTCTCTTTACTATCCTTGAGCTTGCCAATGACAGCCGTGATATCGTCGTCAACATCGATGTAAATTACGTCTTTATTCATGTTTATATCCGAAGAATGCGATTTAGTTTCTCCTTGATGGAATCGTTTTCGCTACTCCCTACTATTGTATCATAGCCAACCCTGAGGAGACCCATGGCGGTGATGAAGGTATGGTCGCTGGCTTTCCCGGTCGTATCAGTAATCCCGACCACTTCTGAGGGTGAAATGTGATGCACACTGGGGCGCTTGGTAAACGGTAGATCTTTGTACCAATCTTCGGTTTCAAGTGCCGTGACGAGTCGCTCAAGACTGGCACCGCCGCCACAAAGTAAAATGCGATTCGGCAAATGGTCAACTGAGTCGAATTCACTCAGCGCTAATTCGACACCGGCTAACCATACGTCCAGCGTTTTATCGATGGCTTTTTCAGCCTCTTTCTTGACGGTTGGCTTGATTTGCTCGTGACCAAGATTCACTTTCAGCTTTTCGGCATCTTTGTAGGTAAGATCCATTTCGCTGGCGATAGTGCGTGTAAAGCTTCGACCGCCAATCCCAAACATTTTCGTGCCTTCGACGCCACCGTCATTGACGACAGCAATGTCGGTCGTGCCACCACCCACGTCGGCCAAGATAGCTGTGAAATTGCTACTAGCATCGGTTCCTAGCATGCTACGACTGACCGCAAACGGTTCGGCGGCAACCGCGACGAGCTCAAGCGCCAGTTCATCAGCCACGCGTTCCAGCGCACCAATATGAACCATTGGAGCAAAGGCAGTGTAGATCTGAACAGCCACATCCTTGCCCTGAAAACCAATTGGGTTGGAGACTTTGTAGCCATCGATGTGGATACTGACCAGCGCTGAATTGACCAGCTTGACTTCAACTTCTTCATTGCCTGTTTCAAGAGCGATTTGGTGTTGAGCTTTGATTTGGGCTCGTTCCTGGACTTTTTCAATGATAAATTCCATTTCAGCGACATCGAGCGGGCGATCTGGCTGCGGACGACGGTAGCGAATGGTGTTAGTAACCCCTTTTACTAGCTCGCCGGCAATCCCAATTACCGTTTTCTTGGCCTGCAAACCTGCTTGGTCTTCAGCCTGGCTCAGGGCATCTTCGCAGTTTTGGACGACACCAGAGATGTCGGCAATCGCGCCGGAATGCATATCACTCACCGACTGGCGGGCGCGGCCAACACCCACGATTTCGAGGGTCTCACCGTCAAGCCTGGCGATTAGGGCTTTGACAAACTCCGTTCCAATGTCGAGTCCAACAATATAGTTACTGTCATCTTCTTTGAGTCGTACCGCGCGTAATTTTTCAAAAACCATAGTTGTATTGATTATATACTAATGATGCTTATGGTGGCAAAGGATTGCAAATATTAATTAAAAATGTTATAATAAAATGATATGACGGATCCATTTGAAATGTTTTCTGACGAAGAACATGACCACAGTACCTCCGAAAAGGAGCAGGTCGTTTTGGCCGAAACCGTACTTGCTTCCCTAAGAATGGCAGAGGCTCTTTCTAGAAGCCACGATATTGTCCCCACCGTGAAACAATATCAACTTGCAGTTACTACTGATCGAATTCATGCCCACGATCTATCATTACCTCCGTCTTTTTTCGATCTTATTGACTCGACCATGTTACATCTCGTTATCATAACTTATAATTTTGGGTCACCCCAAGATCGACCTTATCTAGAACTACGTCTTGAAACGAAAGACAATGCTATCGCTACTATCTCAAAGCCCGGTATTGACGTCGATGAGCCATATTCCGGGTCGGCCATTCTCAACGGAAAAGATTATTCAATACAGATTCCCGCTGAAGAGATGGCCGACTTAATAGATCAGATTGTCGTTCCGTCACTTGACGGCATACCACTCACTGACCCCCAGAACCCTTCTCAGGCACGTAATATCATCGATATTTTAGTGCAGAGTCAGCAAGCTGATATGATTGAGAGTCAACTATTCGAACTGACTGCTCCGAAGACAGATGAATATGACGAAGCGATATATGAAGTTCGACTCCACACTATCAACGGGGAGCCGATGGAGATCGAAATTGAAACAATTCTTGATAATACGATGAGCTTCGATGTTGGGGTGGGTATTCCAATCCATCGTAGACGGGCACTCAATGCAACATTATCATTTGATGATTTTAGTCAGTCAGTCACCTTTACGGCGATGGAGTCAGGCAAAGAGCCGGAAACGCTGCCGAACGACAGTGAACTTTTGAACATCTTAAATGAAGATATCGGACGAATACTGAAACTAGTCGACAATGACCCTAATGATACGATCAGTTTAGATGAGTCATTTTAGACAAGCACAGCTTTGATGCGCCGAATGCCGGCGCTTGATGATTCTTCTTTGAGGATTTTGAATTTTTTGCCATCTTCAAATAGTTCCAGTGTGTGATCGACATGCGGGCCGCCGCAGATTTCAAAACTAAATGGTGTATCTTCACCATCGGCAATCATTTTGTAGACTTTGACAGTATCGCCGTAGCGATCGCCAAATTGGCCGAGAGCATGCTTTTCTTCGCGCGCGACAGCTGTGGGATATTCAGCAAAGCTAATCTTGAGGTCTTTGGCGATCTGCTCATTAACGATATGTTCGACTTCGTCCAGTTGCTCACGCGTCACTTTTTCGGGATGCGAAAAGTCAAATCGAAGGCGTTCTTCGGTAATGTTACTACCATGCTGTACCACATGGTCACCCAGCACATCGCGAAGAGCTTGGTACATCAGGTGTGTGGCCGTATGGTATTTTTTATGAATCAAATCTTGTCCGCCGAGCCCACCTTTGAAAGTGCCTTTGGCGGCAGTTTGTGAGCGAGCACGCTGTTCGGCCATCTTCTCCTCAAATACACTTTGTGCAAGAGGCTCTACAGCCAGTCCTCGCATTGCAGCTTCTTCGTGCGCAAGTTCCGTTGGGAATCCATAGGTATCATATAGTGTGAATAGCATCTCGCCCGACATAGCTTTAAAATCACCGGATTCATCTTTGTTCTCACTTCCAATGTTTCGACTGGCAACCAGCTTATCGAACATCTGCAAGCCCTTCCTGAGTGTTTGGCGGAAGGCTTTCTCTTCTTTGATTAGTATGGTCACGATTTCTTCGCGCTTTTCGGCAACTTCCGGGAAATCATCATGATACAAATCTGCAACGACGGGTACTATTTCCTGCATGAAGTTTTGTTCAACGCCAAGATTAAACGCTTTTACCATTGCACGGCGAATAAGTCTACGCATGACGTAGCCTTGTTGTTTATTGCTCGGCAGACAGCCATCAACGGCAAGGAACGTTGCGGCACGTAAATGGTCGGCGATCACCCGCATACTCTCAGTGTGACTTTCGTATTTCTTACCACTTAATTCTTGTAGCTTCTCGATAATCGGCCACATTAGGCTGATTTTAAACACATCCGGACTATCAAGCCGAGCAGCGGCAATACGTTCCAGACCACCACCAAAATCGACATTTTTCTTTTCTAGCGGTTCAAAACTACCGTCGTCCAATCGGCGATATTGCATGAAGACTTGGTTACCGATTTCCATAAACTGCCCGCTGTCGCTGGCTGGGTGAGCCTTGCCGTAGCTTGCGTCATGATTTTGCGGGCCAAAATCATAAAACACTTCACTGTCTGGACCGCATGGGTCGCCGATCGGAGTTTTATCAAGACCACCGCCACGGCTCCACCAGTTTTCGTTGTCATCGTAAAAGAAAATACGCTCACCAGGATTAATACCTCGTGTGCTGCCTGCTTTTTGACTTCCAATCTCGACGACCTTCGCCTCAATTCCCTTTTCTTCAAAGACTTTCTGCCAAATATTAGCGGCTTCGTCATCGCGTGGGATTCCATGGGCTTCATCGCCGATAAACGCGGTTACGTAAATCTTATTGGCATCAAGCCCGACGACATCCGTCAGAAATTCAAAGAACCAGCGAATTTGCTGCTCCTTGAAGTAATCGCCCATGCTCCAGTTACCAAGCATCTCAAAAAACGTCGTGTGACGATTGTCACCTACATCTTCGATATCTTGCGCCCGTAAACAGGTTTGACTATCGGCAAGACGTTGACCGCCGGGATGTGGCTCACCTAATAAATATGGCAGTAGTGGTTGCATGCCAGAACCAGTAAAAAGCGTGGTTGGATCATCTTTTAAAAGGAGTGGGGCGCGGGAAATAATTTCATGTTGACGGTCTTTAAAGAATTGTATGTAAGCATTACGGATTTCCTGGGCATTCATTGCGGTTAATTATAACAGAGGTAGTATTAGGCGACAATACCGCCACCGAGACAGGTCTCGCCGTCATAGATAACGACTGATTGGCCAGCAGTCACGGCTCGCTCAGGATTGGCCAGGCTCAGGACTGAATCTGCCAGGGTTGCTCTTACTAACGGTGCCCGATGGCGGACACGAATGATATATTCGGCGTTCACCGGTGGCTGATTGATCCAATGAAGCTCTTGCAGATGAATTTCATTTTTCCAAAGCGTGTTGTCATTGAGATCGGTCGTCACATAGACTTCATTTTTATCCATATCTTTACCGACGACATAATAGGGCAGCCCACCACCAACATCCAGACCGTGGCGCTGACCAAGTGTATAGAAAATGGCGCCATCGTGTCGACCAATCACTTTTTCAGTCATTGTATCAATAATATCGCCGGGCGTTTGTTGTACGTATTCACTCAGAAACTCCCGGATACCAATCTTGCCGACGAAACAAATCCCCTGGCTGTCCTTTTTAGCTGCCGTTGATAAGCCACGCTCAGTCGCCATAGCACGAACCTGCGGCTTAGTGTATTGCCCAAGTGGAAACAGTGTCTTCGCGAGCGCCTCGCCTGTGACGCGGTACAAAAAATAGGTCTGGTCTTTATTGGTATCAACCGCCTGTTTGAGGACACCTTCTTCCACCCGTGCGTAGTGGCCGGTGGCGATCGTGTCTGCCCCATCTTCCAGAGCAGCTTCAAGAAACAGTTTGAATTTCACTTCCTGGTTACACATGATATCTGGGTTTGGCGTGCGGCCACGTTTATACTCATCGATCATATAGTCGACAACTTTGTGTTTGTATTCCTTTTCAAAATCAAAAACCTTGAAATCGATGCCGAGCTGTACCGCTACCCGTTTGGCGTCGGCTAGATCATCGGCCCAGGGACATTTCATGCCAGGCAGATCCTGCGTCCAGTTCTTCATATAGACACCGGTGACGTCATAACCTTGCTCAACCAAGAGCGCGGCTGTCAGAGACGAGTCTACCCCGCCACTCATACCAACATAGACACGCACTACTGCTCGGCCCCAGTGTAAAACGCGATTATCTTGATAAACTCACCGCCAGCTAACCACCAGCCGCGTGGTGTTACCCACCAATACCAACTCCAGTCTTTGTCATAGGTCGGACTGTTTTGAATCGCTATATTACTTCCCACAATACGATGAAATTCCAGGCTCGCGCGACGCTGGTGATAGCCCGATGTCACCAAAATAATGCTTTTTATCTGGTTTCTGGCGAGAAGCTCATTGGTATTAGCGGCGTTTTGTTGGGTATTGGCGGAATTCTCCTCAATCAGGATCACACTGGCCGGTACGCCGGCGTTAATCGCGGTTTGACGCATCGCCAGGGCGTTGCTCGGACCAGTTTTATCCTGAGCAGCACCCGAAAATATCAAAATAGGTGCCCATTTATTTTTATAGAGCTTGATGGCATGCTCGGTACGAGCTGTTGTATCGCCGCCGCTAACCGCTACAATCGCATCGACAGGTTTGCAACCATCACGCGTGATTGGTTTTTCGTCGATCGGACACAGCGAAAAATCGTTGGGTTGCAAATAGATACTCAGCCCGAGTGCAATGACTACAAACGAGATAAAAATAATAATCGGTGCTTTAACCTTCATCACTTCTGCCTTTCCTGTTCGGTACGCACGGCATCAATAATATGCTTCACCGCCTGGGTGGTATTTTCATCCGTCGAAAGATGCCCGAAACTCAGTCGCAAACTACCATCAGCTACATCAGGTGGTAAACCAATTGCTGCCAGGATGTGTGAACGAGTGCCTTTATTGGCGGCGCAGGCACTGCCAGTCGCCACAAGTACCCCATTGGTCTCTAGCGCGAACACCAAACGCTCAGCATCAATACTCGGAAAAGAGATATGCAGGAAATTCGGTAAACGATGCTTCCTGTGACCCGATACCATCGCGCTAGGGAAAGCGCTGGTGAGTTCTTTTTCGGCTTTATCACGAAGCGAAGCAGTTCGCTGCGATTCAGATTTCTGGGTAGCAGTCACGAGTTCTGTAGCGCGAGCAAACCCAATCGTACCGGCCACATTTTCAGTACCACTGCGCAAGCCACGCTCTTGGCCACCGCCAACAATCTGCGGGATGAGCTTTACCGATCGTGCCGTCCAGAGTAAGCCAACTTGCTTGGGGCCATATAGCTTGCCACTATTAATCGTCACCATATCCACACCGAGACGTGCCACATTCACATCCAGATACCCAACGCCCTGCGAGGCATCGGTATGAAGATAAAGTGGTGTGGCGTCCTGCCGCTCAAGCCGCCTAGTTCGTTCCTCGCGAATCATCGCTGCAATGTCCCGGATGGGCTGGATCGTCCCCAGCTCGTTGTTGGCAAGCTGGATGCTGACTAGCTGCGTGTCTGGACGCAGTGCCTTTTGAACATCAGCCGCATTAATACGACCGCGCTCGTCACTCTTCACAAGTGTATGGTCGTGACATGCAGCGGCCTTCAAGACGGCATCGTGTTCAATGTTTGACGTCACCACATGACCCGATACACCTGAAAAGGCAAGGTTGATTGATTCGGTCGCCCCTGCCGTCATGACCAGCTCATCGCCCTTGGCTCCGATACAATGCGCCAGTCGATCTTTGGCGTCTTCATAGTCTCGACGAACTGCCACGGCGGGCTGATACGGACTGGATGGATTGAAGAATAATTCACTGAAGTACGGTTGCATCGCTTCAAGCACGCGCTCATCAAGAGGCGTGGCTGCTGCGTGATCTAAATAAATATTACCTGGTGCCATGTATATGACTGATTATACCAGTTAGGCGAGTTTTTGACCTGTGCGCGGATCCCGTTTGTAGATCTTACGGGCAACTTGTTCGTAATACATCTGAATGGCGAGTGATAGATTCTTGAGCTCATCACCTTCCAAGAAACTATATTGTGCACCTTCTTGAGCTTTTAAGATACCGTTGTCGTGAATTTCGTAACGTGTTGTTGTTGATTTCTGTTTGCCTGTTTCAACGTCTGTTGATTCTTCGTACCAAATCCATGTTATAGCATCGAGGCAGAAAAATTCGCGTCGATTACCAGCAGGAATAGGGCCAAACAGCTCAGCCCCAATTTCGCTCTCGAGTTGAATAAGCTCACGTTCGGTAAGTGCTTTGAATGGTCGTTTCTTGGGAAGCTTCAATAGACTTGACTGATCTTCTACGCCAGTCAAAAGTTGTAGTGCCTTTCTAAAGACACTTGGCATGGTTACGCCGCCTCGTCGTTGCTGAATAGATTAATGCGACTATCGACTTCGTATTTACTAAAAGCACGGAGGTTTATCCCTACTTGTCTCAATTGAGCGAATGTCGGTATCTCAGCTTCTGGCTGTGCAGGGATAGGCTGTTCCATCGAGCCTGAGGTTGCAAGAGTGACTGCTTCTCGAGCAAGTTTAATCTGATCGTAAGGAAGGGCTGATTCCGAGGCTAGATGAAGATCAATCCGATCATTATGACCGAACTCGGCTGCTTCAATTCTAGGGATGTGGTATTCGTTGTTTGGTACTGGCACGATGTGAAGTATCCTGTAGTTGTTACAAGTTGATGGGTTTCGATGTGTTTGTTTAGAGTGCGAATAACGCAGTGGCGTTTATGGTGGTAGCAACGGCTATTTCTTTGAGTGAAATATGTCGCCGCTTCGCATGATATTCTGCGATTACCCTCACATACGCTGGCTGATTCACTTTACCACGATGTGGTACAGGTGTCAAGAAGGGTGCGTCGGTCTCTAGTAGTAATTTGTCGAGCGGAATCTGGTCGTAGGTTTTTTGTTGCTCCATATCTTTCGTGAAAGTGCTAATGCCGTTTACACCGATGAAAAGTCCTCGCTCCAGGCCTTTTGCCAGATTATCATAGCTATCGGTAAAACTATGAAGTTCACCCCGCATCCCTGAAAAGTTGTCGAGTATGGGCCAAAAATCGTCAAATGCCTCGCGAACATGGAAAATGACGGGCAAATTATTATCCCGCGCCAGCTGAAGCTGGGTCTCAAGCGCTGTAATCTGCACCTCCCGTGGACTATGAGTGTAGAAATAGTCGAGACCGATCTCACCAATAGCGACCACATCTTTGTTTGCCTGAACTAGCTCAGCGATTTTCCTATAGCCATCTTTTGCATCGTGCGGGTGCACACCAACCGTGGCGTAACACTGCTCGTGCTGGGCGGCAAACGCTACAGCCTCAAGCGAACTTTGTTCGCTCGTGCCAACGCAGATAAGTTTCGACACACCTGATCCGTGAGCATGCTTCATAACATCGCCAATATCGAGCGGGTAGTTTGATTCGTGTATATGGCAATGGGTATCGACGAGCATTACTGCCCCGCAGCTGCTTTTGGCGCATGTGGATCTGGCGTATGGCGATAGATCTTCGGAAAGAGAACACCCTGCGGTACGACGACGCCTGTTTCAAACGAGTCATGGATGGCTTTGGCGGTTCCGGGCAAGAATGGCACCAGGAGGTCGGCAATCTGCAGCAGCCCGCCAACAGCTGTTGCTAGTACTTCAGTCAAATGACCTTCGGCCTCGGTATCCTTCTCGCGTTTCTTGGCAATCTCCCACGGTTTTACATTTTCGATATACTGATTGAGACTACGTACCATCGCCCAGACTTCGTCAACGGCTTGGTTAAACTCAAGATTTGCTATCGCATCGTGATAACGGCGCATATCGTGTTCCGACTGAACCGCTTCGCCGATAACCCCCGCCTGGTAACGCGTCACCATAGCGCCAACCCGCTGCACGAGGTTGCCGAGATCGTTGCCGAGTTCGGTATTGTAGGCTGTTTCAAACTTTTCCCAGGTGAAATCACCGTCATCCAGCGTCGGAATGTGGCGCGAGAAAAAGTAGCGAAAAGCGTCGAGTCCGTAGGTATCGATTATTTCATTGGGGTCAACTACATTGCCCACCGACTTGCTCATCTTTGCTCCACCGACATTGACAAAGCCATGAACCAGCAATTTCTTTGGCAGCGGCAAGCCGAGCGCCAGCAACATTGGCGGCCAGATACCAGCATGGAAACGCAAAATGTCTTTGCCGATCACCTGCACTTCAGCTGGCCAGTAATCTTGCCAACCTGGTTTGTCGGGATAGCCAAGAACGGTAATGTAATTTGCGAGCGCATCGATCCAGACATACATAATTTGCTCGGGATCGCCGGGTACTGGCACGCCCCAGCTCAGGTTCTTTTTTGGTCGAGATACACTGACGTCTTGGATACCGTCTTTTATCAACTCCAGGAATTCTTTACGCCGAAAGTCGGGTACGATTTTCATCTTGCCGTTTTCGAGTCCTTCACGCACCTGATCAGTAAAGGCACTGGCTTTAAAGTAATAGTTTTCTTCACTCACCCGTTCATAAGGCGTTTGGTGATCTGAGCAGATACCACCGGTTGTTTCGACTTCTTTATCGGTAAAGAACGCCTCGTGGCCTTGGCAGTACCAGCCTTCATACTTGCCTTTGTAGATATACGGCTGTAGCTGCTGCCAGATGTACTGCACTGCCCCTTCGTGGTGGCCGTCAGTGGTGCGAATAAAATCCGTGTAGCTCGCTCCCACCTTTTTCATCAGCTGTTCGAATTGAACATACATTTGATCAGTGTACGTCTTTGGATCAAGTCCAGATTCGGCGGCTTTGGCGGCAATTTTATTGCCGTGTTCATCGGTACCAACTTGGAAACGGACTTGCCTGCCATTTTGCATCTGATAACGTGTCCAGATGTCAGCAATAAGATAGTCAAGGGCATTGCCGATATGGGGCGTGCCGTTAACGTAGGGAATGGCTGTAGTGATGTAAAGATTTTTTCCCATTAGAGTCTATTGTAACAGAGAGTGTAACGCCTGAGTAGACGCCTGATTACGAAGCGGGTCGTTGCGACCATACGCGAGCCAAAGCCAGCCACTCATCGATTGTCAGATCCTCTGCTCGATTATCAGGGCTAATCGCGACGCTTCCAAGTAGTGATTCAACCTCATCTTTTTGAATGCCGAGTCCACCCGCCAGACTGGTGCGTAGTTTTTTACGCTTCGATGAGAAGCCGGCTTTGACGACCCGGAAAAAATCCTTCTCGCTCACCTCGCCGAGCAGAGAGGCGGGGCGTGTGCGCAGAATCACAACCTGAGAGTCAACTTTTGGTGGTGGAGTAAAGAGCGCAGCTGGTACCTTATCGCCCAGCGTGACCTCGCTAAATAACTGTGCGCTAATGGCTAGAATACTCATATCCCCTGGCGCAGCAGCTAACCGCTCGGCTACTTCTTTTTGTACGAGCAGCACAGCGATTGCTGGTTTGGTAGTGGCAGTCATGAGCTGTTGGACAATTTTACTCGTGATGTAGTAGGGGACATTGGCGACGACTTTATAGCCGCTAGGTAGGGTTGAAAGATCAAATGATAGTATGTCACCTGGTACCACTTCCAGATTTTTGCCAGGAAATTGGCCGGGTAGTTTACGAGCAAGCTCGCTGTCGAATTCAACCGCCACGACTTTCCGAGCCCGGCGTAGTAATTCGCTCGTGAGCGTGCCGAGTCCCGGGCCGATTTCAAGAACAGTATCGTCGACTGTGAGCTCGGCACTCTCTGCGATATGAGCCAGCACATCGCGGTCATGGAGCCAGTGTTGGCCGAGAGATTTATTTGGTGCGCTCATTTAGCGATAGATGTCTTGTAGACCCATTGAGTTTTTGCATGATGGCCACGGTGACCATCCACGACGCTGATATGTTTCCCAAACCTTCTCGTCCTGCACCCCTGCTGGCGCATCACTCGCGTATTTGAATCCACCCGTATTAGCCCACGTGCTTATGTCGTATTGGTACGCACCGTAGTAGCCATTCCCTGAATTTCGATCATATCTGCCGCCGGATTCACACGAACGTAAGCGAGCTAATGCTTCAGCAAAACTACCACTAAAGGTATTGGTTATTTTGGCACCAATAACCTCCACTTGTTTCTTCGGCTCCAGCGTCACTAAACTCTGAATCTCCTTACGAGCAACTTCTCGACCATTCTGCATCTCAATTTCATATGTGACAGTCTTCTTACCCTTTTCGCCGGCAGTTCTGACTTCATGGAAGCCGACATCACGATCGGCGTCTTGGATCTTTTCGACAGGGAACTCCATCGCCTGCTCTTCGGTGATCGTTTGCTTGCCATTGCGCCATACTTCGACATTCATCCCCGATGTCAGCTTGTCAGATTTCTTCACTGATAGTGTATCGTCTGATGCTAGCTTGATGTTTTTATCGCTGAGCATATTACCAACGGTGGTTTCTTGTGAATACGCCTCGATTTTCTTGCCATAGAGGACGAGTGTAAACGGTGTGGCGCGATCGATCGTCACCTGCAGTCCCGCGCCATAGCTGGCGGTATCAGCAATTGGCTCGACTGAGGTCACGTCTTCGTCGTGAAGGGTCAGACCAGCATCTTCGGCGATTTGTTTCGAGGTTTGATGGGGAGTCAGCGTCTTGTAGCTAGAGGCACCGTCAATCACTACGACCGGGCGGGCACGGTAAATATTTACCTGGTAGCTAGAGGCCACCAGTTGCTCATCCAGCCCTGGTTCGACCAGGTCGTTCTCTCCAATTGAGATGTTCGCTTGCTGCAGTGCTTCACGCAGAGTACTCGCCCCTGTTACAATTCCCCGCTCCACCCCGCGGTCATGAACGCTGATTAATCGCTGGTCGGTAGCTACTTGGCCATCGGCAGCTCGCACGTGCCAGGTATAAATAAATGAAAACGCTAACACACTCAATAAAATGAGTGCTAAGAATCCGTAAAGAGCGGAATTAGGCGAACGAGTCAGTAATTTCTTCATAGAAAGACGTACACCTCAAATGTACCTCGTTACAGTATAGCAAAAAACTGGGTTGCACTGCAATCTTGCTTACGCTAACTTCTCGAGGCGAGCGTACTCAACGTTCAACTTTTTAGTCTGGCCCTGCGCAAAAGCAACCGTCACTGCGAGGCCATCGACATCAATTACTTCACCAACGCCAAATTGCATGGATTTTACTTGATCACCAATATCGTAGCCAGGTTCTGCTGCCCACTCGTCGTGGGTGCGAGTTGACGGCGTAGCGGCAATCATCGCCGCTTCGTGCCCGAGATCACCCAGGAATCGAGACATCGGGTTGTAGGTTCGCTGACCAAATTGGAGTCGACTATAGGCATACGACAGATGAAGTTCCTCGCGAGCACGCGTCATGCCGACATAGCATAGCCGCCGTTCTTCTTCGAGTTCAGCTGGGCCACCTTCCTGAATTCGAGCATGCGGCAAAATACCCTCTTCCATGCCAACGATAAACACCACAGGAAACTCAAGACCCTTAGCAGCATGGATAGTCATCAGGGTGACGCTATCTTTTTTGCTGTCGCTATCGGTACTCGACATCAGGGCTACTTCTTCAAGGAAATCTGGTAACGAGGCAAAGGCTTGGGCGTCGGAGATAAGCGCCCCAATATTGGCTTCGCGATCCTCGGCTTGTGGCGTGCCGTCCTTGATATACTCCCGGTAGCCGACAACATCGATCAGTTTGCTGATGATATCACTTGGTGACTGCCCCGCTTCAACCATGCCCTGGAGTGAGCGCAGAGCCTCACCTAGCTGGCTCAATGATTGACGGGCGCGCCCGGTCAGCGTGGAGGTTTGTTCGACGTTCACCAACGCCGCCACGATATCGAAACCACTTGCCCGCTGCCACAATAGGAACTTATCGAGGCTGGTCGCACCAATGCCCCGGGTTGGCACATTCACGATACGACTAAAGCTCATGACATCACTGGGTTGATACAGTAGTCGTAGATAGGCCACAACATCTCTTACTTCTTTGCGGTCGTAAAAACGCACACCACCAACGATGTGATAGGGGACTCGCGCTTGAAGTAGCGCTCGCTCCAAACTATAGCTTTGGGCATTCGTTCGATACAGCACTGCGTAATCGTGGTACGCCCTAGCGCCGATCATAACCTGACTACTGATTCGGCTGGCTACCATATGTGTCTCTTCCGCTTCGTCGTAGGCACCGTAGATCTGGACTGGGCTTCCAAAGCCCGCGTCGGTCCACAACTTCTTGTCAGTTCGTTGCAGGTTCTTACTGATCACGTTGTGTGCAGCTTCTAAAATAGCGCCGCTGCTGCGGTAATTTTGCTCGAGCTTGACGATCTTGGCACCCGGAAAATCACGCTCAAAATTGAGAATATTTGTAAAGTCAGCCCCACGCCAGCTATAAATCGATTGCCAGTCGTCGCCAACGACACAGATATTTTGTGTCTTGTTCACTAAGCTCTTCACAATGGCGTATTGAGCAGCGTTCGTATCTTGGTATTCGTCGATCAGGATATATTTAAACTTGGCCTGCCATTTTTTGCGTATGTCTGGTTGTTCTTTGAACAACCGCACCGTCTCGATCAGTAGATCGTCAAAATCAAGCGCGCCAGACCGCTGTCGCAAGGTTTCGTAGAGTCGATATATCTCAGCCACACTTTTTTGAAACGGATACTGCGCTGTGGCCTCAAACTCATCGGGCGAGACTAGTTCATTTTTAGCACTCGAGATGATACTGCTCACTGCCCGCGGCTTAATCTTTTGGTCAGCGATGTGGAGCTGTTTCATCGCCTGTTTAATCAGTCCTTGACGGTCATCTTCATCGTAAATAACAAAATTATGATTAATGCCGATCGAAGCGCCATCAATCTTAAGAAGTCGCACGCAGACACCGTGAAATGTCCCCATCCAAGTCATGAATTGACGCTGCGCACCATCCTGACCGACGAGCGCGCCCAGTCGCAAGCGCATTTCTTTGGCCGCCTTATTGGTAAATGTCACAGCCAAGATTTCGTCTGGCCAGACGGCTTCATGCTGTATCAAGTAAGCGATCCGATGCGTCAGAGTCTTGGTCTTGCCACTACCCGCCCCAGCCAAAATAAGCAGTGGGCCTTCAGTATGTTGAGCCGCCTTTATCTGAGCCTGGTTGAGCCCCTCGAGAATATCCATTACTATCTAGTATAACAGCCTAGAGAAGGCCAAGGAAGTACGCCGCCGCACCAAGTCCACTACCAACCAGCAGGATAATGACGATCAAAACGATAAGCAACCAGCCTTTTTTCTTTTTGGCCGGGTGAGCCAACGGCTGATGGACTGCTTCATTGTCATAAATAGGCGTATGTGACGCGTCGCCCGTACTCGGCTGTTCGCTGTACTGCGGCGGAATCGAACTTGAGGCTAACATCGAGGTTGAGGTTGATCCGTCTACTGATGCTATTGTCGGAGCAATGCCTGCTTGACCAGATTCAATCGCTACGAGATCGCTGTTAAGCTCGGCTGGCAACGCGGCGGGAGCAACTTCGGGATTGAGCTGAGGGTCGACATCGTTTGTTTTCTTAGCTGGCGTCTCAGAGTCCACTGTCGGTTCGGTGTGCTTGTCATCATTTATCTCTCGTGTCAGTGGTTCAGTTGGTGGAGCGACGGGCTTAGGGATCGGCTCGTTTGATGCAGGCTTGTCATCCTCATCGGTTCTTTCCTTTGAAAGCTCCGCGGCGATTGCCTCACTTAAGCCATGTTCGCCGCCTCCAAGTTGACTACCCCCCAGTGGGCGCTTTTCTACTTGAGTGTCCGGTAGGAATGGCGACGCCCAGGCGTCACTCGAAGCTGGTGTCGGTTCGGTAGCCTTTGGTAACTCAGGAGTTTCGGTTACCGTCTCGCTCACGACGGGTAGTGGTGTCGCGACTTGAGCTGGACGAATTCCACCTTGCGTCACCACATCGAAACTAGCTGGTGACATATTTGGCCTGCTACCAACATTCATCGGCTGCAGGGCAATGCCTTCACGTGACGGTGTAGATGTTTGAGGCGCTGTTTTCATGTCTGATGACGGATGCACCACGTCCATAAAACGTCCACTCTGTCGAACAACCGGCGGCGATAGGGAAGTGGCCACTGGGGCAGGGGAAGCGGCTGGTTCGGGTGCGGGAGGGGTCTTTGGTAGCTCAGCGATGACGGAGGGTGGCGTCACGGGAGTAATTGCAACAGACTGAGCATCGTCAGTCGGCGGTGTCGCTGTTTGTGCCGGGGATCCATCTTCAGGCTTTTTAATATCACCCATCAGTGAGTTGACCGCTTTATCTAGTTCGTCAAAATCAAATTCTTTCATTGCCCCACCCTATTGTTTCACGACGACCGAGGCCGCGTTATGTGCTTTTTCAATAATATCACTAAATGCCTCGGCGTCTAAGCTAGCGCCGCCAATCAGGAGTCCATCAACCCCAGGAATCATCAAGTAATCAGTCGCGCTGTCTTTATTAACGCTGCCGCCATACAGCACATTCACAGCTTCGGCGGCTGTTTTACCATAAAGATGGCTAATCTGGCTGCGAATCGCTTTTTCAGCCTGCCTGACGTCGTGCGGTGTGGCGTTGTTGCCTGTCCCAATTGCCCAGACCGGCTCATAGGCTATGGTGATCTGCGCTAGCTCTTCACTGGTGACGTTGGCGAGTCCGCCAACCAATTGATCATGTAAGACGTCGTTGGTTTCATTAAGGGCACGTTCGGCAGCCGTCTCACCGACACAGAGGATCGGTGAAATGCCGTTTCGAATTGCCGCCTGAACTTTATTGCGCGTGTCCTTATCTGATTCATGGAAGATGTGCCGCCGCTCTGAGTGACCGATAATGGCGTATTGCACGACACCACTGAGCTGCTGCGCCGATATTTCACCGGTAAATGCACCGTGATCACGCCAGTAAATGTTCTGGGCAGCCAGTTTAAATTGGCGATAATTCACCTGCAGACTGAGTGACTGCAGTGCAAGCATGGTTGGCGCCAACACCACCTCGACAGTTCGGTGGGTTTTGACCAGCTTACTAAGGGTGTGGACATACAAACTCGCCTCATGCACGTTGAGGTTCATTTTCCAGTTGCCAACGATCAATTTCTTATTTTTTGCAGCCATATATTCTACTTATGCTTATGTCCTTTTAAGTGTATAGTATTTACCTTTTAGCGTCTAGCAGACTTTCAACACCCGGCAGCGGATCGCCCGCCATTAGTTCCAGACTTGCGCCACCCCCTGTTGAGACGTGACCAAAGCTCTCGCCATGACGCGCGTCCCATTTGAGGACGAAATCGACCGTATCGCCACCGCCAACGATCGACTCAATCTCTGGATGGGTTGCCAGAGCGAGGGCCAGTCGGGCTGATCCATGGGCAAAGTTCGAAAATTCTGACACCCCGAGGGTACCGTTCCAAATGACCGTCTTGGCGGCTGCGACAATCGCGTCAACTTTTTCAATCGTACGCTTGCCGACATCTAGTGCCATGTCGTCATCAGAGAGGCTATCGGCGGGGACTTCACGCCGCTCGCTGTTGGCAAAGTCGCTCGAGACCGCGAGGTCGACTGGCAGCATCAGAAAGTCATCGACCCGGTTTTCACCAACCTTTTTTTCGACCGCAGCATAAATTTCATCCAAAATAGCCGATTGATCAGGCTCAACTTTGCTCTTACCAAGCTTCAGACCCCGATAAGTCAGAAAGGTGTTAGCCATGGCACCACTGACAACAATCGTGTCGGCTTCATCCACCAGGGCTTTAATGACCTTGATCTTGTCACTCACCTTCGCTCCCCCCATTACCGCCACCAAGGGACGCGCCGGAGCGCGCATAGCATTAGTGATCGTGGTGTATTCTTTTTCCAGCAGCAAACCAGCCACAGATGGCAATAGAAGCGTGATGGCGTGCGTACTGGCATGGGCGCGATGGACTACCCCGAAGCCATCTTGTATAAAATAACTAGCGTTCGTCGCCTGAGCGACCTTTTTGGCAAATGCCTCGTCATCGGCTTCTTCGCCGGGGTAAAACCGAAGATTCTCGAGCAGGATAATGCTCGAGGGCGACGCATGCCTCACCACTTGATAAACTTTGTCGCCGACACAATCACCAACGAACAAAACTTCTTTTTCCAGTAGTGCTGCCAGTCGTTGCCCAATTGACTCCAGGCTGAGCGACGCATCTTTTCCCTCTGGTCGTCCCAGGTGACTAATAATCACCACCTTGCACCCCCGCTCCCGAAGGGCACGAATAGTCGGCAAGCTCGCCCGAATCCGAAAATCGTCATCGATCGTGCCATCCGCCTGAAGCGGTACGTTGTAATCAGCGCGTACTAGCACGGTTTGGCCATCGAGTGGCACATCACGAATTGTCTGTTTGAAAAAGCCCATACCTACCCTTTTATTCCCTCTTATTGTAGCACTTCGGGGTCGGTTTCAGCGATAGATCGGAAGTTCCATCCACTTTTATTTTCTGTTTTATAATTCCAATAATACCAGCCGACCGCATCCGCATACGCCATCCGCTGCCTGGTAATAAATTGATTCCGCATCCGCTCTCTGTCTGACTGCGACATGTTCTTCTGCAGGCTCCAGGGAAGCACGCCACTCCATTCGCCAATAATAACTGGCTGCCATAACTGTAAAAAACGAATCAGCCACCGTCGTTGCGTTGCCCTTACTAGATGTTCGTCCACCGTTAGTGTTCGGTCATGCTCGCCGAAACACTGGTATAGATGACAGTCCATCGCTACAGGAAGCTTATTGCGTTTCCATAGAGCACCTGTCAGCAGGAGCGGCTTGAAGCCATCAGAAAACACAATATACAAACCGGGTCGCGCTACTCGCAGTAATCGCTTGTAGGCTCGCCGATAAAATCGTATCAATCGAAACCCAAATTTATCTGCTAGTGGCTCGTTGACAAGTTCAATCCCCCATACGATTGGGCGATCAAAGTAGCGTTCTGCCAGCCGTTCTAATACGCGGATCGTTCGCTCCTGCTTGTCTGGATCATCTAGCCACCTAGGTATATCCGGGCGACCACTGCCACTGTGTCCGGCGGCATTTTGCGCCCCCGGTGCCCCGTGAAGATCAATTAATACTTTAATATTATATTTCTCACCCATCATTATTGCCCAATCTAGTTTCTCGATCGCGCCGATATACGGCGATTCGTCACCAAAAATCCAATACCCAATTGGAATACGGACAGCGTTAATATTGTGATCGTTCAACCACATGAAATCGGCTTCTGTCATAAAGGTAGTGTGATGCTGTTCCAGTACCGCCTTACCTCCTTTTGACTGAACAAGTTCATATTCATTCTTGGCATCACGCCCCTCAAATAAGCTGGGGGTCATCCACTTCTCAAGTACCAGCCAGCCCCCTAAGTTGACGCCCTTGAAAGGTGCACTATTCATACTCCTAGTATAACTTACCCGACATATTAAAAAATCCACTTGATAGTGGATAGGTGCGGCGGTCGGGTGTACTAAATGATATTACGTATGGAAGTAGGTGTGGCGGACCGGGCGAGTTTGCACTCGCCCGGTCCGCCGGAAGGATCAGGTCACCTGGAACGGGTTGATCGGCGGCCTTACCGAGTCAGGAGCAGGGGTCGGCTGTTGCCGGATTTCCCCGCCACCTGGCGGCCGAAACACGGCCACCGGTATTGCTGCTGCGATCTCGTGTTGCCAAGCGGGCGACGGACGGTCGCCCATCAGGCCGGAACCATCCGGACTTCTGCGCCGACCAGCTCCGAGCCGTTGAGCTCTTCAGCCAACACCTCGAACTTGCTGCGCACGAAGTTCTTGGCGACGATCCACACTGCCTCGCGGAGCGCACTGTGGATGGTGCCCTCGCACGGGCCGATGTCGGCCAGCGTGCGACGAATTCCGAATGTGTCAGAGCTTCCGTAGTACTTGTTGGCGAGGAAGTAGATCCACCGGTTTACCTTGTCGTCACGCTCCAGCTTGTGCCTTCCGGCAACCTGCTGAGCGAACTCGAGCCCCTGGAGCTCGAGTTCTGCGAAGACGTCGTCCTTGATCTTGGCAGCCAATACGGCCACCTTGTCATCATATGACAATGTTCGATCCTTCCATAATTGTGAATAACATGCCCGTCACGCTCACAGAGTGAACATGATAAGGTCGCACCGTTGCGGCTCAACACATGTCCTCACAGGTATACACCTATTGACAAATCAAGTCAACAGTTATGATATATATGGTCATTGTTTTATTTACATACACTACCTGTAGCGTATCGTCGCGAATAAAATATCGCAGAGCCGGAGCTCTGCGATACTATTGAAATTCTCAGTGAGTAAGCTTATCGGTTAAGAAGGGCGCTCAGGAGTTGTTTACGACTTACTGCGTAATAACTTCCAGCGGCGACTACTGAGCCAACACCGAAGATTGAAGCAATTGATTCAACCATACCGGTTTCTGGCAGCGTTGTTGCGGTAGGTATCACCGAGCTAACCGGAGTAGCTGGGGTCGGAGTCTGTGGGGTTACCGGTGGAGTTACCGGAGGGGTTACTGGAGGAGTCACTGGCGGTGGCGTAACTGGGATACAGTTACGGGTACCGTTAAGGACAAATCCGAGCATTTTGTTCTTACCACCGTTAGCTTGACGCTCTGCATCTGAGAGCACTCGCACAAAGTCTACCTGGTAGAAACAACCCTTTGGAGGCAGGCCGACAGACATCTGATATTGGCCTGGGCCAACAGTGCGAGTTACTTCCTGGAATTTTTTTTGCTGATCGCGTGGTTCACCATTGCGAGCAGGCATGAGGTAACTTTTTAGGGTGACGGTACGCGTACAGTCAGCTCCGCCGATAACTTTGAATTTGATATAAGCACGGTTACCAGTGATGGTAAATTTGCTGTGTGGGCCACCGGCACCTTCTTGGGTACCATCAGTCTGGATCCCACATCCGGTTGCCGCATCTGCTGCTTTCACCGATGTATCAGGGGTCACAAACAGGACAACTCCCAAACTTATCATGATAACTGTCATTATTCCTAGTAGTTTTTTCATCGTTACACTCCCTACGCTTCTCCACGAGCTCTCACACATCGCAGTTAGCAGTTATATTATCTATAATACAATACAAGTATATGGGTGTCAATTTAGCTTTCAGCTTTTTCTCACGCGGGTATAAATGGGACGTGACCTCACCAGGAAGAACGCTTTGATGGTATAACAATCCGCTCTGCTCCTTGTTCTGCCATCAGCTAAATACTGTCAAATCAGAGATTATGACAGTATTCGAGCCGCCGGGTTCGCTTCCCGGTGAGCCAAGAAAAATATCCATCACGGTGGATGGATATTTTTCTTGGTGACCTCACCGGGAATCGAACCCGGATTGCCAGGATGAGAACCTGGTGTCCTAACCGTTAGACGATGAGGCCAAATTCTGAGTGATGCGTGTCAAAATATTAGCTTGCTCATTTTTGACTGATTCCGAAGAATTTGTGCCTCATATAGTCCAAAGGATCCATATGAGGCGAACTGTATTTCTGAAGCACGACTGGCTCATATGGTCTGCAGGATCCATATCAGCCTGAGCTTTTAGCCCGAAATGCACTAAGGAATTATATCAAAACCCTCCTCTCTTGAGAAGAGCGTTAGGCTGTCCTGCTTGTACTTTTGCAATAAAGTGGTCTCTCCTATTGACATTTAAGCACTAATGTGATAGATTAGAGGTATCCTCAGTGAGATGGTGGATAAGGAGTGGAAGCGCCCGTTTACGGGATGAAATGAAACTTATTAACGCCCTATCTCACTAATGCGAGGTGTCGTTTAACAATTTAGCCAAGTATAAGAATAAATTGTTTGCGACAACAAAACATATAAATATGTAAACCTCGCAAGCTAGATAGTCATGGGTCTTTAAGACTGTTTGAGCATTCGTGCTCACAGATTTAAGCCCAAGACACCAATTACTACATATGCATTTCTTCCGTGTAAGGCTACGACTTTTTGTTGGTAACATCTAGTTACCTATGAAAAGTCGTAGCCTCTCGGGGATCGACCATGTTGGAAATTCCAACATGCAAAATCCCCTAAGGAGGGGTTGCTATGAAGCGTTTTTTCACCATTCTCGGCGCAATCGCGTTGATGGCCGGGCTGTTCGCAGCCTTGCCGTCAGTAGCATTCGCCGACGGAACACCGCCACCCCCGCCCGACGAGGTCACCGCTACGGTGGACGTCTCGACGATCGTCTTCGGATCGATCGACGAGCACGCCACTGTCACGACCCTCAACGCTGCGGGAGTGACAGTGGACGGAATGCCCGTTGTGGCATACGTCCACTCAAACCCCAAGCACTGGGACCCGAAGAAGGCCCAGAAGGTTCCGTTTGTCAAGAACTACTGGTCTGGTGTTCGGAGCGGCAAGCCGTTCCGAATCCACAAGGGCCAGAAGTTCCCCGACACATACGTCGGAATGGCGGCCGACATGACCGAGCACGACGTGGCTCTCACGAATCGCGTCAAGAATGCATGGCAGCTGTTCGACTTCAAGGCCGGAGAGGTCCGCAACCGCGGATTCTTCACGGGCAAGAAGTGGAAGGGCGATTGTGCCAACCCCAAGCCCAGCGGACCGCCAACCACTACGATCGATCAGGTTGTAGTGGTCAAGCAGCGCCAGTCCATGAAGGTGGCGATCGATGGCAGCCTCGTGCTGTCGGGATCGGTATCTGGAATGGTCAGCGTTGACTGCGGCAGCAGCTCCGCAACGGCGAGGTTCTCGGCTACGGCCGATGCCTCGCTCAGCGGCAGCGTCTCCGTCAAGGCTCGTACCCGTCAGGAAGCCATCCTGAAGGGTGAGGGTGCCCTCAAGACGAAGCTCCGGCAGGACGCCAAGCTCAAGCTCGAAGGCGACGCCAAGCTCAAGCTCGAAGGGAGTGCCACCGCTACCTGCAGTGGTACTACGCCGCCCGAGGATAACCCGGGTTCGATCGTCGAAGTCGAGGATGTCAACGATGTCCTCTACGGAAACACTCGTACCTGGCGCATTCGGGGCATCGTCCCTGAAGGCCAGACGGCGACGCTTCGGGTTTCGGCCCAGATCGGTGCTCTTCCAGAGTCCGAGAAGGTGATCCCGCTTGGTGCCGGCCCGTTCGACAAGATCGTGCACTACACCGCTCCGACCGAAGGGTCGAGCGACACGTTGACTGCGAAGCTGTTCGGATCGGATGGAGTGAAGGACGACGAGAAGTCGGACACATTCCAGCTCCGACCGAATCCGGTCGATCCTCCGCGACCGACCGTCAGGATTGGCGGTCCGCAGAGCACGTAGTAATTGGTGTCATGAGACGCACGGAACAACCTAGCATCCAGCTAGGACTCCGTGCGTCTCGCACACACCTTAAAGATAAATGACTATCTAGTTTGCACACTCATTAAACTAATTTTATAAAGGAGATAACTTTATGAAGAAATTTCTATTGATGGCTGCTCTTGCCATCGTTCCAGTTCTCGCATTTGCTGTTCCAGCACTTGCAGATAGCCCCGGTCAATTGTCCAATGGTCCTATGAACTACAAAGTTCGTAACGTCACCCAAAACGGTGCGTATGCGCAGTCAATAACTGCTGCGTGTAATGACACAGTAAAGTACAGTATTACGCTTTCTAACAGCGACTTCGGTTTACTTTCGAACCTCACTGTTAAAGCAGCTCTTGCGAGCGGTGCTATTTCGGCATCTGCGACAAATGCTGCTGGTGCCACCACAAGTGTATCTGGCAATGCAACTGTTTCCCTTGCAAAAGGTAACCTCAGTTACGTTCCAGGTTCAACTGTCCGGATTACTAGTGACGGTGCAACCAGCACTCCACTGTCTGACGGTATCGCTACAAGTGGCGTAAATGCCGGTAACCTTAACGGTTCGACGGCTATTTTCGTCCAGTTCCAAGCGAAAGTTGACTGTCCTACGACTCCACCAGAAATGTGTACTGTTCCAGGCAAAGAAAACCTGCCTAAAAACAGCCCTCTCTGTGTGGTAACACCGACTACTCCAACCACTCCTACGGTACTTCCTGAAACAGGTGCTGTAGAGAATGTATTGGCCGTAGTTGGTCTTGGTGCGCTTGTTGCAAGTATTGCATACTTCGTAACGAGTCGCCGCAACGTACTTGGCTAAACGAGTCTGACCGCTCCTTCCATGAAGCGTCAGCCTCAGCTAAAACCACCTTCGTTTATTCGGAGGTGGTTTTTTGTTACACTTAGCATATGACTAAGCAAAAGAAGAAACGGAACAAACAGTACAAGGGCAGCGGGGCAGCACAGACTCAACCTATCGTCACCCATGTCTCGGCCGTGAAGCGTAATAAGCTGCAATTATGGTGGGGTGAGAAAAAGCGAATCGCCAAACCAGTCGCGATTGCCGTAGGGATCGCGTTCGTCGTGGTTATCTTACTGATTGAGCTCGTCAAGCTTTTCGTCTGAGGTGACGGCGAGTTTCTTGATCGGTAGCGTGAAGCCAAAGGTGCTTCCCTTGCCTTCAGTCGATTCAAACAGGACGTCACCACCATGCTCAGTGACGACTTTCTTCGCTAGGAATATACCGACACCAGTGCCATCTGGTCGCTGTTTACGCGCATTTGATGCGCGGTAGAACTTACTAAACAGATGGGCCTGCTCGCCTTTTGGTACACCGATACCAGTGTCCTTGACCCGCAGTTCAATCTGATCCTCGGTTTTGTTCAGTTCCACCTTAATCGTTGATTCGTCGTGTGAGTAAAACAGCGCGTTGTCGATGAAGTTCATGACCACTTGGCGGATCTTATTTTCATCGATATTCAGCATCAGCTCGCCAATCGTATTGATGAATTCCAGCTTCATGTTGCGGGTTTCAGCTGCTCGCTGCAGACTCCTCACCTCTTCATCGACAAGCTTCACGATGTCATATGGGTGGAGCTCCAGCATAAACTTGCCGGTTTGTAGTCGCGAGACGTTCAAGAAGTCGTGAATCAGGTGCACCATACGCTCACTGCTAGTGAAGGCCTCGCCGAGCAGTCGTCTTTGCGTATCAGTGACCTTGCCGGCATCACCTTCCAGAACCATACTGAGATAACCCTTGACGCTCGTCAGCGGGGTACGCAGCTGATGCGACGCCATACTCAGGAATTCGTCTTTGGTCTTATCGAGGTGGCGAAGTTGTGTATTCGAGCTGCGCAATTCGGCGGTAGCCGTATTGATACGCTGCTGGAGGTGGACATTGATGTCCCTCACCTCTTGAACGGAGAGTGAGTTCTGAATCGCGATCACCAGCTCGTCGGAAATAGTTTTAAGCACCTTGATATCACGATTAGTGTAGCCGCTGCTGCGCTGTTCACCCAGCGCTAAATAGCCAAGTACGGTACTGCCGCGCATCAGTGGCATCAGGACGGCAACTCGGTGGCTAATAAGTAGTCGGTGAACCGCATGATTATCAGGCAGCAGTTCCGTCACGATCACATCCTGACCGTCCTTCTTCACGTATTCATTCAGCCTGTGAGCGTCTTTCAGGGGCAGCGATGAATGGTGTAACGTTCCCGCCGAAACATGATGCACGTGATTGTATTGCACGAAAAAGAACGCTTGCTCGGCCTTGAGTGTTGTGCCAATCTCACTTGATGCCCGCTCTAACAGATTGCGTAAATCTGTCGTCGTCGTGAGTACTTCGCTGAGTCGAGCGTAAAACTCGTCAGTATGGTATCTATCTCGATAAAATATCGTATCTGTTGTTTTATCGAAGAAGCTTTTAATCGGCTGGAATATAAAGGCAAGTAAGAGGGCTAGAATGATGTTAATCGGACTCAGGCTGACCGTAGAACTCACCTCCCCCTTAAACAGAGTAACTGATACGATGTATGCAAGTAAGTAGTAAATGACAGCTAAAACAATGAGAGAAAGTACGTAAGCGACCGAGCGGACAGCTGCAAGTCGTATATCAAACAGACCGTGCTTCACAATCGTATATGTGACCATGCCGACCAAGATCAGAGCAAAAGCTGGACCAAAGCTAGAGCTAGACCAGTCATTGACAATGAGAGGCAAGACAACACTGGATATCACAGCCAGGACGGCATAAATTATTATTCCCCAAGATATAGTCATGATCTGCTGCTTTTGGATATAAGTTACTGCATGTCGATACTGACTTCTTATGATTACTGGTGCCAGTAACAGTAATGAAAAGCTTATATAAAAAATGAAGAAATTATAAAGTAGGCCTGTTTCGATAGACCCCTCGGATCCTGAAATATGAACAGCACTAATAAACTCGGGTAAAAAAGTGACGGGCAGCAGCAAGGCCGTCATTATTGCGTGCAAACGAATGAGTATACTGCCTTTAACAGCTGTATTGTTTGGAAAATTTTCCAGAAAACCCATCAAAGCAAAGGTGGTTAGCACGCCAGCAAAAAAGGTTAGTCTTGTATATAAAAGCGTGTCCGAGGCTGCGTTGTCTGAAAGAAAATTAGTTACTGTCCAAAAAACTATCGTAAATGACAAAAAGACAAATCTTTGATTGTTTCTTTTTTTGGGATTGCGAAGTATAACAAGCAACCCAAGTAGTGAGATTGCCACGGAGCATGTAACAAGTATTATTAGATCTGTTATCATTCTTGTTCTTGTCTATCCTGTTGATCTGATGTAGATTCAATATTCCCATGACTTATATACCAACATAAGCACTTCCTTCCATAATAGCAGGTAATTGTCTGTTGAATTCGAGATTAGACTGGTGTGATTATATACTTTTTTAGATAGTTCGCTGGTCGGTATGATTTTTTGAGCTGCCTTAGTCCGATTAAGCCGAGATCTTGTTCCCAATTAATAAAACGACATCCTCTATCGAAAAGTACTTGTGATGAATACTGTGTCAGAATTGTATCGATATTCCTGTAGGAGTGGATCGCTTTTTGTATGTGACAGACGGCATATTCACCATTAAGAAGAATCTCGTTGATTGAGAATCCAACCGACCTGCCATTTACAGCAATTTCCATGCAAATTAAGTTATGTTGCGCGGCATGATCAAAAAATCTATCGATCACCCTGCCTTCAATCACAGCATCATTGTCTTTTCTATGCTCACTACTGGTAGTCCACTCACGAAATATTTTGCGGAATTCTTTCCGCTTTTCGTCTGACAGCTGGTCGAAGGTTGCTAGAGAATAATCCGAATGAATCTGGCTTGATTGGTTTATCTTATTACGTAGGCTTTTGTACTTTTTTCCTGGAGTTTTTATTAAGTCTTCTAATTGATATATATAATCGAAATGGTCTCTGTCCTCTTTTATCTCATATAAATCGGGTGCTTTCAGGCTGTCTATAACAGATTGCGGTACAAATCTGAGATGATCCGTTACAGTAAACAACTCTTTTAAAGACTTATCCATCAATTTATTGCCGATTATGGAATAGGTAGTCTCACCGGTAAGGTAGTCAGGAATCTTGATTACTAAGTTATCGTTTAATATCGTGATTTTGGCAGTGTTGTCAACATCCCAACAATACATACTCATAAAATTAAAATCGGAGTAAGGTTCAAAGCGAGAGATGATTCCGTCGACTAGATCTTTGTCTGAGATTGTCAGTTTTGAGAACTTAGGAAAGATAGACATATTTACTCAACGGATAAATGTGCGACTTCTTTACTCATAGTAGACATTAGATCGTATGCATATTGATCGTAGATGAGCGCAACTGGCAAAGATTTAATACCCAATTCCGATTCTTCAGTGTTCAGATCGGTCTTACCCATAATTGGCTCGTATTTTAATCCTACCCTCTCAAATGATTGAATCTGCTTGTCATTGATAGTAGCAAAGATCGCAGCACCAAGTAGGGGCGGAGTCGTGCTCATTAGTCTCTCGTATAAGGCAACGTAGGTAATGTCAGCCGGTTTGAGCCCACTAAAATCATCGGGTCGCTCGCCGATTCTAAAGTTAGTTTCGACACTCAAACACTTCGATAGATCCATTCCTTTGTCTGTATAGTATTGCGTGAACTCGTCAGCTGTAAAATTACCCCGTTCGATCAAACTATCAATAGTGTAAAATCCAGTAGTCTCGATGCCGTCTTGCTCGGCACGCTCAGATCTTGACACTCCGTTCTGCATAAACTTGGGGTACATGACAGTCGCTCCATGAACGACACGCCTTGAATCGTCGCGAGTGTCAATTAACGCTAAAAATAAAGTGTTAGATTCATCCTCATCAGAGACTTCGGCGACCTCTGGAAAATAGTGAGCTTCGTGAGTTCTTATAAAGTTTGAAAAGTTGTGCGATGGTGATACCCAGAGTATAGCAATGCCCTGTTCAGCTACCCTCTTTTCAACATAACCAACCATTTTATGCTCGATTTGCTCAAGCTCTTCGGCATCTAGATCGTAACGCGCGAAAGATGGTCGATCTTTATCTTGATCTCGCTCAACTTCATTATCTACTTCACTTACCATGACTCAGCCTTATACACCGCCACGACCATCGCACAAACAGGTTCGTTTTCGCACATGACGCCGTTCAGTTCCATATGAATCTCACCAAAGTCAACAGAGCGAGTTTGCATTAAAGCTTCGAGGCTATGCTGAATATCACGAGTGACTTTATCTTTGTTGGTGCCTTCATGTTCGACAAACAAGCCTTTGCCGGTTTCTTTTTCGACAACCCAGCCAACCCCTGCCCATACTTCTACGCCAATTTCAGCGGTTCTGAGTTCCGCCATGACAACATAGAGCCTGTCACCCCACTCCCCTTCTATTGGCATGACGTGGTCATCTGGTCGCAAGATGGTTGTTCCTGGAGGTATGACCGAACTGAGTCTTAACAGATTATAGTTTGCAATTCCAGCATCAAATAGGGCACTGTCGAACGCTGCGAGAGTCGTCGGGCCTTCGCCGGTACCTTTTGTTAAATAAATATTCATTCTGTTTTAAATAATACGCCTATATTTTTAAATGTTTTGGATTCTGACTTCTTATTTAATATCACGTATGGCTTCTTTTGTCTACAATTAACCCCATAAAAAGGAAGAAGCCCTGTACACTTTCGCGTACAGGGCTCACAACACGACTGAACGAGCCACTGCGCCCATCCCCCATCCACCATGGATAAGAGTAAACTCGATTGAGTATAGGATGCAGACCGCCAGAGAAACCACATTAAACTTGGCTCCGCCGACAACCTGACGGCTGTTCAATAGTATTGATGTAATCACTCCTCCAAACAGTAGCGCCGCCACAAAAGCGGCAGCAATGGATACAACAGAACGCTTGAGAGATTCTTCACGAGCCGCCATCTCTTTGTTGGGTCGCTTGATCATCAAACGTGCAAGCATCCATCGAGCTGGCTTTGACTGACGCTCCCCAATTGCTTCGCGAACAAGCCAAAGCTGAACGAGAAGACTAATGCAGAATGCCAGTACTGTTGCCAGCATCCGGTCGACCAAGGCGAGGGACCAATAGATCGGTCCAACAATGAGGTCATCCAGAACTAGAAGAGTGATAAATAGCAGAGTCCACCAGAACACCGCTCGTACGATTCTCATCTTTTCACCTCCTCAGATGTGACGAGAATTGTATATATTATATCAAATAATTACAAAAAAGTCAATACCAACCCTGCAAAGTATTCCACACCCAAGTCGCGCATGCTATACTTGCCATATTATGACTAAGATAGCCATCATCGAAGACGATCCAACGATTAATCAGATGTACCGCATGAAGTTTGAAGCGGATGGCTTCGAAGTGGAACTAGCTAATAACGGTAAGCGTGGTGTGGCAATGGTTGAAAGTTTCCAGCCCGACCTAATATTACTCGACATGCAGATGCCAGAAATGGATGGCCCGACTGCACTGACTGAGATGCGCAAGCAAGAATGGGGCAAGAATATCCCAGTCATCATTCTCACCAACATGGGCGAAGAAGAATCACCAAAATCACTTCAGTCACTTGGCATTCATAGCTATATCGTCAAAGCCGACCTGACGCCGAGTCAAGTTGTGAGCCGTGTCAAAGACGCTCTGGCGAGCCTCTAACTTACGCCTTTTTGTATCGAAGCGCGAGCTGCGGTAATGACATTATCAAATAAGGAGGTTACCGTGAGTGGTCCGACTCCGCCTTTTTCGGGCGTCATCGTGAGGTCGTCGCGTTGACGAACTTCTTCGGTTACATCACCAACAATTTTGCCATTTTCACTTGAGGTGGCCGCGTCGACGATGACGGCTCCGATTTTTACACTGTCTGAGTCGATCAAACGTGGCTTGCCGACGGCCGTCACAATGACATCGAACTCGCGTAGCTTACTGCTGAGTTCCTCGGATGACACGCTGTCAAACACCGTTACATCTCTGCCCTGCGCGCGCCACAGAGCAGAAAGTGGGGCGCCGACTAAACGGCCATTGCCGACGATGGCGATCTTTTTGCCGACAAGATTGACATTATAGCCAGCCATTAACCAATCTATTGCCATTGGCGTGGCGGGCGTGAAAGGACTGCCCGTAGCAAGACCATCGACATCCTTAGAAAGAGCAACTGCATTAACTGCCCGCTCGGTTGCACTAGCATCAGCCAGCGGCAATTGGATGATAACCCCATGAACTGACTCGTCGTGGTTGAGTGTCTCGATAGTAGAAAAAAGTTCAGTTTGATCAACCTTATGGATATCGACATCGACTAAGATATCGTCGCCATAGGCCTGCTTGAGGCGCACGTACGTGTCGATAACCGGATTGTCGATGGTCTGGATAATCGCCAACTTCGGCAAAACCTTCCACTCCTGACGAAGATTTCGCACCTGTTTTGCCTGACGTTCTTTTACGAAGTCCGCCAATTCTTTACCATTTAGTAATTTCATTCTATCTAGCTTAGCATGTGATACAATGGAGACACAAAAATCTAAGGGGGAAAATATGGATACATCATACTACGTACAGACTAGCAGTTCATCATCACTTGATCCAAGCACATACACAGGAATTATGATAGGCGTAATAGTGTTGACGCTGGTGCTCTATATTGTATTCTCTATTTTCACGGCCAAAATATTTCAAAAAGCCGGCGAAGCTGCCTGGAAAGCATGGGTACCCGTGTTGAACAGCTGGGTCTTCCTCGAACTCGGTGGACAAAAAGGCTGGATAGCACTCCTGAGCCTGCTGGCTATCATTCCATTCATCGGCTGGATCGGTTCGATTATTGCCCTTGTTTTCATGGCCATCGCCGCCTACCGTATTGGGCTTAATCTCCAAAAAGAAGGTTGGTTCGTATTATTGTATGTCCTTGTCTCACCAGTTTGGCTGATCTGGCTGGCTGTCGATAGCTCAAAATGGACACCTGTGGCAGCAAACGCCAATAACCCGGCAGCACCTCAACCGCCTGCACCTGCAGCAGCACCAGAGAATTATGAACAAAATCAGAACCCTACACCGCCGACTCCACCGGTTGTTTCCTAGTCCTCCAACTCCCGCCCAATCAGGCGGGATTTTCTTTACAAATAACCCCTTATTTGCTATAGTTTTAAAGTTAAATTCATGCGGGTCACCAGCAATACTATACTAGGCTCGGAATTGAACAATGAACATGGGCCAGTAGCTCAGCTGGTTAGAGCACCTGCCTCTTAAGCAGGGTGTCCGGGGTTCAAGTCCCCGCTGGCCCTCCAAATAAAAAACACCCCTTGATCGCTACCGGGGGTGTTTTTTATTTTGGTGTGATAACATTATGGTATGCCAGTCGTCGATGAATATCTAGAACGCGTTGCAGCACCTCAAAGAGCTGAGCTGGAGCGAATTCGCGCCATCGTGAAGCAAGTTGTACCCGACGCCGAAGAAGTTATTACCTACGCTATGCCAGGGTTTAAATATGAAGGCAAATATCTTATTGCCTACGCCCCGTTCAAAGACCATATGAGCATCTTCCCTGGTGCTGATCCTGTTGGACTTTTGAAAGATAAGCTAAAGGACAACATAACAGGCAAAGGTACGATTCAATTCACACTCGATAAGCCACTTGCCGAAGATACCATTAGGGAAATTGTCGCGCTTAGCGTTGCCAGAGTTGGAGCAAGAAAATAGACCAAACTTACGTTCGGTCTATTTTCTTGGTGCACCCGGTAGGATTCGAACCTACGACACCTGGTTCCGAAGACCAGTGCTCTAATCCACTGAGCTACGGGTGCATAACTGTATGTTGTTGCTACGAATGCATAAACTACAGGGGTAATTATAGCATGATGTGCTCATTGTAGGCTATAATCAACGCTAGATGGATATCCGTACCGACATTCCCCTTAAAAGTTATACCACCATGAAGCTTGGTGGGCCGGCTCGTTTTATGGGTGAGGCACAAACTCCGCAGGATATCGCCACGATTTACCACAACGCTCGTCCAAAAAACCTGCCTATCTTTATTTTGGGTGGTGGCAGTAATCTGATTGTCCGCGATGAAGGCTACCCGGGTATTGTCGTCCGCAATCTAATCAAAGGCTTTACTGTCATTGAGGATACACCCCAATATACAACCTTTGAGATCGGTGCTGGTGAGAATTGGGATGAGACAGTCAAACGCACTGTCGAGCTGCACCTCACTGGTATTGAGGCGCTCTCGGCCATCCCGGGCACGGTTGGAGCAGCACCTGTCCAGAACATCGGTGCCTACGGACAAGAGGTTGCCGATAGCCTCATCTCCCTTCAGGCCTACGACAGCCAGGAAGATCGCTTCGTTGTGTTACAAAACATCGACTGTGGTTTTTCCTATAGGCATAGTATTTTTCGCGGCGAGGCAGAGGGGCGCTACGTCATTACATCTGTCCAGCTAAAGCTCTGGAAAGCTAATCCCACTCCGCCATTTTACAAAGCCCTCGAAGAGTATTTTGCCCTATACTCCATCACACTTTTTACACCAGAAGCTATCCGGGATGCGGTGATTCAGATTCGCAAAGATAAACTTCCCGACCCTACGCTGCAGCCTAACACCGGCTCGTTCTTCAAAAACGCCATTATTGAAAAATGGCAGCTCGAGGATTTGAAGCCAACCTACGAGGACATCCCTTTTTATGATCTCGGTAACGGCACGTACAAAATACCGACAGGCTGGTTGATTGAGCGAGCGGGTCTCAAAGGTAAACTACTACACGGCATGCGTGTTCATGACAAAAATTGCCTGGTCCTTATCAACGAAGCGGCGACGGGCTATAGTGATCTGGCCGCCGCTCGGGATGAAATTATCGCGACCGTGCGAGACACGTTTCGGATTATGATCGAACAAGAACCACTCGAGATCCAATAGGACTTGCTTGATTAAATAAAAACCCTTATGCTTTTAGGTATGGCATCATCGCGAGGCTTTACTATAATTGAACTCCTTATCACAATAACCGTGATGCTGATTCTGATTATGCTGGCAGTAGTGAATCTTCGGAGCACTCAGTTGAATGCGCGCGACAGTGACCGCAAGTCGGACGTTGAGAGTATCGCCCGCCGGCTCGATTCACTCTATAAGACAGGCTACCCTACCACGGTGGCGTTAACTCAATATAGCTACCCAAGCCAGGCTACAATTGTCGATGATGCTACCTCTCGGCAAGCAATTTTTTCTGTCCTTCCTGACGGTGTCTTGGTTGATCCGCTCAGTTCAGCAACCTCGAGCATCGTCAAGGCCACGAACCTCAACACGGGGCTACTTTCAGCTGGCGCAACACCCGTCACTCCATTTCCAAGCGCCACCAATCCCTACGTCTATCAGCCAATCTCGACGACCGGTGTACTATGCACCACTACCGCCCTGACGTGTCGCAGCTTTAATCTGTATTACTGGTCTGAAGTAACCCCGACTACTGCGGCAGTGGTCAAGAGTATATATCGATGAAAAATCCTCCCTCGCAAGCAGGCTTTTCCGCCATCGAACTCCTCATCACACTTTTAGTCGGCTTTCTGTTTATCATGATGGGGTACCAGCTATACGCCGTTTCGATTCAAGGCAGTGGCGATGCCCGAGAACAGTCAAAACTGAGCAGCCTCGCCTATGAAAAGCTACGCACTATCCAGGCAACCACTGGCACGCTCACCTGCCCGAGCACCGTGGTAGACGCCACTGTCGATAGCAACAAAGCGACTATGACCACGACGATAACCTGCCCGTCGGCGACGCTCACCAGTCTAAAACTGGTCGTGGTGAAAGTAAAAGCAAATGCCAGCCAGCGGGAGGTATCACATGCGATATACGTCTCACGCTAAGTTGCCGGATCGTCGGGATGGTTTTACGCTCGTCGAAATTTTATTGGTAGCACCTGTCGTCATCATTACTATCACTATATTTATAGCGCTCATCGTGAATATGACAGGTGATGTATTGCGCACCAGAGCCTCTACTGAGATTATCCACGCCACCCAAGCGGCGCTGAGTCAGATCGAGAGTGATACTCTGCTGGCCACGGAATTTATGGCTACGAGTTACGCGACAAACTCACCCCAGGCGATGGTTACGGGTAATTATGATACCGCTGGATCCATTTCGACGACGAATAGTCCAGCCAAACTTATCATCAGGAGCCTCACAACCACCCTCAACCCTTCTCTCAATACTCGACAGCTTGCCTACCAATCAATGAATGGCTGTGGCACTATCAGCACGACGCCCTACTTGGCAGATATCGTTTATTACCTCAGGACTAATGCTGACAGTACTCAGACGTTATGGCGACGAACAGTCTTTGGCCAAGCTGCTACGGCTGGAACAGGCTGTCCGACGCCATGGCAACTACCAAGTTGTTCTCCTGGCTATACGAACTTGACGTATTGCAAAGCGGATGATGCAAAACTACTCGACAATGTCACATCGATGACCGTTAGTTACTACGACGCTACCGGCACCTCGTCCGCAACAACGAGTTCAGGTATGGTAGCAGTGAAGTTAACACTCGTCACCACCAATACTGTTGCCGGCCGATCCAGCTCCTACTCAAGTTCAACTTTTGCCAGCAAACAACCCGCACCACCTGTTGTAGGTGCGCCGGGTTCCCTGACTCTCACCGTTGCCACCAACCCAGGCTCAAACCCAGTCGTAAGCTGGAACGCGGTGACGGGCAACCAACCTATAACATACACCGTCCGCTACGGCACGGGTGGTAATCCATCAAATATCATGACTGGTTGTGATACTATCACCACCACCCAATGTACACTCACGGGTCTTACCTCTATGGTTTCTTATGCAATTAGTGTCACCGCAACCAATGCTGTCGGCTCCAGCGTCGCTACTGGTACGGCAATGAGGACGCCACCTTGATGATCACAATCTTTAAATAAGAGAATGCAGCATTGTTAAAACCATTATCAATGATGAAAAACTATTGCGTGGGTAGCCCCACCGTAGTACACTACAAAGCATAAGAACTATTAACTAGGGGGCAACCTACAATGAGTTTCAGTAAGAACATAAAGCAACAAGGTTTCACCATCGTTGAACTTTTGATTGTGATTGTGGTCATCGGTAT
>JAQBRV010000001.1 GCA_028286285.1 Candidatus Saccharimonadota bacterium | reverse complement strand
TTACCACCTGGGTCAGGGCTGAATTGACGCTACTGACTCTGGCTCTGTTTTGAATACCGTTGTAGGCGACGATCGTAATCGCGGCCAAGATCCCAATCACCACGATCACAATCAGGAGTTCGACGATGGTGAAACCGCGCTGTTTAAGCATAAGGTTATTGTAACATGACTAGAGATAGCGCGTGCTGCCAAACGGTATCTTCTGCTTGACGTAAATACCTGTTCCCAATGTGTCGGCTGAATGGATCGTCCGGTCGCCGTAACGGCTATTAATCTCGTCAATGGTCGATGCCGTGTGTTTTTCTTGAGCCAGCTGGTCACCAAATAGACTGAGCTGATCATCACTGTCGTCGCTCAGTTCATAGCAGGTCACTCCAATTTCTTTAATCGCCTGAGGCGCCTTTTCAAACAGCTGACAGGCTTGGGCGTAAATCGCTTGATCGCTGAAGAATGGTGCCGAAGCCATACGCCGGGCGTGCCAGTAGCGACGGTCGCGCGACTTGGCATAGACAAATACCCCGCGCGCTACCTTGCCCTGCGAGCGAACTTTGGCACCGACCGATTCACATAGGTTATGGAGGCGCTGCAGTATTTCCTCTCGTGAAAGTATTTTTGACTCCAGCACGTATTGCCGCCCAGCCGTCTTCAAAGGATGCGGCCGATCATCGACTTCCCAGCCGCGCAGGCGCTGGTGCCACTGTTCACCGACGATACTTTTAAACACCACATCTTGTAGTGTACTGACATCGGCGTCTAAAAATTCCAGCGGGGTATAGATGCCGACCGAATTGAGCCGCGCTTCGTTGTGTTTGGCGATTCCGGTCAGGTCTCTGAGCTCCAGCGTGCTCATAACATCACGCAGGTTGTCGTGCGTCATCACGTCCAGCCCGTCTGGCTTGTGGAGACTTGCAGCCGTTTTTGCCAAGAATCGATTGGTCGCAATCCCCACATTGCAGCGCATGGCGACGCCAATCTCGTCCCGTAGGCGCTGCTTAATTTCCCTACCAATATCTTCGAGTGGACGATCACGAACATCCTGACTCGTCTGGTGAAAATCGATCACCCCCTCATCGATGCTTTTCATCGTGACGTGCGCCGAATACGACCGCATGATATCCATCATCTTATGATAAACGTAGCGGTATTTCGCCGGATCACTTTCCAGCGCCACCAACTCTGGCACCAATCGACGGGCTTCTTTGACACTCATACCCAACCCCACGCCGAGCGCCTTGGCTTCGTAGCTGGCCGTCACAATCATGGTGTGTTCGGTGCGGCGATTAACGATCGCAACTGGCCGGCCGCGCAGCATCGGCCGAGCCTGTTGCTCGACCGTCGCAAAACACGAGTTGAGATCGATATGCATGATCAGCGGCCGCCCATCATTGTATGTATTACGCATTACGAGTCGTCCTCAGTCGAGCCGCTCGCTTACTGGCATTGACAAACATCTGCAGCCCGAGCCCGATCCGACGTCGGGACTCGACATCGGGCGCGGCGCGAAGCCGTTTAGCAAGGGCAGTGAGCGAAGAGGCGAACATGACAGGACAAATGTTATTCATAGTGGTCCGCCTCCATCGTCAGGTGCCAGGTGAGTCGTTCACTATCAAATTCCAGCCGGTAATCCGCCCCGCCGTCTGTCACATCAAACATATGAACCGTGCGCTTACCTTTTGTACTGGGGTGCCGTAGGCCGATTTCGGTAATCTCAACTTCCCGCCCGTTTGGTCGGCGAAACTTTAATGGTCGACACGGATTGAGCCCTTCGCCAAAGACGGCGATTACCTGCACTCGTTCGTTTAATAAGATTTCATCATTCATTCTAAGAGTCTCCAAAATTTATTTAGAGAAACGATTATTAGATTGTATCGCCCGTTTTCTTAGCCCGTTTCGTTAGCTTAGGAATCCGAAGACGATGAATGATATTCCACTGGAGGGACGCTTTACGATCAAGTCGCTAGTGTGTGTCGCAAGGATATACTCTTATTATACCACTTAGTCAGTAATAGTGAGGTTGTAGGCAGAGGCCGATAGTTTATAGCAGACCTCGCCAGCTGGGTGGCTATAGACCGACAAGTAGCTGTCGTATTCATTAGAATAGCTGGCACCACGGTAGGAATAGTCATAGTCGCTTTCGTTGGAGCTGCCTTTGTACGTAACGCACAGTTTGTAGCGATACTCGGTTGAGTCATTTAGCAGGCTTTTTATCTGGTCAGATTTCTGAGTTGGAGTTGACACCTTCTCATAGCGGACAAGCCCGTCATCAATCAGTGAGCGAGCCTCATTATCTCTGTAGGTAATGTCCTTCAGGGTGTCAGGCAACTTCTTATTATCGTCCACGTATGTACTGATACTCGACTGGACAAGTGGGAGATTCGTCTCGATACGACGATCATCGCGCTCCGAAACCGCCTTGAGCATTGGGCCAACCACGCCAAGCACCAGAGCAATCACCGTAACCCCGAGCATCGCGAAGCCGTAGATACGAGCAAATTTTTTAGTCTTAAATGGATTGAGAGTCCGCAGAAAGACTGCAACATATAGTGCGGCGGCGAATAGCTCTGTAATAACGGCGGCTGTTTGCTCCTCTGTATCACTACCCGTTCCAATAAACATACTGAGTACCGTAAAGACTGTCGTGATCAATGCTCCAATACCGAGCAGTGCAAAGATAACCACATGGATCACCATAATAACCGTCGCTGCGCCTGTTTTCTTGGCTGGTTCATAGCGTCGATAGAACAGGTCTGTCACGAAAGCGATTGGTAGCAATACAAGCGTCGCAGCGATCGCATACGGGATTATGTCACTGACATCAGCATCGGCGATGGCACCAACCGTAACAACGCCCATCAGCCAGATCAAGGCAATGATCAACCATCCCCAAAATGCATACGTCAACCACTGCAGGACAATGACACCCGGTGATGATCGTTCGCTATTCGCTTCAGTCGGAGCTGGCTGCACGGGAGCGAGTGGGGTAGTGGCAGGTTGTGTATCTGGCGCTATGTCCGGCGAAGCCAAATCCGTATTTTCATCTTCATATACTGGTGAGTCTTCGCGATCCATAGCTATCTCCTAGGTTTTTTTAACTATACCATAAGTATTTTCTAAGCGGAATATAGACTTTCTCACTAGTGCGGAGAAAAAGAGTTACAATAAGCACTATGAACTTCTTTCGAACTATACTGATCTGGCTTGCCCGCCTTGTCTGCGTCCTGGCAGTTTCAGGCACCGTCTCGCTGCTCGTTCTGCAAACGACCTTGCTTGATCGCACTGATGTGAAACAATGGCTCAAAGCGAGCGGCCTTTACGATAGTAGTCTTATCTCGGCGCTGTTTCCGGCTGAATCAACTCAGGTTGACATACCCACCGTGGCCGCTACGAGTCAAGAACTTGTTTCCAATGAAGCCGTTAAGGCCGCGCTGCAACGAACCTTCACGACCGACTTCATCCAGAGTGGTTTTGAGAGCGTTATCGACAACAGTTACGACTGGATGGAAGGGAAGCGAGCAACATTTGCCTTTTCTGTTCCAGTCGATTCAAAACGAGACACCTTCATCGCCGAGCTGATCAAAGAAGTCGAACCACGCGTTGCCGCGTTGCCTCCATGTGGCGTCGTGGCTCAAAGTTTATGCCGCCCCGCCCCTATCCCACCTGCTGATTTCACCCGACAAATCGTCACCGACTCAATCGGCCAATCTGACTTCTTAAAAGCCCCCATTACCCAAACGATGTTTGCCGCTGCTTCTCAACAACAAGATACCACCAGTCTTTCAGAGCTGCCAAGGCTCCGCTCTGCCGTCGCTTTTCTTCTCTACCTGCTACCTGTACTCTTTTGTGTTGCTGCACTCGGCGGCGCGCTACTCAGCCTTCGCGGCACTAGGCTGCAGTTCTTCATCAAATTATCGCGCGGTGTGTTTTCAAACATGATTTTGGCCGTCGTCATCGCCGGTGTCGTGCTTCTACTCGATCGTAGCGGAGCTCTCCCGATCGAGCAACTCCTCGGTCAATCAAACCCACTTGCTCCATTTATTGCGCACTTCATCACGCAGATGATCACCGGCATAGCTTGGACTCTCCTGCTCATTGCCGGCATTACACTGGTTATTAGTACAGGCAGCTGGATTGCCCTCTCCATCATCAAGAAACGTCGCCCGGCTATTGAACTACCACCAAATCCTTCCATTAATGCCCCTCACCCCGCGCCACATGAGTCGTGAGTTAGACTTTCTCTCGGGTGCTGCCGTGGATGCTGCTCCACAGTTACTCGGATGTGTGCTTGAGCGGACGATCGGCGACACACTACTTCGTGTCCGAATCGTTGAGACCGAGGCCTACGACCAAACCGACATTGCCAGCCATAGTTATAATGGTCAGACGCCGCGCACCACTGTCATGTTCGGCGAGCCCGGGCATCTCTATGTTTACTTTACCTACGGCATGCACTATTGCTGCAATATCGTCACTGGACCAAAAGGTCACGGCGCAGCCGTACTCATCCGAGCAGTCCAGCCACTCAGTGGGGAAGTCGACATGCAACAATTGCGTGGTGAGAAATCGGGCGTTGAACTGACGAACGGCCCGGCTAAAACCTGCCAAGCGCTATCGATCGACCGTGCGCTCAATGGCCACGATATATCCTTGTCACCTCTCATATTAACCCCCGGCTCACTTGCCTCCCATGAATCCATTATTCAAACTACCCGTATCGGTCTTTCGAAAGGATCTGATATCCCCTGGCGGTTTTACATTAAAGACAATCCGTATGTTTCAAGAGAATAAAAAAACGGCCACCGTGTGGGGTGGTCGACTTTTTGTGGTAGCAGCGACAGGGAATGATCCTGTGACCTCGAGCTTATGAGTCTCGCGCTCTAACCAACTGAGCTACGCTGCCACAATTTGTGCCAATACATTTCTTTTGGCACTAGGGATAATTGTAGCAAAATAGACAGCCTATTTCCAGTGGTACTACTCAATGTCAACGTTGGCAAGTGCGTCGTGACGAGTGTTGATAAAATCTTGGAGCTCTTCACTGCTGCGCTCACGCTGCCAGGTGGCCAAACTCAAGATATCAGTAAGGGTGACTGACTCAACGCCAGCTGCTTGGATGTCCATATTATTTGCTTTCTTTTTGTTTTATTGATTGATGTATCTATTTAAGCATAAAAGTTATTAAAAAGCAATACCCTTTTGTGAGAATCTTCGTATTTTGTAGCTGCTTATGGTATAAATAATACAGAGGCAGGCCACAAAACAAATACCATGAACACTCTCGACGCATTCATTATTATCGGGGTTGCAGCCCTTATCCACGCCAGTTTTCAGCTAGGCGTGAGCGTGTTGACGCTGCTTGGCAGCCATACTATTGGTAAAAACCGCTCGCACGCTAAACTATTGCGTCTGACAGGGAGCTACTTGATCGGCACTGCCGTAATGACGATGCTGCTGGTGTCGATGGTATCACTAACACTACTCAACTTTTTCCCGACCGGCGACGTATCACCACTCATCTGGGCGATTACTTGCGGGCTGTTGATTGGACTTGGTGTGGCGGTGTGGGCATTTTACTATCGAAGAGAGCAGGGGACATCACTGTGGCTCCCCCGCGGCTTGGCAAGCTACTTGGCTGAGCGCACCAAAGCCACCCACCTGAGCGGTGAAGCATTTGGCCTGGGACTCAGTAGCGTCATCGCCGAACTACTCTTCATCGTTGGGCCAATCCTGCTAGCCTCACTCGCCCTTGTTCAATTACCTCCCGTCTGGCAGCTGGTTGGCGTAGCTGGCTATACCTTCATTTCCCTGCTTTCCCTGCTGATTGTAGCCGGTCTCATCGGCAGTGGTCACAAGCTTAGCCAGATCCAGAAATGGCGCGAAGATAATAAATATTTCTTGCAATTTGTCGGTGGCGGCGGACTGATGGTTCTGGGTCTCTACGTCTACGTCCAGCAAGTTGTCGCTGCCATGACCGCCACGGGAATACAGTAATGTCCGATGCCTTAATTGACATTATCAAACGTGAAGGCCGCCGTCCCAGTGAACGTTTCGAGCGCTCGAAACTGCATGCCAGTGTCTATGCTGCTTGTCTGAGTGTTCAAGCGCCCCAAGGCGAAGCTCAGCGCTTGGCTGACATGATTTGTGACATTGTGGCTGCCTGGTGTGCTACCAAACCAGAAGTAACCTCCGCTGACCTGCGGCGCATGGCTGCCCGCCACCTCGAAGCCTTCCAGCCTGAAGCCGCCTACTTGTATAAGCACCATAAGTTGGTGCTTTAAAGTCATGCCGCTTAGTACTGCAAGGTTCGATGAACTAATTCTCACCAATATGTTCAAGCAAGCAATTAACCCTTCTGCTGACTAGACGGATTGATACCGTTTATGCTATAAAGTAAGGAAACACAAGGAGCGATAGACGCCATGGTAAAACAAACAGCATACAACTACGACCTGATCGTCATTGGCAGTGGCGCTGGTGGCAGCGTGGCGGCCAGTATCGCTGCCAAGAACGGCAAACGTGTGGCGGTAATCGAAGCCGGTATGTTCGGTGGTGAGTCGCCCAACTGGGGCGATGTGCCGATCAAGGCTCTGTTGCACGCGACCCAGCTCTACGACGAAGCCAAGCACGGCACCCGCTTTGGCATTCGCTCGGCTATGCTCAGCTACAACTACCCTAGCCTGATCAACTGGAAAGACCTGGCCATCAAGCGAACTGGAGCAGGGGATAACCGCAAATATTATGAGCAACAGGGGATTGATACCTTTCATGGTACCGCCCACTTCCTTTCCCCGAACGAGATTAGCATCAACCGCCGGCATCTCTCTGCCAAACACTTTCTGATCGCGACTGGCTCGCATGTTGTCGCGCCTGACATCATTGGCTTAGAGAGTGTTAAATACCTCACCCCGCGTTCAGTGCACAGCCTGATGCGCCCGCCGAAGAAACTGCTGATCATTGGTGGTGGCACGACAGGTGTCGAGTTGGCTCAGTTAATGGCGATTTATGGCACCAAAGTCTACCTGGTAGAAATCGCGGCTCGCATCCTACCCCAGGAAGATGAAGAAGTCGGCGTCCTGATGGAACGAATCCTCAAGGAACGAAAAGGCGTCACTACCCTGACCCAAACCCGCGTCATCTCAGTTGTCAAAGACGGCGTTGCCAAGCGCGTCACGTTCAACCGGGGTGATATCGAAAAATCAATCCTGGTTGACGAAATTCTGGTCGCGACTGGCCGTCGTCCGATGGTTGATATCGGTCTGGAAAACGCCAGTGTTGCCTACACGGCGCAAGGTATCGACGTCAACGAATATCTCCAGACGAGCGCCCGCCACATTTTTGCCGCTGGCGATGTGCTGGGACACAGCTCCCACACTCACACGGCTCTGACCGAGAGTCGCGTGGCCGCACATAATATCTTACGCAAGGAAAAGATCAAACCAAACTACAGCGGCACACCCCGCTTGACGTTTACCTACCCTGGCATCGCGTCAGTTGGCCTCAGCGAAGACGACGCCATGAAACGTGACCTGGCCATCAACAAGGCCATGGCGCCCCTCAATATGATCGCACGCAGCAATACCTCGGACTTCCGCGATGGCTTCTGCAAGATTATTACCGATAAAAAAGGTGTCATCCTCGGCGCCACCGTCGTCGCTCCCCACGCCGCCGAGATTATTCACGAACTCGCCCTAGCCGTTCGCCACGGCATGACCGCCAGCGAACTCGCTACCACACCTCACGCTTTCCTCAGCTGGAGCGAAGTCGTCCGGATCGCGGCTGCTAAACTCGCTTAGGGGGCAGGATTTGGCGAAGTGCAGCGCAGAAAAAATCCCCAGCCATAGGGCTGAGGGTTTTTTCTTGGTTGCGGGGGCAGGATTTGAACCTGCGACCTGATGGTTATGAGCCATCCGAGCTGACCAGACTGCTCCACCCCGCGATACAGATACTAGATTAACAGATGTGGGCGCTTATTGCAAGCTCCGCGAATTGCCGCCAAAAATGAAGTTCATCCATTGTTGAAAATTGCTTGGCTGGACTGTTTGGGTCGGCTGGCGCTGTAGCACTTGGTCATCGGCTTGTTGTGCGGCAGCTGAATTGGGCGGAAGCACCAACACTTTCTCGCCAGGTTTAGCCAAACCCAGCCGCTCACGAACCGCCAATTCTTTGTATTCATCGCTCTTGTAATAACGCTGTTCGAATGTCAGCGTGGCGGCCTCGAGCTCGAGGAGCTTCTGTTCCCTACCCTTGCCGTCGACTTCTTTTTGCAAGTCATAGTTGCGTTGCATGACTTCCACCGAACCCCACGCCCAGCTGGCCGCAATCAACAGCGCGACGACAACCACCACGCTGTTTAATGTGAAGTAATCGTGGCGCACATGATAGTAAAGTTTTCGGATGTTTATTTTTTTCATGTTCAGCTACATTATAGCGTATTTACCCCTGCTGAGCTATAATGTACCGAGTTGGGGGTGTAGCTCATCGGTTAGAGCAGGCGGCTCATAACCACTTGGTAGATGGTTCAATTCCATCCACCCCCACCAAAAGAATTTCATTAGAACCCAGAACCATAGTTGGTTCTGGGCTCTTTGTTTATCACCATAAACCCTCGTGCTTGCATTCGACGGCTGTTCCTACGATAATTTAGAGTACTCGTTTTTCAACTGCCACTTTTGGAGGTGAAGGGCGATGCCCTTCGAAAACCATGCTTTGAAGCTGACTGATTTCAAACCGGATCATTCATTCGATCCCGCGAGAGATAGGTTGCAGATAACCCTCAGCAATGGGGAGTCTGTCATCGTCGCGTACGTCAACCGCGCCGACTGCATCATGAACAAGGTCTACTACGAAGAGCTGTACTGGCTCGACCACCAACGCGCACCAGGTGCGTTGACCGAGTTGGCAACACCCGTCCCTGAGCGTTCTCATGCCGGTTTCTACGTGAGAATCGGGCGGGATGACAGATGTCTGGAACTGACTCTCGTGAGTCAGGAATACATCGGTCGCATCGTGAGCATCGGCAACGTGATCGCGATCACCTCAGTTCGGAGCACGATCCACACTGATCTCTCGTACACCGAACTGACACCAATCGCGGAGTCAAGGCGGCGCCCGGCACGCGCCTCATAGCTGTTCTTCAGCCCCCCTCACCCGCTCGAAGCAGAAAGCCTCGCGGATGATCGCGGGGCTTTTTTGCTGTTTAAGACCCTGGCCTCTCTGCCTGCCTCGACATAGAACTATAGTAACGTAGAATCGCCATAAAGAATGGCAGATCGTTTGATCTGCCATTCTTTATTTTATTGACCGTGGTTGTTTAGAGCCATCTGGTTTTAGTTTAAATCCAATTTGATAGTCCCAGTAGTTTATATTCTTGCTCACCTTTTCTTTCCGTGGGGTCAAGTCCGCAGTAACAGCGGATGGAATACCCGTTTTGTCCATAGCCTGCTTCAAGGCCTCTAGACGTGCGCTATAGGCAAGAAGTTCGAACTCCGTTCGGTCATTACCATATCGACGTGCAAGAAGCATGTCCTGCTCGGCGCTCTTATCCTCAAGCTTAATCAGCTTAATATGCCGTGTAATCGCATTGTAAAAATTAGCGAAGTGAAGTGTGAAATGAAGTCGCTGTGCATCACCCATTGCTTCGTATTTTTCGAGGGGCAACTCATTGATACCAAATCGCTCAACGGCATCGTAAATCTCTGTTTGCCAAGGTTCACTCCCGCGGATGATATCATCAAGTGGCCGATATCGCGGCAAGTCACGTTCTTCATACTCGTCGATTTGACGAATGCCCCCACCGTATTCTTCGTACGCCGTTAGCTGCCGTTCAGTAATAGCAGCCCGGGCTAGATCTGTATTTGTTATGCGTCGCTTGTTTTCTTCTATAGATGATGGGTGCGCAAGAGGCATAACTTCTCTCGGTTTTGGATAATCAGGGCGCGGTAGTTCTTCGAGGACAGGCTCTGACGATGGGGTCTCTGGAGATAATTCGAAGTCATCTGGATAATCAGCCAGGTTACGAATATTACCCTCGTCATCCATAACGACGGGTGGGGTATCATGACTATATTCCAATAGTTCTGCCATACCCCATATATACCATAAGCGCGAACAAAAGTCAATGACTAACCGGGGTTACTCCCAGCGGAAGACTTTGAAGGCGATGGCATAAATAATCACCATCCAGATGCCGATCAGGCCGAGTTGTGGCAAGATATCAACGAAGTGTTTACCTTCGGTGGCGATCAGACGAATGCCATCAATAACAGGGGTCAGTGGCAACAGCGCTGAGACGCTCTGGAGCCATTCTGGCATAAGGAAACGCGGGAAGAAGGTGCCGGATAGGAACATCATTGGAAAGACAATAATGTTAGACAGCGGCGCAGCTTGGCGTTCGTTCTTAGCCCAGCCACCGAGCGCTAGCCCAATACCGAGGATGAGGATGATGCCGATCACTAAGAACAGCGTGAGCTCAAAGTAGTTTCCTACTACCTCCAGGTGGAAGACGGCGATTGCGACCGCAAACATAACCGCGAGCGCCAGTAGCCCGATTACGGCTTGGCCGATCATAGTGGCGAGGAAGTATTGCCAGACCCGTAGTGGTGTTGTGCTGAGCCGACGCAGAATCCCCATCTTTTTGAGTTCAGGAAAGATATTGACCGGTCCGAAGATACCCATACCGATGATGGCAAACCCAAGTAGTCCCGAAAAGGCATAATCGAACGGCGACAGGCTACGCTCATTGATCTGTTCGGTCGTGACCGAGAATGGTGTTTCGTTCTTTACAAATTTAGCGTTGATTTGCTTGAACTGAGCATCGAGGATCGAGGACAGTGCCGTGGCTGACTGCTGGTTATTCTGGGTGTAGAGAATTTTCGCCTCACCACTCGGGAACTGAGCACGCGCTTGCGTGTCACCAAATTGGGCAGGCAGGATGATCGTAGCATCGATTTCGGAACGACTCATCTTTTCTTTGGCCTCAGTAAGATCCGTCACCTCGGGATTAACCTTCAAAACCTTACTGTCTGTTGCTTGTTTGACAAAATCTTTCGCAAATGAGCTATCTGATTGATTGATCAGAGCAACGTTGAACGAGACGTCCTTGTTGCCACTGTTGAGCCCCCCAAATACGAAGAGGAAGATGAGCGGGAAACCAATCGTAAAGAAGATGGCTAGTTTATCCCTAAAGAAACGGCGAGTGTTGATCTTGAACAGAACAAGGACGGTGAAAAGTGAACGCTTCATATTATTGACTCTCCCTCAATCCTTTTCCGGTTAGGTCGATGAAGACATCTTCCAAGTTGGCTTGCTCGACATGTTGTTCTTTCTTGAAGCCACGTTTCAGCAGTGCCTTGACGAGATTTTTTGGCGTATCAATCGCCACGATCTTGCCGTCATCCATCACCGCGATGCGGTCGCATAGTATTTCGGCTTCATCCATGTAGTGGGTTGTCATGATGACACTAATTCCCTTGGAGCGGACTTTTTCAATCAACTCCCAGAGGTGACGGCGTGCCTGCGGATCAAGTCCAGTGGTCGGCTCGTCGAGGAAGAACACCTTCGGGCCGTGTACGAGAGCGGTCGTAATACTTACCCGCTGTTTCTGGCCACCAGATAGACTCTCGACGTAGCTATCAGCCTTTTCTTCCAAATCAACATCGCGCAGAAATTGCATGACATCAACTTTCTCGCCGTAGGCTGCGGCGAACATTTCAATAATCTCTTTGAGCTTGGTCTTGTCTTGGAACGCCGGCGACTGGGGCTGGACGCCGATAAGATACTTAATCTTCTGCGGATCGTCAGCTACGTTAATACCATCAATCGTCACACTACCACTGTCGATTGGTCGCAGTGTTTCCATCATCTCAAGTGTGGTAGTCTTGCCTGCCCCGTTTGGCCCGAGAATGCCGAAGATTTCACCTTTCTTGACGCTGAAGCTAACTCCATCGACTGCTTGTTTGTCACCATAACGCTTTTTCAAATCTTTTACTGTTACCATGTCTGTCATATATATCCATTCTATCATCATCACGGGATAAAAACGCTAGCTAGCTTCTCCTTTTGTAGCAAAAGGAGAAATAGAGCTGGGTCACCTCGGAAATAAACGCAAGCATTTATTGTCGCTCGATTTGCCAGCTCTATCAAAAAAAGCCCCCGGGAGGGGGGCATTTTTAGCACCTGTTTGTTTGATACGAGTGTATCACCAAACGTGCTTATGGTGCAATATTATTTTTTCTTGCTAACAGTCAAGAAACCGTTGCGTGGGTTTTCTTTTACAACGCGGTCTTCTGGTAGGTCAACTGGGTGTCCCTTTGCGTTTTTCTCTACTTTAGCGAAAAAGTAGATTGTTTGTGGCTTGCCACCACGAAGTGTTACTTCAGTGCTGTGCAGGTAATATGTAATACCTTTTGAGTTTGTGTGCTTGTAAGCCATATGGTCTTATACCTCCTATTAGTTCTTACAATGGCTAGAGTACCGCCCCGAGAGCGCACTGTCAACACTAAATCGACCGAAAGTGCTGCCGGAGCATGGCGCGTAGTACCAATAGCCCGACAATGCGAGCGATGATCATAACCACGATGACAGCACATATGATGACCGACCAGCCAGCAAAATCAGGTGACCAGAGGGGCGAAACGAAGCTATGGTAATACAGGTTGACGTCGGGTAACTGAATGGTCTGAGCGGATCCAGTAGTCGCCGGATATTTGCTGAGTTCGGCATCAACGCAGGCAATATAACGGGGGTCAGGCCAGCGCCAGCCCTGAGCGCGACCAATTGGGTCACAGACATCAGCCGCTTTTTGGTAGACATTGCCGTTGGGATTATTACTGCCAGCCGCCTCAGCCAGTGCTTTGGCTCTCTGACTATCGCGCTCATACTGGCCTTCGAGCGCAATCTTGTCTGGATTGGCGTTCATATGGGCGCTAACGTAGCGTTGCAAATCGTACAACCTATTTTTCAATATTTCACTGTCGCCGGCCTTGTCGGCAGCATAGACTGCGTCACGCCGTTCGAGCATGCCGATGTTATTGAGACGTAAGAATGTGGCCGCAATCAGGATCGTCAGCAGCAAGACAATAACAAGTTGCCACGTCTTAATGCGTTGCAATTGCTTTATATTCTTCTTGACTCGCTTTTTATCCGCCACTACCGAGAATCCACCCTACCTTTTAACTTCTTACAGTATACCATGCGGGGCTATTTGCGGTAGAGCATGAAACGAGGTGTCATGATGAGCAGCGTCACAAAGGCGGAGATGATAAAGAAGAGCCGTAACCCCCCTTCGTCAGGTACAAACATGATGATAACCGCCAGTAGTAGTGCGCCGAGCGCGTTGCCGAGATTCGCGACCGCTTCAATAAGAGACATGTAGACGATTCGTTTACCTGATATATCGGCCGTATCAAACATACCGCGCGTAAATGCCATCGAGTACCCTGTAGTAGCCGTCTCGTTGATAACGTTAGCGAACACGACATTCACTGGAGTGCTGACAAATGCCCGCATCACATGGGTAAATGAATTGAGGAGCGCTCCTGCCCTGAGGAGTTCACCACCTCGCCGATGGTCGATCAACTTGCCAAAGGTGTACGACGCCAGAAGCGCCGCCACTAGTGTCACTGAGCTGAGTAAACCGACTTTGACGTACACTTCGTTGCCATCACCCACAAAAATGACCAAGACCATAAAGAGCGTCCAGGCGGTACCGGTAACGAACCCGTCATATCCTACTGCCGCCTCAGCAACCAAGCTACGCCAGGTGGTGCGCCATGGAAAACCCCGAAACATCAGCTTTTGGTGAGTGCGGGTTGGTTCGCCACTTTTAAAGAGTGGTGCGGCGGCTACCAAGAACAGGGTGGCCGCAAGTATCATGACGACTTCTGGCCCTGCGACGAATGCCAGGAGTCCACCGATCACGGGACTCACGCCCGAGGCTACCTTTTCAAAGATATTCATGTAGGCAATTTCCTTACCCGCGTGTTCCATGTTCTTCACTTTTGAAAAGTCTACCAAATAGCAAAGATCGTACAAGCAAGTCGACGAAGCTTGGAAAATACACCACAGGCCAAGTGCCCACAGCCCATACTGCGGCACGAAGGGCAGGAATATCATGCTCACCGCGGCCAGGATATTACTAATGAGTGTGCAGTGTTTGGGGCCAATCCGCGCAATAATCAGGGCTGATGGCCACGAAAAAAGCACCTTGTAGCCAAAAAATACCGACCAGAAGAGCGCCAGAAAAAGTAAACTGTAGTCGTGTTGCACCAAATAGATCGACGTGAACACGGCAATCATACGTAGTGCAAAGAGGCGCATCGTACGCGAGATATACAGCTCAGCTACTTCTGAGAAGGTGGCATAGCGCCAGAAATGGCGACGTTGCAGTAGTCGTTGGATAAGGGTTTGAAACATGTTTTGGTGCCGTGTTTGTTTATGATGTCGTTTCCACCAGTATGACATGCTTACGGCTTACCCACAAGCGAGTACTGGCATCCCAATCTGCCCGCCAGCACTAGCATTATTAACCCAGGCGTACTACCATTAAACTATTGCATCCATGTATGCAGATGCGCAAATATATGAAATATTCCTTCCTCACCAACTTAGCTGCAACGTATTACGGTGAATGTCCGTACGGCACCGAGACATACCAGGATGCGAATTGCTGGGACACGAGCTCCGACAGAACGACCAGCACCAGTCAATCACCAACTAGCGCACTCCCTAGCAGTACTGGTAACGGCTCAAGTAGCACTAACACTGGAAGCAATGGCTCAGCCACCACTGGCCAAAAAGATACCAATACAACCACAACAATGGTAGGTGAAACCCCGCTGTGGTTCGGGCTCACTCCTACGGGCGCCTTCAGTGCGTTCGCCGCAATTATGTTGCTCGTCGTCGGTCTGGTGTTGTTCTTCGTTCTTCTCAAGCGCCGCTTGCGCAAAAACAAAGACGAGCATCCTCTCTCCTAACCCTTATTGAAGACATCCCATTCATGCTACAATTAACCACAAGAGAGATAAAGGGGTTTTAACGGATATCTATGGCACGCCTACCACAACCAGGGGGAGATAAAGGAAACTGGGGAGTCATACTAAATGACTACCTGGGTCAGTCCTTGGCGAGTGATGGCACACTGAAAGACAGTGTGGTTGACTCAACTCAACTTGCGAGCAATGCAGTGACTTCGGCGAAGATAGCGCCGGGGGCGGTGACGAAGTCAACTGTTGGGCTAGCCAATGTAGATAACACCAGTGATGTGAATAAGCCAGTGAGTGCGGCGACGCAAACGGCGTTGGATGCCAAAGCAGATAGTGCGGGGTTGGCGAGCACGTATGTAGCCTTGTGGAAAGCAAGTACAGCCTATTCAGCTGGACAATTCGTCGTCTCCCCTAGTGGTGATACCGTAACTGCCCGTACCGGTTTCACGAGCGGCGCCAGTTTCGACGCCAATAACTGGAATCAGCGGCACCTTCGCGTCACTCCGGGTGCTCCCTCCGGTGCTGCCCTCTTCCCCGATCCAGTCATGCGCGGCGATACTATCGACTCGTTCACCGCTCGCCCCAATGGTTCGTCAGCAACCCGATCCCCGGTGGAGTGGATCCATGATGACACCAATGCCTACTTGTTCCATCTCACTGGCGGTACAAACATGGCGGGAGCTGCCGCCCTTATCGGCATGGGTATCGACAATGGCGGCGTCGGCCTCTTTGCCAATAACAAAAAGACCGGCATCGGTATTAAGGTTACCCAAAACGACACGATTACTTCCGCTCTTGCTTACGGCATGCTGATTAACGCTAGTTCCTCTGTCGCTCCTGCATTCTACTACGCCGCCGGCTTACCTAATTCAAAACCTGGTGCGACTGTCCAGAACGTCTATGCAGATGCAGGTACTCGACTGTGGGAATTCCGTGTCTCGACGGTTAGCGGCAACGCCGACGTGCTGGCTGGCTACATCACTGGGCGCGATGGTAATCTGGTGTGGCAAACTCAAGCATCTTTCCAGCCTACTGATACCGCGACTATTCCAATGATTGTTGTTGGTCTCTCTGGTCAATCGGCAAATCTCCAGGAGTGGCGAGTTAGTGGTGCTGGAACACCTGCCTATATCACCAACGGCGGCGAAGTGGTCTCCACGCTCCGTATTGCTGCCCGAGGTGCTGCTGCCAGTTTCGATCTCTACGATACGGGCGGAACTGTCGACTCTCGGCGTTATCGCATTGCTAACTCCTCGAGCAACCTGGTGCTACAGTCTCGACTCGACAACAACTCAGCCAAACAAGACCTCCTCCTGCTCGGCGCAGCCAGCCAAAACATGGGCGTCGCCGCGTTCAACTCCTTTGGCGGTGGTACAAAAGTTATGGGCATCCCCAACGCGGGTACCGTGCCGAGCACTAACCCAGTTAGTGGCGGCGTGCTCTACGTCGAGGCTGGTGCACTTAAATATCGTGGTTCATCGGGAACCGTAACCGTGATTGGAGCAGCATAATGAGTACTCAACCTAAAATTCAAGCCCGTCTCTTAAAGATAGTTGTGCAGCCTATCTTCGTTATGGACGACGGTACCACAATCGAAGAAGCCACTGGCCAGCCGATCACAGTAGCAGCAAAAGACTGGCAGGCATTCACCGCCAACGCCTTCGGCCCCGACGAGTTAGCGGAGATCGCCAAGCAGTACGCTGTCCAGCAAAAGCCACAGTAGCTAAGCGTTATCAGGTATAATAACGACATGAACATCTACTTCTCTGGGATTGGTGGCGTCGGGATCGGCCCGTTAGCAGAAATCGCGTCTGATGCAGGCTACCAAGTGCAGGGCTCTGATGTAGCCGAGGGCTTGATGACTCAACAACTCGAAGAGCGGGGCATCACTGTGAAGATCGGTCAGGATGGGTCGTTCTTACAGGCCGTGCACAACGAGACGCCGATTGACTGGTTTGTATACACTGCTGCCCTGCCAAGCGATCACCCAGAGTTGACCTTAGCTCACCAGCTAGGCATTAAAACTGCCAAACGCGACGAATTGCTGGCACACATCATTGCGGAGAAAAATCTGAAGCTGATCGCCGTCGCTGGCACACACGGCAAAACCACCACCACCGGCATGCTAGTGTGGACGCTGCGACAGCTCGGTGTGCCAGTCAGTTATGTCATAGGAACCACGGTTAGCTTTGGTCCGAGCGGCAAATTCGACCCCGCCAGTGAGTATTTTGTGTACGAATGCGACGAATTTGACCGCAATTTCCTGCATTTTCAGCCGTACCTTTCACTGATTACCTCGATCGACTACGATCACCCAGATACCTACCCAACCGAGCAAAGCTATTTTGATGCCTTCAAGCAGTTTGGTGAACAGTCACAGCAACTGATAGCCTGGCAATCCGAGCGTGGCGATTTATTTGCCCAGCACCCCGATGCGTGGCTGCTTAATACCGCACTGAATGTGAAATTACCCGGCGCGCATAATCGTGCCAACGCCACTCTGGTCTTAAAATCACTCGAAAAGCTCGGTATTGTCGGTGACGGGGGTATCGCCTTAGAGCACTTTCCCGGCACTGATCGTCGCTTCGAGAAACTAGCCGACAATCTATATAGTGACTACGGCCACCATCCGGCTGAAATCGTCGCCACATTGCAAATGGCGCGCGAGCTGTCTGATCACGTCGTGCTCGTCTACCAGCCACATCAAAACGTTCGCCAGCATGAGCTAAAAGACCAATATACCGACCAGTTTGAGCTAGCGGAGGAAGTCTACTGGCTCCCTACCTACCTCAGCCGCGAAGACGCGAACCTACCAATTCTGACGCCCGAAGAATTAACGCAGAACATTACCAATCATGGTTCCGTACATGTAGCCGACTTAAATGATGAGCTTTGGAATAGCATTCAAAAAGCCCGCGATGCGGGCAAACTCGTGCTCTGTATGGGTGCTGGGTCAATCGACGTGTGGATACGAGAGAAGTTGACTACTCGTCGCTAGCGATTGTCACCGCTCCCAGCGATAACACCACGCTCTAGGCGGCTGGCGAGTTTCTCGATGTTATACGTCGCGATGTCGTCCATCTTGATATCAAAATAATTCCCGATCGTTGCAATGTGCCATAGTACATCACCGAGTTCTTTTTTGAGATCTTCGGTGTCGACTTGGGAGAAATCACTGTCTTTGTCACGGATGATTTTCTTCATTTTTTCAGCAATTTCACCTGCTTCGCCGCAGAGACCAAGTAGGAGATGAAGTAGTTCGTCTTTATCGTTCTTGGAGCGAGCTGTTCGAAGCGCTAGCTGTTGGTAATCGTTGAAGTTCATCCTTCAATTGTACCAATCTTCTTCAAATTCTTCGAAGAAATGATCATCGCCGAAGAAACTACGAGTCACGATTGACTCGACCGCCGGCGCCAGCCTATATTGAGCTAGTTTATGCGGCCTGGCCCAAACTGTGTTCTGGTTGGGCGTGATGTCATCACGGTTGAATCTGAAAATATGCGCTATGGTGGTCGATAGTATCGTCCCGCCAACTTTGACACGAATATAGCAATCTCCTGCGTGAGTCATAGGCTGATCTTTGAGGTCGAGTTTTTCGTAGGTCTCTCGCTTGGCTGCCACCTCTAGGCTTGAATCATCGATATGAATCTTGCCGTATGGCAATGTCCAAGTATCAATGTAAGGCTGCTTAGTGCGCCTTTGCAGCAGTACGTCGCCCTCGGAGTTCTGAATCACCATCATCGTAATGACCTTGGGCTGCGAGCGGACGGTGAACTTCTGGGTGCTCACACGATCGACGTAGCTCATGCCGTTTTGACTAAGTGTGTAGCCCGCGTCAAGCTTATCCACCAACCCCTCTTTCATTAATACTTTAAGGTGGTAGCTAAAAAGGTTGGTATCTGTTTTCGGCGGTCGTAGATCACGAAAACGCGCCAGTTTTTGAAACATTAACACGCCGACAATATGGCGCTGGATGTGATGATCTAATTTTATCTGCTCAAACATATTTGACTCAAATGATACTTCCTATTCATTTTTACTATATCGCACTATAGTAAAAATGTCATCTGTTATAAGACAACTGAAAGGATTATAAATAATGGCTGAAACATTGCTAGCATCTGGAGAATTTGAGCGAAAACCGCATCGTGAAGTTGAGAAGAAATACCTGCCACTCTTCCCGGAAACTATCGAGCACTTTCGCGCTGATGCTCTGGCCGTTGAGCAGTACTATTTAAGTCATCCCGATGAAGCCTTTAGCTTGAGACTGCGTGAGACATGCCACAAAGACGGAACGCGACGCTACGAAGCCACACTGAAAGACACCGGTGAAATGACCGAAGAGGGTCTCGACCGCCTGGAAGTAACAGCCGAGGTATCTCCTGAAACCTATCAGGCTTACTTCAATACCGATGAAACGCCGCGCATTCGCAAACTGCGCGCAGAACCGAGCAAACACATCGCCATCGATTTCTTTGAGGATGGCCACATCCAAGCTGAGGCAGAAGATCCGATTGCCTGGCAAGCCTTCCGTGACCGCCACCACCTGACCTATGGCTTTGTGGATATCACAGGTGACAGATTAGCTAACAACGAATTTCGTGCTCATTTACAATACCGGCGAGATCATGGTGGCAAAGAAGCACTTGAAATCCCAGATGAGCTTGATGCCCGAAAAATTGCCGAAGCTATTTGGCGCCATCATCATACAGCCCCCCACACCATCGTTACCGTTGCCGGACGATCGGGCTCGGGCAAGACGACCGTGATTCGTGATATCCAACAGCAACTTGGGCAAAACGGCGTTGATAGTATCGTGCTTTCGACTGATGATTATCACCGCGGCAATACCTGGCTCGAAAAGTATAATGGCGACATATGGAGCGATTGGGACGCGCCAATTGTGTACGATATCGACGCGTTGCAGGCAGACATCCGACGACTACTGAGCGGTGACACGATTGTTCGACAACGGTTTGATTTCGCTACTATCGAGCCTACGTATGAAGGTGTGGTCGAACCAGCACCGATCATTCTTATCGAAGGTATTTATGCTCGTCACCCCTCGTTCGACAACTTAGCGAGTCTTCGACTTGAACTACCGACGCCGCTGGCCACTTGTATTGGGCGTCGTCTGCTGCGCGATCTTAGAGAGCGACCCGTCTTCGCCGATCCAGAGAAAAGCTTGAGATATATGCTTGAGAACGCTGAGCTAGCATATCGTGGTCAAACTACTAGCGAGGTGGTAACACCTTGACGAGATTGGTGACAATTCCCTCCCCCGTCCAGCGGGTTTCGAATGTCGTTAGAATTTTGTAGTCATCGGCTAGCTCGGATTCGTGCAGATCGAAACTGAGTTCGTCGATCTGCCACTTTTCTGCTACCAGCTGTTCGAGACTCCAAGTGAAGAGATCACGGGCGTCAGTTTTGAGGTAGAGTGCACCACGTTTAGTTAGTAAGTCTTTGTAAATCCGAAGGAACGTCGGATACGTCAAACGACGTGCACCCGAGCGGCTTTTAGGAAATGGATCGGGAAACGTCACCCAGATCGATTCCAGTGAGTGCGGCGTAAAAAGATCTGACAACTGGTCGGCACGAGTACGCAGAAACCGAACATTTGTCAGGCCTTTTTCTTCGGCCAATCGAGCGCCCGTCTGCAAGCGGTCGCCTTTGATATCAATGGCTGTAAATCGTTTGTCTGGGTACAGCTCAGCGAGCGCCACACTAAACAGTCCCGTGCCTGCCCCGACTTCAATCACGCTTGGTTGCCAAGTTTTGTCCCACTCCTCCTGCTCAAAACACAACGGCGAATTATGAAACAACGCAAACCGATATTTTTTGCGTTTCCTGGTAATGATAAAATCTTTGGGATTGAGTTTGGCCATGACGATCCTTCTACCATATCACGACAGATGGTCATGGTATACTGAGCATATATGAGCACGCTGCGAAATCTCAATTATGACACGGTCTCCACCTGGATAAACGACAAAGGCATTGATGCCCTCATCGCCATCGTCATCGGCGTCGTGGTGTACTACATCGGCAAGCGGTTACTCGGTCGACTGATAAAACAAATCATCAAGGGTGCTCGACATCGTGAATGGCATCGAAAAGACATCGAAAAGCGCCAAAACACGCTTGTCCAGCTGTTTGCAACTATCTGGCGCCTGGTGGTGATTCTCTCAGTCGGCTACGCCGTCTTACAGGCGCTGTTTGGTGATACGGTCAGCAATACATTTGCGCCGCTCTTTGCCAGCGCTGGGATTATCGGTATCGCGGTCGGGATTGGCGCACAGTCACTCATCCGAGATTTTCTCTCGGGGATCTTTATTATCAGCGAGAACCAATACCGAGTTGGCGATATCGTCGACATCGAAGGCGCCAGTGGAACAGTGGAGCGTATCGGCACCCGCTCGACCATCCTGCGTGACGTCGACGGCAACGTTCACTACTTTCCTAATGGCATGGTGCAGCACGTTATCAACAAGACAATGGGCTATAGCATGGCACGTTTTTCGGTCTCACTCCATCCGTCGAGCGATATTGAAAAGATTAGTGAAATAATCGATGAAATCGGCAACGCCCTAGCCGAAGAGGAGGCTTGGAAAGCCAAGATTCTAGAAGCGCCAAACTTTGTCTCGATTGGTGATTTTAATGGTACAGCCGTTGAAGTTATTGTAGCTGGAAAAACCCAGCCTTCTGATCAATGGGCGGTTATCGCTGAAATGCGCCGACGCCTGTTGAGCCGATTTGAACATGAAGGCGTCAAACTAGCCACCCCGCCAACTACACCAGCAGGGAAATCAAAAAAGTAGCAGCTACTGGTTGGCTGTCGCGGCTGGATCTTCGTTGATCCGCAGCGCTTCGTCGCTGAGTGCCCCACCTTCAAACGCATTGACTGATGTCACCTGCGTAGCTGTTGTGTCGTAGAGCTTTTCAAAACTATCGAGCACGTCTTTATCAATCAAACCACTACTTGGAAAGGCAGTTGGTTCTCCGGCTCCGCTAATCTGATTGCGAATGTTGTCGTAGCCAGGTCGACTCAAATCAACCTGGGCGGCGCCACTCCAGGCATACAGTGCCAGCGCAACACTAACGAGCAGGAGGGCGATAGCGATTGAAGACGCGATGAGTATCACAAAACGATTCTTCGCAAGCTGGTAGGCGCGGTGCTCGTCGTGCTGTTCTTCGGTCATGATTTCTTCTCCCGATATGACCGCGCAAACTCGGTAAAGGCCTGTTTGTACTCACCGATATCAGCCGCGAGTTTCTGGGTTGATTCATATACCACCTGTCGCTTCTCGCGCGCAATCTGCAGATTATCATAAAACTTGGCGGGCTGGTTGACGCAGTCGATCTTCATGGTTGATGAGAGTTGTTCCTCATATGCTTGGTAGTGTGTCCTAAAATCATTGAGATCCTGGTCGTACTTACTGGTTACGGTCAAGAGTGAGTTGCCATCGAGACGATTCACGGCAATCCGACTATTGAGAGGAACGGCGAGTTTTGTTGACAGTCGTTCGTATAGCTGACCGCGATTAACCCGCAGCAGCGCATCATTGGCATGGACACGACCGAGTGTCGATTTTACTTCGCTGCAGCGAGCACGTATCTGCACTAGCTGAAGATCGGTAATTGTACTGCTGTCCTCAGCCAATACAGTGCTACTGATAAACACTGCGCCTATCAATAGTGTGGTCGTGAGAAAAATAGAAAATCGTTTTTTATTCACCATGTTCGTCTATTATCCCCTGCTACACCCTATTTGGTCAAATGGAGTTTGTCGGCTGATTCCTCCACCAACCCGTCTTTCATCAATCCACTCAGTGCGCTTTCAAATCGTGCGTCGGCTCTTAGTTGCTGTGAAAGCTGAACTCGCGTCATATCATGGCTAGCCAACGCCGTAATGATCTGCCCACGCACCTCGCGTACACTGCCCTTCAGTGGTGTCTGTTTTTTGTAATGCTTGCTTTGTTGCAGTCGCCCTCGTCCACTACGCTTAAGGAAATTACCATAATCCATCAGCGCCCAGTACCATTCACGTGGATGCTCTGGATCAATCGTGGCCTCGAGCAGAGCAACAATCTCTCTGTCATGAATAGTCGTACCATCGTGAAAAAAATGATGCAGATAGACGGTGCGGATATTTGTTTCGATGAAAATCGCGGGCTGGTTGAAGCTATAGGCCAGGATCGCTCCGGCCGTATTCTTGCCGACGCCAGGAAGCGACACTAAGTCATCGAATGTACTTGGAAATTCGCCTTTAAATTCCGTCACTATCTTTTTCGCGGCCTCGTGCAGATATTTTGCCCGACGGTTATACCCCAGCCCCTGCCAGTGCTTCAACACGTCAGCCAAACTGGCCTGGGCAAGTGACATCTCGTCTGGAAAAGCTGTAATGAAGCCTTCAAATTTCGGCACGACCCTATCCACCTGTGTTTGCTGCAACATCAGCTCACTGACCAACGCAAAGTACGGTCGCGTATCGTCGCGCCATGGCATATCGCGATATAGTTCACGACCTTTCTGCCAGACAAGCTCCCGGAATTCTTGGTTCATCATCGTCTTATTATAAAGCGTATAATAGGTATATGGTTACGTACACATTAGCTGGAGGTTGTTTTTGGTGCTTGGACGCCGTATTTCGGCGGCTAAAGGGTGTCGAGTCGTCGCTCTGCGGCTATGCGGGCGGTTCGGCTGAGGATGCTCATTACAACGCAGTGGCTTCCGGAAAAACAGGTCACACCGAAAGCGTGCAAGTTACCTTTGATGAATCTGTCATCCCAGCCGAGACAATTTTGGATATATTCTTTTTGATCCACAACCCCACCACTCTCAACCAGCAAGGCAACGACAAGGGCTCACAATATCGCTCAGCGATGTTTCATGCCGACGACGCCCAGAAAAGCGATTTCCAAGCAGCGATCGAACGCACTAAAGCCCACTGGGATGATCCGATCGTCACCGAACTGACGCCACTTGAGAAGTTCTACGAAGCCGAGCCTGAACACCAAGATTATTTCAATAATAATCCAGGGAATGGCTACTGCTCGATCGTGATCGAGCCAAAGATTAGTAAAGCCCGCCAGGCATATACAAAATGGTTTAAGGAGGACGTATGAAATTAACAAAATTCGAACACGCGTGTTTTATAGTAGAAAAAGATGGCAAAGTTGTCGTGGTCGACCCAGGCATATTTACTAGTGATTTCACTGTTCCTGAAAACGTTGTCGGTGTCGTGGTGACCCATGAACACACCGATCACTTTGACCCAGCCGCGCTTGGCGCCATTATCGCGCATAACCCCGATGCGATCATTTATGCGCACGAGAATGTCGTCAAACAACTAGGCGACACTCTACCACATCAAGCTGTTTCATCCGGCGAAGCTATCGCTGTTGGACCCTTCCAACTTGAATTCTTTGGCGGCGAACATGCCGTCATTCACCCGTCGATGCCGGTGGTTGCAAATCTTGGCGTGATGATCGACGATCTGGTGTACTATCCTGGTGATTCGTTCACTCTGCCCAAAAAACCTGTCGATGTTTTAGCCCTGCCGGTTAGCGCGCCTTGGCTCAAGATTAGTGAAGTGATGGATTATCTAACGACAGTACGGCCACGCTTGGCCTTTCCAACCCATGACGCCGTATTGTCTGAAATTGGTAAAACGCTCCCTGACCGCATGGTACCATTATTCGCTGAAAGTTACGGGGGCTCGTATCAACGACTGACGGAGCCGTTAGATATTTAACCTGCATGGAAAACGCTCTTGCCCACCTTTCAAAATCCGATCCGCGCTTAGCAATGTTAATGGAGACGTATAGCAAGCCTGAATTTTTGCCGCACACTAACTACTACCATGAACTAGTCGATAGCATTATCTCGCAACAGCTCAGTGTCAAAGCCGCTCGCACTATCGAAGGTCGGTTCAAAGATTTGTTTGGTGGTAATTTTCCCTCACCCGAACAAATCCTCGAAAAGGATGTCGAGGAACTCCGAGCCGTTGGACTATCCCGACCTAAGGCTCGCTACATTCAGGATTTGGCTGTGAAAATTCTGGACGGCACAGTCAGATTTGATACACTCGATAGTCTTTCGAACCAAGCAATCATCGACGAGCTAACCAAAGTCAAAGGTATCGGTGTCTGGACGGTTCATATGTTCCTCATGTTTTGCATGGGTCGGCTCGACGTACTGCCTGTCGGGGATTTGGGCATTAGAAATGGCATTATGAAACTTTACGAACTGAGTTCGATCCCCGACGTCGAGACGATCGAGACCATCGCCCATAAAAACAATTGGCACCCCTACGAATCAGTCGCTAGTTGGTATATTTGGCAATCGCTCGACAACATGCCTAGTGTTTAGCCACATTTTACAGCGCATACGAGTATGGAACTACGGCGTCAAACGATTAATATCACGCGGGAAGAGGGTAGCCTCTTTGACGTTGGCCAGGCCAATCGTCTTTTGCACCAGACGGTCGATACCAAGCCCGCAGCCACCATGTTGGGGCAGGCCGTATTTAAATGCTTGTAGGTAATACTTGAAACCTTCATGGGTCACATCGAGACCGGCGGCTGTCATTTGTTCAATCATCTTCTCGTAGTTGTTCTCGCGCAGTGGTACGGTGGCGATCTCAAGGCCGCGGAAGAGTAGATCGCCCCAGGCAACAGTGCCATCGTCTTTGAACTTGTGGTAGAACTTACCCGCTTCGGCCGGGAAATCTGTGGCGTAGACTAGGTCAGTCCCGAGTTCTTTACGAGCATAGTCGCAGATCCAGCGCTCTTCATCGGGCGTCAGATCTTTTTCGTCAGTCACATCAGTTTTTGTGGCGGCTGTGTACATTTCGTGAATCTTGGCGATCGTAAAGCGCGGAACCTTGCCGTCTTCGGGTAATTTGAGTTCTGGTGCGTTTAGTGTCTTGAGGTCAGCTGCGTGTTCGTCGTAGACACGCTTTAGCACCTGCTGTGTCATGTCGCCGACAGTATCGAGCACTTCGTCGTGATCCTTCACGAAGCCCATCTCGATATCAAGCATAGTGAGTTCCGTTAGGTGACGCGTGGTCGCACTCGGTTCGGCGCGGTAACTGTGGCCAATTTCGTAGACTCGTTCAAATGCACCAACCATAATCTGCTTGTAAAACTGAGGACTCTGCGCAAGCGTGGCTGTTTTACCGAAATAGTCGAGTTTGAATACTTCAGCGCCACCCTCGGTTGGTTCGGCCAACAATTTTGGTGTATCGATTTCAACAAACTCATTTGCCTGCAGATACTCACGAATGTAGCGCGTCAGGCTGCCGCGGATTTTGAATATTTTTTGCTCTTGAAGGTTTCGGACATTCAGCACGCGGTATTCAAATAGCGTGTCGAGGTTCTCTGATTTGTGGCTAATTGGTTTATCGATCTCGATCGGTGGTTCGTCGGTCACTGATACGTCGACTTGCACTGAGACGTCGTGAAGTTCAGCACCGCCTGGTGCGCGCTCGTCAGCAACGACAGTGCCCGTAAAGCTCACGACCGTGCCGATCTGCAGACCGCGTAGTTTTTCAATTTCCTCTTTATCTTCGATGAGACTCTGCGCAATACCACTTCGATCGCGGACGCTGAGAAAGTTCAAGCCACCGAGCAGGCGTTTTTTATGCAGCCAGCCTTGAATAGTGACGATCTCGCCAATATGCTCGGCTAATTCGCGAGTTAATGTTCGTGTCATATGGGGTTATTGTATCACTTTAGGATATAGTTCTTCAAATTTATAACTCGGTAGGCCAAGCGCTTGCGTAACAACTTCGCTCTGAGTCTGTGTAATATAGCTTCGTCATCGACTCGCTGCTCATCTTGGTCGTATGCATCGCTCAAGACTCCGTTTCGCACATCAAGTCTATAGCTACGATCAGCCGTAAGACTCACCCAAACCGTCGCATTTTGCTGTAGCTCTTCTTCTGTCCAGGTCGCACCCGTCACTCTCACTTCTCCAGCGCCAATTAGATCCTTCATCGCATGCAACCCAAGGCCGGCATAGGTAGACTGATCCCTTCCTCGCTTTTTTAACTCAGGCATAATAGACTGCTGCAAAGCAAGAATCTGATGAGACAACCCTTCTGCGGGCGACATACGCCTAGAAGATATGGCTTCAGACATTAACTGACCCCTCACTTTTATTATTATGCCGAGGATTACGAGCCGCTACGACGCGTAAATCTTCATGGGCATCGAATTCATCCACAATCTTGCGGCCTAGCATCGCCTCAATCACATCTTCCAGACTGAGTAGTCCAATGGTTTCATGAAACTCATTGATAACGACAAATAAGTGGTGATGTGTACGCAGGAAGGCGGCAAGAGCATGCTGGAGGGTCTGAGAGTTCTTAATGTAAAACACGCGTGGCTCCATAGCCTTTTCGACCGACGTTGATTTGCGTTTGGCATCGATCGTCAATAAATCCTGGATGTGGAGCATGCCGATAACGTGATCGATATCACCGTCGATCACCGGAAAACGACTATGTCCCTTCTTGTGAAGCTCGTCGAGCGTCAGTGGGCCGAGGTGTTCACGCTTACTAATACTATCGATGACACCACGTGGTGTCATGACTTCACTCACCAGCCGAGCTTCGAAACCAAGACCATTCATGATCAATTTCCTCTCATCGGTTGTGAGCACTGCGCCAGATTCCGCCACCAAATGGCTAAGCTCATCCTTAGAGTTCAGCGTGACGACCGGCAGTACTGGCGTAGCACTGCGGATAAATCGAAAAACCGATGCCCATTTCTCGACAAAATTGAGTAAGTGCGCTTCGTATTTTTCGTAGAGTCGCTGCCCCCACTGGTGAATGAACCCGAGACGGGCTACTGCACTGTATTCCAACGCAACCACAAGAGAGATGAGGATGCCAAATAGCCATTCTAGTGCCACAACGCTGATGACCACAAACACTACCAATAGAAGCGCCGTAGTAACTCGCTGTAGCGATTCAACATCGGGTAGTAGACGCTCACGGCGCAGGACATGCTTAGCTTCACCATCCCCTGTCTCTACCCGGCGTTCAAGCTCAAACAGACTTAGCGGACTACGAACTGGTCGGATGCTGGCCACTACCACAAGCTTCAGGAACAAGACAGCCAAGAGAAGTATCAAAAACGTCATCATCGTACCAACTATTGTAGCGTAGTCTCGCTTGTTCTGGCAGTCCGTTTTCGCTACACTAGTTATAGTAAAGTAAGGAGTTCATTCGTGGATAAAAAAGCTTGGATCGTTTTTTCAGTTATTGTTGTTGTGGTGCTGGGTGGCTTGATCTACCTCTCGAGCAAAAATAAAGTTGATGTCAGTAGTGTTAATGCTGAGCAGATTTTCGCTGCCAGCGAACAAAACGGTAATATTGCCGACCATGTGTTTGGTAAAAAAGATAGTAAAGTTGTGCTGATCGAATACGGCGACTTTCAATGCCCGGGTTGTGGCGGCGCGCACCCACAGATCAAAGCCATTACCGAGGAATATGACACTAAAATTACGTTTGTGTTCCGCAACTTCCCTCTAACCAGCATCCATCCAAACGCACGAGCCGCCGCGGCGGCTGTTGAAGCGGCTGGACTGCAGGGCAAATATTGGGAGATGCACAATATTGTCTTTGACAACCAGAACAACTGGAAAGACGCTAGCACGACTGAGCGCGACGCCTTTTTCACACAGTACGCCATCGAGGCGGGCGCCAACAAAGACCAGTTCATTAAAGATCTAGCTAGTGTCGCAATTGGTAAGAAAATATCATTCGATCAAGCCCTCGGAAAAAAAGTGGGCGTGAACAGTACACCTACCTTCTTCTTAAATGGAACCCTGGTTGACACTACTGTCACCACCGACGCGATTCAAGCAGATGGTAGCCAGCTCAAGGCGCTGCTCGACGAAGCCCTGAAGTCGTAGTTCTCTTTATAAACAAAATCACCCCGGTGCCTTGGGGTGATTTCTTTTTGGGATGTAACCCTCGAAGGGGTTACGAGATTTTCGAACACACGTTCTAATGTGCGATATACAGTTGCCATTCGGCAGGCACCACATCCACTGCGATCTTTTTGCGTCTACTCGACACAAATTCGACTGCTATTGGCATGTGTTTTTGTACTCCTTGTACTATGTACAGCCTCACGCGCTTCGACCTTTAAAATAATATATTTTTCGTGTTTTGGCGCAAGACACATCATTAATAGTATCAATATTCTAAAATCACGTCAAGATAGGGCGTCACGTATGACGCTTATTGTTACTATTCTAGAAGATTCGCAGTCGTTTTGCAACTAGATAAACAAGACCAATTAAAACAATGGCGAAGCTTGTCACTGCCGCATAAGCCCACGGTTGGTCAGCATACGGAAGATCGACATTCATGCCATACATACCAAAGAAAACGTTCGGCAGCGCAATAAGGACAGTAAAGACGGTCAGGGTCTTCATGCGTTCGTTCAAGGTGTTATTAGCAATCGTGCCGTAAGCATTGCGGATACTCTCCACACTCTTAAAGTAGGTATCGACGCCGACCAGCAACTGCTGGATATGGAGGGTGATGTCGTCAAGCGATTCTTGGTCTTGGCCGTCGAACACTTGATGTGAATTCTCCTTGAGGCGTTTGGTGACCGCCAAAATGCCTTCCAGGTTCATCTGATACTGATTCAGGTTATCTTCTACTGTGACGAAGTGGATGAAGTCTTGATTGGTTACCTCGTGGGTATGGAGGCGCTGTCCGGTATCCTGAATGGTTCGTGAGGTATATTGCATCAGTTCTTCATACATTCCCGTGACTCCGGCCAACGTGGCCAGCAGTAACCCCGCTCCCCCCGAGGCCGAACTGGCAGCCTTTTGGATAATCTCCGCTGACAGCAAAGTGTCGGTGTGCGACAAGCTAAAGAACCGGGTACCATCAAGAATGGCCAGGAATGGCCGCGTCAGGACTTTACCCTTCTTGGTGCGTTGTGGCACGCGGAAAAAGATATATTCCTTGCCATCAACAAAATCAGCGCGAGGTAGCTCGCCGCTGTCAGTGACATCCTCGAGGATGTTTCGGCTGAGACCAAACTGTTTACTGAGCGAGGCGGCATCACTGGCGTCAAAGTGTTCGCCGCGCACCCAGAGTAATTCGCCGATTGGCGACTGCACTTTCTCAAAATCCTCACCCGATGAGCGCTTGGCATAATAACTCAACATTTGTTTAAAGTATACCTTGTTTTAAGCGTAAGAGCTATGCTTCGCCCGGGGTCTCTTCGGGAGAGGCTGAGTGAAGCCGCTTCTCTTTGAGAGAGAATACTAGTACGGCGGCGGCCAGCATCAGGATAGTCGAGGTGATGAAGATGCGCTGCAGACTATCACTAAAGGCATGGGTAATCGTGCTCGAATACTGCGCTTGGTCATCCTTGAACTGTGTCACCGCCTTTTCTTTAGCTGGTGCTGGCAAATCCTTAACAGCTGTTTCGAAACCGCTGGTTATCTTTTGTTTAGTGTCGGGCATATTGAGATTCAATAATATATTGGGATCGGTAAGATCACCGATTTGACTAGTGGCAGGACTTTTTGCCAGTGTCTGAACATAGGCATCATTTTGAATACCACTTCCCAGCGCACCGGTTAGTCCGGTGGTCAGCACCGCCCCAAATACAGCGACACCAATGGTTGACCCTAGGCTACGAAACAGTTGGCTGGAACTGGTCGCGGCACCAAGATCGTGTTGCTTGAACTCGTTCTGAACCGCCAGGTTCATGACTGGCATCACCACACCCAGCCCTGCACCCAGGAAGACCATAATGATCGCCTCATATAGATAGGAGCTTTCGGGAGTCAAAGTAGACAGTAGCGCAACCATGACGGTAGCCAGTACGATGCCAATTTGCATAAAAATCTTGTAGCGCCCGGTTTTTGAAATAATTTGTCCCGAACCAACGCTAGTAAAGATCAGTCCTGCAATCATCGGTAGAAGCATCAGACCAGATTCGGTTGGCGTGGCGCCGAAAACCTGCTGGTTGAACTGCGTCAAATAGAGGATTGAACCCATGAAGGCCGCCCCGAAGAGCGTCGCCACACCCATGATCAACATGAAGTTACGGTTCTTGAAGAAATTGAGTGGTAGAATCGGCTCTTTGGCCTTATGTTCAACCCAGATAAAGGCGGCTGTTGCAGCGGCGACTACACCAAACATCAGCACACGCAGACCAGTGAGTGACCAGCCAGAGGCATCGAGAAAGTCTTTAAAAATCGAGTCGGTGTTATCAACAGCCAAAATGAGCGTACCGAGCGCCAGTGTCAGAAGGCCTGCGCCAGCGTAGTCAACCCGCGGCTTTTTGTCGTGTTTCAGTGGTGGACAGACAATCGCAATCAGCGTGAAGGCCGCGATAGCAATTGGCACGTTAATGTAAAACGTCCAGCGCCAGTCGGTCATGATACCAAAGAGTCCGTGGCCGTCAGTCAGCCAACCACCGAGCAGTGGTCCAACGATTGAGCTCAGCCCAAAGACCGCCCCGATCATCCCCTGCCACTTTCCCCGTTCACGAGCAGCGAACAGATCACCAACAATCGTAAAGGCATTGGCGGTAATGATACCGCCACCAATACCCTGGAAGGCACGAGCGAAGATGAGCTGATCAACGTTGCCAGCCAGACCGCTCACCAGCGAGCCAATCGCAAAAATAGCCACACCGATGAGGAGCAGCAGGCGCCGACCAAAGAGGTCAGATAATTTACCGGCAATCGGCACGGTGATCGTCGTCGTCAACAAGTAGGCTGTCACGATCCAGCTAAGGGAGCTGAAGGCGTTGAAATCTTCGACAATCTTCCCGAGCGCCGTAGCAATGATCGTCTGGTCAAGCGCAACCAGAAAGAGACTGGCCATGACCGATATCATAATAATTAACTTGCTTCGTATACTGAGGTGGTGGTTCATAAACTGATCCTTATTTATCTTTATTATCAAGTAGGTCTTTGTAGAGCTCGATGTTATCGGTCAGATGACTCACCATTTCGCGCAGCTGATCTTCTTGAATGAAGCCGAGCCACTTGCCTTTGTCAGATCCAACTACATAGAGGCGATCGCCCTCTTCAATGTTTAATGCTTTACGGGCGTCAGCCGGAATAACGACTTGACCCTTCGTGCCAACCGTAGCTGTTCCGTATAGTTTTTTATCGTGCATCGTAAGACTCCTATACTTTCTATAGTATCAGAAGTATGAAAAGTATGTCAAGTATGTCTTATTTAACGGTAAGTGTGCCGTCAATTTTGTAGACTTCGTCGGATGAAGCAGGCGTTAGTATACCAGTCACCTCTAGACTATTGTCGGCAGCGGGAGTTGCCTCACCTTTGATAGCATAGACAGCGCCGCTAGCGGTCTTTATGCCCATGGCGCATTCCATAGTGTGCGACCCGGTACCGACGTGCTCGAGGCAGGTCGATTCACCCTTCAGCGTGACGTCGCTAAGAGCTACCGTGCTTCCCGTACCACTCGTTTTGGTTTCCATTGAGGCATCGAGCCATCCGACGACTGAGGCGAATGCTACGAGTAGGAGCACAATCCCTGTCGCAATATAGAGCTGAACTTTTGTTGATATATTTGTTGTCTTTTTCTTAACCATAAATGAATCCTCTTACGCCTATATTCTACCACATCACCCACCGAGGCTCATATCTTACAGAACGCGTGTTGGGGTATTATCCGACGAGGCCAATAACCAATGCCATCACCATGATGGTGACAAATTCGTGGGAGACGTTGATGAGCGTCAGCTTTTTGCGGCGACCTTCAAACGAATCATGCATATGAATGCGGGCGGCGGTAAAGCCGAGCCAGCCCAAGAAACCAACCCAGAGAGTTACGGACACAAAATCACCACCTAATGCCTTGAACGTTACTTCGGCAAAATAGGCTAGAACAGCAGCGGTAACAACTGATCCCAAGAATGCAGTCCCGTAAAGGACAGCGGCTTTCTTATTATCGAAATTGGCATCCACTTTTACCTTAGCGAGTTTTGCCCAGGTGTCATAGAAGCCCATTTTCCCATACCAGAGTGAGCCGACGATCATAGTTGATAATGCAGCGAGTACAACGGCGACGAAACTAATTGTTACTTCCATATATTCCCCTTCATTGTTAATTGAGCTCATTATAGTCCTTTTGGTCAGGAAAATATACCAAGTAGCATTTGAGGGCACGTAACAAGGTCGACTAACACAGTAGACTAGTGGAGGGTCGACAGTTCTCATATCCCTCTTAGTGGACGCGTGCCGCGACTCTATGGCACTAAGGCCGTTGGTGAAGAGCTGTTATTCATAACATCCCAAACTCAGCTACGCGAATTTCTTGAATGCCAGGTTCGTGATGAATCGTATCACTTGAATAAAAATTGATCCACGTCCTAGCTATAGGGCGATGTAGCGCCATCAGTAGTGAAAGTCATTTACTTTTCGAGAAGTTCGCAAGTAAGCTTTTGGTCGGACAGAGTAATGTTATCAAAGTAAGCTGATTGGTCTTTTGGAGATGCAAAACTTTCATTTCTTCCACCGAAAAATGCCTCGAAGAGAATATCATTAATTTTTAGACTATTGTCATAACGGAATCGTAAATTACCCACCTGAAGAATCTTGCTTCCGTCCAGCCACGTTTCCATTAGGCCATTGTTCGTCTTGCCTTCATTTAATCTCACATGAAGTGTCACACATTGCCATTTGCCCGAAGTTAGCGTTGAAGCATTTCGATAGGTACTCCCTGGATACTGTTGGCCGTATTCATATCCTTTTGGAAGATAGGAGTAATTTCCAAGTTTATTACCTCTCCACATTAGGCGCGAAGACCAACCATCATATCCATTCGGAATATTTCCCCCGGTATTATTTGTTCCACCTCCAAGACCTGGCAGTACGCCCGCTTTATTAAACGCAAACCCTTCTTCAAACATTACTTGATATTGTAGGTAGACGTCGTCACGTCCACTTATTCCATTTGCGGCAAAAGGTATCTTAAATATCGTGGCACTCTTTTCTGTATTACCCTGAAGGCCAGAGTAAGAACCTTTGCTGAAGAAGGCTTTCAATGATGCTCCATTCTTACCTGATGGATCAGGCTCGATACTGAAGTTATTGTCATTTGTATTTAGCTTAACACGAGCGTTGTTCTTCCAGGCGCCAGGATCATTAAAATCTATACTCAAGTATGTGTTGCTCTTTTCTGCTGCTGATTTTTGGTCAAGTGGATTAAGGTTCTCGCTATTTTCGGAATTATATTCGAACTCACTTAAAGTAACTGCTGCCGTGCCAGGGATGGAATTACGTACAAAAATTGCAGGTCCTCCATTAACTTCACTCAAGTCCCAGGTGCTCGATAGGTATGTAGCGTCATTCACCTTGCATGATATTCCCGTATTATCGCTTATCTCGGTCGTAATAAGCGAATTATTCCTATAACCGTATTGCATCTTAACTTCGGCAATCTTATAGTGAATTCCACCTACAACCGATTCTGACACCAACTTATCTGCATAAAACACACATCCCACGTAATTATTTTTATTCCTATACCCTGCAGCTAATTCGAAATTAGTAGTCTGCGAGGGCAGATCACTTATCCTCGTTGAGGTTGAATATCGTTTTAATTTCTTTGTTCCGTCAAGATATACTGCGGCTGTTGTCGAGTGATTTTCGGACTTAATAGATAGCCCATCGCTTGTTAGCTGAATAATACCCCATTCCTTTCGCCATCCGTCACCATCGTTCATCTTTGCTTTAAATTGACTTGGTTTAGCGATGCTTTTGCCCAACTGCGTCACGAGATCTTTACCCCCAAGAGAGGGTTGAACTTCAATGCGACGTGACATAAAATCATTATCACCGAAGTAGTTACTGCTGTATGGTTCGCCTGGACGAAATTGCACATATACTTGATCGTAATATTTTGCTGCTTCATCAAGGAGCACCCCACTAAGCTCGGTGGTCTCATAATGTTGGCCATAATCACCAAAAGGGAATGAGAGCGTGCGTATATTTTTCTCATCCAGCGCTTTTCCTAGTAGTTGTTTCGCTGTACTAAACTCTTTCTTCACTCTTTGGCGATATTCATCAATTGTTTCTCGTCGATTTTTATCAGAAAGCCACTTTAGATAGCCGAAGAAATTTTCCGTAGTTCCTTTATTGTCTATGACGATCTGATTTGTACCTGCATAATCCGCATGGGCTTCTATATCCCACCTACCAGTTGCCTGCATTACTTTTAGCTCATCCTTATCAACATAGTATTTACTTCCATCAACAATAGAGTAGCCGCTCGTTAAGTACATTACCGCTTTGAAATCAAGCGCCTTGAGTATCGAATCGGCTCGATAGAACGAGTCTTTCCTCCCATCGTCAAATGTAATCATTATAGACTTTTCGGGAAGCTGTTCCTTGCCTTCAATGAAGTTCAGATATTGGTCAGTGGTGACCGTGCTATATCCAGCTTTCTTCAGCGCCAGCATTTGATCGATAAAAGCTGACTTTGTAATACTAAACCCGTCATCAGGCCCATCCAAGATTCCGTGGTACAGAAGAATTGGGACTTCTTGTGCCTTAGAGTCACTCAGCTTCTCCCCTTTAATACTTCCGTATCGAAAACCATCCATTAGCGTATCGAAGGTTCTCTCGGCACGCATCATTTGAAGTGGTCGACCAGACCAATGTAGTGAAATCAGTCCAAATCCAAGAAGGAGGAGAAGCAATGCCATCCATAGGATTCTGACAGTATGATTACGGGAATTTATTTTCTTAGCCATACTAATCTCTTGACCATGTCATTTTCTTAATCGTAAGCACAGAGTAAATAATTATCCACGACAGGACAGTCGCGGAGAAAATACTCATGAGAGGGCGATAGTACCAGTAGGGTGTTTTCTTGTCCTGATAACGAAGTGCGAGTGCGAACATCACACCAATTATCCCAACGCTAACAAGATACGTGATCACAACTGGGAAATATCGGTCGCGTTGAAAGTCAAGGAAAATTCTTGACGCAACAAGCGGAGCGCAGACAACAAATAAGATGTGGACGTAGAAGATAAACGCAACAGGGAGTGGCTTTCTCCAGAAGAATGGTACATTAAAAAATGTGTTCCTAACAAAGCTTTTTTTCCAGCGAACCTGCTGTTTTAAAAATTTCTTGAGTGTATTTGGAACAATTGTTTGTGAGCGGGCGCTACGGCTATAAACAACTTTCCAGTCTCTTTGTTCATATATATTTCTTGTAAATTTAGTCTTGGCATATTTCTTTAGAATCTTTCCTCGTATCCAAGTTGACCCCAACACCATGGCAGTCAATGTCCTATCCGTTGCAAAGCGAAATTCACTTCCCAAAAATCGATCGTCTCTCCAGGCACCAAGGACGTTGTAGACAGCCTCTTTTCTGTATGCAGCCAAGGGCCCAGACACACATGTGACGGCACCGTAGGCACTTTCAAAAGCTTTCCTTATGGAGAACTGTCCTTCCATCCAGGAGTCTTGAACTTTGGTAATGAGATTCTCTCCCCCGTTTTTAGCTCTTCCGTGGCCAGATATAGCGCCGACATCCTCGTTATTCATAAAGATACGGACAATTCGTTTAATTGCATCCTTGTCCCAAACACTGTCACTATCGGTGTGAGCGAAAATAGTTCCTTTCGCTGTAAGCATTGCCTCGGTGAGCGCTGCTTTCTTACCAACATTTTGTTTCAAGTTGATAACCTTAAGATCTTTATGTTTCTTTTTATAGGCACGTAGTACGCGACGAGTGGAGTCGGTGCTACAGTCATTGACTACAATGACTTCGATATGTTCATATGTCTGGCCATAGATCGAGTCTAAACACTCGGTAACGAAGTCTTGTTCGTTATGTACTGCAACCATACATGAGACGAGAGGAAGCTCTTCCTCTTTAAATTGATGGAGATTCTTTCCCGCCTTAGCGAGGTCTCTATACTTAGTGAGGGAAATTGAGAAAACAAGAAGATGCACCGTTACGACGAGAACGCCGTATGCAATGATTGGTTTGATACCATTGAGCGTAATTGTAAATATTTTATTAACCAGAAATGCAAGAAGAAGGCAAATAATAGAACCGAGTACTATGTTTTTCTCAATCTTGAGAGCCTGGCGAGCACTAGGAGTAATCCGTTTTAGAAACAATAAGAAATTGTTGAGTTGCAGACCTAACGCTTGCATAGTGCTATCTACCCACACCCTTATAAATAACGCCTGCAGCTATGATGCCGTGTTTATCTAGACAATTACGGCCATCGTAAATATATTTCACATTGAATTTAACTAGATTTTCTGGCGTGAGTAGCTCTAAATATTCTGAGTGTGCTGTTGCAACAAAAATTGCATTGCTCTTTTTGAGAACAGTAAAGAGATCCTCTTCTCGTTTAGCCAGTTTTATTTTATTTGATATGACATTATCAACCAGAGGGTCATGAAGAATGAGTCGTTTACTCTTGAGAGAAAGTTTTTCAGCAACTTGAAGAGCGGGACTGCGACGTGCATCTTCGATGTTTTCCTTATAGGCGAGGCCGAGTAATCCGACAGTCATGTTACTAAGCTTATTGCCGTCCGAGACTACTAATTTTTCAAATTCATTCACCGCATAGCCGTACATTGAATCATTTAAGTCAGCTGAGCCGTCAAGAAAACGGGTATCGAGTCCATTCTCCCGAGCTTTGCGAATAACATAGTGTATGTCTTCGGGTATGCAATGTCCGCCTGGCCCAATTCCGGGACTTGCAAGACGTAGACCAAATTGGTCAACCTTCGACTGCAGTCCGTGCAGGATATTATTAATATCCATACCCATACTATCGCTTATGATCGCCGCCTGATTAGCAAGCGCAATGAGAACATTACGATGACTGTTCTCCCATGATTTAACAAATTCAGCCTCTTCGGTAGATCCGAGTGGAATGATTTTCGCATCAATTATCTCAGAATAAAACTGAACTGCTCTAGCTGTACATTCTTCAGATATACCACCGACAACCCTGTTCAAATTTCCTACAAACCACAGTTTATTTCCCGGGTCTATCCTCTCGGGGCAGTGTGCCAGATAAAAATCTTTCCCGACTTTGAGTCCAGATTTTTTCTCCAGGATAGGCAAAATGTTATTTCGTGTCACGCCAGGATTCACCGTACTCTCAAGAATAATTAATTGACCCGGCTTCAGGTTATCTGCAATTTTTTCAGCTGCAGATAGTATGTACGTTAGATCGGGAATATTATTCGTTGTAGGAGTCGGCACGCATATTACGACGATGTCCAACTTGGCTATCTCCGAAAAATTGGAGGTAGCAATAAGTGACTGAGGATGAATTTTTGATAGTGCTCTTCCGAATCGGACATCATTCGCAAAGGGACTCTCGCGTAAATTAACTTTTGAGATTAAGCTATCGCTGAGCTCTATTCCAGTTACTTGATGACCTTTTTCGGCTGCCTGGACTGCAAGTGGCAGACCAACGTAACCTAAGCCAATTATCCCAACATTTTTCTTAATAAGTGATGGTTTTCGATTTAACTTTAAAAAATCGTACTCACTAATACGTTTTTTTGCAACACTAATCACAGGTCCCATCGTTCCACTTCTTTCCATGAATCGAATCTTAACATAAATTATGTTTTTAGTCAATTATAATTTATAAGATGATTTTGTTCATGCTTAAACAATACAAAAATTATCTAGGAGATCTACTATCATCTGTATAGTTCATAACGGTAAGAAATTCGCGGACTGCAAAACCTGAATGTTATTTTAGCTCACATGAATACATTTCGTATAGCAAGTGGAGACTGTATGGTCTCTATTTGCAAGTGCTCCCTCAAGCGAGCGTACCTCGCAACTATAACGATCGGCGGGTGGCTAGAAATCTGCAATAACAATTTTCTTCATCTGCATCAAACTAGCAAAAGCGTTAGGGCGCTTCATTAATTCTTCCATGTTCTCTGGTACTATCTGCCAACTCAGGCCATACTGATCCTTGCACCAACCACACTGCTCTGATTCTGGAACACTCGAGAGCTTTTCCCAGTAGTAGTCAATTTCTTCTTGGTCTTTGCAGGGGATCGAAAAGGATATCGATTCGTTGAACTTAAATTCGGGACCAGCGTTAATGGCTGCGAAATGATTACCGCTTAGTTCAAATTCGATGGTCAGTTCTTTGCCGGCAAGATCCTTTTGGAAATCGAGTAGACCTTCATTAGGATAGTAGACTGTTGTAACAACTTTGCTGTCTGGAAATACCGACGTATAAAACTCGACTGCTTCTTTAGCATTACCGTCAAACCATAGATTAGGTGTAATTCTTTTCAACATTTCGTTCTCCTTTATGGTAGTTACGTTCTAAGATTTACTGTTTAAGTATTTGCCTGCAACACTCAGCGCGAATGAAGGCAGTATGATAAAAACGGTTACGAATAAAAGTCTTATGAGCGTTTGGCTAAGGGCAGAGTCTTGCTTGTCCGGACCTGAGGCCGTCAGAACGACTAAAATCCCCAGAATACCAAAGGCAATCGACGCATACGTAAATACTCTTGTGGCTATTTTTTGCATAGTTCTAGTATAGCAAATAAAGGCGGCGCGTTATACTGCTGGCTGCTGATATACTATGCGTATGAATAAACTTAAACTTTCTGGTGGCACAGTGCACCAACTACCTGCCGATTTACGCAAGGCACTGGCTGCTGACGCTACGGCACTGGTCGCCTGGAATGACATCACCCCCCTAGCGCGCAATGAGTGGATTTGCTGGGTTGAGGGTGCCAAGCTCATCGAAACGAGAGAACGTCGAATCGAGCGAGCGCATACAGAGTTAGCCGAAGGTAAGCGCAGGCCGTGTTGCTGGGCTGGCTGTTTCCACCGCGAAAGAAATGGTAAATAAAAACCTCTACTACCCGCTGAACGATGACCCAAAAACACCAACAGCAAGCCCTGCCCAAACGAACAGGAGAGCTATCGTGAGCACAACGGCGATAACGACTCGATCCAGGTATTCTTTTCTACTTCTGTCATTAGTTTACTTTGACCGTTTCTCATCAAAATATTTGGCGACATCGATTTCATGCCACTCTTCTGGGGTACTCTCGCGAAACCAAATACTTCGCTGAAAATCATCTAGTTCAGTGGCCACGATCCAGGCAGTTACTACAATAAAAATCACCGAGAAAACGGCCACCGCCCCGACTCCCCACTCGCTATAATGAAAGGCCATCGACAGAGCGACGAGCAATAGTGATGGGATGGCGACTAAAATATGCAGTAAAATCGGTAGCTGTTCATCCCGATGTAGCAAAAAAGTTTCCAAGTCTCTTTTCACCACCGCCCGTGAGATGATTTTATATTCGTCAAACACCGAGCCAATCGCGATGCTTGCAAAAATCACGTACACGAAACTGACAAGGGGGAGAATGATAAACAATAGCGGGTTTTCGGCCGCTTCGCCAAATGAAAAATGATTATCATATAGTAGGAATTTCCATAGCAGCGTCCCAATTAATGCCAAAAAGAGCGGCCTTAACACAACAGGCAAATGCCGTCGGAATGTCACGTATCGACGATTCCACGATACGAAATTTCGTCGGTTAGTCAGCAGCTTATTTGAAATTCGCATTGATTTGTACCAGATTGATTATAGTCATGGTCATATGATAACAAAAAAGCCGTCCTTTTGGACGGTTTTTGATTTGTTCTAGAAGTCTTTAAGTATAATCATTTTGGCTTCCTTAGTGTGCGTACTTCGCAACAAACTATTCCTATAGCTAGTTCTTGATACTGGAGAAGACTGCTGCCACACCGCTAGTCGTCCAACCCGGGGCGCTGGGACAAGTTGTCTGTAAGTTCGCTGTCGTAAGGTTTGTCGGTACATCTGCTGCCAAGTCATAGGCTGTCATACGCAGCGCATACGCCGGATCCGGACATTCCACACCAATTCCAGTATTAAAAGCTCGGTATATATAATATTGTGTCGGACTGTTGACAGGATCCTTGGGAGCCGTCTTAAGATACCCCGCTGCAACCAGATAATACAACCACGAGCTGTCTGTTGCATAGCTATAACTATATAACGAGCTTACGCCAGGATATCCTGGAGGAACATTGACACCCGGGGTACTACTTCCGTTAGATGCGGGGTATTGACCATAGTCAATCCTATATAACTCTAGGGCTTTTATAATACTTGCTGCATCATTTGTACGCCGTGAGTCTCGTGCCCTGCCTTGTATTCCGTTGTACGCCACAATGACTATAGCAGCAAGAATACCGATCACCACAATAACAATAAGAAGTTCGACGATCGTAAAGCCGGATTGTTTGTCGGATTGTTTGTGTTTAGCCCACATATCACTTACAAGTATACTCTATACCCTGCCATACAAAAAACCTCTGAATTAACAGAGGTGAGAATGCTTATGGCTCCGGCAGCTGGGTCGCTCTACTCCTCCGCTGGCTCATTCTGGTAAAAGTAAACTTTTCCAGAATTTCGCTGCACTCACCGAACCAGCGACTACCATCAGGCAAGCTGATGAGTCGCTGATTCAAATCCAAATCCCGAAATATGAAAAAAGATCCACCAAATGGTGAATCATTTTTCATGGCTCCGGCAGCTGGGCTCGAACCAGCGACCTAATCGTTAACAGCGATCCGCTCTACCACTGAGCTATGCCGGAATACTCAACGTATTATAGCGGTAACTATAGAGGTCGTCAAGCAATAGGTTACTGGCTGCGCAAGGCTTCGATTTGCTTGGTTAGCTCGGCAATATTCGCCCAGCTACTCCCGTCGGTCATGATCACTAACACATAGGTTCCGCTCGGGCTGTACACAATGGCCGCATCGTGGAAGAGTCCATTCAAGAAGCCGACTTTGTCGGCGACTGCCCCACTAGCACCAGCCGGGATCCCTTGGCGATATATATTTCGTTTTAGAGCACCGAGGAAACGATCACGATTAGCTGGCTGGATGGGCATTTGCCCCGACTCAAGCATCGCCATAAAGAGAGCCAGGTCAGCCGCGGTAGACTTGGGTGTATCGCCAATGAAGCCCGAGTCGCTACTGAGGCCGAGCGCTCGGATGTCGCGCGTGAGGTTGTTGTAGCCATAGCGTTCCAGCAGCGCCTCGGCGCAGGCATTGTCAGACTTAACGATCATGTCGTCGAAACAAGCAGCCGTATCTCTTCCCCCAGCTGACGGATTTGACCACTGCCATTCACCCGCTTCGATTTTCTTGAGCGTGCCATACGCCACAAATAACTTGTACGTACTGGCTGTGACAAATTGTTTTGATTCATTGTAGGCGGCGCGACGGCGTTTACCCGAGAGTTCAATCAACTGCATCCCGAACGTACCGGGATGATCTTTGGCGTAATTGGTCATTAACGCCGACAGGCCAGTGTCAGTCGGGCTATACGACCGAGTATATTCTACCCGTGGCGCCACGGAGCCCACGACAGCCGTCACCGTTTTGTCTTTGGCGGTTAGATAGTTAATGAGTGCAGTACCCGTACCGACCACATCGAGCGCCTGGCCATTCGCACCTGTTTGACGCGAGACTTCCTGGAAATCAACTGTGGCTACTTTTGTAACGCCAGCCGCGACCGCGACCTTCGGAGCTACTTCTTTACCGAGATACTCACCTGCCCTCGTCGCATTCATTTCTACCGTTAGCTTACTGCCCACTACCTTAGCGTCAAGCCAGCCCGCCACCAGCTTGCTGTCTGGTTTTACTGCCAGGGTTCCGGCCATGATCACCACGCCAGCTTTCAGTTGTCTATTAATTAAGTCAGCCAATGCATTCGCTTCTTTGTCACCAATCGTCGGCGGCGTTTCTTTCATCGCGATCCGTACCTGCGTCTTCTTGGTGATCATCGGCGTCAGCTTCTTAAGCTCCGCCGATACATCACTCGGTTTACAGGTACCACCATTGCTTCCCGACACCACCACTAAATTTGATTCTTTTGCCTTGAGTGAAGCATCGACAGGCGCAATACTACACGATTCGCCGAGCTGCTTTTTCATGTAGGTATCGAGGACACTCGCCTGACGACTGTACGTCGGCGCACCATCCGACTGCAGGCGCCCATACCAGAACACCGAGGTAGGAATGAGCCGCATATACCAGGGGTAGCTTATCGCTTCCACCCGATTGCCGTTACGACTCATTAGGCCAATGTCAGCCGGTTTCAAAACATACTTCGTATCGGTGTTGCTACCAAAATAAAGCTGGATCGGCTGCTGTTTGTAGGCCTGGTCGAGCTGCCAAGCGGTGTCCTGCTTTTGCCAGCCACTCACGGCGAGATTATCGACGGTCGCAAAGGGCAACATCTGATCTGTCGGATAGAATAACTGCATCGTCATCAGCACGCCAACAACAACGCCGCCAGCTATCCTGAGCTGACGCCTATATCTCCCCACCCAACGTTTTAACCGCTGGAACCACTTCCGCATGACGTTCATCTGTGTCTATTATACGCTCACGGCTACATCTGCAAAATGTCGATGGTCTTTTGGAGGCTGTCAGCCGCCTCGATGTTGCCTTCATCTTGCAATTGATGCATGCGCTGAGTGATAGTTTTTATGACTTGATCATCCTGCTTAGTTTCGCGTACAGGCCTTAGGGCTATGACTTGCAGGGAGCGCGCCGAATTATCTTTTTTCTCGACGTAGCCTTTGATAATGAGCTGGTCGACATGGGTCGCGACGGTCGACACCGATTTATAGCCCAGCGCTCGCATCACTTCGCGGTAACTCGGCCCATAGCCGTGGCCTTTAATGAATCCATCGATAAATTGCAGCAGTTCTTGTTGTTTCTTAGTTGCTCGTGCGTTTTTTTCCATGATTTCCTCCAAGGGCGGCTGCCGCCAATCCCCACCATATAATTGCTACTGTATCGTCAACCCAGACGGGAAGTAATAAACCAATTAACGCCAGCCCGATCCCGCTGGCAAATAACCCTAGCGCCAGATAGTCGCGGCGGCGGAGCCACAGTCGCCGTAAAACAAACCCAAAGATAGCTACGAATAGCAGTAGTCCGAGCCAGCCCACTTCATGCGCGATCAATAAGTATTGGTTCTCAATGATCAGTGGTTCGTCGCCATATAATGATGCCGAGCCAGTACTGCCAATCCCTGCCCCGAATGGCTGGTGAAGGAGGCGACTCAGACCGTCGGAGAGTGAGCTGACATGACCTTCATTCGAAGAGATATCACTTCCGCCGTTGAGGTTCTCGTGCAAGATGACATTCGACACAAATGCGCCGCCTTGCCCTACCACCAGTGCGCCAATCACCGCACACGCTAATATCACCGATGCGATCCACCATTTTCGCGAAACACTTCGCCCTAGCGTCCCTGCGATCACGGCACTACTCGCCACAAAGGCTCCGAGCGCACTGCGTGAATAGCTAGCCCACAACGCCGTAGCCAGACCGAGCGCCGCCACCAGGCTCACTATCTTGTATTGCTTCAGTCGCTTCGATTCTAGAATGACAGCGGCGATCAGAATGCTCAGTATAATGACAGCGTACGCACCCAGTGGATTTGGTCCGCGCAGGGTGCTATTAATGCGAACGTAGTCAGGGTTTTTGTCGACCGTCAGATACGGCGCGATTGTCGTATCTTTGTCGTAGCCAATCCCCGCCAACACGTCACGGGGTAGGACGAATACTTGTAGTAGAGCGAAGACGCCCACCACCAACGCCCCTGATATGCCAACCTTTAGAAACAGACGTCTGTACGATGGATGAAGTCGAATCGCTACATAGACCAGCCCAAAATAGAGCAGCCCACGCAGATCAATCGACAAACCAGCCAGGCTTGCATTTATTCCATTCCATAGGAAGATTAACATCACAATGTGAAGCACAGCGAATGCGACGATCAGCCGAAATAGCCAATCCCGCCGGAGTTCCGGCCACAAATGACGACGTGAGACGGCAACTATGCCGAGCGGTGTCGCCGCTAGCAGTAGTATCTCTTTCCAGGACTTTATCAGTAGCTCATAGCCTGGTGCCAGTGTGCCGAGCCAGACCGCCAGTGGGGCATGCACCACAACGCCCGCTAGAATAACTAGGAGTATTCCCGCATAGACCCGCTCAAGCATCGATGACTTCATATACCCCTAGTGTAGCGAAAAAAATGCTATATTGCCACGAGAACAATGAAACATTTCCTCACTCGGAAATATATGCAAGCACATATTTCTCTCGTATCGTCGTGTTATAATAACACCACCTATGCCGACGAAAAACACTAAGTTCTATAGCCTTATCTTGATTCTCATCGATGCTATCATTCTGTTCCTAGCTTTCGTCGTCGCCTACGTGCTCCGTGTACAATACGATCCTCGGCCACTCGTCAGTGAGGTCTATGCCCGCGAGTACTTCCTGAGTTTCTTGTTTATCGTGCCTGTCTGGATAGGCGTCTTTGCCGCTCTGGGGCTTTATCGCCCCAGTACCTACAATCGCCGCTTGGTTGAGTGGGGGAAGATCGCGCTTGGTTCGTTCGTCGGTATCCTACTGGTCATTGGCTACGAATATATTAGCGGCTCGCACCTTTTCCCCGCCCGCCTGGTCGCCGCCTATGCGCTACTCGGCTCGTTTCTGCTGATCGTCTTGGAGCGCGAGATTCTACGGATTGCTCGTAGCTTTCTATTTTATTTTGGCAAAGGCACCAGCCGGCTACTCATTATTGGTGACAGCCTGGCGACGAAAGATATCGCGAGTGAGCTGGCTGAGACACACAAGAGTGGCTACCAAGTAGTAGCGATCGCCGGACCAAAGAAACTGATCCCTGCAGGACTGGAAGTCATACACTTTTCTTCGGTTGAAGCAGCTTTAAAAAATATCAAGACACTCGGGATCACCACTATCATCCAAACAGACCTTTACGCTTCGGCTGAACGCAATCAGCGAATTCTTGGTGCAGCGCAGACCCATCACATTAGTTACAACTTCATCCCTGGTGAAGCCGAATTCTACGCTGGTAAAAATACGGTTGATGTATTCCTCGGCTACCCCATGATCTCTGTCTCGCAAACACCGCTAATTGGCTGGGGAGCCATCGCCAAACAAATCTTTGATGCGATCGCGTCGCTACTGCTTGTGATTATTTTGTCTCCACTATTTCTGCTCCTCTTTATACTTCAAAAGCTATTCAACCCCGGCCCAGCTTTTTATATTAGCCACCGCCTGAGCCAATTTTCAAAACCTGTCAGACTGATTAAGTTCCGCAGCATGGATCACCGCTACGGCAAAAAAGATGCGGCGGACGAGTTCCGCGCCATGGGTCGCGACGACCTGGCTCGTGAATACGAAACCAACCGCAAGGTCGCTAACGACCCGCGCATTACCCGCTTTGGGAACTTCTTGCGCGTGACTTCATTGGACGAGTTGCCCCAGCTATTGAATGTCCTCAAGGGTGACCTCAGCCTCGTCGGCCCGCGTCCAATCCTGCCCCAAGAAGCCAACTTCTCACCAGTTCGCACCGCCCTGCTTCACAGCGTCAAATCCGGCGTCACAGGCCTCTGGCAAGTGTCCGGCCGCAGTAGTCTCAGTTTCGAAGAGCGAATCGAGCTCGAGTTATTCTATGCGCAAAACTGGAGCTTCTGGCTCGACATTAAGATCCTATTTAAAACGATCGGCGTAGTGCTTCGCAAAACTGGAGCAAAGTAATGGCCGCAAAGAAGATTGCCTTCGTTACTGATTGGCTGACAACTATGGGTGGCGCAGAGCCACTGCTGCTTGAACTCCACAAGCTCTATCCTGGGGCGCCTATTTATACGTCTGTCTATAATAAAAAGACAATGCCGGCTTTTCGTGACTGCAGTGTCAAAACTACCTATCTACAACGAGTCTTACCGCGATTTCTTCGATATAAACATACCTTGTGGCCGGTACTGCGCGCGTTTGCGTTTCGCAAGCTTGATCTTTCGGATTACGACATTATTATTAGCACCAGTAGCGCCGAGGCCAAAGCGGTGCGAAAGACCCGTCCAGACCAAGTTCATATCGCCTACATCCATACTCCAACCCGTTATTACTGGAGTCACTACGACGAATTCCGTCGTGAATTCAACTTTGGCATGTTGACGTTTTTGATTCGTCCGTTTATCCCGGCGTTCGTCCGCTGGATGCGCAAACTAGACCTCGAGTCGATTAAGGGCATCGACGTCTTCATTGCCAACTCTACCGTCACTCAAGCGCGTATTAAACAGTACTACAGCCGTCCAAGCACCGTAGTGCACCCTCCGATCGAGGTTGATCGTTTTACTCCACCGCCGCGCACTACACGCCACGGCTACGTTGTATGGGGCAGGCATGTACCCTACAAACGTTTCGATCTCGCGATTCAGGCATGCAATGAGCTTGGGTTGGATTTGACCGTTATCGGAAGTGGTCCGGATACTCCGCGGCTTAAAAAACTCGCTGGCCCAACCATCACGTTTACCGGGCGCGTTAGCGACGAAGAGCTCGTCACGCGTGCCCAGCATGCCGAGGCTTTCCTATTCCCTAACGAAGAAGACTTTGGTATGTCGGCCGTCGAAGCGATGGCCGCTGGCACCCCCGTCATCGCCTACGCTAAGGGTGGCTCGCTCGATATTGTGCAGGAGGGCCAAACCGGTGTCTTATTTAATGAACAGACGACCGACTCGCTCATCGAAGCTATCAAGAAAACTCAGGCGCTCTCATTCCTACCTGCTACACTTCATCGTAAAGCACGTCGATTCGATAAAGGCCTATTTGCCACCAAGATGCGCAAAGTCATCAGCGATTATAGTGGTCAATAGCGTATAATATTCGGTATGTACGAAAATCCCGTCATTACCGTCCTTGGAGCTGGCTATGTCGGACTGACAACGGCTGCACTGCTTGCTCATTCGGGTTACACTGTGTATGCCGTCGAACCAAACGCGAGTCGTCTTAATGCTATTAAACGGGGCAAATCATTCTTCTACGAAAAAGGTCTCGATCCAATTATTGAATCGGCGCTTGATAGTGGCACACTCATTCCAACTGACTCATACGAAATGGGTATTCCTAAGAGCGATGTTATCTTTTCGTGTGTCGGTACACCGGATAATCCTGACGGCAGTTCAAATCTTACGTATGTATTTAATGCTGCCAAGGAAGCTGCTCGCTACCTCAAGCCTGGATCAATCTATATTCAAAAAAGTACAGTTCCGGTTGGCACTGGTGCGGATATTGAAAAATTATTCACGAAACTCAATAAGCAGATTGACTACGTATCCAACCCTGAATTCTTACGCGAAGGCACCGCCCTACAAGACACTCTTTTCTTTGACCGTATTGTCGTAGGGGGTAATAATAAACAAGCTACTGATACGGTTCTATCCATCTACCGGAATCTGGAAGCATGTCGCGAAACGATTGCGACTAAAGCCGATGTAACCAGCGGCTCTCGCAAGGGAGAATATATCACGACAAGCCTCAATAGCGCAGAGCTTATAAAAGTGACGGCGAACGCCTTTCTCGCTCTCAAAATATCATTCGCGAACTCGATTGCAAAGCTTGCCGATACGGTGGGGGCTGATGTTGTTGACGTCATGAATGCCGTTGGAGCCGACGAACGCATCGGCTCATCATTCCTTCATGCTGGTCGAGGATACGGTGGGGGATGTTTTCCAAAAGATGTCAGTGGGCTTATCGCCAGCGGTCATCAACACGGAGTAGAGCTTGAGATTATGACGGCCGCGAGAGCAGTCAATGACTCGATGCCGGGTTATATTATTAAGAAACTCCAGAACAAATTGGGTGACAGTCTAAAGAATAAACAGATTACGGTTCTGGGTCTCGCATTTAAAGCAGGCACCAGTGATGTCCGTCGCTCTCCAGGAGTAGCAATCGCCAACGCACTGCAACGAACCGGAGCGATCGTACGAACATATGATCCCCAGGTACAGGATGAGGCAGCAGATGATTATGTTGATGGAATTATGCAGCAAACATCTCTCGAAGCAGCCATCAAGGGCGCCGACATCGTGGTAATCACCACCGAATGGCTCGAATTTACCACCTATCACGCCGCCAATTATGCGAAGCTCATGAAAGGCTCTCTACTATTTGATGCTGTCAATTGCCTCGATATTCCGAGCGTGCAGGCCGCCGGTCTAACGTATGTTGGCGTAGGACGTTAGATGCAAAAATTCTTTAAAATAATCAATGCCATCTTGCTCTCAAACAGATTCTTCACCTGCATCGTGGGACTTCTCGTCATACAGGCACTATGGATAGCTCTTTCGGCTCGATATCCTCTGGCCTTTGATGAAAACTTTCATTTTGGAATCATCAAATTATTCTCACATCAATGGGAACCTTTCTTTTCCTCAACCCCCGATAATTCGGGCGCTTTTGGCGCCCTCACGAGAGAGCCCTCATACCTTTACCACTACCTCATGAGTTTCCCCTACCGACTGATCGCGGTATTCATTCATAGCGAAACCCAGCAAATCATCTTGTTGCGCCTCATGAATATCGCCCTATTTGGTGCAGGCTTAGTCGCGTTCAGGCGACTTCTGCAGCAATTGGCGATACCCAAAAAGCTCATTCATTTTTCTTTGCTCATGTTCGTACTCATTCCGGCAGTTCCGTTTTTAGCTGCCCATATTAACTACGACAATCTGCTATTCCTCCTTATTCCGATTACCCTTTCGCTGGGTCTTAGCTGCAGTCAAGCACTCCGTTCAACTTCGTCATTTCCGGTTGTAAAACTCAGTCTCCTGATTATCCTGCTGTCTCTTGCATCGCTTGTAAAATATGTCTTTTTGCCGGTTGCGGCAGCTATCGTCATTTACCTCATAGTAATATTGTTCCAACAGCCCCATAAGAAAAAATTATTTCATCAAATTGCTACCTCGTTTCGAGCACTGAGTCTTTCTCTAAAAATTATCCTAATTACAGGCCTTTTTGTCAGCGGCGGACTTTTTATTGAACGATACGGCATCAATCTTGTCGTCTATCGAGAGATCGTGCCTGAATGTTCGAGGCTCGAAACAGTCGAACATTGCCAGCAATACGGACCATGGGCACGAAACCAACTGTTATCTGAGGGTATGAAAACCTCCCCTACACTAGTTGATGCCAACATCCTGTCATTTGCTAGCGCCTGGGTGTATGACCTTTTGTATCGGCTTTATTTTGCCATTAACTACGACTACAGCACAAAAGCGCCCCTGCCTATTCCCTTTATGCTGGCGCGTGTCGTGACCATCGCTGGTCTTGTCTCGGTAGTTGCGTGGGGGATATCCGTCTTGCGGCGCTACCCAAAACTTTTGCTCCCTCTTGGAGCTACTGTCCTGTATGCCGGCTCCTTGTTTTACAAGAACTACCTTGATTACTTAGCATACGGGGAACGCGTCGCTATTAATGGGCGCTACTTCATCCCGTTCTTGCCCATTATTTTTGTTCTGGTCGGCCTCTGCTTGAATCGTCTTATTAACGATAGTTTCAGAAACTATAGCGCCCAAGTAAAATCAGTGCTTGCAGTGCTTCTGCTACTTATCGCTCTTCAGGGCGGGGGGCTACTAACATTCCTTGTCCTGAGTGATACAGGCTGGTACTGGAACAACTCGACGGTGATAGCTATCAACCAGGCAGTCCAAAATATCATTTCCCCTTTTATTATTCGTTAGGTCTTGGTGCACCGACGCTTGATTTACTGATACAATAAGGTAATGAAAGTTTTTGTTCAGGTACCCTGTCTTAACGAAGAGGCGACCCTACCTCTTGTCCTGGCGTCCATCCCCAAGATTATCCCGAATGTCGATGAGCTCGAAATACTTATTATCGACGACGGCTCGTCAGACAAAACGATTGAAGTCGCTAAAAAACATGGAGTCAAACACTTCGTGCACCACACTCGCAACATGGGTCTGGCGCGGTCATTTCGCGATGGTATCGACTACGCCCTGAGTCATGGAGCAGATATCGTCGTCAACACCGATGGCGACAATCAATATCCCCAGGAACGTATTGCCGATCTCGTCCAGCCGATTATTGCCGGCGAGGCAGATATCGTCATTGGTGATCGGCAAACCAGCAAGATTGCTCACTTTTCTGGTTTCAAAAAATTCATGCAACGCTTTGGCAGCTGGGTTGTCAATAAGGTAGCCGACACTGACCTGCCTGATGCCGCCAGCGGTTTCCGTGCCTATTCGCGTGGTTCGCTCTACAAGATCAACATCGTGACACAATTCAGCTACTGCATGGAAACAATTATCCAAGCGGGCAATAAGCGCCTTCGCATTGTCAGTATCCCGATTGAAACCAACAAAAAAACTCGTGAATCGCGCCTGTTTAAGAACATCGGGCAGCACATGGTGCAATCAGGCAAAGCCATTCTTCGTAGCTACATCATGTTCAAGCCATATGTCGTTTTCTTGAGCCTCGGTAGCATCTTCGCTATTCTCGGACTAATCCCTTTTGCGCGTTTCGGGTATTTCCTTCTTCGAGGAGAAAGCGACGGCCACCTTCAGTCGCTTGTCTTTGGGTCTGCCATGATAGTTGGCGCCCTCCTGTCTTTCGCACTCCTTGTTATCTCGGATCTCCTCCGTATCAACCGTATTCTCCTAGAAGACCAGCTTGAACGAGTGAAAGAGCTTCAATACACGAAAAAAAACCATGAAAAGTAAGCAGGTTCTTCGAGTCTTCCTCCTTGTGATAGTGATCGCTGCATTCGTTCTTTATTTCATGTCCAACCAAGATCAATTCTCCAAGATAGGCAATCTTACCGTCTGGGAGATTCTCCTCATCATCGTTGGTCAAGCTATAGTTATCGTGAGTAACATCTTTATTCTCATCATCGTGGTGCGTTTTATTACTAGACGGATGAGCTTTGTCGACGCGGCGCGACTGACAGCTTACTCATCACTTATTAACTTCTTCGGATTTCTTCAGGGTGGTGTTGGTTTTCGTGGCATCTATCTCAAAAAACACTACGATATGTCGCTGAAGAAATATTCTCTTCTCACGCTCGTTCAATATTGTATCTTCTTTGGCATTGCCGGCATCCTTCTCGTCACCGGTCTATGGCTAACGACGGGCATCCACCGGGCTGTACTACTGCTGATACTCATTATTATCGGTCTTGCGCTCTGTGTACTCGTGTTCAGCAAACTAAAGTCCGCCGCGTACATGAAGACGCGAGAGCGTCTCGCAAAGATTCGCACCGTTATCCAGGTGCGCCCACTGCTCGGCATTGCCGCCGCGACGCTCTTTCAGCTCAGTGGCTCGATGCTTGCGAATGCCGTTGAGCTTCACGCCGTTGGTGCAGATATATCTATCGGGAGCCTGCTCATCTACACGGGCGTCTCGCAGTTTGCCATCATCATTGCCCTGACGCCGGGGGCGATTGGAATTCGCGAAACGATCTTACTCCTTGTGCAGCATCAAATGAGCTTAACGACCGAAACAATCATCGTTGCCTCTACAATAGATCGTTTAGTCTATTTTGTTACCCTAGCTCTCTTTGCCCCACTCGCCATTGGAATGCGGCGACGGATTGGCGCAAAACCCGCTGATAGTTAGGCTACCGGCGATCGATTTGCTGGTATAGCTCAACGTAGCGATTGGCGATTTGCTTCCACCTATAGTTTTCGAGTGTGTAGGTACGAGCTTTTTTTCCAAAGCGTTTACGAGCTTGTGGATCGTCCACTAGACCCTCGATTTTCTCAATGAATTGTAGACTATCTCGCGTCGGTACCATAATGCCGTTCTCTCCGTCCGCCAGTGCATCAACGATCCCTTCGATATTACTCGCCACAACGGGTAGCGCGGCGGTTGCCGCCTCATGAACCACAATCCCAAAGCCTTCCATATCTCCAGGTACCACTATGTTTGGCATGACAAATATATCGCTCGACTGGTATAGTAGCGATCGTGTCGCGTCTGGCACCCTCCCGAGCAGGAAGGCATGTTCGCTTAACCCATGCTTGGTGATCTGTGCTTCAATTGCTTCCCGTTCTGAGCCTTCGCCTGCGATAAGGTATATGATCTTTCTATTATGCTTAATGAGCGCAGGGAGTACGTGAGCCGTAAACCACGCTACACCCTTTCTTTTTACGAGTCGGCCTGTTGTGAGCAGAAGTATGCTGTCACCGAGTGGTACGCCAATCTCCTTTTCGAGTGCAGCTCGATTTGGAACTACCTTGCCATAATCGTCGTGAGTTCCCAGTGGTATAATATGACTCTTACCAGCAGCGACTCCTCGCTTGAGCACCTCAGCCTGAGTCGCCTTGCTAATAGATATCACCGCATCCGCTCGCCGTACAAATGGAATGACACATGCCTGATAAAACCTATTCTTATACGTAATATCGAGTCCATGCGCCACAATAACGTAGGGTCGTCGAAAGAGTATATGGAGTAACCAGCCGACAGGCGCCTGGAGCGCATCGTGGGTATGGATAATAGCGATGTCGCGGTCGGTAAGCAGTCGCCATGCCGCGCGCAGAAAGAACCACGGCAGAACCAGTGGCAGCCATTTGTTTGAACCCCCCCAGGTAATTTTCCGTAGATCAACCTGGTCATCAAGTTCTTCAGATATATCAAAGGCGAACCGTTCCATTCCACCCACTGATGGTGGGAAACGACGGGCAATAAATAGTACTTTCATCTTCTTGTTCATTCTACAGTCACACTCTTAGCGAGATTACGTGGCTGATCGACATCGTTGCCACGCTCTACAGCCATATGATAGGCAAATAGCTGCAGTAGGACATTGAAAAGCAGCGGGCTGAGGAGCTTGAGCTTGGTGGAAATACGAACAACCGCCTCGGCGTCGATAGGCTTGTCACTGTCGGTCAGCACAATGGTGTGACCGCCACGAGCATTTATTTCTATCAGGTTGCTCATACTCTTTTCGTATAGCAGATTGTCCGCAACGAGTGCCACTTCGAAGAACCGGTCATCCACGAGAGCGATGGGGCCGTGTTTGAGCTCACCAGCAGCATAACCTTCCGCTTGGATATACGAGATCTCTTTCAGCTTCAGCGCCCCTTCGAGCGCCACCGGGAACATAGTGTCACGACCCATAAACAACGCGTGTTCGTAACTCGCGTAGGTTTTGGCCAGCTGTTTCATTTCTTCTGCATGCTCCTCGATGATTCTGGTGATTTCATCGGGCAGTGCATCGAGTTCTTGTAGATATGCGCCGATCTCTTGTTTGCCCGCTCCCTTCGCCTGAGCGACGACAAGACCAAACAGTAACATAGCGGCAACCTGTGAGGTAAAGGCCTTAGTGGAAGCAACCGATATCTCTGCTCCCACGTGCACATACACACCACCATCCACTTCGCGGGCAATTGTCGAGCCGACCGCATTGACGATACCGAGACAGCGAATACCGCGCTTTTGTAGCTCGCGTAGGCAAGCATGAGTATCAGCGGTTTCACCAGACTGTGACACGACGAGTGCTACCGTATTCTTTGGCAGGTTAAATGATCGGTAACGTAGCTCAGACGCGATTGCAACTTGTACAGTCACCTTGTCACTACATTGTTCTATATAGTACGAAGCGAGTTGCCCGGCATAATATGCCGTTCCACACCCTACGACCAAAACATGCTCAACTTCGCTTAGCTCTTTATCACTCATATTGAGGCCGCCTAGTTTGGCATACATGCCTTCCAGCTGCACTCGTCCGCTCAGTGTCGACCGAAGTGTGTCCGGCTGTTCGTAAATCTCCTTTAGCAAGAAGTGGTCAAAGCCTTTTTTCTGAATCGCCTGCAGGTCAAGCTCGAGCTTCTCAACCACTTTTTCGACCACATTCGTGGCGATATCATACAGCTCCACTCCCTCTCGGCGACAAGTTGCAATCTCTCCATCTTTCAGATAAATCACTTGGTCGGTATGCCCGACTAGCGCCGATGGATCACTGGCCACATAGACTTCGCCTTCACTAACACCAATGACCAGTGGGCTGCCCTTGCGCGCGACCACCAGCTCCTCGGGCGAGTCTGCCGCAAGAACCGCAATCCCATAGGCACCGACTGCCATCTGGAGAGCTTCACTCACTGCCGCGAGAAGGTTCTTGGTCGACTGAGTCTTATAAAACAAATCGACTAATGCAGTCAGCACCTCAGTATCAGTGTCGCTATTGAACGCATATCCTTTAGTGGTCAGTAGCTCTTTTATATCTCGATAGTTCTCGATAATGCCGTTATGAACCAGGTAGATCGCACCAACCCGGTGAGGGTGGGCATTGCGCTCACTGGGGACGCCATGGGTTGCCCAACGAGTATGGCCAATCCCTACGTGGTCGGTTTTCTTGTGCGCCAGAACTTTCTCATCGAGCTCGGCCACCTTACCCTTAGCTCGAAGACGTGTTGCTTTGCCAGCATCATTCGTTGTTACAATCCCCGCTGAGTCATAGCCCCGGTATTCTAGTCGCCGCAATCCGCCAGTTAAAATCTCCTGCGCATTACGGTCACCAATATAGCCTACGATTCCACACATCTCTAGCTGCCCTCTCTATTGAGCTCTTGGACGTCAAGCGTTAGGAAGTATGCTTCACCCTCTGGAGTTATTCGATATTGCTGATTTTTGCTGTTAGGCTTATCGGGTACGGTCGGCGTCAAGAACTCACGCTCTATCAGGGGATATATATACCGATTATAGTTCGATTGATTTGACAATAAACCAATTCGCGATAATATATCACGTCGTTTTTGAGGGCGTCGGCAATAGTTGAGGATATCCCTTTCAACTTGTACCGACTTGTCTGCAACTTGTACTCCAACTTGTACTCCATGAGCGTTATCACCCCTGTTAGCTTGTACTCCAACTTGTACTCCAACTTGTACCTCCCAGTCAGGATGAATAGGAAGAACTGTTAAGAAATAGCTTAGCTCATCGTCGGTGTCAAAAAGTGGTTCAGGTGACCCATTAACCTTCATCGCTCGCTTGATCTTCAATATACCCGTTCCTCGACCCTCGGTAAGATGAAGCTCTTTGAGAAAATCGCCGATTCTTCGATTACGATATTTGCGCGCTACAATATTACCGGCACGAAGTTTTTCTTTATTAAGTGGCGGCAGGGGTCCCGGATAGCTGATAATCTCTATACGGTTAGGCCAAATTCTGATCTCTATCGGGCTATCATCTTCGTAGCTTCGATGGTAGATAGTATTTGCTAATGTCTCTTCAATAGCATCGAATGGGTAGTTGAAACTCCGCACCGCTTCCGCAACGCCAAACACCTTCTGAACCCTTTCAGCGATAACTATATTTTTGACATATACGAGGACGTCCTGCAGCTGTTGTTGGATGGGACCGGTGAATATCTTCTCTTTAAAATCATCACCCGTTTCGTCCTGGTAACGAACAAGGTCAATCTGGGCACAGGGGAAAAAACGTGCTGGATCGTCGCTGAACAGTAACAGGCCGATGTTTTTCGGTCGAAAGAATTCTGGCGGTCCAGCTGCGATGTTCATTTTTCGACATAACTCTTCGAACGATAGCGAAGCAGATTGCGCCAATAAAGCGCTCCCCACCACTGACAAATGTGCCTGAATCAGGGGCAGCTTTAGGTCATTGATAGCCGCGTCAGGCCGTACGCGATCATCATACGGAACGTGTGCAGAGGCATTAATAAGTTCTCTCTCTTCATGGGGGGAGGCAGGTTTTGTGATAGAGCCGTGCCGAATAAAATATCGGTGATTCCCGTTACCCTTGACTCGGCTGGTTGGCGCCTTGTACGGTCGTATTTCGCCAGCAGGAACCTGTATAACGAGGATTGTCTTTCCCTCTACTTCTACCGGTTCAATGACGGGGAAATATGCTGGTTGAATCTGATGGCAGAGATTAATAATCTCTTTCTGGATTACATCTATATCAGATAGATTCAAGCCCTTTGGGGGCAATAGAGGTCGACCATTCTTTTCGGCGACCCCAATAATAACGTACCCACCACCCCAGTTATTGATGTCGTTCGCAAAAGCGCAAATTGTCTGGACGGTATCAAGCGGATTGTTACCCTCTTTAAACTCAAGTCGCTCCCACTCGACGGTCGTTCCTGACAGTAGTTCAGCAATATTTATCGGTAGTGCCATAGCTGTTATTATAGCGTAGATCGGCTCGCAATTATTACTTAGTTACACTATTTACTAACATGGATAATTCCCTCGAGTGCCTTCGCGGTGTCTTGCCAGTGAGACACCTCGATACTATCAATACCCATAGCCTTAACGGGGTAATCGTTGCCCCCCTCCGCTAAGCGATCACCGAAGAATAGGATGTCATCCTTACCCAGCTCTAGTATGCTCATCAGCTTATGCATACCATATGCCTTATCAATCCCTGGTTTTGTGATGTCTATGGAGGTTCCGCCGCCTACACGCACCTCAAATTCAGGTATCTGTGCAGCTACAGCTTCGCGTAGTCTGTTTTTCTTCTCAGTGGTTGGATCCCATGCCTCTTTAAGTCGGACACCGTCTTCGCCGAGTATGGAAACCACATCCTGACCAAGCGCAGAAAACGTAATCTGACTACCTCGATCTTCAATAATTTCCCCATAGACCTTCTTCTCGCGGTAGCCAAGCTTATCTATGTTCTCTTCGAGAGTAGCTATGATTCGGTCTTTTTCGTGTTGGTTAAAGTTCTCAGCGTAGACCTGCCGCCATGAAGTCTTGTTAACGTCGTAGGTGTAATACTGGGTGCCACATGTAGGCATTAGGTGGAGCTTTACGAGCTTTGACGGCTCCAGCTTCAGCCCTGCGATGAGTTGCGTTTCAAACTGCCCAAATTTACCCCCTGACATGACGCACACTTGATAGTGATCCAGAAGATCATCAAGTAGATTCGCGATCCTATCCGGTAAGTTCGATTTACTAGGCGCCAGTGTCCCATCAAGATCAAATGCAATAATTTTTTTCATTTAATTTTCCTGTCTACTTTTGAATTTTTTTAGCAATTTCACCGACTCGCAGACTAATGTCTTTACGTGCTACCAAGATGCCATCTTTTGTATTGATAACAACGATGTTGTCGAGACCTATAACCGCTACGTGTTTATCAGGTTCTTCGTTGCGAATAAATGCATTCTCTACCTCTATGTCGTGGATGTTGTCACCCCTAAAGTGATTCTTGTTCTCGTCAGACTGATTAGCGTCGTGTAGGTCACTAAAGTTTCCTACATCCATCCAGTCGAAGCCAGCTGGTACAACGATAAGCGATGGGGATTTTTCGATGAGCGCGACGTCAATCACTTCATTCTCAAATGCGAGGTAGGTCTCGGCATACTTCTGTTCATCATCAATAGCACTCAGCGTATCGTAGTTCTCCTTTAGTTCAGGTGCGTACGTTTCCATCTGACCAAGGAATGTATTAACAGAGCCGACGAAATATCCGCAGTTCCATAAGTACCGACCGCTTGCCATATACTCATTGGCCGTATTGAAGTCGGGCTTCTCTTTGAAACTTTTAACCCTAAAAGCTCCTTCAATATCCTCAAGCTCTCCGTTTCGTTCAATGTAGCCAAACCCAGTCGCTGGGTAGGTTGGCTCAATCCCAATAAGTACAATCTCGCCGCGCTTTGTTGATGCCTCGGAGGCTTCTTCAAATGAGAGAGCAAAGCCTTGCGAGTCGCGTATATGATGATCGGCGTGGATAAAGGCGATTGGCTCATCCTTATCATGACGCTTCGCTACATGCACGAGCGCAGCGACTATACAGTTAGCTGTTCCTCGCCTACCCGGCTCCACAATAAAATAATCATCATCTACTTCTGGTAACTGTGTCTTCAGGGCATCGGCATGGCTAATGTCAGGAATGAGGTATACATCTTCACTAAGAAGCTTAGCTCGCGCATAGGTATTTTGAACCATGGTTTTTTCGTTAGTGAGTGAGAGGAGCTGTTTCGGATTATTTGGAGTCGAAAGTGGCCACAAGCGAGTGCCCGAGCCTCCGGCAATAATTACTGTGATCATGTGTTTTTCCTGTCTGTTATAGCTTATGTACTATTATAACATCTTGGCTTAGTTGTTTGCTCATGTAAAAATTTGCGCTCGGCCCCCGCCTGTTGTATGATATATAGGAAAGTATAAGCAGAAACAAACAATGAGAATACAATCAAAAAAGATATCAAAAAAACCTTTTGTAATAGCAGCTATTCTTATGGCCATGCTTGTTGTCGCCGCAGCTACTTATGTTTATGTATTTGATGGTGATATTCTTGGCTGGAATAACCATACTGCTACTACTCAAAACGATAAACCCTCAACCAACCTAGATAAGCCGACTGATGAACAGATCGAGGCCGGAAATGATATTAAAGAGGAGAGTATAGGTACGAAGTCCGACCCAGTTTCACAACCTGGTAGCGGTAAGCAAAGTGTAGAGGTCATCATAACGGCAGCAAACCAAAATAGCGGTATGCTACAAGTCCGTGCGCAGATTTCTGGTGTTGTGAGCATCGGGCAATGCATACTAACAATGTCCAAAGCAGGCCAAACAGTGACCAAAACTGCTGACACTCAAGGTCTTGCGAGCACTTCTACATGTAAAGGCTTTGATATTCCCGTCTCCGAACTATCAACTGGCTCATGGAACGCGAATCTTACTTATGAAAATGACACCCTGTCAGGTACCACTTCGAGGGTAATAACGATACAATAGGAATAGGATGAAAATAAAACAAGCGATACGAAAATTTAAGCAGCCGAACCGACTCGTTCTAACGGGCGTATTCTTTGTTGTCACTTTGGTTGGAGTGAACTCTATTAACTCCGCCCCTACACATGCTGCGCCGGTTGTTGGCTTTAACGCCGGCAGAATTATAGATGATTCGGTTTTTACAAACGCAAACTCTATGGATGCAGGACAAATTCAGGCTTTCTTAAATAGTAAGGTGCCGACTTGTGAGACATGGCATGCCGCTGGGTATGGTCAAAATCCTCCGTTTATCTGTTTGAAAGATTATAATGAAAATGGACGTAGCGCAGCGCAAATCATATACGACACAGCCCAGCAATACCAAATCAACCCCCAAGTACTTATCGTCTTACTCCAAAAAGAACAAGGACTCGTTACCGATACATGGCCACTTAATACTCAGTATAGAACTGCGACAGGCTACGGCTGCCCAGATACTGCGCCGTGCGACAGTCAGTATTACGGGCTCACCAACCAACTAAAGTGGTCAGGCACAATGTTCCGTGCCATTATGAATAATAGTTCAAGTTGGTATACCCCATATATCCTCGGTAATAATACTGTCTATTTCAACCCTGGTCCGTATGACAATGCCAATAATAGGTACTTTGGACGGTTTGGTGATCGACGCGACATTGAGTATTGTGGTAGTACTACTGTAAACATACAAAACCGCGCGACCCAAGCACTATACAACTATACGCCCTACCAGCCAAATCAGGCCTCACTCGATGCAGGATATGGTAGTGCTGGAACGTGTGGTGCATATGGAAATCGAAACTTTTATCAATATTTTAAAGATTGGTTCGGAAATACGTATGGAATCGACTACTCTGCAAACTATTCATCACAAAGCGCATATCCTACTGTCTATCAGGGCCAGGACGCTTCTGTCTCATTGTCTTATGTAAACAATGGCAATAAGCCTTGGTACGATAGTGCGTCCGCAGGTGCAGCTGGTCAGCCTCCGGTAGTGCTTGCGACGATGATGCCTATAAATCGCTGTAGTGATTTTAGGGCAACAACCTGGTATGACTGCAATCGTCCCACTGGTCTCTTCTCAAAAGTCTACGAGTCTAATGGCGTAACTCTAGCGGCCAATCAGCATGTTGTACAGTCTGGTCAAATTGCTCGATATGACTTTACGATGTCGGTACCGGGAGACTTTTATCTTGGAACATTTAAGGAGTTCTTTGGACCAATCCGTGAAGGTGCGCCCGGCTATACCTGGTATATGGGTGCCGACTATGTCTCTATGAATATCACTGTTTTGCCTGCATATAGCGGTTCATACGTCTCACAAAGCAATTATCCAACTATCCAGCAAAATGACAAAGCAAACATTTATGTTCGTTTCAAAAATACCGGACTTTATCCATGGTTTGACACCACCTCAGTCCCCACAGGGCAACACCCTACAACACTAGCAACCGACTGGAGCATAAACCGGATAAGCAAATTCAGCAGCGGGTGGCCTTATGAGGTACGACCAGCAACCGTCTTTTCTCACGTGTACGAAGCAGATGGTTCAACCTTAAGTAGCAATCAACACACCGTACAGCCAGGTCAAGTAGCTGAATATAGTTTTCCGTTTACTGCCAAGTTAGATACATCTCCTGGGACATATCGTGAATACTTTAGCTTCATTCGTGAGGGCGCTCGCAACTGGCGTATTGAGAATGCAACTGCCTACTGGGATGTTACCGTTAAGCAAAGTAACGTTACGGCAGCATACAGCTCACAGAGTGCTTATCCAACCATCACAAAGGGATCAAGTACGCCAGCTCACTTCATATTCAAAAATTCAGGTAACGTAGCATGGTATGATGATACATCTGCAACCTCAGGCATTGCTCCAATTCATTTGTCGACCTATGACCCGGTTAATAGGTTGAGTGCCTTTGCTGACAGCACTTGGCCAAATGGTAATCGCCCGAATTATCAATTCTCACAAGTATATGAATCTGATGGTCAAACCCTCGCATCAAACCAGCACATTGTACAACCAGGACAACTGGCAAGATATAGCTTCACCTTGAAAGCAAGCTCATCCCAACAAAGTGGAATCTATAGAGAATCATTTATGCCTATCGTTGAAGGCGCACCCGGCTACGGTTGGAATACAGGTATAGCAACCTGGCTACAGGTAACAATACCGTAAGCTCCCTTTACCATAGAGGGGTGGTGGTGTGCGTACCCTAGCGTGCATTCATAGTTGAGCGCCAGATAACGAATGTGTTCATGATATAGCTCCATGCCATTCGGCAAACTGCGACTACAAGCAATGTCCCAGATTGCTAGGGGCTTGCAGCAGTCTAGTACTGACGGATCTTTTGCATGGAGAGACATTTGTTGGTTTTCCAACCTCAGACAATACGACCCTACTCGTGCCTTAATCTTAAACTATGGATTTACCCTTTAATCTTGACGCTACAACATAGCCAAAATAGACGAATATTGCAATGAGTGTTAGTCCTACCATCACTTTCCAGATTCCAAATTGCCCAATCAGTTCCGTTTTTAAATTATAGTGTGGCAGCACCTTATCGAATGCAACGCCTACCTGATCCTCAATCCCCTTAAAGAACTCTGACCTTAGCTGGCCACTTGGATAAGGTGTCTTCATGTACGTTGCGAGTAGTGTGAATATGGCTGTTATCAGAGCAAGTGTTATAACCAAACAACGCTCGTACCATTTCTTAATGTAAATAAGCAAATAAGTGATTGCGGGCATAACAGCAGGAATATAGTTCATCAAGTATCTTCCGGTCGGAGCATACCCCCCCCACCATTCACTAAAACACATTGTGACTATATAAGCTGGCGCGATGATAAGAAGTGTTACGAATAATGTTTGTTTCGAGACCTTCCACCATACAAACACGCCAGAAAAAATAAGGATAAGAATTGGATTGTACACCAGTAAACCCCTTTGAGAGTCAAACAGACTTGCGGGAATACTCTTGAGTGGAGATATAATCCCTAAGTAAGTAGGGTATATCTCTGCGGGATTCAAGGTTCCGTACCATCTCCAAAGTGCTAGAAAGAAAAATACTGCAAATGGTAACCCTCCGAGAATCACGAACCAAGGTAAGGTTTTTGCTTTGCGATAACTCACAAAGCCACCCACTATGATAAATGGTATGACCAGCGCCAAGGTTTTGGGATGTACTGTAACCATGAGACCAAGCAGCATACCATACAGTAATTGTGGCCATCGTTTACTCAAGTCGGATGTTAGGAGAATTAGAAGCGCAAGAATAATGGCGGCAATTACTAGGTCTGGATATATGTAGCCAGCAAGCCCATTAAAGAAGTAGCAGCATGCTAATAAAACTGCTGTAAGAATCGAATAGGTTCGGTTTCTAGTAAGTCTATAACACCAAACACCCGTTAATAGCAGCACGATAACCGCCACTCCGATCATTAACAGCATAGGCAAAGTCCGCTCATCGATTAGAAACCCTGGGAAAAGCATTAGCGGCAGCCCGACTCCGTGGAAAGAATACCACCCGCTCCCCTTGTGCTCAAGATTTAATGGACTAACGTGACTATTTATGTAATCTGGGTAGTACCTGAAGTAGTCCAAGTTAATGTAATTATTCTTAAGGTCTAGGTCGTGGTCAACCTTAAGGCTGTAGTCCATAAGTAAATAGTGTGGCTCATCTCCACTCAAGGGATGGTTAACATGCTGCCTAACGACATGGAGACTTAAAAATACCAATACTAGTAAGAAGCCCAGCAGTAGGCCTATGTCTAGGTTTGCTTTTCTAAAGACCCTCTTTGCCATTTTCTTGATTATACCTTGCATCACCTTGTTAGTATAATACATTAGCATCTAGGACCGGATGGCAATTATTCTGGTATAATGATGCTTACATAGAAACTTATACGTAAACTGGGAAACAGTGAAAAAAAACTACGACCTTACTATCCTTATACCTGTCTACAACGAAGAAAAATCTTTGCCAACAATGCTTGCCAAGATTGATAATGCAAAGCTGAAAAATACAGAAATAATCATAGTTAATGATTGCTCTAAAGACAGAAGCCTAGAGATTATTCAAGCATGGATAAGCCGTACGACACATGATGTTGTGTTTATCAGCCATGAGAGAAACCGGGGAAAAGGAGCTGGGATTAAGTCTGCTCTCAAAATCGCAAAGGGTGAATACTTTGTAGTCCAGGATGCTGATCTAGAATATAATCCGATCGAGATTCCGAACATTTTAGCGCAAGCCCACGAGCACAACTACCCTGTGGTATATGGTTCAAGGTTTTTGGGTACTATAAAAGACATGCCTAAACCTAATTACTACGCCAACAGATTCTATAACTATCTGGTAAGAGTTTTGTATGGCGTAAAAATTACTGATATGCATACCTGCTACAAGATGATGAAAACAAATATCTTCAAAGAGCTTAACGTTCAAGCAGAGGGTTTTGGATACGCACCAGAAGTTATTGCAAAACTTATAAGGAAAGGTATCCCTATTCACGAGGTTCCTATTAGCTTCGAGGGTCGTACTGTCAAAGACGGTAAAAAGATAGATGTCGCCGATGGTATAGAGTGTCTTACAAGTCTCATACGATACCGCTTCATGCCGAAGAAAAAATTACTGACATTAAAGAGAGCTCAGAAACAGAATCTATCTATACTTGAATCACAATTAGTTCGATTCCTTATTGTTGGCGTAGGCGCAGTAGTGTTTAACACTCTTGCGCTTTACCTTGCTCATGGGGTGGCAGGTATGGAACTCCTGAGAGCACAACTCTTGAGCTCAGAGGCAACGATTATCTTTGGGTTCATTATTCACCATAATTGGACCTACAGACGGTACGGCAAGAAGCCACTTTTCTTGCGATTTATTGAGTTTAACTTTTCGGCGTTGGGTGGCGCAGCAATATCAACAGGAACTGTAATCCTGTCTGTTAACACTTTTGGCCTAAACTACCTAGTTGGACTCCTCATAGGTGCCGTATTTGCTACAACCTGGAACTATTTCTCTAACCTTTACTTTGTTTGGAATAGGGCAAAAAGGGAGTCATTTGATTTCTTTGATGATATCCAGTTACACTTAGAAGCCAAATTGTTTACTCGATATCTAATCAGGAAACCTGCTGAGTCAGTAATTGCCGAGCGCTATGTTAAATCAATCAGAAAGCAACCTGTAAAGATATCAGCAAGAGATAAAAGAATACTTCATTTCTCGACTAGGCACCCTTGGTCAATTAAATACATCGACGCAATTAACAGCCTACTGTTACCGCACTCCGAACTAAGACGTCGTTTATACGTTCTTCTAGCAATTCTAGAAGCTAGTACATCAAACACAGAGTTATTCCTACCTAAAAATCGTGGGCGATTTTACTTTATCTATATAATATGGTCAGGAATGAAAGGTAGCATGAAGGCCTTTTTGGGATTGCTGCTGATGCTTGTTATATGAAAGATGTCATCGAAGTTATAGTAGTGGGATCCGGCTGCTCAGCGTCTATGGCTGCCCAAACTCTGGTAGAAGCCGGCAAGCAAGTAGTGATGGTTGATGTGGGATATCTCCCTGATCCCAGCACCAAGCAAGTACCCGATAAAGATTTCCTGTCATTACGTAATACCGACAAAGATCAGCACCTCTATTTGATAGGAAAGGATGCCTCGGGCATAAGCTGGGGTGACGTTGGTAAGGGTGAACAGATCACTCCCCCTCGTAGTCATATTTTTTCTGGTACAGAAAACCTTATACCCATAAGATCCAAAACTTTCAATCCAATAGAGAGTCTGGCGTATGGCGGCTTGGGCGCGGGTTGGGGTCTACAATGTTGGAAATTCTCAGATTACGATCTTCGTGAGTCTGGGCTTGATGCTTCACGGATGAACGATGCTTATGAAAAGGTAGCAAGTCGGGTGGGCATAAGTGCGACTAATGATGTAGCAGCCAAGTATACAATTAACGGCCTACAGAACTACCAGCCATCACCTAAGTTAGACCGCAATCATCAGTATATCCAATGGCTTTACGATAAGAATCAACGCTCACTTCAAAAAAAAGGGTTCATTTTGGGCAGAACCCCCCTTGCTTTAATTACCAAAGATTACGAAGGGCGTAAAGGTTATCAATACCGTGACATGGACTTCTACTCCGATAATGATAGAAGCGCCTGGCGACCATGGATGACCGTGGATAAGCTAAGACAAGGTAAAAACTTTACCTACATGCCTGGGCTGCTTATTACAAAGTTTGCTGAAAAGGCTAGTTACACCGAGGTGCATGCAATCGATACAACTTCAAACGAGAAAAAGATACTCAAGTGTAAGCGCCTTGTTCTTGCCTGTGGTGCTTTGGGTAGTGCACGTATAGCACTGCGCTCAAATAACAATTACACTACTAAGCTCCCACTGCTCTGTAACTCCTACCGCTACGTACCGTGTATACAGCCAAAGTATGTAGGTAAGAGAGCCGAGAAGCGCAAGCTAGGATTCACTCAGCTATCTCTATTCTACGACCCCAAGGGTGCAAACGAAGATGTCTCGGTCTCATCTTTGTATAGCTACCAATCTCTCATGTTATTTAGGCTGATCCGTCATATCCCTCTTAATTTTGTAGATGCTCGGGCAATCACTCAGTACTTAATGTCAGGCCTTGTGATTATGGGCATCCATCATCCTGACAGGCAGTCAAAAGACAAATACCTTCAGCTCACCAAAGACACTAACTCACTTGTAGGTGATCATTTGCACGCTCACTATAGCCTGTCTAAATCTGAGAAGAATGAGTACCGACATCGTGAAAAGGCATACCTAAAGGCCATGAGGAGAATGAAAACGTATGGACTAAAGATCCTAGACCCAGGTAATGGTGCGAGCATCCACTATGCAGGTACTCTTCCTTTTAGCGATAAAAAGCAGCAGTACCGTCTCAGTCCTAGTGGCAGACTACACAATACAACATCAGTCTATGTGGCTGACGGTTCTGGTTTTAAGTACTTACCCGCTAAGGGTCTGACTTTCTCACTAATGGCAAATGCGCACATAGTTGCAGGGAATGTGATTCGAGATGAGGCATAAGCCCACAATTGCCATAACTGGAGCCAACGGATTTGTGGGAAAAGCGTTGGTAAATCACTTTTATACTATGGGGTGGAATATCGTTACTTTAACAAGGAATGGACACCACACTGACCTTTCACATGATATAACCGATATCCCCTACGATCTTGGAAACGATATCAATGCGAAGTTGCTGGAACGCGTAGATTACCTCATACATGCAGCGTATGCAAAAGACAATCTTGCTCTCAATGTTGCAGCGGCTGAGAGACTTTTAGATGCCGCCCGAGCGGCGCAAGTAAAACAAGTGTTATTTATATCTAGTATGTCTGCACATAATAATGCTACTTCGATCTATGGAAGACAAAAGTACGCTATTGAGAAGATGTTTCTAGAATCAGGTAGATTATGTATCAGACCGGGTTTAATCGCTGGCAATGGTGGGATATTTAGGAATATTCTTTCTACAGCCGGACGCTTCCATATTATACCTATAATTAGTGGGGGCAATCAGCCTGTTCAGCTAATTAAGCTCGATGACCTAGTTAGTGCCATAGGAGAAATCATAATATCAGATAAAAGCAGAATAATAACAGTTGCGCACCCTACGCAAATCACATATAAAAAACTATTTAAAATCGTGTTTGAGCGTGCAAAGATTCAAGTATTATTTTTACACCTCCCATATTGGCTAGCGTACGTTATTTTTTGGGTGATTGGCCAAGGTTTACCTAGCATTGGGATCAGCCACGACAACCTAGCTGGTCTCAAAAATCTTCAGAGTAGTGACACTACGAAAGAGATGACAGAGTTGGGTCTTAATCTTCCGCCTATTGAAGATTATATTGCTACAATAAAGCTAGGCTAAAAGTATCTAAATCTGGTATGATAAGGTTTGTTAGCTCAGTGTAAAAACCTATCTATCATACTGTTATTAAATGGAGGCGTATGCAAAAAATTAGTTATTCAAAATTGCAAAAAGAATCAGATGCTTACTGGAAGTGGGCAGAAGAAACACCAATCGTTCCTGTACCGGCATCAGTTGCCAAGGAAGGAGCAGGCTCTGAAATACGAACGCCCATCATGCACTATGGTGTTGTTATGCCAGTATACATGTCTGTAGCCCGTTATCTTCAAGAACTGAAGCCAAAGAAAGGTGCCCGTCTCATAGAACTTGGCTCAGGTTCTGGTCGTCCCCTAACCTATTTAAAGTACCTATTTCCTGACCTTGAAATCTGGGGAGTCGACTACTCAGAAGGTGGAATAAAGTATGCGAAGCAGGTTTATGGCAAGTATGGCGTAAAGTTCAAGCATGTTCCCGCACAAGACACCTCTCTAAAGGACGGTTTTTTTGATTTTGTAATTTCTTCACATGTGATTGAGCACGTAAGCAAAGAAGAGGGTGTCAATTTCATGAAAGAAGCTCATCGATTGCTCAAAAAGGGTGGCTACGCATTCATTGGCACACCCGAGCGACGTAAATGTCAAAATCTCTACTCCAAGAACCCGACTGAAGCGCCTAAGGGCCGACTTGTCCCCCCACATGAACATGAGTACACGCTCGAAGAATTACACCTTCTGGGTGAAGGGGTATTTAAAAAAGGCAATACTCGGGTTGATGCATTAGTAAACCCGACTTTCTACAAGGTTTTTAAATCAAGCATTGACAAGTTTAAGCCTAAGAAAGGCATTGCAAGCAAGTCGGTTAATGTCGCATATCGAACATTCCGCGACAAAGCGCCACGCCCTCTCTTTGATACGATTACTCGTATCGGTGCAAAACGCCAAATGAACTCTCATGGAATTACTTTTGAAGATATCCTAAAAGATAACTCTATTAAATCCGCTAAGACTAACCCTATACCTGAAAATCTTTTACTTGTTTGCCAAAAATAGCACCTAGTTTCTGGCTAGATCACAAGTTCTACGTTTTGCATATCTAGGTCATTTGGTAGATGTCTGCTATAAATCTTTGTGATCTTGTAGACTTATATACCGCCCGTTAATCTATATCTAGCTCACACAGACGATATTTTTGGGGTGTGTGATTTCTTATTGTAACAGGTATTTCTTTACAATTTCCTTCTACAAAACCAAAGTGATTAATTGTTTTTCTTGTCATCGTCTCCTCTTCATCGGCTTGCAAGACAAAAAAAGTTTTGTGTTTTTGTTTTGCACTCTCTATACGCTCTACGAGTAGACTCTGCATAAGTGGAGTGCCTGTTTCTGGTGACGTTAGGTCACTCTGCACTCTCAAGACTTCGGTAGTATCTGGAAAGTAAGGTACCAGAAATGCGTACGGTTGATACCCAGCGATTAGAACGGTAGAGTCTTCTAGATGTTCAAAAGTTTTAGTCGTAACGCCAAAATTAGTCGGCTGCCAGGGAATGCGTCCCCAACTTGTCTGCGTAGTATTGGTAAGGATAAGAAAACCCACAACAAATAATACTATAAACGAAAGCCAGGACTTTCTTATGATCATAAGTACTGTAATTGCTATTATTGGCAAGGATAGTAACTCGACTGCTATTAAATATCTATAGTAAGAAAACTGTACCGCCCAGATTAGATACGAAACAACTACAAATACCATTAGTGCCCAGAGTTCACTATTCCACTTTATAGTTATGTTTTTGAGTTTTGTGACTATGAAAAAACCTCCTATAAGCAGGATCGCAATAATCATCGTCGGGATTCTGGGATCTTGAAAAGCTACTTCAGATGAAATCATCTGGTGGGTGAAGTAGGAAAAGGGTTCAGTTATGGAACTCCAGAGCGAATCATTAATCCATCTCGGATCGACAAAGTTCTTCACGGGATAATACTCAGACTTAAATACACCGTTATAAAACGGATATATAGGGCTGCCGAACAATGACCACATTTTCACATACCAGAAACCAGCAGCAGCCACAACTCCCAACACTGCGGCTACTCCATCGACAAACAATTGCTTAGCTCTTTCCTTAATTCTTTGCCCATTGTAGAGAGCTAGGCTCGCTAATAGCAGACCTAGGAGATAGGTCATATTTGTAAGTTTTACGCCCGTTGAAAACCCTATAAGTACGAAAGCGAGAATCCTGTATAGGCTAACTCCATACACAAGTCGACTACTCCTATTAGAATATAGCAGTAAAAATAGTGCTGATAGTACCAGTATGCTTGTTGTGTTATCCCCCATAGTCCCACCGATCTCTGAGTTAAAGCCTGTCCCAAAAAGAGTTAAGCAAGCAGTGAAAAACGAGAGTGTTATGCTGGTCAATCGCCGCATTTTCATGAGTCTTAGTAATAGATAGAGGATTTCAAATACAAGCCAAAGATTGATACCATGGATCGCTCCAAGTAAAAATCCCGCGTGCTTTGGACTAAAGTTTGACATTAATAAATACGCAGGTATGTCTCTTATCGGATTCTCGTACGATAGTATGCCGCTAACCCCCACATTCCTATCAATTGAACCATTAAGAAACGCCTGTGGATTATTATAATGGTAATTAAGGAGATCGTAGTTTACATCTTGACCTAGCCGAAGTACCAATAAACCAGAGACGAGCATAAAAAAGGCTAAGGCCAGCAAATGTATTACGTAGCTGTTATCCAGGATTATCTTTTTTGTCTTGCTTCTATATAAAATCATCTTCATCTAGAGACCCTGATCCCTTTTTGGCATAAGACAATTGTATCACTATACTCCAGTCATGTATGCAGAAGAGATGCATCCATCTTTATGAGGTATTCACCTGCATGAATGTATGTCGCCAGTTTGTAGGTGAGTAATTTGAATGAATCTTTTTCTCGAGCGCAGTTCTCCGTTCATCATCAAGATATTTCAGTATGAGATGCAGACACTCATCTACGGAGTATGGCGAGAAGTACTCCAGTAACTCACCAGCAATCTCGGGGATAGAAGAGCTATTGGAGGCCACGACTACCTTACCGTATTGGAGTGATTCGGCAACAGGTAAGCCCCAACCCTCGTACATTGATGGATAAACGCTAAAGAGGCAATTTTCGTACAGCCAAGAAAGCTCTGGGTCAGTCACTGAGTCTAATATAATAGTCTGCTCCTTTATTAGAGGGTCATTTTTATACATAGTATATATATCTTTAGCATTCCAACCCACACGACCCACGATGACAAGTTGAGGTAGATTTATGCCACGTTCGTGTGCAAGTTTATAAACGTAATAAAGTAAAGCGTGGTTCTTGCGAACCTCAATAGTTCCCACGCATAGTAGAAACTGTTTGCTCTTTTGTCGATCCATTTGACGAGGAATCGTTGGCTCCTTTGACTTGTGAATGATGTCTCCAATACGAATAACTTTTGATTCCGGTTTCGGAAGTCGCATACGGTCACAAAATTCATAAAAATCTCGCTCACTGGATTTTGAAATTGGCAGTATTCTATCGCTACACTGTGCAACATAAAAAAGATATTGCGTATAGTCCTTAAACAGCACAGGAGTGTGGAGCTGCGGCTGTAATGATATAACTAAATCATATATAATAGTTTCGATTAAAAAGCCCTTCTGCTCCTTTAGAAGCTGAAGGGTGGGCATCATCATTGGTGTATCCCATGGTTTACCAAGCAACAATACAGTATCATTGTGTTCGAATATAGCCTCTGGCTCGTTGATTATAGTGATTTTTTTGGGTCCTAGTTCATTCTTTGCTTTCTTGGCAATCCCATAGACTTGTTTGCCAATCGTTTTACCGTATCGCTTCACATATGCATTTGATAGTATTCGATTTGGTACATAAGTTTGTATTATTATTTTTACACGCTCTTTTGTGTCAATATTTTTTGACATTTTGTCGTTTTTAGAAACTTCATCAATATCATTCATTGGTTTTATCACGTCGAATGAGGTCTCGTAGAATTTGCGAGTTTTCTCACTAAAAAAACAAAACTTCACAGATGTATTTTTGTGCTTATTGGCGTATTGCACATACTCATTAGCAATACCGTACACGACTCGCTGGGTACCTCCAAATTGTCCCGTCCAACCAATCATGTCTGTAATATCAATCCAAGTTGTCTTTGTCATATTTTCTTGATCCTTTCTCGAAATTCTGCAAGTTGATTCACCCATAAGACTTGTTCTGCTTTTTTTTCTTCGAGCTTAGTTCGGGGAATAATCTCAGTATCTATTGCCTGCCGAATAGCAGCAACAAACTCATCTTGAGTATCCGCAATCCATATATTCGGTAATTTAGCAGCCCACTCAAATGAACGAAGTGCGTGTGATGTAGCTACCACTTTCTTGTTTGCCATAATTGCCTCGGCAGTTTTCAAATTAGAGCCACCACCCTCGGTAATTGGCAACACTAAGACATCACAACTTTCTATTAAAGCACCTAAAGAACTTTCGCTCAAACGTCCACATGGAACAGCACGTATCCAAAATGTAGCATCACCTATATCAAGATTTTTCGTATTGAATATATTTTTAAAATAATCAGACACACTGCCTGCAATCATCATACGTTGATGTGGCGCTAAAAAGCCAAGTCCCTTACCAATCATCTGAATGAAGCCAGTTATACTTGGAGGATGTGCCGAAGCAATGAATAATATTTTAGTAACTATTCCGTTTTTTTTATAAATGTTTTCCCAGTGATGCTTGTCGCCTTCCGTTGTGTGTAGGCGATCAATTCCATTCTGCGATAAGACTGTTTTTTTCTTATCCGCCCCCATCTTCCAATAGGTCTCTAGGTCACTTTTTGTACAAGCTGTTAATAAATCACATTGTTTCACTAAACGACGTTCACATTCACCTATTAGCTTCACTGTGTTATAAATTTCAGATTCGGGCTCATACTGACTCTCTAGAATCTCGCGTTTCATAGGGGCCTCGACATTCTGTGAACCATAGATAATAGTCGGTGACAAACCGAGCTCAAGAAGTAGGGGTTCCAAACCTAAATAAACAAACGGCTGTTCAAGATGAATGGCATTTGGCGCAAACTCAATTAAATGTTTCTTCATCGCTTCTTTTACGTGTGGATCATCTATTATCGCTCTTCCGCAAACGATATCACCCGTCCAAGGATTCTTGCGAATCTCTACAGCTGAACTAATCCCTAGAGAAATATCATCAGCAGTATGGTCTTTATAGACTGCTTTATCGAATATCCCAACTGCTTTGACTGTATAGCCGACATCGATATAAGCATTAACAATGGCTGCTAATCTTTTTTGACCGCCGTGCTGGGGATTCTTAATAGGATATGTTGATAAGACCAGTATTTTTTTTGTCATAAATTACTTACAATATCCTCCGCTAATCGATGTGCTAACTGCCATGGTTGCGCATTTGTCTTATATTGCCACTCTTTTAATTCTAACATCTTATCCAAAGTGACTCTACGGCTAGTGTATTTAGTATTATGATCCTTAGAGCATCGAATTTCGACATGAACTCTTGATGATTCACGTCCTATCTTTAGGATATTTCTTGTATCACTAATGGTGATGGTAGTAGTATTATTTTTATTATTCATCTTAGCTTGTTTATTATAATAAGAAAGAAATAGTGGCGCGCTTATATGTCGTTTTTCGTGCAGAAGCAACTCTACTTGATATTGACCACTTAGTTGCCCTAAAGCTCGTTCAGCAAGGTAACTAGCGGGTGAATTGAGATTATTTACTTTTACTACAAGTATGCAAGAGGGCTTGGGCCTAGAACTGTGCGTTGAGGCACTAGTCATCTTTTCAAATAGTAGTGTTGCTGAACGTTCCCAAGTATATTTCTTTTGGACTATGCGGATAGCATTCAGGTGCTTTACCCAGTTTTCTCTCGCTACTGCCTTGGTAAGCTTATCAGCTATGTCTTGGACATCAGAAGGATCAAACAAATAAAAAGCTTCTCCAGAAAGTTCTCGTAAAACGGGGATGTTAGAACACGCCACAGGTGTTTCACTAACACTTGCTTCAAGTACCGGCATGCCAAGACCCTCAGCAATGGAAGCAAAGAGCACTGCATCTGCTTTCGTGTACATATAATTAATCTCTTCGTCGGAGATGTTACCAGTAAAGTAAACCGCGGGGCAAATCTGCTTCAAATTACGCTGATCATCTTCGCTAAAAGTCGAGGTAACTAATAGTCGATATTTATCGTCGTGTAGACGATTGAATTTTGCAAAACCTTCAACTGCACGATGATTGTTTTTGTGTACAATTGAACCGCTTGGGAATAAAATAAAAGGCTTATCTAGTAGTTTCTTTGATGTTTCACTAACACCATTCACTTTATTTTCTTCCTGCATAAATGGACCGCCGTCAATTGCAGAAAGTTTCGATTCAGGCAGGCCAAGATACAAGACCATTTCATCTCTTACGGCATGAGATATAGTGAAGAGATGGTTCGCTTCAAAAAATAGATTATAGTGCGAAAAGTAAATATCGTCAGGAAATATCTTTAACTTATGCCATATCTTTTGTGGTGTTAGATCGTAGACAATTACAAACTTGCTACCGCATTTCTCCGGAAATGCCGAAGCAAATCCAACAAAAAATGGCGCCATAATTAGAAAATCAACATCTTCTGCCTTCTTATACGTCGATTCAACGTATAATGTTAGTTTTTTGACCGATTGGTCATGTTTCTCTTTATATTGATGTGATATATCTACAGGAAGATCTAGCAAAACCTGTTCAACATTTATCTGATTCTTGATATACTCGAGTCGCGTCCCACTTATTTCTAAATTCTTGCTAAGAACGAGTTGAATATTGTCATATTTTTTCTCAATTTTGTTTTTCTCAATGAATGTTTTTAAAATACTAATCGTGTACTTCCCCATACCTCTATCAAAGGCTGGTGTTTGTAGTATTTGGCAATCTATCAATAATGTCCTTTTTGCACCAGTGGACTTCATGTTTTATTAATTCTGTGTCGTATCTGACGCTTTACATGTCTTCTAAGGGGTGTTATTTCATTTATAAATTGATCTTTTTCTTCAATAAGCTTTTGTTGACGCTTTATATCTTCCTGTAGTTCATGGTTACTCTTCGCTAATTTATCGTATTCATTCCAAAGAATTGCCACATCATAGTCGCTCGAGCGAAACAGACTATCTCGAGTAGGCTGAAGTGAGATAGGGACAGAAAAATCTTTGTCCTGCTTGTCGAATGAAGCCACAATTAAGCCGTCACCACTACAAGATTCGAGTACTGTATGTTCGGCAATAATATGACCGCCATGCTTTACGATAAATTCCCTACATAGTTGATGAGTTTTGGGATTTTCAGATATGGCATAATGGTGGGTAGAAATAAACAAAAATCTAACTACACCAGAGTCAATACTCTTAATAGCCCCGTCTAAAGTATCGACTTCCGCACCCTGAATGTCCATGTGCAAGATATCTACCTTTTTGAGTTCTTGTTCTGTGATTATTGCATCGACAGATTTTATTGGCACCTTTATCAATTGACCACTCTCTGTCGTAAACTGAGCAGTCTTCACTTTGCCCGAACCTGAAGCGGCGGAATAAAATTTTACCCTTGCGTCGTAATCAATCTCATTAAGAGTCATATTTCGCTTACCTAGTTCGAGATTTACGGGATCTGGCTCGGTACAGATTGAACGTGCGTTTGGAAATGATTTCAAATACCACATGGAGTAATATGCCCACCAGGCACCAAGTTCAATCATGGCTGTAGGGTTTTTTATTCGCTTCAAGACTTCGTAAAAGACTTTTTCTTCTTGAGGCTCGTGCACGCCTTTTAGTGCGCTGATGGTTTCTGCTTGCCATCCGCCTTGATAACCATTTTCTTCAACAACAAGTCCATTGTGCATAACTTGCACTTTTACACCATTTTTTTGTTTTACTTTCCCTGCATCTTTTACTCTTGGTATTCCATCTGCATCGCGAGAAGCAATCGTCATGTCGGCACGACCCTTGGCATCTTTATTCCACGGGTTATTCTCGCGAGCAAGTATATCAAAAGCTGAGCGTTCCATTTAGTCGAAACTCGGTAATTTATTTAACATACAACTATAGTACCAAACTTTTTCAATCTACGCCTCAAGCTTATAAATAGTTTCTGCGAGCTTATCTGCTGAAGAATCCCATGAATACTTTGTAACAAATTCATTTTCAATTGGACGATCCTTCTGCTCGAGTATGGTAGTTATCCCTTTTGCAATGTCGTTCGCATCGTATGGATCGAAGAACACAGCTCTATCCTCATAAAGCTCCGTGTGAACTGCAATATTCGACAATGCAATTGGTACATGCTGGGCGAGCGCCTCTAGAGGTGGAATACTAAAACCTTCATAAAATGAGGTGCTAATTACCGCGCTTGCCTGGGATCGTATCGAAACTAGTTCTTTATCTGTAACAAACCTCTCTGGAATAATAATTTGGCAACCATTTTTTCGTGCAAGCTCAATTGCATCATATATTTCACCATTGCTCCAACCGTCGGCGCCAATAATGACAAGCTGGTAATCTTCTTTTATTTTTTGTGACGTCTTACTAAAACCTTCGACTAGGCCTGTTAGATTCTTTCGTGGTTCGATATTGCCAACAAATAACAAATAGTTTTTTGATAGCCCATATTTTAAAAGTATATTTTCAGTGATGTTTTTAGCTGGCTCAACTACCGAGTCTACGCCACAATAAATAACCTCTATCTTACCAGCCTCCACATTTAGCAATTCGCGTATGCGACTCTTAGAATATTGCGATATCGTTACAATAATATCAGTACGGTTTGTCCATCTTTGAATATATTTTGTTAGGTACTTTCTGTTTCTTTTCTCAGCAAACTGCGGGAAGTCAATAAATCCTAGGTCGTATACATATGTAACCGATTGAGATTTTAATAATGGAAAATTACGATAATTAAAAAATAGATATGTACCTCTCCCCAATATCAAGTCAAGGGGAGGCATCGTCTTCGTTCGTAAGAAAATTTCTTGTATTTTATTGGGTACGGGTATCGTTACGATCTTAACAGGTAGATCTTTGAATTTTTCAACCAATATATTCCTCTTGCCAAGTGGAACAAAGCCTATTAATTCATGCTTTGCCAAAAAATATTCGTTTCTACAGAGTGCTCTTATAGTTTCTTCAGTAACTTTTCCGATACCGCTTTGTCTTGTAGCGGCCAATGGAAGTGCATCAAAGAAGACTTTCTTTCTCATGAACTTAACCAACTTTTTTATAGGTCATCTTAACTTCCGGGTTAATACTGTATGGATTACCTGGCTCTTTATCTACGACAAAACTACTAGCATCTTTCCACCAGTCGCAGACATCAACACCATTTTCATGCGTAAAGGAGACATCAATAAAATAGCGTCCAGCGTTAAAAATATTTGGTATCGTCCATTCAATTTCAACATCCTGACCCACATTCAATTCATGTATTTTTTGATGAAGCAATGTTGAATTATTGCCCATAAGTATAGTCCCGGATTCATTCTTTACGTTATATCCGACCACTGCTCCAGATAAATCTCTGTTGACGTGGGCTCTTGTTTTAATAGTAAGATCCTTTTGATCCGCTCGCACCACTGGACTAATCACTTCAACCTCTGTAAATTCAGCAGACTTATTACCCCATCGATCCTTACCTGCTTCGGATTGTTTATTCGAACTTGAATCTGAAAAAAGCTTACTGTAAGCAACTGATATTTCTTCCGGGTCACCAATTTTCTGTATTTCATTCTTCTCAATCAATACAGCTCTATCGCAATATTCACGTACAGCATTCATATCGTGGGTAACAAAGACTACTGTTGTATCACTACGTTTTATACCCTTGAAATAAGTGAAGCACTTTTTTTGAAAATCGCTATCTCCGACGGCTAACACCTCATCAACAATCAATACACCTGCCTTTGCTCTTGTCGCAACAGCAAATGCTAAGCGAACCTGCATACCAGACGAGTAGTTCTTAAGCTTCTGATCCATAAATCGCTCAATCTCAGCAAACTCAACAATATCGTCATACATGTCTGTCATCTCTTTTTTAGTAAACCCAAGAAGTGCACCGTTTAAAAATATGTTCTCACGACCTGTTAACTCAGGATTAAAGCCGACTCCAAGCTCGATAAATGGAACGACCTTACCTGCAGTTTTTACGCTGCCTGTTGTTGGTTGATAGATGCCCGCAAGAATCTTCAAAAGTGTACTTTTCCCACTTCCGTTGCGCCCTACGATACCAAAGAATTCTCCTTTTTTTATATCAAACGATATATTTTTGAGAGCATGTTGCACCTCAAAGGATTTCTCTTTATTTTTTAGTAAACCCGTAACGATTGTTTTTATGGAGTTATTTTTCTCATGCGGAAGTTTGAAGTTCTTCGAAACATTCTGCACGGACACAGTTACTTCATTATTGTGAATCATTCCTATATTTCCTCCGCAAAATCAGCCGATTTACTTCTGAAATACGTAGCCGCTAAGACTGTGAATATAATAACTATTGCTAACGGAATCAACCTATACCAACCACTACCATAAAGACTTTCATAAGTAATAGTTTGATGACTTATCAATACATATCTAGCATCCTGAATAATTTGTGCAACCGGATTTAGCATTAATAACTTTGCAGCCCATTCTGATTTTTCGATTACAAAACTAAGTGAGTAGAGAATTGGTGTGGCGTAGAATGCCGCCTGCATTATAATTTCCCAAATATAGTTGATGTCTCTAAATTTCACAAACAGAGCACCCAGCATGAAGGCAATGCCAATTGAGAATACAAATAATTCAATTAGGGGCAGGGGCAGAAGAAGTGCACTCCACTCGAGACTAACTCCATTTATTACCATGAAAATTGCTACTACAATAAAGTTTATCAGTAAATTTATGAAGGCCGAAAAAGATCCCGTAAGCACAATCACATACTTAGGAAAGTTAAGTTTTCTCAATAAGTCACCCTTCGCTACAATCGCAGTAACACCCCCATTCGTCACCTCTCCGAAATAGTTCCATAATACAATACCAAGTAAAAGGTATACCGGATAATGTGGTATTGACGCTCCAGCATTGAATATTTTATCAAACACCAGATAAAGGATGACGAATAGAAAAAGTGGTCGTAAAAGTGACCAGATATAGCCTAGTGCAGAGCCTTGATATCTAAGTTTAAAATCCGTAACAACTAACTGTTTCAAAAGTATAACTGAATAATGGTACTTCTGTTTCAGTCTCTTGATCGTATCTCTCATCTAAGGTTCCATTATATCTTATTCCAGATACAATCGCTATCGCTTCAGTAGGTAACTTGGTATACTTAGTATCATGAATAAAGAGTTGGTTGTCATTTCGGGAATTAACGGTTTTGTCGGTCACCATCTCGCTCGAGCACTCGTGTCACGAGGGCTTTCTGTAGTCGGGGTAGGGCACGAGCCCGAAATTGCAGCAGATATTAAAGATATCGTGGATGAATACTATCCGCAAGACCTTATCGAAGGGTGGCCTGATACCGGTTCTGTGAAAAGTATTATTCATCTAGCCGGACTGGCGGCAGTAGGGCCTTCATTCGATAATCCTCAACGATACATTGATGCCAATAGCGCAATGGTGACAAATTTGTGTGAGTATTACTTGAAGCAAGAGGATAAGCCACGAATTATCATTGTGAGTAGTGGTGCTATTTACAGCCCGGATCAACCCATGCCAATTACTGAAGAATCAGAACTTGGACTAACTTCGCCCTACGCTGTAAGTAAGGTTCTAAACGAAAATCAGGCAACCTACTACCGAGGACGTGGGCTCGATAGCGTCGTCGTCCGCCCCTTCAATCATATAGGGTCTGGTCAAGCCCCTGGTTTTATTCTTCCCGATTTCTATGATCGATTGTCTGAGAGTGGTGACGCCGTCATAAAAGTAGGGAGCGTCAGCACAATGCGTGACTACACTGACGTGCGTGATATCGTAAAGGCCTATGCCCTGCTCGCCCTAGCCTCAGAACTGCAATACGACACCTATAACATATGTTCCGGCCAAAGTCTTGCAGGAATTGATATACTCGATAAGCTTAAGGTTGCGATGGATCGACCAGAGGTTACGTTCGAAATTGACCCTGCTCTTGTGCGCCCCACCGACATACAGGAGATTGTCGGTGATTCATCGCGACTCCGGAACGAACTTCAGTGGCAACCCGAATATACGATCGATCAAACAATCGCGGATTTTGTCACTTCAAAAAAGTCTTGATTAGCCGAGGATCTCGGGAAACGCAAGTGCAATCGCCGCTAACATATACGTTGTTTTAATCTTACCGCCTTTTAGACTACTTTTAAGTTCAGCGGGTGATATCAATCTAATATTTCCGATGCCCTCACTAGCCTCGTGATTAGTGGTTGTGACTTTTCTAATATTCCGAGCACGGACAATACTCGACTTATGAATAACCTTGGAAGGGTAGACATCTAGTTGGGCTAGAAGTTCAAGGTCATCCGTATCATAACCAGTCTCCTCGACTAATTCCCTTCGAGCTGCCTCAAGAACCGATTCTGATCCATCGATCCCACCAGCTACAAACGTAAGGAATGTATCGTCAGCAGCATATTTATACTCATCGATAACAAGAACATTATTTTCTTCGTCTGTCGCCACTACTAGGACACCATCTGGTAGATCTACAACACTATAATCATCCATTAGATGACCGGAAGGCAGTTCTACTGTATCTTCATACATTTTCATAAAGCGCGAGTCGTAAAGGGTTTTTCGATTCAATCTCTTCCAACTACTCTTCTCGTTGCTCATGCCTCGACTTATTGTCCTGCTTCGAGTTTCAGATCATGCTCAACCATTAACTTCACGAGACCAGGGAAATCAACCGCTCGCTTCCAGCCAAGTTCCGTTTCTGCTTTTGTTGGATCTCCCAGTAGAAGATCGACTTCTGATGGGCGGAAAAACTCGGGGTTTATCTTGAGAAGTGTCTTGCCTGTCGAGGCATCGACGCCCGTTTCATCTACACCACTGCCTTGCCAGGTAAGTTCAACACCAATTTCTTTAAAGGCTAGTTCGCAAAATTCACGAATAGAGTGGGTTTCGCCAGTTGCAAGGACGTAGTCATTTGGCTGGTCTTGCTGTAGCATGCGCCACATACCCTCCACGTAGTCACCAGCATAGCCCCAGTCGCGTTTGGCATCCATATTGCCAAGCTCTATGTGTTCTTGTTTACCAAGTTTGATACGCGCAACGGATTGAGTGATCTTGCGTGTCACAAATTCCGGTCCGCGTCGTTCACCCTCGTGATTGAACAGAATGCCAGAAAGGGCATACATGCCATAATTTTCGCGATAGTTTTTCGTAATCCAGTACCCGTAAAGTTTAGCTACGCCGTATGGGCTACGTGGATGGAAGGCTGCCTCTTCGGTATAGCCTGTTTCTGGCCGATTATATTCAAGCCCGCCATACATTTCTGACGTAGAGGCTTGGTAAAATCGAATTGTCTTCTCTAAACCAGCAAGACGAATTGCTTCGAGCATATGAAGCACACCTTTACCTGTTACGTCAGCTGTAAGAATAGGGTCTCGGAATGAATAACCAACGTGGCTAATCGCTGCAAGATTATAGACTTCGTCTGGCTTAATCTCCTGCATTGCGCGTGTGAGAGCAGCCAGATCGAGAAGGTCGGCCATGACGAGGTTAATGTATGGCATCTCTTCCTTTATTTGCCTGTATCGGGGGTGAGAGGCCTCCATTTGACCCCTAATTGTACCGTACACCTCATACCCTTTTTCATGTAACAATTTTGCTAGATGACCACCATCTTGCCCAGCAACACCAGTTATTAAAGCTCGCTTCGTAGTTTCAGCCATTGTGTGATAATCCCCTGAACATTTAAATTATTAGCTAGTGTTCTAATTATACACTAGCGCCTGTGTAGATACACCACTGATACAATCGAGAAACACTACCGCGAATAATCATCTTCGAGACGATCGATATCATCCTCGCTGGATGGACTATTTGGATCGCTATGTTGCCAGATTTCAGCGACAATAACATACCCTCTCTCAGCACCGCAGAGGCGGTGGATTTCACCTCGTTCAAATTGTACAACCTCCCCAGCTTTCGCGTTATACATCTGTGTATCCTCTGACGTTGTACCTTTATAGTAAAATCCATCGGTGAGAAATCGCCAGCGCTCCGCCCGCCTGGCGTGAGTCTGAAGACTAAGACGTTCCATTGGCGAGACGATGAGTATCTTGGGGCTGAGTTCGGCATCTGGATTACCCAGGCGAGCTGCTTCTGGACTCAGATCACTAAAGAAGTCGCCAACAAATTCGTCTGCCTGTCCACTGTTAATTCGTATATACGAACCCCATGGTTTTTTGTCGTTGATCTCAACAATCATGTAATTGGCGCGTCTGATATACTCCGCTATGTCGCGGGTTACATCAGCAATATTCAACACTGGGTTTGGTCGCAACGTACCAAGTTTTTCTGGCAAATCTGTCATAAGCTTATCTCCTTTTACTAGTATACTAGAATAATGCATATTGCCATTGATGCGCGAATTATTAATTCTTCAACCGGCCGCTACATTGAGCGACTATTATTTTACCTGCAAGATATCGACAGCGACAACCATTATTCGGTGTTAGTACGAAAAAAAGACATACACTATTTCACTCCAAAAAATAGTAACTTCACAGTAGTAGAGGCCGACTTCGCTGACTATTCGTTTTCGGAGCAGATCGGGTTACTAAAACTTCTTAATAAACTCAAGCCGGACTTGGTTCATTTTTGTATGCCCCAACAACCTGTGCTTTACAGAGGTAAAACTGTTACCACTATGCATGATCTTAACCTTTTAAAAACCTATAATTCAGATAAGAACTGGCTAATGTTCCATGTCAAGCAATTGGTTGGACGATATGTCTTTAAGCGCATTGCTAAAACCAACCGCCACATTGTTACCCCGACTGAGTTTACAAAAAAAGAGTACGCGGAGTTTGCGCACGTCCCCGAAGATAAGATAACCATTACTTACGAGGCGGCTGATGTATCTATTGATACCATAAAACTATACACTCATCCGTTCAAAAAGTTTATTTTATACGTTGGTCAGCAAAGTGATTATAAAAATATCAAACGGCTAGGCGACGCTCATCAGCAACTGCTTGAAAAATATCCAGACCTCGGGCTCATTTTGGTGGGGCGTAAAAATGAGTCGGTTTTAATAAACGAGAGGTATTTTGCATCGAAACACTACAGAAACATTCATTTTACTGGATTTATCGAGGATAGTCAGCGTGATTGGCTCTATACCCACTGTGAGGCCTATGTCTTCCCTTCACTTATGGAGGGGTTTGGGCTGCCGGGACTCGAGGCAATGGGGTACGGTGCACCAGTCATCAGTAGTAATACTACTTGCTTACCGGAGGTCTATGGCGAGGCTGCTCACTATTTTGATCCATATGATGTGGGTGATATAACCCGTGCCATCGACGAAGTTCTCTCCGACCAGACGCTCCGCAGTGAGCTCGTCACAAAAGGTACTAAGCAATTTAAAAAATATTCATGGCGACGCATGGCCGAGCAAACTCATGCTGTGTATATGAATATACTTCGATAAGTTTAAGAGCTTTTTTGCGCGATGATAAGGTGGCGTTCACGGCCTTCGCCTTCGGAGAATGTCTGAATGTCCTCGTAGTCAGCAGCCACGCCGTGCACAATCCGTCGATCAGCTGCGTTGAGGTTGGCGATGTATGAATCGCCGGTTCGCTGGACTTGCTCGATCCAACCCTTGGCTTGTTCGGCTAGTTTCTCTGCTCGTTGCTTTTTGTAGTCAGCGATGTCGAGGTTGACGCGCTGGATATCGGCATTGTCGTTTCTGAGGGTGGTCGAGAGAATATATTGTAGCGATCGCAGTGTCTCAGCGTTGCGGCCAATGAGGATACTACTAAGCTCACTGGCGGGCACAGACAGCTCCAGGACGTCATCATTAACCGACACTTCAACCTCAGAGTTAACTTCAAAAAACGACAGCAAGTCTTCGAGATATTTCTTAGCGTAGTCAATCGAGGCTTGCTGATCCATTACTTTTTCCTCTTCGCTGATGGTTTAGCGGTAATACGTGTAACGGTGGCTTCTTTGGCGGCTTTCTCTCGTGCCTTAGTAGTGGCTTTTTTCGCTACAGGAGCTTTAACTTCGTCGGCGATCTCATCCATCTCTTCACTGTCCTGCCTGAGAAGGTATGACTGTTGTAAAACGGCCACAATGTTTGAAACGCCGTAGTAAAGGGCGATGGCCCCTGGGATACTGATCATTATAAAGAACATGAAGACTGGGAGGAATTTCATCATTTTCCCCATGACGGCGGCGTTCATGTCCGACTGGTCGGCTTGTTTGCCAGCAGCGGCTTCAGACATAATGTCACGCAAGCGCTTTTTACTATCGGTATGCGGCATGGTCTGTTTACTCATAATGTATTGGGTGCCGGCCGCGACGACAGCCAGAACGAGGAGGATAATATCAACCCCGTGGCTACCGATTGCTGGTTTGGTCAAATCGACTATGCCGAGTAGTTTCTCGTTGAATTGTTCTGGGTGCTTGATAAGGTGAGAGATAGCCGGAACACCCTCGAGGAAATCGTAGGTAAACTTCGCGATTTGGTCACGGTGGAGAGTGAAGATTTGGATAACGTTATAGAGTGCGAGGAAAATCGGCAATTGGATTAAGAGAATAAGAATTGAGCGGAATGGGCTGACACCATGTTTCTTATAAAGTTCGAGCATCTGCACACTCTCGAGTTGACGATTACCTTTGGTGCTTTTTTTGATCCGTTTTAGCTCGGGCTGGAGTTTGCGCATTAGTTTTGTTTGATGTAGTTGGCGCTTTAAAAGTGGGTAGAGTGCGAATCGAACCAGGATGGTAAAAAGAATAACAGAGACACCAAAGTCACTGCCGGGGATAATACTATAGAGGGCAATTAGCAGGTTGAAGATAGGTTGCACAATTAGCAGTTCGAAAATATTCACTTTTTATATACTCCAGATAATACGTTTAGGTTATATTATATCATTTTTTTGATCGGGAGTGTAGGTGGTTGCTTGCGCCATAAGGTCACTGACGAGCGCGTTTAGCTCGCTTGGTGACTGGGCGAGAATTTCACTAGAGCTGACAATAAACACAACGTCATAACTCGGGAGATCGGGGGTGATGTGTGGTCGCAGGGCTTCGTAGAGCCGACGTCGAATGCGGTTTCGTCCGACAGCACTCTTTAATACCTTCTTACTCACAACAACTCCGATACGTGGATTCTTCCGGTGAGGATTGCGGCTATATTTAACGGTCACTAGGTGAGTTCGAATGGCTTGGCCATTTTTATAGACATACCGTAAACTGCCGTGGCCGTGGAATCGGTATTTAAATGCAATCATAGTGGTAGTTATTATACGGTGACTACGCCAAAATAAAAACTCCAGTGGTGTTCACTGGAGTTTTTTACTAGACCGTCAGTTTAGATCGGCCTTTGATGCGTCGTCGCTTAATGACAGCTCGGCCGGCTTTCGTAGCAATACGAGCCCGGAAGCCGTGCGTGCGTGCACGATGACGGGTGTGTGGTTGGTGTGTTCTCTTTGGCATATCTTAGTTATTCTACCGTTTTAGGGTGTTTTTTTCAAGCGTGAGCGGTTGCGTTTTTGGGTGGATGGTTTTTTAGTAAAGAAATCTATCCACAGTTTCGCCGTCTTTATCCACACATTAACAGGGCTGGTGGGTATTTGTGGATAAGTCGTACTCCTGTGACACCCTGGTTTCATTTCTATTTTGAGGTTGTGGAAAACTGCCCGACTGCCGTATAATTATGGGTAGTAACAGTATAAAACACAGGGAGTTGTGGAATGCACCAAGCCTTATGGCAAAGCGTATTAGGTGAAATTGAATTGTCAGTTTCGCGTGCAACCTACATGACGTGGTTTAAAAATACTGAACTCCTTAGTAATTCCGATGACGGTATTGTGATCGCTGTCCCTAACATCTTCGCGAAGCGTCAGTTCGAAGTGAAGTTTAATGACCAGGTACGTGATGTCTTGAAGAAAAATGGTATCGTGACTGAACGCATTAGTTATACCGTTAAGATGTTAAATAAAAAAGTTATTACTCGTGAAGTAGTTCAAAGTGAGCAGGCAATCACCTCCCCATCGGTGGCGACAAGTTCTCTAATGGCCTCACCAATGCCTATTAACGGTCTTAACCCGCGTTATACGTTCGCGAATTTTATCGTTGGCTCGAGTAATGACCTCGCCTACACCGCCTGTCAGGCGGTGGCGGCTAATCCAGGGGTAAAATACAACCCACTCTTCCTCTATGGCGGTGTGGGGCTGGGTAAAACCCACCTTATGCAAGCGGTTGGCAATGAAATTGTCACCAATAACCCGGGCGCTAAGGTGCTTTATATTAGTTCAGAAACATTTGTGAAAGATTTCTTGGAGAGTATTCGTTTTAAGAAAAAGGGCTTTTCCGATAAGTACCGTAATGTCGATGTCCTTATTATCGACGATATGCAGTTTATCGCCGGTAAAGAGAAGACTCAGGAAGAATTCTTCCACACCTTTAATGCGCTTCATCAATCGAACAAGCAGATTATTATTAGTAGTGATAAACCACCGCGTAGTATCCCTACCCTCACCGAGCGTCTTCGTAGTCGTTTTGAATGGGGTATGGCGATCGATATTCAAATGCCTGATTTTGAAACTCGCTGTGCGATCGTCGAGGCAAAGTCTGCTCAATCAAATATCGAACTGTCTCGTGAGACAGTAGAGTACCTCGCAAACAATATTAAGACAAATATCCGTGAGCTTGAAGGTGCACTTAACCAACTCCTTGCCTATGCAGAGATGCGTGGCGTGACACCTGATATTTCAACTGCTGAAGGGTTGATTGGAAACGTTCGCCGTAGCCGACCACAATATGTCACCTCAAAACAGATCATCGAAAAAACAGCTCGTCACTTCCAAATTAAGACCGATGAGATCTGTAGCCCGAAGCGCGACAAACATATCGTCACCCCGCGGCAAATTGCCATGTATCTACTTCGAAGTGAGCTTCATTTGAGTTTCCCAAAGATCGCGACCGAACTTGGTCGAAAAGACCACACTACCGCGATTCATTCGGTTGAAAAAATTGAAAAAGCGATCAAACTCGACTTCCTTATCCGTGAACAAGTCGCTGAAATCCGGGAGAAACTTTATGCTTAAGGTGTGTGTACAATATGTCCACAACCTGTTCACGGTGCAGTGGGTTAAGAGTGTGAGGTTGTACACATTAGTTATGCGACCTATTTCATTTATTAGTTCACAGCTCGGACAACTCCATGTTATACCCTCACGAGACCAAAAGTTCTCCGCTCAGTTGTACACGGCCAAATTATCTCAATTATCTCTGTTAGAAAATAGTTATACCCGCAATCCACAGAGCCTATTAATACTAAGCAAAAAGATAAAAAGGATTTAATAGTTATGGAACTACAAGTCACCCAAGAAAACTTTACCCGCGCACTTTCGAACGTTAGCCGGGTTGCGACTAATAAGGCCCAACTGCCAATTCTTGAAAATATCCTACTTCGAACTGACAACAATCGCCTCCTCGTAGCAGCAACAAACCTCGAAGTAGCCTCAAGTAATTATGTTGGTGCAAAAGTTGTTCGTGAAGGTTCGATTACCATCCCTGCTCGGCTTATAACAGAGTTTGTGTCGAACTTACCAAAAGAACAAATCAACCTCAAGGTTGAGAACGATCACCTGAAGATTACTTGTGGTCACTACAGCTCTATTATCAACGGCATGGTGGCCGACGAATTCCCAGAACTCCCAGTAATCGATAAGAAAACATCGATCAAATACATTGTAACCACTGAAGATTTCAAAAAAGCCGTATCTCAAACGATGGTAACAAGTAGCTCCGATTCAACTCGACCCGTGCTCACTGGAGTGTATTGGCACTCGTTTGAGGGTAAATTATACCTGGCGGCGACTGACGGCTATCGCCTATCAGAAAAGTACCTGATCGATACTAAAACCGAACTCTCAGCTATCATTCCTGCCAGCACTCTCCAGGAAGTACTACGGACGATTAATGATGAGGTAGAGGAGATTGAACTTCTCTTTAACGACACACAGGTTCATTTCAAACTCAATGAAACCGAAATTACCAGCCGTCTGATTGATGGTATTTTCCCCGACTACCGTCAACTTATTCCGAAAACATCGGAAACAGAGATTATTCTCAAAAAAGATGATTTTGTACGAATTACTAAAATCGCCAGTTTATTTGCGCGTGAATCTGGCGGCAGCGTCACTATTAGTGCGGTCAGTGAAACCAAGACTCTCTCAATCCACTCAATCGCCTCAGAACTAGGCGAAAATACCTCTGAAGCTGAAGCTGAGACAATCACCCAGGACGGAACGGTCACCCTTAACTCTCGCTACCTTAACGAAGCGTTGTCAGTTCTCGACGGCGACAGAGTCACCTTCCGATTTAGTGGAAAACTGTCACCTTGTGTACTAACCGACGGAAGTAAGTCGGCGAACTACAAACACATCATTATGCCCCTAAAGAGCTAATTTCTATGTCACACATCACGAAAATTGGCGTGCAACATGTCCGTAATCATACGAAAAAAGTAATCGAACTTTCCCCGGTTACGACAATTATTACTGGAAAAAATGGTACTGGAAAAACCTCCCTGCTCGAAGCACTCTATATCGCACTACAAGGGACTTCGTTTCGCGGGAGTGACGCAGATGTGCTTCAAAAAGACTCCCCCTGGTACCGGATTGATATTGAAATGGATGACGGAACTGTCAGAACGGTGAAGTTTGATTCAATGAAGCAAACCGGGCGAAAACAGTTCGTGGTCGACGAAAAAATATCCTACCGACTCACAAATACTAATAAGTACCCCGTTGTACTGTTCGAACCGGAAGATCTTCGTCTTATTAATGGCTCCCCGGTGCGCCGCCGCTTCTTCATCGATCATTTTATTAGCCAAATCAACCCGCTCTATAGCCAATCACTTCGAAAGTACGACCGAGCCCTCAAACAGCGCAATAATCTCCTCAAACAGCCGCACATCACACCAGACGAGCTCTTTGTATGGAATGTAGCTATGAGTGAATACGGCGCCTATATCGTGACAGAGCGGACGCTATTCGCTGAAAAAATTAACCAACTACTCACCAACACCTACCAGTCGATTTCCCGAACCGATGACGTAGTCGCAATTCACTACTCTCACACCCTCGTCGACAATATCCAACAGAAACTAATGTCAGACCTTTCGAAAAATACCGACAAAGATAAATTACTCGGCTACACTTCGGTCGGACCACACCGCGATGATATTATTTTTTCATACAACCAGTCTCTCGCCGCCAGCGGCGCCTCACGAGGCGAAAATAGATCGATTATCCTCGCCCTAAAACAAATAGAGGCAGATATTATCTATCAAATTACCGATCTCACCCCTGTTATACTACTTGACGATGTATTTAGTGAGCTCGATGAGGCTCGTCAGGAAAATATTACAACAAACAACTACCAGACATTAATAACCTCAACATCCACTACTAAGACTATTTTTCCTAGTAATTACATCAACCTTTAAACCTAAACACCCGCTTTTAAATTAACAATCATTAATAGCTATAATAAACAATATATCTTTTAGGGTCTAGTTTCTTTGAACTCAACCACTTCTCTATTTCAATACTATAGTTATCTAAAGCGGCATCCGTTATTTCTGGCGATAGTTTTGAAGAATACACGTCTACAAGTAGTGTAATAATAGGCGCTCCCCCATTGGGACTTGTGGATTTAGTATAGTCAATAATCGTATATTTTGACCCGACACGGTGTGGTAGCACAAGTCCAACTGGATCGTAATTTTCTTCGCCAGTTTCCTCCCTACTCTTATCGGTGCAATCAAAGTCTCCGTACTTAAGTTCGTCAATGGGTAGACAATTAACTTTTGTACCATACTCATCTAGCTCTACTTTACTACCATACTTACCGTCGTTATCCCATTGATAGGACACCCTGTAGGATTGTTTTATACTTGCTATATCCACTATAAAACTTACCGTATTAACATTCGTATACTTATCGAGATCCTGGTTGAAAGAGCCTTTTCTTATAACGATGTCTTTGATGGAATTACTGTCAAGGTGATGATCGATATTGTCGCTTACAGCGTTAAAAAGTTCATGTTTTATAAAGTTTACTCTATCTTCATCGGAGGGTTTATTCGAGGTATGCTGATCTAAGTTGGATATATCTAAGTAGTTGCCGTATGGATTCCTTAAACTAAAATATATAAAAACAGCAAAGATAACCAAAACAGCTAATACGAAGATAATTATAATTTTCCTAGTTCTAGATATTGCCATTGATGTAATCCTGTATCTTGTTAGTGTCGATATTCTTAGGATAAGCAAAGTCGACCGGTACACCACTTGCATACCATGCGCCACCCGACCGGTTCAATGTTCCTGTCATGATAAAACCTGACCCATCACCGTTAATTGTACCATCACCCTTACCACCAATGCCATTTTGACCCCTAGTACAACTTGCATGCCCGACAATTGCTGTATTACCATGTATCCCAAGTACAACACCCGTGTGACCCTCGGCGCTTGAACTCGACATACTGAAGACCGAAAATACCCTCGGTCTACTACCGGTCGGTACACCACTTGCGGCCAAATTACTCACAACATCTACCCCATTCCCCATAGGAGTTGGTGCCGGTGAACCCGTAAACTTATTAAGGAAGAATCGAGAAAAGGATACACAGTTAGATCCATTACCACCCGGGGAGCAATCTGCCCAATAACTTGCACCGATCGTTCTTTCGGTATCGCCGCTCTTATTCTCTCCATAATTCATCATAAGCTGTTTTGCCTGTTCCTCCGTCAGCCCACCCTCTTCTATTGGCCCGAGATCACCACTTGTATTGCAGCCGGGCAAAGTATTTCCACTATCACTAGTGTCGCCAGAGAATACCCCTTGACCATTTGTTGCTTTGCTTAGGTATTTATCAAACTCAGGCGCCTCACTGTATTTGAGTGGTATATTTGAGCCAGCCCCCTCTTTTACTTTTTTGACGATACTGTCTGCATATTCTCGAGGGGTTATGGTGTTTGAACCGATCTTTTTATCAAGAAGAGAAGGATCCTCATTTGCAGCCGGATAGAAGTGATTAACTGCAAGATGGAACACACTGCCCTTATATTTGTTCCATATCTGAGCATATTCTATATATGCAACAGCGTCTTGAACCTCTTCTGGTGCTTTGTCGGCTGTCGAATAGTCCCCAGAAGGAGGATATAAGCTTGCTCGCGCCTGCCAAGTACTGGTTATGTATTGATATTTGCCTCGAGCGGACGAAGTGGGATTCGCCGCCTTGGGGTCGCCGCCACTTTCTTGATCAGCGAGCGCTCTCAAGAACCCGTCAAGACCTCCGAATGCAGCTGAAGGAGACGTATCCACAGAACATTCAATAACTGGCTCTTGCCCGGAATAGATAATGTCGTTTTCGTCAAGGAACTGCTGGTCGGTTGCAGAAACGAGTGAGATTGATCCGATAAATACACAGAGGGCTATTAAACAATATACACCTGCTCTAGCCACCATTTTCATCATCGTTGAGATGACGAACATTCTGGACGTAGTGACGCGAAGCATTACTTGATTGCTCCCGGACCAACCCCGTTCATATTTATCTTGGCTTGCAGAGCGGGGTGATCAGACTCAATAATGACGTTTCGTTGTCCAAGTAGCTTTGTTCCCATAGGGTGAAACAGGTATACGACAGCACCATCATTGGCGTAACCGAAGCCAGCCGCCTGCATCTTTGGAACAGCTGACCATCCGCCTTGATCGCGCTGGGTGTTCATGTCGCCACCCACGAGCACAGGGCCGTGCTGAGCTAACACCGCGGTAAGCTGCAACAGGATATTCATACTCTGCGAATACTGCTCTATACGGGTCATAGGCGGGTTGTCGTGTTGTTTGGGGAACTTCTGGGGGTTCGTCATCATATGGGTGGAAATCACCGAGACAATGGCGCCGTCGTTGCGCTTAAAGACACCCCAAGCTGCCCAACGATCCCAGACGAACGGCTGCCCACCATTGAATCCCATATCGTCCTCGGTTACCTTCATCCGTCCGCCGTTGAGTAGAGTCCACTTGTCCTTACGCCACATAATGGCATTGTCCATCGACCGTTGACCACCACCCGGTCCGCCATCGACCTTCGGTTCACGGTACGCCCCATAGCCGGCCGCGCCCGCTTCCATCGCGCCCAAAGAGGTCTCACCAACCTCGTTAAGGGTGATGAAGTCCGGCCCACTCGCAGACAGTTTCTGTAGTGACGAGGCAACACCGCTGCCTTTCTGAATGTTTGCTACTGCCACGTCGACAATACCTCCGACCGGCCCCCCAATTGGCGCATCAACTTTCGGAAGTTCCGTCCAGCTGGGCACGTTCCCAGTAGACCTGCCACCCGGAAGGGCAACTGCGGCTATAAGAGTATTATGGTCAGACCCGTTGGTTAAACGAGCTACTGTACTATATTTAGTGGTCTTTACGTCTGTACTCATGTAAATATGATCGACTATCCCAGGATTACTTCCTGTTCTAGAGGGACATTTTCCGGTTTTATCTTTCTCAGAATCCCATGCATCCCAAAGACCAGTTTCGTCAGTTGAAAGATCAGTATTGTCCGTTAATATACAATAAGGATGAGAAGCAGGTGTACTAGATGGATAGCCGGAGTTAAAGTCTCCCGTTAGAAAGATTGGTATACCCTCTTTCGATAATTCTTTTACGTACGCGGCTCGTTCGTTAGCGCTGACCGTCCGTTGGCTTTTTGCATCCCCATCACTACCTACGGGTTCGTGCATATTAATGATATAAAAATCCTGCTGCGTTACACGGTCGCGCAGATGAACCTGTACGTTTGCCTCAGGATTCCCGCCATTCTGAACTGTATAGCCAGCTATCGACTTACTGCCATTCTCGATGAACTCAAATTTATCATTTTTCCAAATAACAGCATTCTGACCAGGGTATGCTCTATCTCCATACGGCTTAGGAAATATTCCATAAGCATCTCCGAGCATATCCGGACTCAAGATGGCTGTATATTGATTTGGTCTCATTTCCTGAAGTCCAGCTACTTCGATATTACTATCCTTTATAACTTTCACGGATTTACTAAGGCGGGTCATGTAATCAACACCTTTTGCACAAGGAGGCATGCCACCGTCGGTCGCTATACCGTAGCAGATATTGAATGACGCGATGTTGAATGTTGCTCCGCCACCCGAGCCAGGGATTATGACATCGGAAAAGATGGTTGGGTGGTCTGAGCCGTTGCTGGTAGGTCCACTATCTATTTGTTTGAACGGCTCCTTGGATGAATCCACTTGAATTTCAGGAGAAACGTAAATGTGGTCGATAAAATTCCTCACGCCATCTGGCTTGTTTGGGCATTTTTCTGGTCGTGGTACTGAAAGATCGTACGCGTCATTCATTGGGCCGTTGACCGCAAGCACGCAGTAGGTCAGTTTTTCATCTGATGCTGCCCCAGCGCCGCCGTCTTTGGTGTAGGCTGAGTTAAAGTCACCTACGAGTAAGACTGGAGCTTGCGCTTGGAGCTTCTCGACCAGCGCCTTGTGAGCCAAGGCATTTTCGTAACGGGTTTGAGCATTTCCTTGGCCTTTGTTGATGGGGTCGTGCACACTAAGCACGTAGAATTCCTGTTGACTATCATTGTCTTTAAGTTTAACCCACGGTTCATCAATCGGCCCTTCGAAGTAGACTGTCTTCCAGGTGCCCTTATCCACAAGTGTGAATCTGTCAGTATTCCACATTATACTATCGGAAGTTTTTCCGTGACTCGACTGTCCGTAGTTTGGCAAATTTTCCTTCAGGTATGCGCGCTGCTCTGGCTCAAACTCTTGGAATGCTACAACGTCGAGATTGTTTGATTTGATAACATTAAGCGAAGTCTTTATACGCTCTGTCCAAGTGGGAAAGCCTGGCTTGTCGGCGCCTGGTCCGTCGGTGTGGCTTTTTCCGAGAACGTTGAAAGAAGCGATACGGAACGCAGAGCCTCCAGAGGGGTTGGGTGTATTTTGTGGCGGGACATAATCACCATCTTCCTTTTCGGCAAGACTATTATAATAAACGCGGAAGTTACTAAGGTCTTCTTCCGAGGCGTGACCGTCGCCGGTAGCACCAACACAATTTTCACCCGTTGACCAATCGTAGTCAGTATCCTCAATGGGCATGAATGTCGCCCCCATAGGTGTCTCGCGCTGGTCAGTACAATTCGCAAGCCATTTTGAATAAGTACTACCCTCCACAACGTCTTCGTTTTCGTCGTGGAAACCGCGGTTTACATCGAGCATGTAGTCAAGATTATCACTCACCTCCATAGCTAACTCTTCAGGTGATAAAACAAATTGCGGCTGACCCATTTTGTCACAATCGATACCGATTTCAGTCATAGTATATTCCGGGCAATCACTCAGGTCGGTTGCCGAGACATTAACAGGCATCGACGCGGGGCTTGCACCAGCATTCGGCGTGAGAAGCCTAAGTGGTGAGCTGATGATTGTTCCAAGGTTTGATAAAACCTCGCTCCCATAATTCGGCGTATGGAGTGCTACACCCATTTTACGAACTGCGGAACCTAGAAATGAGTACTCATTGTATACATTGAATGGCTCATCTTTCGAATCGTACATGGCAATCCGATCCATTTGGGCTTTGTCGTCAGCGGTCGCAGCGAGAAACGTCGTCACATCACCCTTATTGCCAGCCTTTAAACCTCGAGAGAGCGCCGTCGTGCCGAGCATTACACCCGAACCAACAGCCATAGCATTGCCTGCATCAACAGCGGATATCTTGTTGACATCAAGGTTTGAGTTTGCTAAAGCTTCAACCACATAAGGTAGAGCGAGACGTACCAATATGCCAATTACAAACTCAATACCTACAGCCACAGCCAACATGAGCCCTACGCAAAAAGCAGTACCCGCGAGTGCACCAATGAAATTGCCGGCAAGTGGTACAATCGTCCCAGCCACAGCTCCCGTACTGGCGCCAGCCCCACACATAAGAAGTATAAGAAGTAAAATTAATTTAGGGTCGTTGGCACTGCGGCAAATAAACTTAACATTATTCCTGCCACCCAACTTATCCTGAAGTAGTTTAATTGTTTTATCGATTGTGATCAGGAGTTTATTTCCACCTAGTAGAAAAGCACGTGTAAATTCCTTTAGTAAGCCCTCACCACCGTAAGCAGCAATCTTATAGCCTTGAGAATCAGTGGCTGCAAGCCCCGCTTTTTCCCCCGAAACAGCAGTTGACGTAAGAACAGTACCGAGCATTGAGGCAGTCTCTGGATCGACATCACCCTGATTCTTTATTTGATCAGCGACTTTCAAGAATAACATAGCAAAACTCACAAACCGTATACCATTCGCAACCTTTACAGCGGCAATAGTCGCCTTCCCAATGTTATATGTGGCACACGCAATAGCTATTGGGCCAGTAAACCGATTTACTTTATTAGCCGAGGCCTTGATTCGACCGTCATATGTATCCGAAAATGACTTCAATCTCTCCTCATCAGATATGTCATTCCCGGTTCGTTTATTTATACTATCCTTTCTTTCCTTTTCGTCATTCCCGGATACTTTTTCCTTAGATTTAGTTTGTCCAAATCTTTTTAAAACAAGATCTGTAAAGCGTCCACCATTAAATACTTTTGTTGCAGGGTTATGAGCCTTATTGGCGGCGCTGGCCGCTGCGACATTTTTCCGGGTATGGCTGATGAACTCATCACCAGTCTCTACTCTTGTGCCGTCTGGAAATTCAATACTCGTTATTCGCGTGCGCCCACTTACATCGTCCCCCACCATCTTGAAACCAGCTTTTTCGTAATTTGATTTTTGTGCTTCGCTCATGGTTCCGAGCGTACATTTTTTACCAGCAGGGTTGCTAGCACAAGCTGCCTTCACCTTTGGGTTGCCGACGGTATATTTGAGCATTTTGTTATAACGGGCTGGCGCGGCTCGTGATGCACTAGAGCCGTAGTTGGTGAAAATTTCTTTCATCTGAACGAGGAGCAGGCCTGGTGAAAAGAAGAACAGCCCTAGCCCGCCACCGCCAAAAAGAATTGCACCGAAGAAGCCGAGTGGCCCGACCTTTTTCCGAATGCCTTTGAAATCGATCTTTCTTTTCTCGGGTCGACCAGTTTGGTTGTATGGAAATGAGCTTCCAGCCTGGTCTTCCTGTTGGCCGACGTCATCGATATTCTTCATCTTCTCGATGTTCTCGTCTTCTTTCGACGAGTCAGCTGTTTTATCAAAACCATTTTCTATATCAGAAAGTTCACGATCATAACCAGCTTGTTCTTGGTTGAATAGGTCTTTAGCACGAGTCGCTGGATTTAATCGCTCGTCTTCCTCTGAATCATTTTTGTATGAGAGTGCCATATCTGTCTAAATTATACACCTGAATTATCTGTTTGAGGCGGCTGAGGCGCTACTGGTAGCGGTGCCCCGGTCGTCACCAGACCCTGCTCCGTCTGGCTTGCAATAATCTGCATATGTACATGGTTTTGACCCGCAAAGAACAGCCCTTGGCCGACCGGGAAGTTCGCGAGGCGTTTCTTCTCTTCCTCGGTAAGTTTGAAGACGTCAGACAAGACATCGACGGCGCTTGAAGATTGTTTCAAAAGAAGTTGCATGGAGGAGTTTGCAACAATCGCGCGACCCATTTTGCTACCCATAAAGTCTTCAACGTCTTGGGTGATGGTCGTGAGCCCCAATTGATATTTACGGGCTCGTTTGGCGAGACTAAACAGGAAGTTGGCCGAGTCGTCGTATTTCATCAACTGCCAGGCCTCGTCAACGATCAACATGCGTTTCTTTTGGTCGGTACGAGTAATGTTCCAGATGTGCGACAGGACGATATACATAGCCACAGGACGAAGCTCATCCTCAAGGTCACGAATATTAAAGACAACCATATTGTTATTGATGTCGATATTACTCTGCTGAGAAAAGATACCAGCAAAGGTTCCGCTGGTGTATTTGCGAAGCCGTTGAGCCAGTGCGGGGCCAGTTCCACCCATATGAAGAAGGGTATCGTAAAGATCGGAGATGGTTGGTGGTGTCGAATTGTGAGTCAGGGGGTCACTGGTAATGCCCACACGGGCGTAGGTGTCGATAAGCGCTTGGTCGAGATCGGCTTCCTCAGCTGGGGTGAGCGCGGCCATGATGACACCTTGAGCTGTTTGCTGCGCACCACCAAGCATGAGTCGCAGGAGTCCATGGAGGGTGATGAGGTTTGCCCGCAATGCATCATCGGCTTCGTCAGAGTCAATAACCCGGGGAAGATCGAACGGATTAATACGAGTGTCAGAGCTGAGGCTGAGGCGAATATAACTTCCTCCCACCGCATCAGCCAGTTTCTGATATTCGTTCTCTGGGTCGATGATGACCACGTCGATACCTACCATCATACTTCGCAGAGCTTCTAGCTTCACGGTGAATGATTTACCTGCACCAGATTTAGCGAACACGACCATATTGGCGTTCTCTAAGCTGAAGCGGTCGAATATCACCAAACCATTGTTGTGCATATTCACGCCGTAGAGGATTCCCTTTTCCTGGGTAAGATCAGCACTGGTGAACGGGAAACTGGTCGAGATCGCTCCAGTATTCATGTTTCGACGAATCTGAAGTTGGTCGCTCATCTGCGGAATTGTGCTATTGAGACCCTGCTCTTGTTGTGAGCTTGCCACCTTGCTAAACACAAGTTGTTGGCCGAAGATGGTCTCAACTTTGTGCTGCACAAAGCCTAGCTCGTCCATACTATCTGCGTACAGTGTAATATAGAGGCCATAACGGAAGAACCGTTCTGAACCAACCTGAATTTGATCACGTAGTTCCTCGGCATCCTGGATGGCTGCCTGAAGACCAGGATCACGCGTGCGACCCTTTTCGGTATTGATTGAGAGGCTGGCCTCCATCTGCGTTACCTTCTTACGGAGATTATCGAGAACGACCTGACTTTCAACCGGGTAAATAAACATACTCATGTCGAGCACTTCATCCATGTTGATGATCGTGCTTAGCCAGCCGGTATAGATTTGGCGCGGATAGCCGTAGACGTAAATCGTTCGGCCATATTTTGTTCCTAATCGAAAGTGACTGGAGTGGATCTCGAGACTACTCGGGGCGATAAGGTCGCGCAGGGTCGTCATACCCTTTAAAAAGGCTTGTTCGACTTCAGCTTGTTCACGGGCACGTTGCTGGGCAGCAATATCGATCGGATCAAGTTTCTTGGCCATTACAGCACTCCTCCGGGTAGGTTTGGTTGCACGGCATTACCGGCACCTTTTCGGACGTAGGTCGAGGTGATGTTCTCGAAATCACCAAGTGGTTCTCGCACGGCGGTGTCGGGGTTGTAGACATTATAGTAGAGTTCACCAATCTCTTTTGTGTTCAAGGGTACACTCTTGACGCCCATCTGAAACAGGCCACTCATGACGGCATCGGTTCTGTTCTTTATCTCATCTTTGGCCTTCGTGAAAGCAACCGTATCAATTTTTATCGTTTGGTTTTGAGGCTTAGAGAATATACGACCAAAGAACCCAGTCGCCTGTTCTTTGAGGTTGTTTAAGTCCCCTGCTGGAAAATACGGCACGACGATGAAGAAACTTTTATCCATAATATTCGCTTCTTGGGCGAGGACGTCAATAAAATTGATGTAATCGTCCATCAGGACATTGAGGAGCATATTGTCCTGCCCTCTCCGAATAGCTACCAGGCGGTCGAGGTAGGGGCCGATATCAACTCGTTGTGAACGAATAAATATCTGAACGGGAAAATAAAGGGAGTTGAGGAAGTTTTGGTAGCTGTATTCAACCCCTTCACGTTCTCGTGAGCTCATAAGATCAAAGTTAATCGACTGACAGGCGATGACGGCTCGAAAACTGCCATCTTTCATAATCACCATGTTGTCACGAATTTCAGAGATCAGCAGTGAGCTTTGGGTAGTGTTGGGGTTGGCCGGCTTTTTAGCCTGCTCTGAAGCGGTGTTTTTTACCTGATCAGCTGGGGCTGATCCACTTCCAACCACACCTTGGGGAGGTTGTTGCTCTGGAGGTAATTGGTTGTTTGGCGGCACGCGCTACTCTTCCCACTTTTTAGTTTGATGTATCAGTTGAAACTAACGTAGCGATATAAGAACTTCATCGTCCTTTAGCTCAGCTTCTTTATCGGTAATTCGCTGGGCTTCATGCGCCATAGTCTCAATTGATAAATCAGGGTTACTTGCAAGGCTTATTATATCAGGCGAGACCTGTTTTTCGCTAGTGCTTACTGGAGTATCGGTCGGTGGGGGTATTGGTGTGCTTGCTTGATCATCATCGAGCGGCTGAATAACTGACTGGTGCATGGAGTTCGGGTATGGATTGAACGTCACACTTGGATCATCGGCCGTAGGAGCCGGAGGGGTTACTTGATCTGGTATGGTTGGAGCAACAGCGGAGATAGGTTGAATCGTGGCTTGTGCCACTGGAGCTGGTTGCTGCATCTGACGCATCATTTTTTCACGTCGCTCGGAGTCAGCTTCGGCGAGCTTTGTATCAAACGCCTGAGCTACACCAGTAGCGGTATCGAATACATCAGGCGTTTGCTGTGCTTCAAAATACAGATCATCGCTAAGCGCGGTATTTTGAACGGGTGCCGATGCGATACCTCGCACAGCCCAACCCTGTGTATCGGCGATCTGCGCCAGGTACGAGAGTCTTTGCTCTGCTTCACCTTGCGACAGGTCCTTTGTCCGGCTAAACTCCACTATCTTCGGCGCGGTAATTTCCACCAGCGATTGTACACCGTCAGCTATCCACAGTCGTCGCCTCGGTTTTAGGTAGAACGAGACAATCGCGGCCATATACACCTCCATCGGCTGGTCTTTTCGGAGTGGCAACGCAAGCGCACCGAAGAAAATAATGAGAGGCAAAGGAATAATAGCCAGTGGGATAAATAATTGCGATAATCCCCAGGCAAGAGCAATAGATATAGCGACGATAATGAGGTAAATAAATTGGCGGAAACTAAACGGGCCGATGAGTTTGTCATCTGCTTCTACGTCTTGAGGGACTTTATAGACGGCCATTATGCTTATAGTATAACAAAGTTAAGGTCCTGTGGGTGGAGGAGTTGTTGGTGGAAGCGGCCGGTTGGCGAGAGTCTCAAATATCTTTAGCTTATCATCATCAAGACTCAGATTACCGCTTGCATGAGCTGCAACAACGCGTTGAGCCTGCTGAGTACTAACAACTGTTCTGCCACCACCTTGATCTGTAGCCCACTGTTCGAGGACTGCCTTGGTCTGTCCAGCAAGCTCAGCTTCATTGAGTCTGGTTGCTGCGCCATCTGACCATCCGACGCGTTCCAGTGAAGTAGCTTCTCCATCCGTAGCCCATTTATCAAGTACGCTATCTTTGCCTTTAAGACCTGCTTCTGACAGATCGCTCCTTAATACAGTAGAAACGACGGAATTGAGGCTGCCTGTCTTCTCTGCTGTTTCAAGCTCTGAATGAAGTGTCGAAATTCCAGGCGCACCTTTCCCAAGAAGAATTTTTTGTGCCGCGCGCGCCTGTACTACATCTCCGGAGGCCATAGCACTTCTCAGTTGACTGGCTGCATGGGAAACTAGCTCTCTTGGATCTTGTTCGTATTCCATTCGCTGAGCAGCTCGATTCACCTCATCCTGACTCTCTTTTGTCGCAAGGTCGATACCCGTATCTGCCAAGCGAGCACCAAATTTCCCTGGTAGATTTTCATTCAACCCCCTATTTACTGCGGCGGTCGCATTTCGCTTCCAGTTAAGAGGGTTCTTATTACTACCCCTTCCCTGGCCAGCCATGGTAAGTGCACGATTTCGTTCCCGTTGAGCACCCCGATACTTTACATATTGACCGGCACGAGATTTTTGAAGATTCCCCTTTGCCTGTCCGCTAATGCGCGAATTTGCTTTCGTGCTTGCCGAAGATAACTTTGCTCCTATATTTCCCGCTGCCGCAAGAGCACCCTTCAATAGGGTCGGCACGGCAAAAAGAGGAAGGGTCGCTATACCAAGGGCGGTGAGCTGTAGCATTTCACTTGTATCACCTCCGGTTCCAGCATCAAAAACAATTTGCGCGGCAAAGCTTGAAGCTCCAAATACAACGCCTATGATTGGGAATAACAGCAGTAGTGTGGTAAATGTTTTCCGCCATTTCTGAAACCACTGTTCGGTGTTTGGCAGGAGGTACGCGACGAATGCTAAAGGAGATATTACTATAAGTAAAATTATTAGTGCAGTACGAGCTAGTAGTATAAACAAGATTACTATTAATGCCAGCAGTGACGCCAGCAATAGGGGGATGCTTAAAGCCATGAGTAAGATTGCTCCACTCGCAATAATTATCGCGATCAGTCCAGCCGTCTGAAATCCATTATTAGTAACGTCATCCGTGGTGGCTCCCACCTGTATCATTCCTCCGAATGAATCGAAAAGACTCTTTATTGAATATCCAAGGATATTGCTTAGGTCTACCGCAATTTGACACACAAAGAATGATACGTTGACCAATATTGCAGAAATGATCAGTTTGGGTATCAGCTTTTTTATTCCGTAGTTGGAAATTCCTGCTCCAGTTATCTGGGAATAGATTAGAACTAAGAACCCGATTACAAATGCCACGTTTGCTATATTTCGCATTAGAGACCAGGCGTTATAGGTGTCGCCACCAACCTTTAAGTAATCTACTTTTGTTTCCAGGAAACTATTCGCTAAGAAGCCAAACGCTGCATCATTCATTTCACCAAGAAATTTCATGACTGGACAAACTAGCCAACCTACACCCTCAACGCCACACCCGGTAGTTCCACCACTCTTGTTCTCGTCTTCAATAGCTATTTCCGGTATACCAGTTCCGCTTACCCCGGGATCATTCTTTCCAGGACCCTTTAAGTATGCTGAGTATGCTGGGGCATACTGCTTCAGACCATCGGCAAGTTGCCCGCACGTAATGTCTGGAGTGCTGTGATTCGCATCCAAGATTACACCGAGATTCTTTGTAGGCTGACCTCCTGTATTGCCGAGGTAGTATACGATATCGCCGTTCTGGTTAACAACAGTTACTTTATATAATGAACCATCACTTGCGGCTGGATCACTGTTAGTGGGGTACTTTGTCGTTAGTTGAGCCTTACATACGTTACTAAAAGTGAGCCAGTATTGGAGATACTTATCGGGGTTCGTCAGTGCCGTGCCAGCGATTCTTCCACGATCGGACTTAGCAAACTCAGCTTTAGCCTCTGTGCGCAGATTGTGGTTCTTTGCAACGACGTAGTAACTGTCACTAAAGTTTCCCCCCGATTTGCAAGAATCCTTATTTGACCCGCCGGCGACCGTCTTCCCTCTTCCCCCGGTAGTCATATTGTATACACCAGGTAGACTACAGAAAAAGTCGACCATATCACCTCTACCAAACTCATCGAATGCCCACCTGAAACCATAGTTTTTTTCTTGATCGCATGTCAATATTTCGTTTGGAAACATGGCGCCCCTCGAGGTTACGGCGCCGAACACGCTCTGATCAATCACGTGCCTATTCTTAAGTTGACCGTTTGAGGCTAGTGCCATATCTTGTCCAAGTTTTCCGTAGTCTGCAGGGGGTACGAACTCGGGGGCGGTGGCCATGGTGGTGGTGGGCAAGCATGCCAGAGTATACGTCAACTGTTGGTAGTCCACCACTCTATCGCGACGAGGCTGAGAAACGAACGGCCCATTCTGATTATCGGCAAATGCGTCGGTTTTTATTATGAATAAGGACGCTAAGATACTGAGAGCAAGAATACATATAGTCAATTTTAAAGAGTTACGTAAGTGCCGCGTCATGGCTACATTATACAGCAAAACATTAGCGGTATATCGATAAACTAAATTGTGTAGATATTTTATTGATCTACAACGGCACGCGACTGAATTTTCGTGATATGGTATTGGCCGTTAAATTCACCGATTGTAATATATCGATCTGTACTAAAATGATCAGCATCTGTATCTTGAGTTGCAATACTCGGATCGAGGTCAGCCATGTTGCTTGTCCAATCGTTACGAACTAAAAATTCTACCTGACCGTCATAGAGTGATTTCTCGGAGAGGATATCAAAACTACTATTAAAAGTTCCGTCTTCTGGGTAGCCGTACTCTACTTTAAAAAATCCCAAATTTGCGGTAAGATATTCGCGTGTTCCGGTCATCCATTCCCATAGTAGATTACTTTCATCGCGCACGTCTTCAGAACCAAACAAATTATTTAGTTCTTGTTCACCGATTGCAATCGATTCAGGAGTTTCTTTTTGTGATATATCACTAGACTGGCTTGTCTCGCCGCTTAGCCAGTAAATCTTCCAGTCGTTTAGAAGACGTGTTACAGCTTCCCTCTCGGAGAATTTATCAGTCGTAACGGGCTCTAGAGAGTATGCGATAACTTCATCTGACGGATCTCTGTTTACGGACTCAACATATTCATCCGTTATTCCACCAGTATATTCAGGCGTTTGGCTTGGGCTATTAACTACTTCCGATGGAGTCGATTCTATCGGGGCGGATGGGTTGCTGCCGACTGTAGTGGGGGCACCCGCGGTTGACCTTGCCTGCGGCTCGGTATTATTATTGTCCCCAGTCATTTTATAGACGAGGGCGCCTCCGCCAAAGACAACACCTGCAACGAGCGATCCTATGGCAACCACTGCGCCCTTCTTGTTTCTTGTCGGCTGCATGTTTCTTTTCGCTTGCTTTTTGCGCCACTGTTCAAGATGCTCTTGCTCTTCAGCGGTAAGTGGTTTTTCTGCGAATCCTTCGCTGGGGTTTTCTGGAATGATAAGCTCTCCATCTCTGGTGAAGTGCGTATCGGTAGCTTCCTGTAAGGAGGTATTGTCATAGTCCATAAGTGGCAATTCGTGACCATCAATACCCGCATGGCGAGTCTTCTCAACCGCAGGTGTATTCGATGACGTAGCGTTAGGGTCTTGTTCTTGTGTTGCCATGTGGGAGGTTCCTTACGTGGACATATTTAATTTGCTATGTAAATACTATACACCAAAAGCATGAAAAATGCAAGTGCTTACTTTTCGTGTCAAGGGTTGAAACAAAAATACAACCTTTTGTGGAAAGTCTAGGCTACCCTAGCTAGCTTGTCTTGGTACCTGGTGTGGGCAGGCTTGAGTTGTGTTCCACCTCATCATCGCTATAAATAGAGAAACGCTCACGTACACCCTGTTTGACCTGAGCCAAGGCGGCTGGGTTGTTGCGAACCATATCGATCACACGTCGGTACGCATCCCTATCGTTGTCGTAAAGGAGAGTGAGGGCATCGTGATGAGTAGTAGCATTCTGAGCAGCAAACGCATTTGCTGAAAGGTTGGTCCATGTCTTGAGGTCGCTAGTGATATCAGTGAAGCTACGTTCGGTGTTGGTAGTTTGGTCTTTAGCCTTCGTAAGCCAGAATTCAAGATCCTTCCCGGCGCTCATTATATTGGAGTTACCCGCGAGCAGTTCTTTGAAGTCTGTAAGATCCTCGTGACTCGTGTGCGGATTGGTCTCGTATTCGGTAATGATTGTCTTCAACTCCCCAATACCAGGCGCGCCATTCTGTGACATAGCATTCGCGTAGGCTACACGCTGAGCCATTGTTTGAGCGGTTGTGAACCGTTGGTGAAGCTGAGTATTATCTTTGGCGACATTGTAATCAAGGGTGTCTTGGATATTCTGGATGTCATCGAGAAAGTACTTAGATGCGGTCTTTTTGGCATTTGCAAGAACGGATAGTTGCCCTGACTCTCCAAGGATACCCCCGGCGTACTCCAGGAGCGGCTTGTTATCTATAGTGAGCACATTTGCCTTCAGGTCATCGGCGCGCGTCTGGTCGAGGCTACGCTTGGCTATATCTTTGCGCATCGAAGTGAGGGCAAGATCTCTTGCTGCCTCTTCGTTGCGACCGACAATATCCATAAGGGGTGCTTGTTGTGGGCCGTAGCCAAATGCATCCCAGCGACCCGCCTTCAGTTCCTGCTGGACAGTGTCGAGTCGCGCTGCCGAGACCTCTGCCTCGTCGATAGTGAGCCTTACTTTCATCTCACGTTCGAGCAAGTTTGGATCTGAGAGGATCTTCTTACTCAAGTGATCTTCGGCAGCCTTTTCGACACGCTGCTTTTCTTTATCGGTGTTGTAATGGGCTTCGTGCAGCTTGTGACCCTTGGCAGAATCGTTAAACAAGTTTTCGGCATCGGCCTGATAATTCTTTGTCATTCCTTCTCGAGCTAAGCGGCCACGGTTCATGGCTTGGGCGCTACGTCGTGCAAAGTTTGCCCGATTATATTTTCGATTTGGTGTACCAAGTGACTTCTGTTTATGAAGCTCGGCATTGCCCTTTGCCCAGTTCTTCGCACCGTCGACGACACCCTTGCTACGGTTGTTAGCCATTCCGGCAATTTGGCCGAGTAGACCACCACTGAACTTAATGAGTAGTGGTGTAATAACAAGTGGCGCGATCTGGACAGCCATACCCAGGATAAGAACACTGAGGTTGTCGGCATTTTGGATGATGGCAGCACCAGCCAGCTGCGAACCGCCGAAAACAACCGAGAATATAGGAAACAACAGAAGCATCGTCATAAATACCTGCCGCCACTTTTCAAACCACTTTTCTGTATTCGGTAGCAGATACGCCACAAACGCTAACGGTGCTGCGATGATCAACACCGTGATGAGTGCCTGACGTGCCGCCAGGATGACCACTGCGACGAATGCAGCAAATAGTACGACTACAAGGGCGCCGAGTAGCAGGAAGATGCCAGAGACGACGGAGCCACCGGTCGCAGCGAGTAGACCAACCGCTCCGATAGCTCCACCGGAAAGTACGTAGGCGCTAATTTCAGTCCAGTCGAAATTGTTATTTGTTTCGGTGCCAACAACCTGCTCCCTCAGGTTCATAAACAGATCCTGCACACTGTAGCCAAGGATGTTGGATACATCGACGGCAACGGCACAGACCCAATAGGAAATGTTAACCAGGATAGCGGCAATAATCAGGCGTGGGATCATCTTTTTTATATTGTAATTGGACAGACCTGCTCCGGTTATGTACGAATAAATAACCGCTAAGAAACCGATGATGAAGGCAATGTTCGCAAGGTTGCGACCCACCTCCCAGGCGCGGTACAGGCTATTGTTGCCAGACTGAAGTGGTTGGACAGCCAGAAATCCACTGAGCGCGCTATAGAGTGTATCCATCCCCCAGGCCAGGAAGTCAGTCACCGGGCAAATGATCCACCCGATCCGATCTATTTCGCAGGAGCTAGTTCCCTCGCTCGTTGCGGGTGGTGTATCCTCGGCCCTGGTAAATGTTATGGCCTGGTCAATTGATGGATCTGAATATTCACCTGTGGCCGAGACGGTGTATGTCCTGTACTGTGCCGTCGTGGCGTTTCCAGGGTCGACGCCAGGGGCAAAGTAAATGACGTACGCCTTCTTGGTAGCTGCACCCGGAGCTGGATTATCAACGAATAGATAGTAGTTCGAACCAGTAGGGAGATGTAGCGAGGGGGTGTCAGCGGCTTTTTTGGGACCTTTGTACGTATTGCCATTATAAGAAATGTCATTCCCAGCCCACTGGGCGTCGGCTGCATGGGTGGTGGGTGCGGTGGCAAAAATGTATGCAAAACACACCACAAGAAAGGCAGTGGCAAAACTAAGATACTTCCGCGTCGATAATCTACCGCGCGGGTGGCTAGTAATCGCTTCCCACATATCACCTACGACATTACCATCTTACAGATGAAAAGTCAATGTCTGAGATCGTTTCTGGCGTGAGCCATATCGTACTTGCGCGTACTGAATTTTTATCGTATTTTATAGATAGGTATGAATATGAAAATAAAACAAAAAACGTATATTGTAACATCTGCATTTATGTTAATGGCAGTACTGTCTCTGTTACCCTCTGCAACCTCATTTGCGATGACAAAATCCGAATTCAAAGACACCGTATGTTCGTGGGTTCAGGGTCCAGGCGCCGAAAAAACCTGCAGAAAGTCAATTGACGACACCGGGGAGTATGCAGTCGGAGCCACCGGTATTACATTGAAGTTTTCGGACTGGAATGACAAAACGCCAGCGGAACTCGAGGCGTACCTTACCGAGCAAGGTGGCAGTGAGCCAACCCCGGCAGCCAGTGGTTGTGCTGGAGTTGACACCGCAATCATTAACTGTAACGCTGATAACAGTGGTGATCTTGAAAAAAACGGCGTATGGGCGCTACTATTAATGGCAATCAACATCCTTACCGCTGGTATCGGCATTGCGGCGGTCGGTGGTGTCGTCTATGGCTCGATCATGTACACAACTGCTGGTGATAACGAGGCTCAAGTGAAACAGGCAAAAGAAATCATTCGCAACGTTGTCATCGGGGTGATGGCCTATATTGCCATGTATGCTCTACTGCAGTTTATTGTTCCAGGAGGAATCTTCTCATGATAAAAACGCTCCGACTATGGCTTGCGGCCTTGGTGTTAGTAGGTTCGATCGGAGGGTCTGCCATGGTTTTAGCTACTGCGTCAACCACATATGCCGCAGGCCCACCTGCCAACTGCCCCAATACCGTTCTCACCTTCCCAACTTGGTATAGGGGTCTCCAGGACGGCGACTGTAATATTAAGCCACCGGGATCCGGAAATAGCGGACTTAGCAATTTCATATGGAAGATCGTTCTCAATATTATCGAGATCGCACTGCAGCTGGTGGGGTATCTCGCGGTTGGGTTTATCATCTACGGCGGCTTTAAGTATATTACTGGTGCAGGTGCTCCTGATAAGATCGTGGCTGGTCGCAAAATAATCCTGAACGCTGTAGTTGGGCTTATAATATCGATTTTCTCGATAGCGATAGTCAACCTTATAAACAGGGGATTTTAGGGATGAACATCCTCACTACCCTTGCGGTAACCATCGATCCAGACACTATCAACGTACCGGCAGTAAAAGCCGACGAGCTTTTGCCGGGGATTCTTTCCACGGTGTATTTTGCAGCGGGTGCTGCGGCGATCATTGTGATTGTGATTGCTGGTATTTTTTACAGCATCTCCCAAGGTCAACCCGACAAGATCAAGCGAGCCAAGGAAGCGATCCTTTACTCGGTTGTGGGTTTGGTGGTAATCATGGTAGCATTTGTAATAACTAACTTTATCGCAGGAAGATTCGCTTAATGAAAAAAATAATCTCACGTCTACTCGTTCCTTTCTTGATACTAATGACTGTTGCCGTACCCCTGGCGATGCCAGCCTCAAACGTAGGGGCAGTCAATCTTTTCCCAGCCTGTAACGCGGCCGGTAGCAATAACACGACAGTATGTCAAAATAAGGGCGATGATGTCGGTGGATTGATTCAGACAGTCGTAAATATTCTCTTGTATATTCTTGCCGCCATTGCAGTCATCATGATTATTGTGGGCGGTATTCGCTACACGACCTCAAATGGCGAGGCGGCCGGTATCAAGAGTGCAAAAGATACCATCGTCTACGCTGTTATTGGACTCGTGGTAGCGATGTTGGCGTGGGCGATTGTAAATTTTGTAATAAAAATGTTCTAAGGAGAAAATAATATGAAAAAACTACAAACGATCATTTCATCAATGTTAATAACGATAGGGGTATTGGCTGTACCAATGGTAGTCGGTGTAACAAATGCTGGGGCGGTATGTGATTCAACTTCTTCGGCACGTGACTGTATTGAAGCAGGATCAGACATCAAGACGGGGTCGGGCAATACATCACTAGTGGATCAGATAAAAACAGTTGTCAATATTCTCCTGTTTATCCTTGGAGCCATCGCGGTCATCATGATTATCGTCGGGGGTATTCGCTACACTACTTCGAACGGCGACTCTAGCGCAATTACGAGTGCAAAGAATACCATTCTCTATTCTATCGTGGGACTCGTCGTGGCACTACTAGCCTACGCAATCGTCAACTTTGTCCTCATTCAATTTGCATAAAGCGCACCCCTTAACAAACCAAGACATATTTGCTATAACTGTATGTAGAACAATTCTAGGAAAGGAATTATAAACAATGAAGAATATTATTAAGAAAAGCCTGCAAGGTCTTTTGCTTGTGCCAATACTTGCTCTTGGGGTAAGTCTTGCTACACCTGCAGTTCAATCGGCCAGTGCGGCAGCCTGTGCCGACCCTACCGATCTAAGTGCCACATGTGGAGCTGGCAGTGCTCAAGGAAATGAGCAGCAAGCAGATCTATTTGGTGCAAATGGTATCTTCAAGACAGTCACCAACGTACTCCTGTTCATTATTGGAGCAATCTCGGTTATTATGCTAATCATCGGCGGTATCCGCTACACCGTATCCGGTGGTGATAGTGCGGCCGTGACCAGTGCCAAGAACACAATCCTCTACGCCATCGTCGGTATCATCGTTGCCCTTCTTGCTTATGCAGTAGTCAACTTCGTTCTCGGAAGCTTTACGGGTACCGCAGCCCCCTAGTAGTTTCTCAACATAAAAATAGACCCTGGTATACGAGGGTCTATTTTTATGGGTGGCTAGAAACTACTGAATTGTAATTTTCTTGGCTTGCTCTGATTTGATCTTGTTGAAGCTGATAGTCAGAACACCGTCTTTTAGGACTGCGTCGACTTCTTCTTCCTTGACGGCAACCGGTAGTGCCACGGTGCGGCTAAATTCGCCCCAGTAACATTCTTGAATGTGCCAGTTGGTTGCGTCGCTGTCGTCACCGCTCGATAGCGTACCACTGATGGTCAAAATGCCATCAGAGATGCTGACATCGAGGTCTTCTTTGTTGACCCCCGCTGTACGAGCTTTAACTACCAGCTTTTCTTCTGTCTCGTAGACGTCAACAGCAAGCTGTCCTGGGAAATCGTCTTCACTTTCCTCCCAGTTTTCGTCGGTCGCAGACGTCGGTGCTGCCGTATCGGTTGGTGTGAGATCCTCATCAGTCAGAAATGCGGCTGCAAGTTCATCCTCAATAAGTAAATCGTCGTTTTGTTTCCGGGCCATGATATCCTCCACTTTCTCTAGGCTCTATTGACAAATAGTCTTCTTCAGTATAACCCTTATGTAGGATATAATCAATAAAACAGACGGTGGAAACGTAAAAAGTACAATGATTGATTCACTCCTCGGTTTTATCGCTCCTCACCCCTGTTTTGAGTGTGGCAAACTTGGACGCCCGTTATGTAGTAATTGTAAATATAACATCGAAAGTGAGTCATTTGCAGCCTGCATCATATGCGGACGCGCAGGCGGCAAAAACGGTATATGTATATCATGTCGCGCGCCGTATTCAAGAGCCTGGTGCGTGGGTGAGCGCACTGACGCGCTTCTACGGCTGATTGACGCTTTCAAGTTTGAACGGGCAAAAGCTTGTTATCGTCCGCTAGCCGATGTACTGGGGGGATGTCTACCAGAACTACCGAGTAATACGATCGTCGTGCCAATCCCCGCGGTTGCTTCCCATGTTCGCCAGAGGGGATATGACCATACCCTGCTTATTTCCAGGCGCGTCGCCAAGCTTGGGGGTTTTGAACACCGCAGTGTATTGGCGAGGAAAACATCTTCGAAACAACTCGGTGCCAGTCGACGTGATCGCATCGCGCAGGCCAAGCAGGCGTTTCGGCTCGACTCCCCCATCGCCTCCAATAGACCATATCTTATTGTCGATGACATAATCACAACAGGCTCTACCCTGCACTACGCGGCGCAGATTCTAAAGGATGCTGGCGCTCCGGAAGTATGGGTGGCGGTAGTGGCTCGCCAAGTCTCGACGGAATGAGCTGTATCTGTTAATATAGTTCGGAACCACATCTCGAGGAGAGGTGACCGAGTGGTTTAAGGTACTTGTCTTGAAAACAAGCGTGGGGCAACTCACCGCGAGTTCGAATCTCGCCCTCTCCGCCAAGAAAAATAACGACCAGACGGTCGTTATTTTTCTTGCCTCGGGTTGAGATCTGGACTCGCGGGCATCACAGAGTGATGCGTACCGCGAGTTCGGATCCCCCCTCAGTTAAATAAAATACACGACCATAAGGTCGTGAATTTTATTTGGCGGAGGAGGGGAGATTCGAACTCCCGCTACAGATCTCTCCGTACTAACGATTTAGCAAACCGTCCCCTTCAGCCACTTGGGTACTCCTCCTCGTCGACGTTCACTCCAGGTTTTCGCTTCAATCGCAAGCGATTAAAGCCGTCACCTTTCGTTACGTCTCCTCTCATTTTATCAAACAGACAAGTCTTGGTTTGATAAAAATGCAGTGCCTACGGCACTTATGAGAACAAAAATAATTGTAGCATAAAACAGAGGCGGAGAGTAGACTATTCCGGTGCGTTTTGGTATAAACATACGTAGGAGATACTAAAAATATATGAAAATCGTCGCATCACTCGTTCGTTTTACCCCAGCCATCGCTGTTATGGCAGTTATTGCCTGTAATGTTCTACTGGTAGCGCCGTCATTTGCGGCCGATCTCACCATCCAGGGCGGTGCCAATTCTGCCCAAGGCACCGACCAGACCTCTGATCTGTTTGGAAGTAGCGGTATTTTCAAAACAATCACCAACACCCTTCTCTTTGTGCTCGGAGCGATTTCGGTCATTATGATTATCGTTGGCGGACTGCGCTACGTCGTGTCCGGCGGAGATAGTAGTGCGGTCAATGCCGCTAAGAACACTATTTTGTACGCGGTTGTTGGTGTTATCGTGGCCATCCTAGCTTACGCCATCATTAACTTCGTGATCAGTAGCTTCACAAATGGCAGCGGCCTCTCTGGTGGCGGCAGCGTCTAACCCTTCATTCTAAGCGTAACCGTGGTATACTAATCTCATGCAACCAGAGGATCAAAAAAGCGATTTTCAACAGCCACAAGCCACTAACTATTTTTCCCCTGCTCCCGTGGAGGATCCCGGTGTAGCAAGCGAACCTCAGCCGGTCGCCGAGACGTCGCCCGCCGTCACTCCTGCTCCAGCGGCGCCGAGTGAGGAGGAGACGCCCACTCCCGCTCAGGAGCCCGCTGCCCCTCGGCAGCCAGAACAAGAACCGGTGCAGTGGCAAGCTCCCGAGTACTTACATCACGAAAAGAATCCACTGTGGTTCGTTGTTTTTGGCCTGGTGGTCATCGGACTCACCGCTGCCGCGATTTTTCTCATGCAATCATGGACATTCGCCCTACTTATCCCCGTTATGGCGGTTGCCCTCGTCGCCTATTCGCATCGTCCACCGCGCATGATGGACTATGTTTTGAGTGGTAAAGGTCTGTATATCAACGACACCCTCCATCCGTTTGCAGAATTCAAGAGCTTTGGGGTAATTCACGACGACCATGAGTATTCGGTAGTGTTTATTCCTGTTCGCCGATTCCGACCGAGCCTCACCGTGTACTTTCCTGCGGATAAAGGCGAAGCCGTTGTCGACCTTCTGGGTGTGCGGCTGCCGATGCAACCACTCAAGCTCGATGCCTTTGATAAAATCGTCCGATTACTCGGTCTCTAGGTGATATCTATGATTGCACGCGCCCCTGATACCGTGCTACAATAGCCGATGTTCGTCGCTGCCTGATAGGCACGACCGAAAGCACCTTCTAGTTACACGAACAGCGGCGTTATGTATGATTTATCATGGGTATCGCTGCGTTTGGACCCGTAGCTCAGCTGGATAGAGCGTCGGCTTGCGGAGCCGAAGGCCACACGTTCGAATCGTGTCGGGTTCACCAAGAAAATAACCTCACTTCTGTGGGGTTATTTTCTTGGTATTTGGTCGACTTTGAATGTGTGGTGGGATTTTGCTTTAGCAAAATACCATAGCCACACGTTTGGCGAAGTGCATCGCAGCCAGAAAGGCAAGAAGTATTTTTCTGGCAAGCAAACGGAAGAGGGCTTTAGCCCGATATCGTGTCGGGCTGTTTCCTTTTGCGAGTGGACGGAAGAGACCCGACCCTGTCGGGGCGATATCGTGTCGAGAGAGTGGTATAATGTGTAGCAGTGAACAAGAGCAATACTACCGAGTTGGGGGACTTGCTAAAGCAATCCACCAAGAATATCTCGTCCTACGACACCTACCTGCAGTCGACCAAGCACGAAGAAACCGTGCATGTGTCGAACGTGGCCAACGTCATTTTATTTGCGTACGAACAGCTCCGTAACGCCTCTGAAAATATCGAAGATCACCTACTACTACAACGGGCAATCCTGAGGTTTTACAAACGCAACCTGTCGTTTATTAACAAACGAGACCAGACCAAGCTGGCAGAGGAGCTGATTATTGAGCTGACTCAGGCTGAATATCTGGCCAACGACACGATTCCGGTGTCGATGATCGCAAAACTCGACGATCTAATCGGCGAATATTACCAAGTTTTTTGGAAGATTCGCGATAAACACGCCGATGTGTCGGTTGAAAAGGCCGAAAAATGGGTACTGGATATTCTGTCGGTGAAATCCGAACAGTTATTTAATAACCCCATCCGGATTCTGTCATTTGCCCACTTCGCGCATGCTCATTTTACGAAACTTATCGACTACAAAACGATCATCTTGCCCGAGGAATCAATTGACGCCTCAGATTACCCCACCCTGCTCTACATCGGGATTCATAAAGCCCTACTGAAATCAGACGATGCCAACATCAGAAGCGGACTGCTCGACCTCTACTCGGTCGGCTCTACCAAGACAGCCCATTTCATCGAATTCAATACCAAGTACGATCAGTTGTCAGCGCTGCGCTCAGCCGTACGATTGTCGCGGTTTATCAATAAAAATGGCGCGCCGCTGCGTATTTTGCGCTCAGCCTTTTTCGAGCAAAAAAACGATAATTTGGCGATCGATCTACACAACCAGTCGCAGCTGATGAATGTGATCGAACAACAGATTGACAAGGAATACCAGGCCGTTAGAAAAAGCGTCAACAATGGCGTCATAAAAAGTATCCTTTTTCTATTGATCACCAAGGCTATCATCGGTATGCTGGTTGAGATTCCGTACGACATTGTCGTGACCGGTTCGATCATTATCGTGCCGCTGATCATTAATCTTCTCTTCCCCCCACTATTTTTGGCGCTGACCGCCCTTACGTTCAAGCTTCCTGGCGAGCCAAACAAGAAAGCTCTGACCAAATACATTATGGGCATGGTGTATAAGGAATCGGAGGGGCGTACGCCTACTCTGAAATACGCCGAGTCAACTGGCAATACTCTCGTTTTCAATATTATTTACATCGCGGTATTTCTCGGTGTGTTTTATCTGGTATCGACGCGCCTGATCGCTCTCGATTTCAATATCGTCCAGGCAGTGATCTTTATCATCTTCCTTTCAACCGCCAGTTTCTTGGGGTATCGCCTCACCCTCCAGATCAAAGAGCTCGAACTGGTCAATACGAGCCAGGGCTTCATCGCTCTGATCCGGGATTTTCTCTACGCCCCATTTATCTTTGTCGGCCAAAAGATATCCTATCGTTTCGGGCAGCTGAATATCATGGCACAAATTCTCGATGTTGTGATTGACCTACCACTCAAAACTATCGTCCGACTCGTCCGGCAGTGGATGGTATTTCTCAACAATAAAAAAGACGAACTTCTCTAGCCAAAACTCTCCCTTCTCTCTGGTATGATAGAGGGAACGGAGAGGTGTCCGAGTGGTTGAAGGTGCCGCTCTCGAAAAGCGGTGTGGACTAAACATCCACCGAGAGTTCGAATCTCTTCCTCTCCGCCATGAAATTAATATCCGGCCATCTGGCCGGTTTTAAATTACTCCTGGATATGACTGAACCCCCGGCGAGCGGGGCTCCAGCCAGGGGTTGATGTGTGGTCTATCGTCTTTACCTCAATTTGCGCGAGGGGTGGACGACAGAATGATGGACAGTTGGGTCATCGAGTCCTTGATGGCCTCGGCAATCGACAGCTGGCCATCTTTGCCATGTTGATCGGCGTAGCGGTACATCGGTGCTTCAAGCAACTGGTCATAGTTGCACCCGTATGCCTTTAGGCGATTTTCCACGTCTTCATGCACGAGGCCGAAGTCGATGATCGGAGGGCCGCCATCGGCTCCAGTAGTACCTTGCTTGAAGGCGAAGGCCAAACCGGCGACGCACTGCTCCTTCACCATATTCTCGAGAGCGCCGAACTTCTCGTCGAAACGATTTCCGTCTGACACCCTGATGAGGGCGTCGCGCAGACTCTTCGGGTCACCCATGATGCGCCACACCAGCGAGAGCGGTACCACCCAAGTAATGCCCCCGATTGTTACAGGAAGCGATCCAAGGTCAATGACGCGTTCGCGATTGCTCACGATAGCGATGTGACGGAGGATAGCGACATGTATCTGGTAGCGACCTGGGTTGAGGATACGCGGCAGCTGGGTCTTCTTACTGATGACGACCTTGCCTCGTCGGATGAGGAGTGCTGTCTCACCTTCCTGGATCATCAACACCCTGATGATGTTGAATCTTACCAAGAGGATGAGTATCGTGATTACCAGGCCGATGACGCCCGTGGTTTTCACGAAGCCACCGAACTGGCCAAGGCCAGACGCGGTACTCGACATTATCTGACCAGCACTGATGCCGCCAAAGATGCCACTCACCAGGACAGTTCCTGCACCGAGAACAGTTATTCCTCCAATGACTATGTGCGCTGTTGACACTTTGATCACTCGGATCACCTCCCTCAGGGTATATAGAGCACAACAGTTAAGCACATAATAACACCGATAAGGCAATATTACACCTGTAAAAATAGCATCGACTATTTAAAAGCGCTGATTACCCTTTGAAATCCATCCTTGAGATCTTTTGAATCTTCGGTAAATTCAGTCAACACATTAGTTCTGTTCCGCGACATAACATCTCGGATCACGCGTAGCATCAAGCCAAATCTGGTAATCTGCAGCGTGTCAGCAACTTTCTCTACTTTGACGATAAAGCGGTTCACTTCGTCTGTTTGTGCTTTTGTCTGCTCGGGGCGCAACTTGTCGATCGTAAAATGGATCACTAGCCAAGCGATACTGCCAATAATACCGTAAGCTACCACCACTATCATGAGCAGCCACCACCAGGCACTGACATAGGTCACGAGCACGATAACACCGGTGACGGCCAGGACAAAAATCCCGATCACGATAAATTCAAGTGGTCGAATGACCCGAGTGGCGTACTGGGCGAGGACGGCGCGGCTCGCGAGACTGACAGCGTTCATATGTCTATTATACGTTCTTCGGTATACTAAGGATATGCAAGACTCGATATTTACCAAGATTATCAAGGGAGAGATCCCGTGTCATAAAATTTATGAAGATGAGAAAACGCTGGCTTTTCTCGACATCCACCCTGTGGCTGAGGGACATACGCTCGTCGTTTCAAAGACCCAAGTCGAGTTTATTTGGGATCTGGACGACGATGAGTATCAAGCGGTCATGCAAACGGTGAAGAAGGTTGGCTTACGACTGCGCGCCGGCATCGACAAGCCCTACGTCGGTGAGATTGTGGTAGGAACGGATATCCCCCACGCTCATGTCCACGTCGTACCATTCGATCAGCCCAGCGAGTTGAAACGAACCCTCGAACAAGTTGAGACGGCTACCGATCACGACGCGTTAGCAACACTAGCTCAGAGGCTGTATTTCGAGTGATCCGCATCCTGGCCATAGGCAAAAAGCACGAGGCATGGGTGCAGACTGGCATCGAACGCTACCAGAAGCGTCTAAAGAAACCATTTGCTGTGGAATGGGTACTTTTACCTCATTCGGCAAAGAATGGTTCTGAGGCGCGTCAAAACGAGTCCCAGACCCTGCTTTCACGACTCACTAGCAGTGATTTCGTAATACTACTGGACGAAACAGGGACGATGTACGATTCACCGAGTCTTTCAGATCGTCTCGCCTCGGCATTTTCCACCCGTGGCAATGTCACCGTGATTATCGGTGGGGCGTATGGTGTAAGTGAAGAGCTGCATCGGCGGGCACAGCTTGTTTGGTCTTTGTCACCCCTGGTATTCCCGCATCAATTGGTTCGCTTGCTCCTCGTCGAGCAGCTGTACCGGGCGCAAGAGATCGCTGCCGGTCACCCCTACCATCACGAATGATCCTGTGACATACAGTTGACAATATACAAAGCTTATGCTATATTTGTTTATGTAAACCTCTAAAAAATAAACACATGTTTCCAACACTTATTCTCAACCCACTCCCTATCCTGCTCAGCCTCTCGACAATGGTTGGCGTTTTAGTGCACGATACGAAGCTCGATCAATTTACGACTTCATTTTTAGCAGTGCCGGCGATTGTCGCCACCTATGACGGTGTCAATTCGGCTTTGAAGCTTGGTGACCCCCACACCCACACCGAACGCATGGTAATCTCGCAGCTTAGCCGCAGCTTAGCCATGGAGAACCCTCGTCTTCAGCCGCGTGGCCACGAAGATAAGAAATACGTCCTGCAAAAGAACGTCGTCAGGGGTCATCACCCCTTTGATAACTACAATCTCCCTGTTATCGCCTAAGCGACGACGTCGAGCTCGTGCTGGAGCTTGTCGATTAGCTCGGTCGTCTCTACGAGTTGTTTTTGTGATTCTTCAACCAGCGCTGGCGGTGCCTTTTGAACGTAGTTTTCGTTACTCAGGCGACTGGTGAGCATTTTGACCAGTTGGCGGGCTTCAACTAGGCGTCTTTCTAGGTTGCTTTGGTGCTCATAGCGCGTTTCATCGTCGATATCCAACCAGGCTTCGCGACCACTGGCGGCCAGTTGCAAACCACGGGGAGTGTCGACGTGTTCAACGCCAGCAAGCTTAGCTAGATGTCGGATCAATTCGGCGTTATCGGCAATCAGGGCATCGCTCTCATACAACAGTGTGTATTTTTTGTTGCCTGGTAGTTCGGCGACCACAAAACGAATTTCGCTGACGAGTTTTTGCAGGCGCTCAAATTCGGCGGCGGCAATCTCGTCGTAGGGAGCGACTGTTGGCCACGGTTGGCTGATCAACATGTCATCATGCCACGAAAGGGTTTGCCAGATTGTCTCGGTAACAAAGGGGGCAAACGGATGGGCAAGTTTGAGGCAGGTATCAAGCACCGCGGCCATCAGAGCCGGATTGGTGTCCTGTTTGCTGCTCTCTATAAACCAATCGGCCACACTGCTCCAGATCGTGTGGTAGATGGTCTCGGCCGCTTCAGCGAAGCGATACTCAGCCAAGAGACTATCAATCGTCGAGGCTGTTTGATTAAGTTCACGGACAATCCAGTGGTCAGCGATACTGAGTGGTTCCGGAGCAACTGGCTGGTAGCTCTCCCCTAGCTTATCCTCGATGAAGCGCGCGATATTCCACAACTTATTGCAGAAGTTGCGTCCGGCGACTACCTTGGTTGTCGAGAATGCCTGGTTCTGCCCGGCGCTACGACTAGCGACAACACCAAGACGAAGGGCATCAGAACCGTAGGCGGTGATCGTTTCCATGGGATTAATGACGTTACCTCTGCTCTTGCTCATCTTCTGGCCATTCTCATCGAGAACCAGGCCATGGAGATAGACGTGGGTAAACGGCACCGTATCGGTCACTTTCAGACCAAGCATAATCATGCGCGCTACCCATGGGTAGAGGATGTCAGCACCGGTTTCCATGACAGAGTTTGGATAAAAGCGTGCCAGTGGCCCCTGCTCGAGGTAATCGGTGGCAATAAACGGCCATTGACCACTGCTAAACCAGGTATCAAAGGTGTCAGACTCTCGAATATATGTTGCGCCATTTACAACGATACGATCCTCGTTAACACGTTCGTCATAGATCCAGTCATCGGGGTTGGCTTCGTTCTGAAAGGCAGGAATCGGAATTCCCCATGGTATTTGACGACTGAGGTTCCAGTCACGGATGGTATCGAGATACTGGATAACTGCCAGCCGCTTGCTGTCAGGAGTAAAGGTGATTTCTTTGGCTTCAAGCGCTTGCTTGGCGCGCTGGGCGAGCGGCTTCATGCTGATAAACCATTGGTCTTTGATAAGCGGCTGAATAACTGAACCACATTTATAACAGTGGCCAACGGCATGTTCGATCGACGCTTCACCGCGACGGAGTTCCTGAGCCTCGAGCGCGACCAGTACCCTTTTGCGTGCCTCTTCAGCAGGAAGACCGAGGAATTGTGGTGGAGTGTTGATCATGGTGCCATCAAAATCAATAACTTGGATTGGTGCTAGTTTGTGGCGCTCCCCTACCTCAAAGTCGTTCGGGTCATGAGCGGGAGTCACCTTGAGGACGCCAGTTCCAAAGGTAGGATCGACGTACTCATCAGCAATAATCGGGATTTCGCGATCGGTCAGAGGCAACAGAACGTTGGTGCCGATCAGTGCTTTGTAGCGCTCGTCATCAGGGTGAACGGCAATAGCTACATCACCAAACATCGTTTCCGGACGAGTGGTAGCCACCACAATCTCCGTAATACGATCAAGCGACGGGTAGGCGATCTTCCACAGAGTCCCCTTCTCCGTCTTGTGCTCAACTTCAATATCAGCAAAACTAGTTTGGTGAACGGTACAGAAGTTTACAATACGCTCACCTCTGTAGATTGATCCTTCGTCCCATAATTTTTTGAATGTGCTGTAGGCGGTACGGATGACCTTTTCGTCGAGCGTGAAAACTAAATCATTCCAACTGGCTCCGACGCCCAAGGCACGCAGTTGAAGCTCCATGTTCCCCCGTTGCTGGTCGACAAAGTCCCAAACTTGGCTATACAACTGTTCCCGTGAAAAGTCAAAACGACTCTTGCCTTGCTTCTGCAATTCTTTCTCATAGACAACCCAAGTTTCAAAGCCAGCGTGGTCGGCACCGGGTATAAGGATAGCGTCCCTGCCCTTCATGCGGTGGTAGCGAACCAGTAGATCCTCGAGCTGGAATGAGAGTGCGTGACCGATGTGGAGGTTGCCGTTGGCATTGGGCGGTGGCATGACGATACTATAGGGGTCGCCCTGCCCTTTAGGCACAAAAGCACCACTCGTTTCCCACATGGCGTAAATGTTTGGTTCGTATTTATTTGGGTCGTAGGCTTTGGGTAAATTCATGACACAGTCTCGTCCTATGTTCACGTGAAAATGGCCAAGAACAGCAATGTGTTTCGCAACAAAACACTTGTGTCCCATCCAGTTTTACACGTGTTTATTTTCACCTCTTAGTATACCACATAGAGAAGGGGAGCAAGCACGTCTTATCGGAGACGACGACGGAGTGATTGGTAGAGGCGGTAGTAGGTGTAGGCGAATGGCTTTAGTGGTAGATCCCATGCACCGACGTAGGTGAGAGAAGTGCCACCAAATGAACGCTTGAATTTTGTAAAGCCCGCCCAGGGATGCCGGGGATCATCATTGGGGGCAATGCCGTACAGATCAAATTGAGTCAGACCCTTGTCTTTAGCATCGAGGATCATCTGGCCGACCAAAGCAGTACCTGGGCTGAGCTTCCGATAGGTGTCATCGGCCGCAGCATGGGCGTAGTAGCGAGTAGTATCGTCGTCGTAGACAAGCGCAGCGGCAACCGGGGTGCCGTCGAACGTCGCATAGTACAGCACGGCGCTTTTCGTCGCGAAGAGGGTGGCGGCTTGAATGCGGAAGTACTCAGTGCTATGGGTGGTGATGTGATTGCGCGCTGCAACGGTACTGAGCAGAGAAGTTAGAATGGCGATATCATCGGGGTTATAACTATGCTGGATAGCAAGGCCTTTCTTGGCATAATTGCGTGTTAGGTTGCGGCTGTTCTGACTCATCTGAGCCAGGATATCTTCTTTAGATGCCGATAGATCAACCACGAGCGTGTGGGCAGGTTGAAGCTGTTGATAGGTGACTGGTTTGAAGCCACGCTGACGTAGATCAGTCGCCGATAGAGAGCCGACAGGCTCTACCCGTATAAAGGTAGCTTTGTGCGACGAGGCTACCTGACGAAGTGAGTTAATTGATGCATCAAATGCCTGAGGCGAGGTGACCGTAGGGCCGTAGGGGCTATAGAGGCGTGTATTGCCTGTACCAGACTCGACAATTGCCTGATATTCCCAGCCTTGACCCCTGTCAGACACGACAGTGTGGCCGCGAGCTTCTTGAAATGTCTTCCAGGCAGGTGATTGCAAAAAATGTGTCATGACGTCTAGTATACCGTAGTTATATACACAACACTACGCCCATGCCGTTTTTGTCATTGAAAGACTTGGTATAACCTCGAGTTCGAATGGTGATGATGGCTGATGTTTTTGCGCATAGAAATACCCGAGGGCAGCGATCATAGCAGCATTATCGGTGCAGAGCTGCATTGGAGCGTACTCGATAGGGAGGGGGAGACGAGCCGACAATTGACGACGTAACTCTTGATTGGCGGCGACCCCACCGGCGATGACGACAGAGCGAGGATCGAAGTCTTTAAAAGCCCGCTCGGCTTTGTCAACCAAGGTTTCAACTGCGATGTTTTGGAAGCTGGCGGCAAAGTCATCACGCTGTGTGTCTGTCAGGCGCGCTGCAAGCTCGTGAGAAGGAAATGTGTAATCGACACCGACTTCAGCCTGCACGGCTCTCAGAACGGCTGTTTTAAGGCCTGAGAACGAAAAATTATATGGGTTATCAAGCTTAGCTTTGGGCAGGCGGTATTTCGAGGCGTCACCGCGCAGAGCCGCAGTGGCGATCGACGGGCCACCCGGGTACGGGAGGCCGAGGATTTTAGCGACTTTATCGAAGGCTTCGCCCACGGCATCATCTTGGGTTTGGCCGAGGAGCTCATAGTCACCGTGATCCTTGAAGAGGACAAGCTGCGAGTGGCCGCCGCTTACAATTAACGCGAGCATGGGGAATTCGGGCTGCTTGGATGGGAGTAAGAGAGCCGGGCTGCCTTCTTGAGCAGACTGCTCAGTAATAAAATTGGCGTAAACGTGTGCTTCCACGTGGTGGATAGGGTAGAGCGGCTTATTTTTGAGGAGGGCAAGGGCGCGAGCGGCCAAGGTGCCGACCAGGAGTGAACCAACGAGGCCGGGCGCGTAGGTCACGGCGATGGCATCAATATCATCCCAACCGAGGTTGGCATCAGTCAGCGCTTTGTGAATCACTGGGTTGATGGCTTCGATATGCGACCGGGCAGCGATCTCTGGTACGACTCCACCGTATTCGCTATGAATATCGATCTGCGAGACGATGACGTTACTCAGCAGGTGCCGCCCATCTTGTACGATGGCGGCCGCGGTTTCGTCACAACTACTCTCAATTCCCAGAATTATCATCTGCCTACAAGTATAGCGTTTTTTGATGGTAAAATAGAATCATGAAACAAAAGCTGGTACGAGGGGTGCGAAAAGTCTTACCGACAAAAGGTGTACGAGCCGTTGAAGAGGCGTATCGACGCACACGGGTTAAGCTCGTCAGTGCTCGGTATGGTAACCCAGCCAAGAGCCTACGCGTGATTGCGGTAACGGGGACTAATGGCAAGACGACCACCGCCTGCTTCCTCAATGAGATCCTCAAAGAGGCGGGTATGACGACGGCTATGTTTACCACTGCAGTCATCGAAGTAGCAGGGAAGTCGCAACTCAATGATTTGAATGCCACCGTCGCTTCCACGAGTCGTATGCAGCAATTTTTCCGTGACGCCAAAAAGGCCAAGGTTGACTATGTCATCCTGGAAATTACCAGTCACGCACTGCACCAGCATAAGTTGGCAACCGTGCCAATTGAGGCCGCGGTTATGACCAATCTCACCCAAGACCACCTCGACTATCATAAGACCATGGATGACTACGCGGCGGCCAAGGGTAAATTGTTTGCCAGTAACCCAAGCTATATCGTGTTGAACCGCGACGATGCCTGGTTTGAATTCTTTGACCAGTTTCCGGCCAGTCATCAAAAGATTACCTATGGCACCGACGATGAGGCAGAAGCCAAAATTAACACCGTGACTCTGTACCGAAAAGGGAGTGAAGCGAAGGTGTTGATTGACCATCAGACCGACCTTTTTTTGACGACTGCTCTGCCGGGACGATTCAACGTCTATAACATGGTCGCCGCTGCCGCGACGGCCTACGTCCTCGGAGTGAAGCTGAAGGATATTGTGGAGGGCGTGGCTAACCTCGACGGTGTACCTGGGCGATTTGAGCGCGTGGCCGAAGGACTCGATTATGACGTGATTGTGGACTATGCCCACACGCCAGATGCGCTGGAGAAACTGCTCGAGGCTGCCAAAGCTATCGCCAAGAAGCGTGTTATTCTGGTCTTTGGTGCCACCGGCGACCGTGACAAAGGCAAGCGCCCGATTATGGGCGAAATTGCCGCGCGCTTTGCCGATCGGATCATTCTGACCGACGATGAGAGCTACAACGAAGATCCCGAGGCGATTCGAGAACAGGTGAGAGAAGGGATCATTGCGGGTAAGGGCGACGGCATGACACTGGAAATTGGCGACCGAAGAGAAGCGATCGAAAAAGCGCTGTCGATTGCTAAAAAAGGCGACATGATTTTGATTGCCGGCATGGGGCACGAACAGTTTCGGATCGTGAACGGCGAGCGCCTGCCGTGGAATGACGGAGACGTCGTACGAGAACTAATTGAAGCAAAGAAAGTGATATAATTACGTACTATGAGTGAAGAAACATTTACCGCATACGACATCAGGGGAAAAGTAACAGAAGGCGTCTCGCTTGAGGTAGCCTGGAACATCGGCAAGGCACTCGCCGACTGGTTGTCGACCTACGGTGTCGTGGCAGTAGTACGTGGTAATGGCGGTAACGAAGCGCTGACGCATGCCTTAGTAGAAGGGATGACCCTGCAAGGTCGCGACGTTCTCGACGCAGGTGCGGGTGACAAATCAAGCCTTCTCGAGCGCATCAAACACGACGGCTTGTCGGGGGGCATTTTTGTGGCACACGATACTCAGGACGACGTCTGCGTGATCGAGCTCTATGACGAGAACGCCCAACTTATCTCGGCCGAAAATGGCCTGAATACGATTGCTGAGCTTGTACACGCCGGTAACTTCGTGCCAGCGGCGACAAAAGGTGAACTCACCTCGATAGCGTAAGAACTACGCAGGAATTAGCACTCGATATTGACGAGTGCTAATTTTTTTGGTTACAATAGGTACATTAAGTTGAACTAACAGGAGGATGTTATGACCACACCTATTAAACCTCTGGCAGACCGTGTCGTCGCAGTGCGCGAACAGGCGCAAACCAAGACTGCTTCTGGCCTCTATCTCCCCGATAATGCCAAAGAAAAACCAGTAGTGGCGACCGTTGAAGCGATCGGCCCCGACGTTACAGGCATCAAAAAAGGTGACCGCATTCTGTACAAAGAGTACTCAACCACTGAAATTAAAATTGACGGTACCGAGTACCTGATTGTAAAAGAAGAAGATATTCTCGCAACACTTTAGGAGGTGATAGATGGCAAAAAAAGTATTTTATGATGATGATGCTCGACAACGCGTACTCGGGGGTGCCAAAGCCCTCTACGACGCCGTCAAGGTAACCTATGGGCCAAAAGGCCGCAACGTGGTGATTGCCAAAGGCTATGGTGGTCCAACTGTGACGCACGACGGCGTGACCGTGGCCGAGAGTATTGATTTACCTGACACCGACGACGAGACACTCGGCTATAAAGTTGGGGCTGAGCTTATAAAACAAGCCGCCAAGAACCTCAATAAGTCGGCTGGTGATGGTACCACCACGGTGACGGTGCTGACCTATAACATTTTGAAAGAAGCCAATCGTTTGATTGCGGCTGGTCATGATCCACAGGCTCTTCGCAAGGGGATCGAGTCAGCTGGCGCCGAGGTGGTTACTCAGCTTAATAAATTGGCCGAGAGTATTGAAGGAAAAAGTGATCGCGTGGCCGAAGTTGCCACCATCTCAGCTGGTGATGAGACCATCGGCAAGCTGATCGCTGATGTCATCGAAAAAGTTGGCAAAGAGGGTGTAGTGACCGTTGAAGCCGGTCAAGGACTCGAAATGGAAGCGGAAGTCGTCGAGGGCTTCAGTTTCGATAAGGGCTGGGCGAGTGCCTTCTTTGTGACCGATGCTGGTCGTCAAGAAGCGATTTACGACAAGCCAGCGATTGTACTGACTGACAAAAAGATCTCAACCGCTCAAGAGCTCTTACCGCTAATCGAAAAACTCGCTCAAGCAGGTAAAAAAGATATAGTCTTGATTGCTGATGAAGTCGAGGGCGAAGCACTCAGTATTTTGGTACTCAATAAGCTCAAAAGTGTGCTCAATACCGTGGTGGTTAAGGCGCCATCATTCGGTGATCGTCGCAAAGACATCTTGGCCGATATCGCGACCCTGACTGGCGCGACGGTGATTTCAGACGATCAAGGCCTGACGTTTGAAAACGTTGAGCTCGACGTGGTTGGCTCAGCCCGCAAAGTTATTGTCGGCAAAGACGACACCACGATTATCGAAGGTGCGGGCAAACCGGCGGCCATTAAGGCACGTCTAACACAGATCGCCGCTCAAGCGGCCAACGCCAGTAGCGAATACGACAAAGAGCAATATGAGAAACGAGCCGCCGCGCTTTCGGGTAAGGTTGCCGTTATCAAAGTTGGTGGCGCCACCGAGACCGAGATCGATGAAAAGAAATTTAGGGTCGACGATGCCGTCGCGGCGACTAAAGCGGCTCTGGCTGAGGGTATTGTGGCCGGTGGCGGTGTCACGCTCGTGAACCTATCGACACTGATCAAAGCCGATGGGGCTGATAGTCTGTCAGCTGGTCGCCAAATCCTCAAAAATGCACTGATGCAGCCATTCCTGCAGATTACGGCCAACGCCGGACTCAACAGCGAAGCCCTCTTGGCTCAAGTCGAAGCTGGCAAACCAGGCTTTGGGATTGATGTCATGAAACCGGAGGCTGGTCTGGTGGACGTCAAAAAAGCCGGGGTGATCGACCCGGCGCGTGTGACGAAGGAAGCGGTGCAAAATGCCGTTTCTATTGCTTCGACCGCAGCCACTATGGGTGCGCTGGTGGTTGAGGTTCCAGAACCAGAGGCACCGGCTGGTGGTGGTATGCCCGGCGGCATGGGAATGATGTAGGTAGTGCGACTAATAAAAAACGCTCCGTGAGGGAGCGTTTTTTATGAGAGACATTACTGGCTTAGGTGGCTGGCTGACCGGACAGATAATCAATTTCTTTAATGATATCGAGCAGGGCTTGGGCGCGGCGGGCTTCGTCGGTGATGGCTTTGGCGGCTTCATTAGCGGGGCCAATCAGCTCTTTATCGTCGGTTGAGCGAAGCAGGAGCAAGTAGGTGTCAAATTTTTCTTCTGGAGCGAGCTCGAGCTTGTCGACGAGGGGTCGAAGGGCGACAATGGCATCTTGCTTGATACTTTCCAGACTACCGCTAAGGGCAGGAGCGGACGAGAGAGACGGAGACGGTGTGAAACTTGGTGCGACAGATGTCAGGGGCGTATCGCTCAGAGAAGCGGAGTCGTCACTGGTGCTTGGGGATGTTGATTCTGGTGCGGGAGTTGTGATGACGGGTTCATCTGCTGCAAGTGGCGTATCATCGGCCTGCGCACTGACGCCAGCCAATACTTTTGCCAGCTCTTGATCTTCGCTGTTTGATTGTTGATTTGTCGGTTGAAAGTCTACCACAGTGCCCACCTCTAGAATATTACTTATGCTTCTTCGTTTAAAAATATAGTATCATAGTAGCAGTATAACTCGCAAGAGAGCAGGGTGGAGGGGAATGTTAGACGACAAGAACGTGTTAGTGCAGCGAGATAGTGAACGGACGCTTGAGACTTCGACGCACCAATTTGAACAAGCACGCCTGCCCGTCGAAGTATTGTCGCCGGAATACGACGGTCGCGATATCACCAAGGTAGTGGTAGCTGGTATGGGCGGCTCGGCGCTGGCGGCTATATTGGCAAAAACATGGCTTGATAATGAGCTGGCGGTACCGTTTGAGGTCGTCCGAGCCTACGAGCTGCCATCGTATGTCGATTACAATACCCTGGTCATTGCTAGCAGCTGCTCTGGTAATACCGAGGAGACGCTTGCCTGCCTCGAGGACGCTCAGAAGCGCTTCGCCCAGATCGCCGTGATTACTGGTGGTGGTGAGCTGATGAAGCTGGCTGAAAAGAATAATGTCGCTCGCGTCATTTTGCCGATCCTAGCAACTCAACCACGCATGCTGACGATCGCGCAGCTTCGCGCGCTGACGGCGCTGCTCGCCCATTTTGGTGTTGTGAATTACGACCGTTTTGGCGAGATTGCCGATACGGCCGATTGGTTGATGAAAGAATCGCAAGCGTGGGAAAGTACGGTCACGACCGATAAAAATTACGCTAAGCAATTAGCCCTCCAGGCAGTCGGCAAGACACCCGTTTTTTACGGTGGCCCGCTCATGCGATCTGCCGCCTACAAATGGAAGATTAGTTGGAATGAAAATGCTAAGAATCTGGCATTCTGGAATGAATATCCGGAGTTTAACCACAATGAATTTTTGGGGTGGTCGTCGCATCCAATTGAGAAGCCGTTTGCTATTTTCGATATTATAAGTAAATTAGAACATCCCCAAGTACTAAAGCGATTCGCTATCAGCGATCGACTTCTCAGCGGGAGACGGCCAAAAGCGCAGGTCATTCAGGTCAAAGGAGAGACTGTTCTCAAACAGCTCCTGTGGGCGAATATTCTGGCGGACTTCGCTAGTATCTATGTCGGCATTCTCAATAATGTCGATCCGGGACCAGTCGTACTGGCTAATAAACTAAAAGAAGCACTCCACAGTACGGAAGATCAGTGATATTGTCGTAGCGATTCGATAGGATCTTTGCGCGAGGCTTTAAAGGCAGGATACAGGCCAAAGACGACGCCAACACCAAGTGATAGTGCGGCGGCGACACCGACGATTTGCCAGGTGAAGACGGGGTCAAAGGTGAGGAAGGTGCTGATGACAAAGGCGATGACATAGCCGGCAATGTATCCCACTAGGCCACCGGCCAGGCTCATGATGAGCGATTCGATCAAAAACTGCCAAATGATGTGAGCATTCGAGGCGCCGATGGCTTTTCGTAGGCCAATTTCGCGAGTTCGCTCGGCAACGCTCACCAGCATGATGTTCATGATGCCGATGCCACCGACGAGTAGGGAAATAGCGGCAATGGCGACCGATACACCCTGTACTATTTCAAACAGCCGACTGGTGGGGCGAGCGATATCATCACCGGAGACGATCGTATAATCTTTGTCGCCCTGGTGTGCACTTGCTAGCTTTTCGTCGACGGTGCGTATGACGCCGGCAAGGTGTGAGCTGTCTTTTGCTTGAAAATTGATTTGCTGTAGCGGCGCGCTGGCGCCTGAGAGCTGCTTGCCAGCCGCGAGGTGAATAATGGCGGTACGGTCAAAATCGACGGTATTAAAGTTCACCGGATCGTTGAACCGTTTAAGGACGCCAATCACCGTGAAGCGTTGACCTTTGACGGTGAAGGTTTGGCCAGCTGAGCGATCGCTACCGAATAGGTCAACCGACAGCTGTTCACCAATTACGGCGGTCTGCTGGTTGGTGTGCTCATCAAGAAATTGTCCATCCTTTACAGTCAGCTTGGCGATGTCCTGCAACTCGGGCGTGGTGGCAATGACGCTAGTGCCGGACGGTTTGGTGGTGCCTTTTGTAGGGATGCCACTGACGATCATCAAGGGTGCGCTGCGCATCAGGCCAGACGTTGCTTTAATAGCAGCGTAGTCGGCTTCGGTGATTGTGCTCGGTGCGAAGCTTTGTTGCTCGGTGATATCACCGCTGCTAGTCGACTGGGGTCGAATCACGGCAATATTACCTTCCAGCGCACTGATTTGCTTGCCAATCACCTGGCTAACGCCAGCGCTGAGGGCTAGCACAATCGTCACGCTGGCCACGCCGATGGTAATACCGAGTCCGGTCAGGAAAGTTCGAGTGCGGTTACTCTTCAACGATTCGTAGGCATTGGAGAGATGATCGGAAATAAGTAGCCGCATTATTCTTTCCCTTTGCGACCATGGCCGAGTGGTATTTTCTCGGTCTTCGACTCGTCTTTGACGGGAATCTTGGTGTCACTAGCGATTTTGCCATCGAGCATATGGATCACCCGACTGGCGTAGGTGGTGAGCTTGGGATTATGCGTCACCATGATGATTGTGTTGCCTCGCCGATGGAGGTCAGACAGCTCCTCCATAACGATGTGGCTGGCGCGGCTATCCAGATTGCCAGTCGGTTCGTCGGCCAGGATGATTGAGGGGTTATTAACCAGGGCGCGAGCAATCGCCACTCGCTGATTTTGGCCGCCAGAGAGTTGAGCGGGCATATAATACTCGCGTTCTTGCAGATGAAAGTTCTTGAGCACGCGACTGGCTTCTTTGAGGCGCTTCATTTTGCGCATACCTTTATAGGTGAGGGGTAAGGCGACATTCTCAATCACTGAGATGCGGGGCACGAGATTGAAATTTTGAAAAACGAAACCAATTTGTTCAGAACGAATCCGCGCATGGTGTGCCGAACTGAGTTCTTCGACCGCTTTGCCATCGAGTAGATAGTCACCATCGGTTGGTCGATCGAGTAACCCTAAGATATTGAGAAGGGTCGTCTTGCCGCAACCGCTTGGACCCATGACGGCGATAAATTCACCCTTTTCAATAATGAGATCCACCCCGTCGAGCGCATAATGCTCGGCATTACCAATACCGTATCGCTTTTTCAGTTCTTTAAGCTTGATGACGATTGGTTTGGTGTGTTTCTTTACCATCGCCTCTATTATAGGGGTGTTGCTTGTATTACGGCAACCTTCATCCTGGCGTGTTTTATACAACCGTTCATATAGTATAGTAAATAGTGTATGGAAAGGTGGCCGTGAAGCGAAGAGCCTCTCGTAGACAATCTTGATTGTCGAGAACGGCTCGAGCGGATATAGTGGAGATACGCCAGCGGCATATCGGAATGCCGTGGATACGAGTCACTGTTGTTCGTGGATTATGGAGAGGTGGCCGAGTGGTTGAAGGCGCACGCTTGGAAAGCGTGTATGCGGGTGACCGTATCGCAGGTTCGAATCCTGTCCTCTCCGCCATACACCGAAAATTATCACTAAACGCTATATATAGCGTTGTAAATAAGAAACAGTACGCTATAAGGGGTAAATTCATCCTATTTATGCTTGTGGTGAAAAAAACCTATAAAAAGTCTTGAAAACCATACATATAGGGTCTATTATCGTACACAGACACTACATATGTAGTAGTTCAATCAAAACACACATTATGCAAATAACCTGGCATAAGCGGCACCGCCGCCAGATGTTTGTATTGCCTCTTGGGAGGGGTCGTGTCAAAAATAACATAAAGTAATAGGGGACAAAGATATGAACGGAATTCATGTGGTCAAGCGAGATGGCACCCGCGAACCATTTGACGCCAACAAGATCAACCTTGCACTGGTAAAGGCAAGTGAGGGCCTTCCTGACCAAATTAGTAAGGTAGTACAAGTTGCGACTGAGCTTCAACTGACATTATTTGATGGCATTACCAGCGAACAGCTTGATGAAGCCGTCATTCACACGGCATTGCAGAATGTCAAAGACGATCCAGATTTTGACACCATCGCCGCACGATTGCTCCTCAAGAACGTCTACAAGAACATTCTTGGCGACTACGACTCGGCCGACGAGCTCAAGAAATTACACGAAGATAAATTTGTTGAATACCTCAAAAAGAGCGTCGCGGATGGGCTGCTCGACACTCGCATGAGCCCCAAAGTGTTTAACATTGCAAAATTAGCGAAAGCGCTTGACCCAACTCGTGACAACCTGAGCAAGTACCTCGGCGTGGTGACCAACAAAAACCGTTACGCGCTGCGTAAACAAAGTGGTGAGCCAATCGAAGTACCACAGTACACTCACATGCGTATCGCCATGGGACTGAGTTTCAACGAAACGGATCCAACTGCTGCTGCCCTCGATTTCTATGAGCACATGAGTAACCTCGACTACGTCCCGGGCGGCTCAACTCGAGTAAACGCTGGCGGTTCATTCCCGCAGCTCTCAAACTGTTTCTTACTTGAAATCCAAGACGACATGGATTCAATCGCCAAAGGTATCCGCGACGTTATGTGGATTGCTAAAGGCACCGGCGGTATTGGTATCAGCCTTAATAAGCTTCGTGCAGCCGGTTCACCAGTCAAAACTACCAACACCGAGAGTACTGGCCCGATTCCCTTCATGAAAATGATCGACAGCGCGCTATTTGCCGTATCTCGAAAAGGCAAAAAAGCCGGTGCCGCGGCGCTTTACATGGAAAACTGGCACCTCAACTTTCCGCAGTTCCTTGACCTCAAACAAAACTCGGGCGACCCATACCTGCGTACCCGCCTAGCAAACACCGCCGTTTTTATTAGCGACGAGTTTATGAAGCGCGTCGATAAAGACCAGGACTGGTATCTGTTTGATCCAGCCGAGGTTTCAGATTTGCCCGAACTCTACGGCGCAGAATTCTCAAAGCGCTACGCTGAGTACATCAAAAAAGCCGAAAAAGGCGAAATGCGTGAATTCACCAAAATTGGTGCTCGCGAACAATTCCGCCAAATTCTGAGCGTCCTCCAGGCCACCAGTCACCCGTGGCTGACCTGGAAAGACACGATTAATGTGCGCGCACTCAACAACAACACTAGCACCATCCACCTGTCGAACCTCTGTACTGAGATTACGTTGCCACAGGATGAGTTCAACACTGCTGTATGTAACCTGGTGAGTATTAACTTGTCGGCTCATCTGAACGCCGATAAATCATGGAACTGGGATCGATTGGCAGCGAGTACACGCAGCGCCGTGCGTCAGCTCGATAACCTATGTGACATCACTAACACGCCAATTCCTGAAGCCATGCACAGTAATACGCAGAACCGTGCGCTTGGTTTGGGACTGATGGGTTTCACCGACGTGATCGAAAAACTTGGTCACAGCTACGAAAGCGAAGCTGCCTACGAGTTGATCGACCAACTGACCGAGTTCATTAGCTACAATGCTATCGACGAAAGTGCCGACATGGCGAAAGTCCGTGGCGCCTACCCAACCTTCAAAGGTAGTGGTTGGAGCAAAGGAATCTTGCCGTTTGACACACTCGACGAGCTGGCCACTGATCGTAAGGTAAAAGTTGACGTCAACCGAAAGCACCGACTTGATTGGGAACTGCTTCGCAAAAAAGTGAAGAAGGGCATGCGCAACGCTACATTAATGGCGATCGCTCCGACTGCTAATATCGCCCACATTGCCGGCACCACGCCAGGACTCGATCCACAATTCGCTCAGATCTTTAGCCGAGCGACGCTCAATGGTAAATTTCTGGAAGTTAATGGCAACATGGTGCGTGACCTCAAAGCACTTGGCCTGTGGGACAACGTGAAGAACGACGTGCTCCGCCTCCAAGGTGATATCCAGCAGATCGATGCCATTCCACAGAATCTCAAAGATGTCTACAAGACCAGCTTCCAGCTCAGTCCGTACGCCTTTATCGAAGTTGCGGCAAGGGCGCAGAAGTGGGTCGACCAAGCAATTTCACGCAATATGTACCTCGAGACACGTAACATTGACGATTATGTCGAGATTTACACGACTGCCTGGAAACGCGGACTCAAGACGACCTACTACTTACACGTGAAACCACGACATACCGCCGAACAAAGTACCGTCAAGGTAAACAAATCTGAAACAGGCACCGGGCCGCGAAAATCGGGCTTTGGTTTCGCCAAGAAACAGACGGTGGGCGTATGAGCATAATTACTTAATCAACCAACAACCAGAACAAAATAAAAGTAGACAAAAGGGAATAGGGGAACAACACAATGAACGCATCAACAATCATCGACGACAACATGACACTAGAAGAAAAACTGGCTGCAATCGACCAGGCAATGGCGAATGCACAGGCAATGGCAAACGACGAAGCTGAAGCCAATGGCCAAGTAGCCGCACCACTCGATCCACAGGATCTTCTGATGTGCGAAGGCTGTCAATAATGGCAGGAATTTTAGGAACAGGCATCCAGGACGGGCTTTTGCTCAAACCGATTCATTACCAATGGGCGATGGATCTTTACGACCAAGCGGTGGCGAACACGTGGTTCCCGAATGAGATTCAGTTAGGCCAAGACCTGGCCGACTGGAAGAAAATGACTGATGAAGAGCGTCACGCGCTGACCTTCCTCATGAGTTATTTCAATCCAAATGAGCTACTAGTTAATAAAGCCTTAGCATTTGGCGTCTACCCCTACGTCAATGCGGCTGAATGTCACCTGTATCTTGCCAAGCAAATGTGGGAAGAGGCCAATCACTGCATGAGCTTCGAATACGTGCTCGAGACCTTTCCGATCGACCGGGAGACTGCCTATACTGCACACGTTGAGACGCCTTCGATGGCGCGCAAGGAAGAATTTGAAACCAAGTTCATCAAGCGCATGACCGAGGATACGCTGGACATTACCACCACTGAGGGTAAAAAAGACTTCGTTCGTAACCTCGTCGCCTACAATATTATTCTTGAAGGCATCTGGTTCTACAGCGGTTTCATGGTGGCTCTTTCATTCCGTCAACGTAATCTGCTGCGTAACTTTGGTTCATTGATCGACTGGGTCGTTCGCGACGAGTCGCTTCACCTCAAGTTTGGTATCAACCTCATCCTGACGGTACTTGAAGAAAATGAAGATCTTCAAACTGACGAATTTGCTGCTGAAATCAAGCAAATGATTCTCGACGGTGTTGAGATGGAAGAGGCGTACAATAAGGATCTTCTGCCAAACGGCATCCTGGGGCTGAATAGCGACTACATCAATCAATACGTGAAGTATCTTGCCGATCGCCGCCTAGAAGAACTTGGGTTTGAAGCTCACTACAAGGTTTCTAACCCTGCGAAGTGGATGGCTGGCGCCAACGATACGCTGCAGCTGGTGAACTTTTTCGAAGCGACTAACACCAGCTACGAAGTCAACGCTGGCGGTAGTGGTGGCATGAAAGGGCAGAGCCCAAGTGCTGATCGGGAAGAGAACGATCCGGATACCAGTATCCTAAAGAAGTAATATAAGAGATAGCAAACGATGCGAGCGTGGGGTGAATCCGCGCTCGTTTGCTCCAAGAAGAAAGCAGTGATTATGGTACAAAAAACACGCAACGTTCTTGCGCTCCTCGGCCCGGCGTTTGTCGCCGCCGTGGCGTACGTCGATCCGGGCAATTTTGCCGCCAATTTCAGTGCTGGTGCGAAGTACGGCTTTTTGCTGCTCTGGGTATTGGTTGTCGCCAATCTGATGGCGATGATGGTGCAGTATCTCTCGGCTAAAGTAGGTATCGTGACCGGCAAATCACTCCCGGAAGTGGTCGGTGAGAAACTGCCTCGCCCAGCGCGGTTGATGTACTGGGCACAGGCCGAAATGGTGGCAGTGGCCTGTGATATCGCCGAGATTGTCGGTGGGGCGATTGCGCTCAACATTCTGTTTGATATACCACTGATTGTAGGTGGAATTATTACAGGTATCGTATCAATGGTGTTGCTCCTCGTTTACGGACACAGAAAGAAACAGTACTTCGAGCGGCTGGTGATTGCGATGATGTGTATTATCCCGATTGGCTTTATCGTTGGGCTGTTTATGCAGCCAGCCGACCCGATACAGCTGGCTGGTGGCTTGATTCCGCGGTTTGCCGGGCAAGAGACACTCCTGCTAGCCACAGCCATGCTGGGCGCGACTATTATGCCGCATGTCGTCTATCTTCACTCTGCCTTGGCGCGTGATCGTCACGGCAAAGTTGAGACTAGTCTCGTGAAGAAATACCTACGCATCACGCGTGTTGATGTGGGAATCGCGATGGTGTTTGCCGGTGGTGTGAATATATCGATGTTGGTGCTAGCCGCGACCGCGCTCCAGGGTCAGGCCGACACCGATTCATTGCAGGGCATCTTCCACGCGCTCGGTAATAGCCTGTCGCCAGTCGTTGCATATCTATTCGCGATTGCACTCCTTATTTCTGGCTTTGTTTCGACCTCTGTCGGTAGCCAAGCTGGGGCGGTGATCATGCAAGGGCTTTTGAATAGAAAGATCTCACTGTTTGCGCGTCGGCTTATCACGATTATTCCAGCACTTGCCGTCTTGGCGTTTGGTATCGACCCGACCCAAGCCTTAATCGTCTCGCAAATTGGTCTGTCATTTGGTGTGCCATTTGCACTTATACCACTGGCTATGATTACTTCGAGCCGTCGCATCATGGGAGTCCATATCAACCAAAAATGGGTGACGATAGCGGTCGCTGGCATTGCCGGCATCGTATCACTTCTGAACCTTGCCCTCATTGGCCTAACCCTACTTAGTCAGTAGATTCCTGAACTCGCTAACCAGGGTCATAATTGACTACAAAAAATAGTCATTATATAGTATATGTATGATCGAGAATAGGGAACTCGCATACGTAATGGCTTCAGCTGAAGCGCCTCACCGTGAACTTGCCATAAGGGCGAGAGCCTTGGGGAGTGATGCAATCGTTGCTATAGCTCTGCACGACGCGGTCTTGGCATCGAAGAAGGCGGGCGATGAGTATCTGGCGGAATTGAGCGACCAGATACTGCTCGTATCCGTCAACGAAACAATGCAGCTTAACTCTGAGCATCGAATAGAGGTGGCGACCAAGGGTGACTTCACGAAGACAGCCGACGTATTGGGCTATCCAAGGAAACATGCCATAACTTCATGGAATGTGTTAGCCAGATCTACATTGAGCGGAACTCTCCCCCTCGCGTACGAGAACCTGAGTTTCGATGTCAAATCACACTTCGACCAGGCTACGCTTGATATTGAGTCGCTCAGGAATTTCATAGTTGAGTTTGATCGAATGATCATTAGCGAAGGCGAGAAACATGCCTTTGAGTCCATCGGTGCTAGGGGATTTGGGCCCAAGACGTTCAGATTCTTGAAAGACTTCGCGACCATGCACGGCACCACCCCATCGAACGAGGCCTGAGTCGTCGAATTATCAAGAACACATGTCAATAAAATGGGTGACGATAGCGGTCGCTGGCATTGCCGGTGTTGTGTCACTTTTGAGCATTGTCCTTAGAGTACTCACGATAACAGGATAACAAGTTCGAGCCCAGTAGCGGGAGCCATAAGCACTTTCATCTCTGTTAATCCAGAGGTTTTTGTTTTATCTTGCTATAGCTTATACTTATAGATAAGATGAATATCCACTCCAAACAAAAAGCATTTACCATCGTCGAACTTCTCATAGTCATTGTTGTGATCGGAATTCTTGCTGCCATTACTATAGTTGCATATAACGGCATACAGCAACGCTCAAAAACAACAGCAGCGAATTCTGCAGCAACTAATACTGCGAAAAAGGCAGAACTTTATAACACAGAGGTTGGTAATTATCCTCTTGCAATGTCCAATCTCACCAGTGCTCCGTCGACTGCGTCGTATAACTTAACAGGAATTGTGTCGGGCGGGACTCTGACAGACAATACCCCTACTAACGCCGTAACCTATTATGTGTGTGGAACGGGCAGTCCAGCAAATTTAGCAGCAATTACAGCCGGTAATGTTTCTGGTGGCCGTGTATATTACCGTGATTACGTAGCTTCATCGAATTCATCCATTCCCGTCGGCATGTATAGTGGATCAGGGGTAAATTGCTTCGGTAGTACATGATACAATTTTTCGTGAAGTAACCTAATTTAAACTACTCAATTACCATCATTCTTCTTAAGTAAAGTTGTGAATGCGTCCACTAAGCGGAAGGAGGAATGCTATATATAGTGTAGTAACAAAACTACAACATCCTACATGTAGCGTATTTGATTCTCTCGGTGCTATAATGAAGTCCCATGGAGGCTATAAACTAACATGGGACAAAAACAGAAATATATATTTGTAACTGGGGGTGTACTCTCGGGGGTAGGAAAGGGCATCACTGCAGCCAGCATCGGTGCCGTCTTGCAGGCCAAAGGTGCTGCCGTTTCAATTCAAAAATGTGACCCGTATCTCAATGTAGATGCGGGTTTACTTAATCCCGCCGAACACGGCGAGTGTTTCGTCACCAAAGATGGGGCTGAGACCGATCTGGATCTCGGGCATTACGAACGCTTCCTCGACATCGAGCTGACGCAAAAAAATGCCACGCTCTCCGGCCGGCTGTTGCTGGAACTTATTAGCAATGAGCGAGCCGGCAAGTTTGGCGGTAAAACCGTCCAGCTGGTGCCGCACCTGACGCAGGCGATTCAGCAGAAGATCAAAGAAGCCGCCGAAGGCAGCGACGTGCACATCGTGGAGATCGGCGGCACGGTGGGTGACTACGAAGGCTTGAGCTACATCGAGGCGATCCGTGAATTCGCTCAGACTGTCGGACGCGCGAACTGTTTGTTTATCCATGTCGTCTACGTGCCGTTTATTGGTACTAGTAAAGAATTTAAGACCAAGCCCGCCCAAAATGCCTTGAACGACCTACGGGGCTTCGGTATCGTACCAGACGCCGTGATCGTGCGAACTGACAATCCTGCGCCCGATAGTGTGGCTGAAAAGATTGCCCTATTTGGCGGCGTGCCGCGTCACAATGTGCAGCTGATGCCCAATGTCGACACTGTATTTCGTATTCCGAATATCATTGCCTCCAACGGTTTAAACACGTTGTTAACGGAGTTTTCAGGACTCACTAAAAAACCAGACCTCAAGAAATGGGAGACGGTCATCGCGCGCCAAAACGCCACACCGACCAAAACGGTAACCATTGGCCTGGTTGCGAAGTACATGGACAATGAAGACACCTACCTATCCGTCATCGAAGCACTGAAGGCGGCTGCGTGGCATGAAGAAGTAGGACTCATGATTCAGTGGATCAGCGCCGAGAAAGCCACGGCAACCGACTTTGCAGCCGTCGACGGGCTACTAGTACCTGGTGGCTTTGGCGAGCGGGGGATTGAAGGCAAAATAGCAGCAGCGCGCTATGCACTCGACCATGACACACCCTATCTTGGTATTTGCCTCGGACTACAAGTCGCGGTGGTTGCGGCGGCGCGAAAAGCCGGTCTAAAAGACGCCAACAGCACCGAATTTAATCCCGGCACCAAGCACAACGTGGTCTATATCATGGAAGGCCAACAGGGCAAAGAGTCGACCGGGGGCACTCTGCGACTCGGTGACTACCCGGCGGTACTGACTAAAGGTTCAAAAGTCGCTCAGGCATACAATGAGACAGACATTGTGGAACGACACCGCCATCGCTACGAAGTGAACCAAAAATTTAATAAAGAAATTAAACAAGGCGGCCTGGCTATTACCGGCACGTCACCAAACGGCAAACTCGTCGAATTTGTGGAAGCGATCGACCACCCGTATTTCGTGGCGACACAGGCTCATCCTGAGTTTAAAAGCCGACCATTTAAAGCCCATCCTTTGTTCGTCGGACTTCTCGAGGCAGCGATTGACAAATAGTGGTCAAAGTGCTAGTGTTAATCGTAGAAATAAGCTAAAACAAAAAGAACATACCATGGCAGAAGAAACACACGAACTCGAAGAATTTGTAGGCCCGAATCACGACGATATGAGCGTGCTGAACTATTTGTTGCAAACCATCAAGGGTATCAGCTCGGTCGCGGGCGGCCCGATGGATCTCGCGCTCGCTGAAGACGACGCTGAGTATTAGTCAATCACTCTGTTATAATTGTTCCTAATGGAACAGCTGATCAAAGATACTATCCAGCAACTCTTTGCTGTCGCTGTGGACGTCACTCTGACACGTCCTGATGCTCAATTTGGTGATTACGCCACAAATGTGGCTATGCAACTGGCAAAACCGCTGGGACGAAACCCGCGCGAGATTGCCGATGAGTTGGCCGCCTCGCTCGAACAGAGCGGTGAGTTTTCTGAGGTAACAGTTGCCGGACCTGGCTTTATCAACCTACGAGTCAAAGATAGTGTTCTGACAGCTGAGCTGGAGACAATTATCGCGCAGTCACAAGACTACGGAAAATCGAAGCAGTACGAAGGCAAAGTCGTGGTGACGGAATACTCTGACCCAAATCCGTTCAAGGTTCTGCACGTCGGACACTTCTATACGAGTGTGATTGGCGATGCCATTTCAAACTTGATTGAACAGGCTGGTGGTGAAGTACACCGAGTGAATTTCGGCGGCGACGTCGGGCTACACGTGGCCAAGACGATGTGGGCAATTATGCAAGACCTTGGTGGCGAGCACCCAGAGAAATTGTCTGAAATTGAGGCTGAGAATCGTTCGGAGTGGATGGCAGACTGTTACGTGAAGGGCACACGAGCTTACGATGACGACGAAGCGGCAAAAGCTGAAATTATTACCCTGAACACAAAAGTGTATCAAATTCATAGCGACAACGATCACGAATCGCCACTAGCACAGCTGTATTGGACATGCCGTGACTGGAGCTACGAGTACTTTAATGCGTTTTATGATCGGATCGGCACGCACTTTGAAAAATATTACCCCGAAAGCGAAACAGCTCCGGTGGGTCTGGCGACTGTGCTTGAACAAAAAGATAAAGGCGTCTACAAGGAAAGTAACGGCGCGATTATATTTGAGGGTGAGCCGTACGGTCTGCATACCCGTGTGTTCGTGAACGCCCAAGGCTTGCCGACCTACGAAGCCAAAGACGTCGGGCTGAGCATCAAAAAGTGGGACGATTACCACTTTGACGAGTCGGTTATTATTACTGGTAATGACATCTTGGAATACATGAAAGTGGTGTTAAAAAGCATCGAGCAATTCAAGCCGGAATTATCGTCGCGCACCAAACACTTTACCCACGGCAATGTGAAACTGGCTGGTGACATGAAGATGAGTAGTCGCAAGGGGAATTTCCTGCGCGCGGTTGATGTACTCGATATGGTAGCTAGTGAAAATGAAGCCGCCCAGGGCAACCGCGACGACGCGCCAGTCCTTGGGGCTATCAAGTACGCTTTCTTGAAAAATCGCATCGGTGCAGATACTATCTTTGAACCCAAAGAATCGGTCAGTCTGCAGGGTAATAGCGGGCCGTACTTGCAGTACGCGCTGGCTCGAGCATTCTCGATCATCCAAAAGCTTACTAGCGATAGGAGCGAGTTTACGGCTCCGTCGGGCACCTATGACGCGGCTGAGCGTAGCTTGCTGTTCAAACTGACAGAATACCCCGACGTCACTAAGCAGGCGACTGAGGAGTTAGCGCCGCACCTAATTTGTACTTATTTATATGAGCTGGCTCAAACTTTCAATCGATTTTACGAAAAGAGCCGCGTGGTTGGTGATGAGCGCGAACAGGTGCGTGTCTACCTAGTAATGGCGTACGCAGCGGTACTCCGCAGTGGCCTGACAGTGCTCGGCATCCCAACGCCCGACAGAATGTAGGCTTGCGCACCGCTAGTCTAAGGTGTAGAATCAAGCTAGAACCATGAAGACGATAACTTACAATCAGAATCTCATTCGCGACATTCTCATTGTGATGCCCTCGGCCTCATAGTTTTCTTTCTGAAGATTCATGAACGCCGAGGGAAACCTCGGCGGTTTTATTTCTTCACGGAAGTGCAGTACGGAAGGCGGATCGTCCGTTTTCTGGAATTTACAATTAGGAGGAGAAGTGGCTGGCAGTAACCCGGTAGTACGCGCAGAACTCGTCAGGAGCCTCGAGGTTCTTGGCTCGGCTCGCGGAGAGTCCCTGGGAGACGTCAGGGACGAACTCGGTATGAGTCACGTCACAGTGACTCAGTTCACCAAAGCGGTCGGCAGTCTTAGCTACAAGAGCGGGGATGTCATGTGGGATCGACTGTGGTCAGATTCAGTCGCCCAGAACCGCGGACATGTACTGAGCTTGCGCTAAATAGCGCTAGCCGATTTCTACCCGTCTCATTAAGGCGGTCACAGACTGAGGGGCGGCCCAACAAACGATGCGATCCATCGCTACGGGTCGTCCCTCGCTGGGCGCACTTCTCCTCCGCTACCTCAAAATGGTATACTCTCTCTTAGAAATAAGGGAGAATTTTTTATGGCGACGAAAGCAGAACTTGCAAAAGAAAGAGCGAAAAAACGAGCGGCGCAGCTAAAGGGCGGCGGCACGAAACACGCCAGCGGGTTTGTTCAGTTTATTCGCACTCAAGGTGTCATTGGCCTGGCGATTGGATTAGCAATCGGCACGGCGGCCGGTGACACGGTCAAGAAGCTCGTGGAAGGATTCATCGCACCAGTAGTGCAATTCATCATTGGCTCACGCGACGGCTTAGAGACGGCTGTTTGGCACACCGAGCTATTTGGACGCACGGCAGATTTTAAGTGGGGCGCTTTTGTCTCATCGGCGATCGCCCTGCTCGCCACCGCCCTGGTGATCTATTGGGTGATTCATGTGCTCAAACTTGATCGACTTGATAAAAAGAAAGAGTAGCCATGGCCAAGATTGAAAAGTCTGACAAAGAATGGAAGAAGGAACTGAGTCCCGAGCAGTACGACGTGCTACGTGGCAAGGGAACTGAGGCACCGTTTAGTGGTGAGTATGATTCTACCTTTGATCTAGGGACGTACTCTTGTGCGGCCTGCGGAACCGAGCTGTTTGAGAGTGATAAAAAATTCGATGCTCACTGTGGCTGGCCGAGTTTTTATGACGCCAAACCTGGCGCGGTGGAGTTCCATGTCGACGATTCGCTCGGCATGAGCCGCACCGAAGTGACGTGTGCTACCTGCGGCGGTCATCTCGGCCATGTGTTTGAGGGCGAGGGGCTTGGTGTACCAACAGATCAGCGATACTGCATTAACTCGTTGAGTTTAAAATTTGTTCAATCGGATAAGTCAAATACTAGAGGCATAACTTAGCCCCTTCATACGAAGGGGCTTTTCGGAATGATACCGTTCGGTAGAGTCACCCTGATATGGATTTTCCTCCTCCTACTTAGTGTCATTTCCGACTACACCACCATGCGGTCGCCCGCCATGCTGGTGGATACACCTGCGATCCGGCCGCGGTTGATTCGCTGCGCCCGAACCATGCCGTGCTCATGCCTGCTGTCGAACTTGACAGCGTGGCGAGCGTTTCGGCTCTGCTGGAGGTACTCGTCGACTGCGCTCTGAACGATCTGCCAGATGCCGCGAGCTTCATCGAAATAGATCTCGAAGAGGGGCTTGCTGCACATCAGATTGACCTGAAGCGCGTAGAGGTTGGTGAGCGCCCGGCCGGCGATCATCTCTCTCCACTTCTGGTTGAAGTCCGACATGTGAGCCGGCAGGTCGCGCGTGGTCAGGATCGACCGCCAGTTGTCGCCGACGATGTGATGCACGAGCTCCATTCGCCTCTGGCCGACACCGATGATGTAGTTGTCGGTGCCGCGGCTCCCCATCCGATAGCCGCCGTAAGGCAATTTCTCCTGACGGTAGGGCTCTTCGGCGAAGTGGAAACTCCGGATTACTCGGCGCCGTGCCAGAATCAGCTTGTCAGCAAGCTCATCTTCGTCGAAGAGCTGGCCGAGCAAGTTCTTTCCGTAGAAGGCCTTGTTGAAGGCCTTCTCAAGCGCCAAACGGTGCTTCTTGTTCTCACCCTCACTTTCAGCGTCCAGTAGTACGAGGTTGCCTTTGCTCCGATTGTTCGGCAAAATACCTCCTGAAACTGGTGCTGTGCTAGACAGTCTCTCTGTCCTAATTACTTTATACAATACTCGTGACGTATAAACAATAGCATTTCAGAATAATTGCAAATCTGTGGATAAGTGCTAGTATATTATCTATGTCTGTCCGCAGATATTCATCTGCGCTGATGAGTCGGAAACGACGAAACAGACGACCCTTTACAGACGAGGTAACTTTCAATGTACATGTATAAGGACTTTCCCGTTAAGGTTCCAGCGACGGCAGATATGCCGCGTCGGTATCGCCCGGACGGCCAATTCGCCCATCTTGTACAGAAAGCGCTCGACCAGACACCAAAATGGAGTGAAGGTGATGACCCAATCGAGACGGTTGTGATCGGCCGTCCAAAAGTATATAAAACCGTCGTCCCAACGGAAGGCGGTGACCGTATTTGGGCGATTCACTGTGGTCATGCTGCAAAGAGAGCACAAGTGTCGCCATTTGTGCAAATCTCGGATCAGCTGTTCACTGATCGGCTCACGGTCGAGCTGACGGGTACGCCCAAGTCACCCATACTCGTTCGTGCGTATCCCGGTGAGTACATGCCACCTTTGCCATGGATGAAGACGGCAAGCTGGGCAGACGGTGGGCGCGAGGCGTGCATAAACTTCTGGAGGCAGCATGCTTTTGTTTTCGCTGAGCAGCTTATCCGGAAGGGCTCGCAAACGAAGCGATCGCCGGAGTGGTTCACAGCTCGGTGATTGTAGGGTCTTATGTCTTCGCCGCGCGGACATTAAACGCGCGGCGCTTTTCATGCGCTATAATAAGGAACAGATGACAAAAAAAGCTAAACTGCTGTGGATGGATCTTGAAATGACCGGACTCGATCCAATCGAGGATCGTATTCTTGAAGTTGCCGTAATTGCAACTGATTGGGATTTTAAAGAGATTGCTACGTATGAGGGAATTATCAAAGTTGGTCCACGCTTGGTGGAGCGACGAATGAAAGTAGGGAAGGTATTTTGGGATACCTATCCGGACGTACGCACGGCATTGGTGAAGCAGAACGATGAGCTGGGTCGTTCTGGGCGAATAATCGAAAATGAACTGCTGGCGTTTATCGATGAGCACTTCGATGCCGACAGGCCAGTGCTGCTGGCGGGTAATTCAATCCACCAAGACCGTCGTTTTATTGTGAACGAATGGCATCGACTCGATGTGCGCCTTCATTACCGCATGCTTGATGTGAGCGCCTGGAAGGTTGTGTTTGATGGCAAATACAAAAAGAAGTTTGCTAAGCCCGAAGAGCATCGGGCCCTTGGTGATATCCGCGGTTCGATCATGGAATTGAAATATTATCTTGGGAAGGTAAAAGTATGACACACAAAGAACTCGAAGACTATCTACTGAGTTTTCCAAATACCTGGCTTGATTTTCCATTTGGTGAAGAGACATCGGTTTATAAAGTCGGCGACAAAGCCGCAAACGATGGGAAGTTATTTGCGCTTATCGCCAATGACAGCAAGCCGCTGCGGGTCAGCCTAAAATGCGACCCACTGCTTGCCGAAACCCTACGCGAGAAATATGAGACAGTCGTGCCAGGCTATCACCTAAATAAAAAGCACTGGAACACTATCCTCTGTACCGGTCAGTTACCCGACGATGAGATCAAAGATCTGGCTCATTTGAGCTATCGTTTAGTAACAGGCGACGCCTAGCCGTTAGCAGCGCTATATTCAGAGAATTGTTTTTGCAAGGCGCCTAGATCTTTCATAGCGGTGTTGAGGAATGTTTTGAGCGAAGTGCTTCTCGTTGTTTTTAAAAGACTATTCATGAGCACCATGCTGGTTTCGAGTTGGTATGACATCTCTCTGGCATAGGTACGATCAAAAAGGGCATTCAATCGAGCATTTTCTAGAGTCGCCAGTAATTTTTCACCATTTTCTTCGGCGATGAGCCTTTTATCAATTTTACTCACTTCAATCTTGGCTGCAGTAAGTGGCTCAGCAATGTCTCGGTTGGTATTGATGAGAGTTGTTTTCAAGTTGCTATTGATAGAACGGAGGCTCGAACTCTTGAGCTGGGTATGGGAACTTTTGCTGACTTTCTCCAGAGTTTGTAATCGGAGCGAGAGGCGCTCGAGAGAAATTACCTGCGTGCCGCCACTAGCCGAAATAATGAAGATACCGAGCAAGAGCACGAGAAATACTCCACCGCCAATGAAGGCGAGGAGCCTGCGGTCTAGACCGGGTTTTACTGGCGCCGATGCGATCTGATCCAGATAATCACTTGGTAAAGGATTGGGTGAAAGCTGCGGGGGTTGTTGCGGTTGCATGTAAGACTATTTAAGCACAAACAGTAACAGAGGTAAAGAGTGGTATACTAGCAGTATGCAAGATGCCAAAGAGGAAGTGCGCGCACGACTCAATATTGAGGATGTCATTTCTGAGTATGTGCAGCTGAAGCGGGCGGGGCGAAATTTCAAGGGCCTGAGCCCATTTTCAAGTGAGAAAACGCCGAGTTTTGTGGTCAGTCCTGACAAGCACATTTGGCATGACTTTAGTTCAGGTAAGGGTGGCGATGTCTTTAGTTTTGTGATGGAAGTCGAGGGGATTGATTTTCGGGAAGCCCTGGAACAGCTGGCGCGCAAAGCGGGCGTAGATCTTTCGCAATACGACACTAAACAAAGTGGTGAGATTAGTAAAAAGAAAAAACGCTTTTTGGAAGCACATGAACTAGCGACGCAGTATTATCAGCAGAGCCTGGTGCGCAATAAACACGCTGTTGACTACGTCTTTGGGGAACGAAAATTCGATAAGCCCATCGTGACCGAATTTCGGATTGGCTATGCGCCAGAGGCAACCGATGCATTGGTACTATTTCTGACGAAAAAAGGTTTTAGTCAAAAAGAGCTTAGTGAGGCTGGGCTGACCAATCGTTTTGGCGGCGATCTGTTTCGTGGCCGAGTGATGATCCCCCTGATGGACGGCGCCAGTCAAGTGATTGGCTTTACCGGTCGGACACTGAGTGATGATAAGAACGCGCCGAAATACCTTAATACCCCGCAAAGCCTTATTTACGATAAAAGCCGTCACGTGTTTGGTTTGAGCCAAGCCAAAGAAGCGATTCGCAAGAACGACCATAGCGTGGTAGTGGAGGGCAACCTAGATGTCGTGGCTAGTCATCAAGCGGGCATCAAGCAGGTGGTAGCTACGGCCGGGACAGCACTGACCGAACAACACCTCAAGGCGTTGTCGCGACTCAGTCATAGTGTCCGCCTGGCATTTGATGGGGACAAGGCAGGGCTAGCAGCAACCGAACGGGCGATTCCTATCGCCGAACAGGTTGGCGTGGCGCTTACGATCATTTCACTGCCTGATGACGCCAAAGATCCCGACGAACTCGTGAAGAAAGATCCTAAGCTCTGGCAGCAGGCAATCAATAATGCACAACCGGTCGTTGACTGGGTACTCGGGCAGTATTCGCAGCGCGAAGATGTATCGACAGCCGCTGGCAAACGCGCTTTTACATCGGCCGCACTGAAGGTGGTACGGAACCTTAGCGACGCCGTCGAACAAGAGCACTACCAAGCGAAAATCGCTCAGATGACCGACACGTCAATTGAAGTTATCAAGCAAAAACAGCAGACGACGACCAGCGATGAGGCACCAGCCCGCCAACTTAAAGCTGTCCAACGCCAATCCGAACAACAACGCGACATGGCGAGCTATCAGGACAATCTGCTGTCGGTGGCGCTCATTGATGTACCATCCCAAGAACTTTTCGTCTCGGCGGATCCAACGATGTTTACGGGTGAAGATCGTCAGACAATTGCTCGTTATTTGCACGCTCATGCCGGCAAACTAATCGAAGATACCCCGAAGGCCTTGCATTCTCTTGATACGTATGTCAAAATATTACTATTAAAGGCCGAGACTCGCTATGCGGATTGGAGTGATCAAGATCGCTACTTTGAAACCGCCCGCTTGCTCCGCCAGGTAGCAACAGAACACAAGAAACAACAAAAAGAAGAACTAACGAATCAGCTCCGCGACGCCGAAGAAACCGGCGATGATGCTCGTGCACACGAGCTCCGCGGCCAGCTTAATGAACTTATAAAGGAGATTTCCCGTGGGCAAAGATAACGATGATCTACAAACACCAGCTCGAGACGACACAACTGGCATTTCGGCACTTGATGGGGTATTAGAGCCGGAGATAGCCGAGCTCGAAGATGAAGAAGAAATTGATGATGAAACCCTGAATAACAACCAGGTATTTGATGACGTATCAGACGACTCAGTCCGTCTGTACCTTCGTGAAATTGGTAAAATTCCGCTACTTAATTCTGAAGAAGAACTCGCGCTAGCGCAACGAGTAGTTGCCGGTGAAAAGCGCGCTAAAGATAAAATGGCCGAAGCTAACATGCGTCTGGTGGTCTCGATCGCCAAGCGCTACAGTGGTCGTGGTCTCGATTTCCTCGACCTCATCCAAGAGGGTAACACTGGACTCCTTCGTGCTGTTGAAAAATTCGACCCAGACAAGGGATTTAAATTTAGCACCTACGCAACCTGGTGGATTCGCCAGGCGATTACACGTGCCATTGCCGACCAAGCCCGAACGATTCGTATCCCGGTGCACATGGTAGAGACAATCAACAAGCTGCTGCGTACTCAGCGCCGCATGACACAGGAACTGAACCGTGAACCGACCATTGAAGAGCTAGCTAAAGAGCTCGAAATGGAGCCGGAAAAAGTTGAATACGTCATCAAGATCAAGCAAGATATTACCTCGCTTGACGCGGGTGTCGGCCGTGATGGTGATGACGATGGCGAAAGCGTACTCGGTGACTTCATTGAAGACGAAGACGGCACTACCCCCGAAGAATCAGCTGCTTCACAACTATTAAAAGAGCAAGTTCAATCGGTGCTATCGACGCTTTCAGACCGTGAGCAAAAGATTATCAAGATGCGCTTCGGCCTTGATAACGGCAAGAGCCATACTCTGGAAGAAGTGGGCCAGGAGTTCGCAGTTACCCGTGAACGTATTCGTCAGATTGAAGCGAAAGCCCTGGCGAAACTACGCAAGCACAAAGACGCCAAGAAACTGCACGAATACCTCGGCTAAGCGTAAAAGTCGATGTTCTGGAGCTCTGCGTCTACTTGGGCGTGGAGCTTTTCCATATCACCATCATTGATGATATAGTGGTCGGCGATAGCAATCGGGCCGCCCTTTTCAAGATTTTCGATCTCAGTCCAGTCGCGCATGTTTGCCTCAGTATCAGTAAATGGTCGCTCGGGACGGTGGGCGAGTCGATGGTGACGAAGTTTCTTGGGGGTGACGACCGCAATTAGTGTCAATTCGCCTGGAAAAGCTTTCTTCATGATTTTGTACTCTGTCCAGGAATAAATTCCATCAGCTAGGATGCGATGTTGTCCGGCGTTAATTAAATCATTAATCTGCTCAATGATACGCTTGACCACAAAATCTTTACCTTCTCGTTCTCGGATCTCTTCACGAAATTTTGTTTGACTCTCAGGAGTAATGTCGATACTTGCTTGCCGCATTGCATCATAAATGACACCACCAAAATAGACTTTCGGAAAACCTTTAGCGGCCAGGTACTCGATCGCAGCACTTTTGCCACTACCGGCCAGGCCGACAAAGGCCAGTATCTTCACATTTTCAGGATGACTCATTGCATTGATTATAGCAGAACTCGTAAGACACTCGTGCTTGCAAGGTAGTCACGGTCTTGAGAGAATAGTACATATGAGCGAACAAACGATAGACCAAGATAATGGTGCAGGCATCTACGACCTGGAGCGGGCAAGATTATTTAAAACGCGGGCGTTCCATAGAAAAAATCTCCCTCATCAATATCGCCCAGAAGAGCCATTTGATCTGGGAGAATTTGCCGAAACATTGATTCATGAATTTGTTGAAGGTTCGACTCCCGAAAACCCTGACGATGAGAAGCAAAAAACTAAATATAATGACGCGCTGGCTCAGGCGGCATTTGCTCGACTCTTTCTAGAAGGTGAAACAGACGAGAAGCTCCAGCAAATTACAGCGTTCAACACGAAAGCCAGAAAACTTGGTGGTCGTGCATATGCTCTTGACGTGGCACGCATCGGTGCTCGTTTTCTGACGGAAAAGCTCAATGCCACAGCTGAGGTAGTGCCAATTGACCAGATATCTGAGGTTGAGATTCTCGAAGATTATCGTGATCTTGACGATGTAGTCAAGCGGTTTCATGAGGAACAACGTATGGATCGAGGAACGGCTCAGGCTCTGCTGGTGTTATTTGAACTCAACACCTCTCACTATCCAATCGAAAAAGTCTCGGCTGCACTAACTCGTGTGCGAGAAGATCTTTTTCGAAGAATAAATCTGTTAGCGATGCAAAGAGAAGGTGTCATAGAGAGCGCAGAGTCCAAGCGTCTCGACGAAGGATTGTACTACATGCGGTCGCTCGTAGGCAGCCCGCGTGCAGGACAGCCCGGTAGGCGCCTTAAAATTATTGTGGGCGAGAAGCACATGAAGAATGAAAAAGACCACGACGCAGGAGTCGTTCGCAACCACGTTTTTAGTTATCTTGGCAATGCGCTCGAAGAGCTTTATCCCCTCAAGTCGCCGTAGGTAAGCAGGCGGTAGGGTATACTAATACTATGACAAAGCGGCTGGCAGTTATCGACGGAAAATCAGTATTCTACAGAGGGTATTACGCAATGCCCAATCTCAGTACAAAAGATGGCACGCCAACGGGTGGAGTGTTCGGCTTTGCCAGCCTGGCGATTGAACTAATTAAAAAACTTGAACCAGATTATGTAGCGGTAGCGTGGGATAAGCCTAAAACGAATATCCGCAAACGCCGCGAGATTTACCCGGAGTACAAAGCCGGTCGTAAACCAGCGCCGGCTGATTTCTACGAACAAATCCCAATCCTTCAAGAACTACTCGAAGCCTTCGGCTGGCCACTCTACGAGCTCGATGATTACGAGGCCGACGATATCCTCGGCGCCTTTGCGATGCAGGCGGCTGAAAAGGGGATTGAGACCGACCTTATCACCAGTGATTTAGATGCGCTGCAGCTAATTAGTCCGACCACAAAAGTCTATGCGTTGAAAAATGGGCTTTCCAATCTCGAAGAATTTGACGTGGCCTACTTTGAGACCAAATACGGTATCGATGTGGAGCAGTTTCTCGACCTTAAATCACTGAAGGGGGATAGCTCTGACAATCTGCCTGGTGTGCCTGGCGTTGGTGAGAAAACGGCCGTCCAGCTACTGCAAGACTACAAAACCCTCGACGGCATCTATGAGCATCTTGATGATATCAAGCCAACTGTCGCCAAAAAACTCGAAGCAGGCAAAGAATCAGCCTACATGACTAAAGAAGTTGGTCGGATTTGGGTTGATGCACCCGTTAAGATCGATTGGGGCGTGGCCGACGTGAATGACACTGACCTCACGAAAGTCGCCGAAATACTCCAACGGCTTGAATTTACGTCACTCGTAAAACGACTGCCGAAGCACATGCAGCAAGAGGTGCAACATCCCCTCTTCTTTGACACACCGGGCGCGACCGTTCTGAAGGAGGTAGCTTGGCCCGAAACAATCTCGATCGACGGGCCAATTGTTCTGCACGCAGTTGACGATGAGATCTGGCTGGCGCTGGACGACAAGACAGTTTCACACACCAAGATTGCCGATCTGCCGCGAAGTGCTTGGCGAGTGTTTGAGCTAGCGACCGTCATTAGCTACGACAGTAAACTGCTCTATCATCATTTGGCGGATCATGACGTCGAGGTACGATTCGGCGAACTGCACGATGTGCACCAGGCCGCCTTTTTGATCGACCCACTGCGCCGCGATCGTTCGCTTGAAGCGCTACTGGGCGGTGAAGTAGCTTCAACCGCCGAGTATGTAGCAGGACTATGGCAGGTCTACCGCTGGCAATGTGAAGTGTTTGAACACACACCGTCTATCGGCAAGGTCGCCAGAACGCTCGATTTTCCGCTGACCTACCATTTATTCATCATGGAACGCTACGGCATCAAGATTAATAAAGACCTGTTCAAAACCATGGGTAAAGAACTCGGTGATGAGCACGCCCGGCTTGAGCAAGAAATGTATGCAATGGCCGGCTACGAATTTAATATCGGCAGCCCATCGCAACTGTCCGAAGTGTTATTTACCAAGCTGCAACTGCCGACAGCCGGCATCAAAAAAGGTAAAACTGGCTATAGTACTGGCCAAAAAGAGCTCGACAAACTACGCGGGCAACATCCGATCATCGAACTAATTGAAAAGACCAGAGAGCTGGCCAAGCTCAAAAACACCTACGTCGATACATTGCCAGAAGTGGCTGACGAGCACGACCGTATCCATACCACATTCAACCAAGATGTCGCTGCCACTGGACGGCTGTCGAGTACTACTCCGAACCTGCAAAATATTCCGGTACGCACTGACCTCGGGCGTCGGGTGCGAGAGGGATTTATTCCCGAAGGCGACAAGGTCTTTGTCAGTGCCGACTACTCGCAGTTTGAGTTACGTCTCGCAGCGGTATTAGCTGGCGACAAAGAATTGATTAATGATTTCAATGGTGATGTTGATATTCACACCAAAACAGCCAGTGATGTCTATAAGATCCCAATGGATGACGTCACAAAAGCGCAGCGACGCGACGCCAAGGTGATTAATTTCGGCATACTCTACGGCATGAGCCCGCATGGCCTGGCGGCCAATACCGGCATGACCTTTATCGAAGCCAAAAAGTTCATCGATGAATATTTTGCACTACGTGCGCCAATCCGAAAGTTCATTGACGACACACTCGAAAAGGCGCGTGTTGAGGGCTATGCCGAGACCTACTTTGGTCGCCGCCGCCCTACACCCGATGTCACCAGCAGTAACTTCATGGTGCGCGAAGGCGCCAAGCGAGCCGCGGCCAATATGCCGATCCAGGGCACCGAAGCCGACCTCATGAAAATGGCCATGATCGAAGTCGACAGAAAGCTTGGTGATCTCGGGACGCAGATCTTGCAGATTCACGACAGTATCCTGGTAGAATGTCCAGCTGAAAATGCCGAAAAAGTAGGCGAAATCCTCAAGACCACGATGGAAAATATCTATCCCGATCTCGGTGTGAATCTGCGTGTTGATGTGTCGGTAGGGAAGAACTGGGGCGAGCTATAGTGAGTGAATCTGAAGAGGTGATTGCCCGTGGAAAATTATTCGAAATTGTTCAAACAAAACAGCCAGACGGTCGCGTGTTTGAAGTAGCGCGACGAGCACCGGGTGCGCGGATTATTATCTGGGATAAAGAGACCGGGACAATACTGTTGACGAAAGAGTTTCGAAAAGAACTTGATGATTGGGACTATCGATTACCAGGCGGGAAAGTCTTCGATAGTCTTGCCGAGTATGAAACGCATCGATTGAGTGAGGGCGATATAGTTGAGGCGGCGCAGACCCAAGCAATCGTCGAAGCACGCCAAGAGGCGGGTATTGATATTGGTTCATTGCAGCTCTATAAAAAATCAGTGCTCGGCGCGACCGTCGAATGGGATTTATATGTATTTGAGACCTCAGATTGGCAGAAAAACATCGATGGGCAGGATTTAGAAGATGGCGAGGAAATTGAGGCAGATGTATGGGTAGGCTTCGATGAAGCAAAGCACATGATTCTTGCTGGCAAGATGCAGGAGGAGCGGATTGCCTTGGTACTTCTCCGATGGATGGAAAGATCAGTCCGTTCATTGACTTAGAACCATAAGTATGATATAATGCAGATATGAACAGAGGTGTCCAGCGTTTTATCCCTATCATATTTTTGATTGTTATTGTCGGCTTGCTTATTGCCGCGGCGGTTTCGGTTGTTCGTATTTTTACCAATAACAACGCCGATGAAACGAGCCAGGTGATTGATGTCAGTAATGAGGCGCTTCTGAACACGACGGCTGATCGCAGCGTACGAATGATTGCGCGTGGTGCAATCGTAGCCGATGAAGCCTTCCGCTCGTATCAGATTATCATTACGCCAGGGATGCGCGACTTTAACCGCTATCAAGGATACTTAGCACAACCGCTGGTGAGTAAGCAGTACGAAAATAACACCAAGGCGTACGATGAATTCGTTCACGCTCTTGCCCTGGCCGGCCTAGCCAAAGGTACGCCCCTTGCTGGCGCTGCTGATGACACGCGCGGTGTCTGCGCCGGAGGTATCGTATATGAGTTCGCAATTATGAATGGCAAATCTACAGTCAAACGACTCTGGACGTCAACCTGCGATACTGCGAAAGGCTCACTGGTGGCCGATGTTGGACAGGTGCGGGGCCTATTCCTCACCCAAATCCCTGACGCCGACCAATACATCGGCAAAGATTAGGCAATCGCGAGAGATATACACTACAATGAGAGCATGATACGTGCTCTCATTTTTGATTGTTTCGGGGTACTATACCGCGACAATATCGACATGCTTTATGAGCTGGTGCCCTTCGACAAGCGTCAAGCTGTTCACGACGTTATTCACGCCTGCGATCACGGCTTTATTTCGCGCAGCGAGTACTTTGATGCCATCGCCGAACTGTCGGGTAAAACGAGCGACGATATCCGTGAGCTCGATAAGCAACAGCATAGTCGCAATGAACAATTGATTGCGTACGCGAAGGAACTTAAAAAGGACTATAAAATAGGACTACTGAGTAATATTGGCGATGAGACGATGGATCAACTTTTTCCGGTCGAAGAACGGACGCAATTATTTGATGCATTTATTCTTTCAAGCCAGGTAGGTATCATCAAGCCGGCACGCGAAATATTTGAACTGGCCGCGCATGAGCTGGGTGTTGCATCTGAGGAATGTGTCATGATTGACGATCTGGCGAAGAACGTTGAGGGAGCGCGGATGGCAGGTATGCAGGCGCTGCTCTTTACTAATAATCGGCAATTTCAGTCAGATCTTCAGATAATATTGGAGCAGGACGGTGCCTGAGCTCCCGGAAGTCGAGACGGTTCGGCGGGGGCTTGAAAAGCTAATTATCGGGCAGGTGATTAAAGAAGCCAAACACGACACTGAAAAATCATTTCCGAATGCCCCGGCCGACGTAAAAGAATTCCTCATTGGGGCGACAGTGCTCGATGTGCGGCGCCGAGCGAAAGTACTCCTTATCGACCTGTCTAGCGAGTATAGTCTGGTAATCCATCTCAAAATGACTGGCCAACTGGTATTTGTGGGCGATGAGCGATTCGGGGCAGGACATCCGAGCGATAGTTTGATTAATGAACTACCCGACAAATCAACCCGAGTTACGTTTGAGTTTGAGGACGGCTCATATCTGTTTTTTAATGACCAACGCAAGTTTGGCTGGATGCGCTTGATGCCGACGATCGAAGTACCGAACATTAATTTTATGCAAAAAGTTGGCCCGGAGCCACTCGAGGCTGACTTTACGTGGCAGCAATTTGCTGAGCGTTTTATGCGGCGTGCGAGAACCAGCATCAAAGCAGCGCTACTCGATCAGACCGTCGTGGCGGGCGTCGGTAATATCTATGCCGATGAAAGCCTGTGGGGCGCCAAGCTCCATCCCAAACGCCTCGTCGGCTCGATCACGAAGGCAGAATTCAAGAAGCTCTACATCGAACTGCGCACCGTCATGAACCTGGCTATCGAAAAAGGCGGCTCGTCCAATCAGACCTACATTAACGCTGAGGGCAAGAAGGGCAGTTACATGGATTTCGCCCGGGTCTTTCGCCGTGAAGGCCTCATGTGTCCGCGTCATCCGGACGTCGAAATCATAAAATTAAAGGTAGCTGGCCGCGGTACGCACATTTGTCCTCTTTGTCAGGTAGAATAGAAGCAGATGACCATACTCCTTATTGGTGAAAATAGTTTTGAGATTGAGCGCGAGTTGCAGCGGATTGCGGCTAGTTTTGATGGAACACCGGAAAAAATTGATGGCAGTGAGCTAGAACTAAAACAGATTCCCGATCTGTTGATGGGGTCGTCGCTCTTTGCCGACAAACGCCTGGTGATTATCAAAAATTTATCACAAAGCAAAGCTATCTGGACTGACTTCGCCGATTGGCTACCGCGCGTCAGTGATGACATCCAGCTGGTGCTCGTTGAACCCAAGCCAGACAAGCGTCTGAGAACATTCAAGGAACTGCAAAAGATCGCCGATGTACGAGAATTCAAACCATGGGGCGAGCGTGACAACCGCGTGGCCGAAGAGTGGGCGGTCAGAGAGGCCAAGACAATGGGATTAGCGTTATCGGGTATTCTAGCGCGTAAACTGGTCGAGCGAACCGGTGTCGACCAGTGGCGAGTGTTTCATGGGCTCGAGAAGCTAGCGGTACTGGAGTCTGTCTCGGCCGACATCATTGAGGAGGTAGTTGATGCTAACCCAACCGAAAATATTTTCCAGCTATTTGAAACAGCCCTCAAGGGTGACGTCGGCAAAGTTCATGATATGCTACAGACACTGGAACTGACCCAAGAGGCCTACCAACTCTTTGCGCTGCTCTCGAGCCAGGCTTTCCAGCTGGCAGCCTTAACGGTCGGCGATAAGCCAAGTGGGGAAGTCGCGAAAGACATCGGCGCGCATCCATTTGTCTTGTCGAAACTATCACCGATTGCCAAGCAACTCGGTCGACCAGGTGCCAGGAAAGTCATTGCGGCGTTTGCAGAAGCCGATGAGACCATGAAGACTTCTGCGATCGACCCCTGGGTCGCAATCGAGCGGGCACTGCTAAAAATCGCCTCAATATAAAAACTTCCCGGTCATCCGGGAAGTTTTTAAGAGGCAAGGAAAACTATTTAGTTGTTTTCTTTGGCGCTGCTTTTTTCGCGGGCACTTTTTTGACGGCAGCAGCTTTTGCTGCAGGTTTCTTAGCAGGGGTGGCTTTAGCGGCTGGTGCTTTTTTCGCAGCAGGTTTTGCGGCCGCAGCTTTAGCAGGAGCAGCTTTCTTGGCTGGAGCCAGTTTTACACCAGCGGCTTTGGCGGCTTTGGCCAGGGCGCTTTTGCGACGAGCAGCTGTGTTTTTCTTGATGAGGCCTTTTTTGACGGCTTTATCGATTTCGCTCTGGGCTTTTGAGAGACCGAGGCTGGTTGGTTTAGCGAAAAAGTCTTTCGTGGCACCTTTGATATCTTTTTTGATAGTCACGTTGCGGTCACGACGCTTGAGGGTCTGACGTGCACGTTTGATAGCTGATTTAATGATTGGCATGAATGTTCCTTTACCTCTAGAGTTGTTAATACAATCAAGAGGTGATTATAGGGGAAAGACACGGTTTTGTAAAGTGACCATTTTTGTTGACCACGGTAAACCTCTTATGGTATAGTGATGTCAAACTCAGTCAAATAAATAAAAACTAGGAAACACCACCATGGCAGATGCATCAAGCGCCAGACAACAGATAATCGACAAGATTAAAGACTCGTCGAATATTTTAGTAACCGTCAGTCAGGATCCTTCGGTCGACGAGTTGTCGGCCGCGCTCGGTCTTACCATCATGTTGAACAAGCTGAAAAAGCACGCTACAGCAGTGGTGAGTGGTGATATACCACCGGCAGTGACATTCCTCGATCCTGAAAAGACGTTCGAAAACACCGTCGACAGTTTACGCGACTTCATTATCGCACTTGATAAAGAAAAGGCTGACCACCTACGCTACAAAGTAGATGGTGACGTCGTCAAAATATTCATTACGCCGTACCGCACGACAATTACCGACAAAGATCTCGACTTTAGTCAGGGCGACTACAACGTCGAATTAGTGCTGGCGCTTGGGGTTAAGGACGCGACGCATCTTGATAAAGCGCTCGAAGCCCACGGTAAGATTCTTCACGATGCAACCGTTGTCACGATGAGCGTCAGCGGTGAACCAAGTAATCTTGGCAGTATTGACTGGCACGATGAGACGGCTAGTAGTCTGAGCGAAATGCTCGTGAGTCTCAGTGAAGCAATCAAGGGTGACAAGCCCCTGCTTGACGAACAGATCTCAACCGCGCTCCTGACGGGTATCGTGGCGGCCACCGATCGCTTTAGTAATGACCGCACCTCATCAAAAGTTATGACGATGTCGGCTCAATTGATGGCCGCTGGTGCCAACCAGCAACTCATCGCCGCTAAACTGGGAGAGGCCCACGAAATTGGCTCGGAGCCTGATGAAAAGAATGATACAAATGCCGATGGCACCACGACGCTGAGCGAAGACGAAGCGACAAAACTCGACAAATCATCATCGGCGAAAAAGGATGAGACAAAAGACAAGGCGTCAGATTCAAGCGTGGGAGTACTTGCTGTCTCGCACGAGAAAAAGGGTGATATCGATGCCGTCGCCGAACAAGTCGCCACGGAGAATACCGCCGCCGCCGCCAAGCAAGCGGAAACCGTGCTGGGTGTGCCTCAGAACCCCGAAGACCAATTAGCTGAAGAGCTGAAGGCAACCGTGCCATCCGCTGTTGAGCCAATCATGGGTAGCGCGCTCAACGCCACAACCGAACAGGCAGCTGACGACAAGCGTCGCGAAGAAGCCGACGACCGCAATAAAACGATTTTAAACCACAGTGAATCTGGCCACGCTGGTAACATGAGTACGCCGACTGTTTCGTCACCGTTTAACGCCAATTCACAGCCTGACGACGAGGAACCACCAGTGGTGGATCCGCTCGCCAACGATGTTGCAGCGACACCACTCTCGACGACACTTTCTCCTCCTGAAGAAGACCACTCTGGCGATTATATTGCAGAGCCTGTGCCAGCACCTCAAACATTAGCTGAAATTGATGCCCAGGCGCGTCACCCTCACGAAGATGCCCGGGCTGCCGTTCATGCAGCGTTTAGTGATACCTCGACGCAACCATCCGCCACGGCTTTTGACACGACGGGCTTACCACCGCTGCCGGACTTTAGTACGCTGCCGCCACCCCCACCCCCGTTGCCCGATCCGTTTGCTTCGACCTCTCCGCAGCCTACAGGGGCATTGCCCCCAGAGAAATTAGCTGATATTTTTGGTGCTCCACCAGCCAGTGCGCCCGAAACCCCAGCCACTCCTTCAGCCAATGACCCTGGTCAGTTCAAGATTCCTGGCCAATCTTAAGATTTGACGATAAAATAATTCATCCCAAGCGCATCGCCCATGGTGCGCAGATGGCTGTCGCCGTCTGCGCGTTGGGTGTGGTGAGCCTGGACTATAGCACGTAGCTCGGCTTGGTAGGCGGTGGCATCAACAATCTCACCGATGTCAGACGCAGGATGACCGGCTTCCATAAACAGCCACGAGGTATTCAGATGCGGTGCATATTTCTCTGAGAGACACCAGAGGCGAATCCGACTAAACCGTGCGTCATCCTCCCTCAGGCGGTAAAATGCGAAGCAAGCACTTCGGCCAGCCACGATGTGGTCGATATGACCTGTCACGCCGCCCAGATCCATCGACATCAACTCGATGGCTGTATCGGCCGGCTCCGCCGCAATAAGTGACATGATATATTCAATCAGCTGCTCGCCAATGCTGACCATATCGATATTCGACAGCATGCCGTCTTTGTAGCCCAGAAAGTGCATACTTTTTGCCCCAATCAAGCTGCCGGCTTTTTTCCATTCTTCCAGGCGAACCGCGGCTAAATCGGCCTGGTTATCGGGGTTCATGCCAGCGTCACCCGCCGTTAGGGTAACAAGGTGCACGTCGGTGCCTGATTTTGCTTCCATGAGTAGGGTACCGGCTGGGCCAAACGACTCGTCGTCCGGATGGGCAAAAATGCCAATAATAATCTTTTTCATCTATACCAAACATACCACAAAACACAGCTTTTTCATGGTACGTTTGATGTCCGGTATACTAGTAGGAATGGAGAACGGAATTATTTTGATTGATAAACCCGCTGGGATGACCAGTTTTGGCGTGGTGGCGCGTATTCGCCGCGTGTTGTCTGAAAAAGCAGGTAAGAAAGTGAAAGTCGGACATACTGGCACGCTCGACCCCTTTGCTACGGGCTTGATGATACTCGTGACCGGGACGGAGTGTCGCAACGCCGAGACGTATTCTAAGCTCGATAAAGTCTATGAAGCGACGATCCGTTTGGGGCAAACCAGTACGACCGGTGATCCGGAAGGTGAGATAACTGATGTCTCAGAGCTTCAGCCGACGAACGAGACGATTGAGGCAGCCTTGACCCAGTTTAGGGGTGAGATCCAACAACAGCCACCAATCTTTAGTGCCATCAAAATCGGTGGGCAGCGGGCGTACAAGCTGGCGCGGGCTGGTAAGGTAGTGGATATGCCGGTGCGCACTGTGACTATCCATAGCCTCGAGCTCGTCGACTATAGCTATCCGGAGCTAAGAATACGTGCTCACGTCAGTAGCGGTACCTACGTTCGGACGCTGGCCGAAGATATCGGGCGTAGTCTCGGAACAGGTGCGTATTGCGTACAGTTGCGCCGCATTCAGATCGCAAATTGGGTAGTGGCAGACGCGAAAACACTCGACTTCTACGGTGTGACGGATTGACGCGACCCAGTAAAAGTGCTATAGTAGTCACTATGTCAAGTCATGATGATGATCATTATCCACCGATGTCAGACTTCGAATTAAGCTGCCAGAAAGCGGTTGATATTGTTGCTGCTGGTGAGTACGTCATTTACGCTACTGGTCACGGTCAGCTGACCCCACTCGAGATTCCATCAGAGGTTCGGTCATCCGACGCTTTTCAGACCATCGCTGACATCTTAGACTGGCCGACTGCGAATGATGCAGATATAGCGCCAATCAAAGATTTCACCGACGAACAGTTGCTCAATAATCTTTTCGATCATGATAGTACGCACGAAAGGTCGCTTGGTAATTTCATTTTGCGGTTACGCGCAATACCAATTCTAACTCTTGGCGAACTTCCGGCGGGAGCTGGTGTGGAAGCCTATTATGGTTTGAGCCCTGAATTAAACCGTGCCAACGTTCTCATACCTGACCTGCTCGACGCGTTGAGGGTCATTTATAACAATTTCCCACTCGGAACGGAAGGTGCACGTGCAGCCCAAGAATTCCTTGGTCGCCCCGAAAACACATATTTACTGACGGCGACGAATACTGCCTATCGGGTACTGGGTCGATTAGTCAAGACAACGGACAGCACGAGTGGGGTGACGGATGCTCACGTCGCGTTGACACTCTAGTCGCTCTCTGTTACAATACATCCTTGATGATTACAAAAGAGAACAAATCACAGGCAATTGCTTTGACTCAGGTTTCAAAGGAAGATGTTGGCAGCCCACAGGCTCAGGCATCTATCTTGACTGCTCGTATCAAAGAGGTGACTGCTCACCTGCAAACCAACAAGCACGACAACATGGCTCGTCGCGGTCTGATTCAGATGGTTGGTAAACGGAAGCGCCTCCTCAAGTATCTCGAGCGTAAAGACTTTGATGGCTATAAAGCCGTTGTCGCCAAACTAGGACTCCGCAAATAGCGGAGTTCTTTTTTTGAATTGATCCCATCCTCTAAATACACGCTATACTAAAGACATGAGAAGTCCCCAGACAGTGATTCAACTGAAGCATGTCACCAAGAAGTTTGGCAGCTTGGCTGCGCTGGACGATGTATCGCTGAAAATCCAGCAAGGCGAAATCGTTGGGTTTGTCGGCGCGAACGGGGCGGGCAAGACAACCACTATCAGTACGATCATGGGATTTATCGGTACAACCGCGGGGACTGTTGAGCTGCAGGGTCAAAAAGTTGAACCCCAAACCGCCCATCGGCTTCACACAAGTCTCGGATACGCAGCAGGGGACATGGAACTACCTGCTCGGCTGACGGCTCGCCAGTATTTTTCATTCCTCCTTCACCAATCACAAGGCGATCACACTAAACAATACGAAGCTCTCAGTCGTCGCTTCAAACCGCAACTCGACAAGAAAATCGGCACTCTGTCACGGGGTAATAAGCAGAAAATTGCTCTAATTGCGGCCTTTGTGACCGACCCAGACATCATCATTCTCGATGAACCGACCAGTGGGCTCGACCCGATGATGCAAGAAGCCTTTCTTGACCTCGTCCGGGAATCGAAAGCCAGCGGCAAGACAATTTTTATGTCATCACACTACCTAACTGAGGTGGCAGATGTCTGTAGTCGTGTCATCCTCATGAGAGATGGTGCCATTATTGAGGACGTTAAAGCTCATCAGCTACTCGAAAAAAGTGGCAAATCGGTCACGATCATCACTGGCTATAGGGCCACTCGGCCACCGAAAGATGCGATTGATGTGACGACCGACGCTCACAAAAATGGTGTTTCGCTCACTTTCGTCTTCAAAGGCTCGGCCGCAGAATTGCAGCGTTGGGTCGCCAGCGTCAAACAGCTGCAGGATATAGAAATCAGCGAATATAATCTCGAGGGGGCATTCAAATCACTCTATGAGTCAGAGGAGAAGACGGTATGATGCGATCGGTCTATTTGAAGACACTGTATGACAAGCGTTGGTTTGTGTTCGGATGGACACTCGGCTTCGTAGCTTTATCAGTGCTAATGACCTCGTTCTTCCCGGCCATGCGCCAGACGGGTGCACTTGATGCCTTGGTTACGAATATGCCACCGGCGCTTCAGGGGTTGATTGGTAATCTCGGTGATCTCAAAAGCTTTCCTACCTACATCGCATCGCAATTGTTTGATATTCGTGTTCCGCTGATCGCAGGAGTGATGGCTATTATCTTGGCACTGGGACTGAGTACAGCCGAGGAAGAGCGCGGTGAGTTGCGGACGCTGCTCTCGCTGCCGATCAGCCGAACCAAATTACTGATTGAGAAATGGTTGGCACTGGGTACAATCATGGCCATCAGTACGCTCGGTATCATTATCGGTATTCTGGCCAGCGCGCCACTCGTCGACGGGGCTTCAATCGAACTCAGTACGCTGCTTCATCTGGTTGCGATGACCTGGCTGATTATGGTGACGTTCGGTACGGTGACATTTGCCGCTGGTTTTGCCTCCGGAAGTCGGGCGTTTGCTAACACCCTCGGAGTACTGGTGATTATCGGCAGCTTTATTCTGTCTACCTTCGGCCAATCAGTTGACTGGCTGAGTGATTTTGAGAAATTTTCACTGCTGCATTATTTTCCGGCCGTCGAGATAGCCAAAAACTCGATCGACTTCAATAACGTCGTGGTACTCGGCACGGTCGCGGCTGTTTCGTTGATCATTGCCGTTATATTGTTCAGACGTCGCGACGTCGCTTAGGTATTCATCATGGCGACGACGACGAAGCGGCCATCGTTAGATCGGTTGCCTTTTAGGAATTGGCTGTGTGAATAATAATTTTCGTCGGCGGCTGAATCAATCGGCGAGACCTCAATATTTTCTTTCATCGCACCAGCTGCCATGAACTGCTCGGTTGCGACGTCATGGAGGCTGCGGTTATCAAATGAGTAGAGTGGGTAGTGCTCCTTGCTTGCAGCTGGGCTTAGCCAGATCGTTAGATCACCTGGATTGACACCGTGTTCTTTTATCAGGTATTTGATCGACTGCGTGGCGCCGAATTGTTCAAGATTGTGGCGACCCAGATGGGAGAGCATCATGATATTTTTGACCGGGTCGTGAATAACCGCACCGATGCAATCAGCCAGTGGGAGAAACAGAGCGTGGCCTGGCTCAGTCACGACCAAGCCGTCACTTTTAAATGTCGGCGGGCGAGTCATGCCATCACCCATATCATCGCTCGTCAGCGTTTCGTACCGTAGATAATTATTGCTATCATACGTCATCCTGACCAATGTGGTTTCATTCATCTCGATACCCTGGCGGGCGAGAAAGGTAGCGCGATTCTGCTGGACATCTGCTACTTGTGTTTCGTCGCGAGCCTTCATCGAGTCGTCATCGCGAGTTGAACAAAGAATTGTGAGTGGTTGCATATTCTTTACTATATCAAACTATCGTCCTGAGCAAGGTGCTATAATAGAGATAACACACGCCAGGCGAGGTAAGTGGTGGATACAGGTATTCTTGCATAAGAAACTCTGCACCCGTTACTTATTCGCTATCACGATAGAAGGCGAGTGAACAAAATAGAAGGAGACATATGTCTACAATTAACCCTACGGGCAAAGATATTATTAGCGTTAGCACCGAGTTTGCTGGCAAAACCTTAACTCTGGAAGTCAACCGCGTCGGTTTTCGTACTAGCGCATCGGTACTCGTCAGCTATGGCGACACGGTAATCCTTGGTACAACCATGGTTGGCTCACGACCAGTGGTGCTCGATTATTTCCCACTCAGCATCGATTATGAAGAAAAGTTTTATGCAGCCGGCAAGATTTCAGGCAGTCGTTTCATTAAACGAGAAGGTCGCCCAAGTGACGAAGCAATCCTGATCGGTCGCCTGATCGATCGTCCGATTCGTCCACTGTTTCCAAAAGGCTACCGCCAAGAGGTTCAGGTAGTTTCGAGTGTACTATCAATGGATCCGAGTTTCCGTCCTGACGCCATTGCTATGATCGCCGCCAGTACCGCGCTATCCCTGACCGGTGCGCCATTTGACGGCCCAGTCGCTGGACTCCGTATCGGCCGCGTCAACGGCGAATTTAAAGCCTTCCTAACACCAGAAGAGCGCGAAGAGAGCGATCTTGACCTCGTCGTGGCTGGTATCGAAAGCGGTATCACTATGGTTGAAGCCGGCGCCAATCAAGTATCCGAAGACATGATCGCTGATGCATTGGCCTGGGCATTCGAGGCGTACCAACCGGCTATTGCTCTACAAGAAGAACTCATCGAAAAAGTTGGTGTTGAAGCACTTGAATACACGCTTGTGTTACCCGACGATAAAATTCAAGCCGATGTTGACTCATGGGTGGAAGGTAAGCTGGGCGAAGCCCTCCACAAACCGTATCCAGAACGAAACGAACTGGTATCAACACTACGCTGGGCATTTCACGACGAAATGCGCGCCAAAGTTGGCGACGAAGATTATCCGAAATTGCGTGATGAATACGACGAAGCTTTTACTTCCGCACTTCATAAAGACGTGCGTCGAGGCATTGTGGAATCGCAAACGCGACCTGACGGCCGTCAGCTCGATGAGATTCGTCAGCTGAGTTCAGAAATCGGTATCTTGCCACGAGCCCACGGTTCGAGCCTGTTTACTCGCGGTCTTACCCAAGGAATGAATATTGTTACTTTGGCACCGCTGAGCTACGCCCAGATGGTCGACACGATGGAAGTAAACGACGGTGAACGCCGCTATATGCACCACTACAACGCACCCGGCTACACGGTTGGTGAAGTCCGTCGACTTGGTTCACCAGGCCGTCGTGAGATTGGTCATGGCTACCTGGCCGAACGTGCTGTCTTGCCGGTACTGCCGACTGAAGAGGAATTTCCCTACACCATTCGTAGTGTGACCGAGATTATGAGTCAAAATGGTTCAACCTCGATGGCCGCGACTTGTAGCTCAGTCCTCGCGCTGATGGATGCGGGCGTGCCATTGAAGGCACCAGTTTCGGGTATTGCTATGGGACTGATGATGGAAGGCGACACGCCGTACATCCTCAGCGACATTGCTGATGCCGAAGATTTTGCTGGTGATATGGATTTCAAGGTGACCGGAACTGAAAAAGGGATTACGGCAATCCAAATGGACATGAAAGTTCATGGTCTCCCCGTCGAGGTACTCCGCCAGGCACTGACGACCTCGAAACCTGGTCGTGCCCATATCTTGGCTCACATGTTGACCACGATTGCGGCGCCAAAAGTAGAGCTCAGTCCCTACGCACCACGCATCGAGAAGATCAAGATTAATCCTGAAAAGATTGGTGCGGTGATCGGTAAGGGTGGTGAAGTGATCAACAAGATTACAGCTGAAACTGGTGCCATGATCGACATCAAGGAAGACGGCTTGATCACGGTTGCCAGCAATGATGCGGCCAGTATTGAAAAAGCCCTCAACTGGATCAAGAGCCTCACCGAAGAGCCAGAAGTCGGTCGCATTTATGAAGGTAAAGTAGTCAGCATTAAAGACTTCGGTGCTTTCGTGAACATTCTGCCTGGCATCGACGGTATGGTGCATGTTTCTGAACTGTCGAACGAACGAGTTGAACAAGTGACTGACGTCTTGCACGAAGGTGAGATCGTGAAGATTAAATTAACCGGGATCGACGAGCGCGGTCGTCTCAGTTTGAGTCTGAAAGATGTCGAGCAGTAAGCAGCAACTTCTTGATCAGATTAAGGCAGATATTCTGGAAATGAATATCTGTCCAGATCTAGCCGAGACGGCAACAAACTTGGTGATGGGAGATGGCAATATTGACGCCGACATTGTCTTTATCGGTGAGGCACCGGGCAAAAACGAAGACGAGCAGGGCTTGCCATTTGTTGGCGCGGCGGGGAAGTTTTTGAACGAGATGTTGGCAGCAGCGGGAATGGATCGCAGCGACGTTTTCATCACCAATATCGTCAAATACCGCCCACCCAATAATCGTGATCCGCTGCCAGAAGAAAAGAGGGCATTTTGGCCGTATCTTTTGAAGCAGCTGCAGATTATTGAGCCAAAAGTCGTCATTACGCTTGGTCGTCACAGCATGGAATATTTTTTGCCCGATATGAAGATCGGTCAGATTCATGGCGAAGCCAAGCGGATCCAATTCGGCGATCATAAAATCGTCATTGTGCCGCTCTACCACCCGGCTGCCGCGCTCTATAACGGCTCGATGCGTCAAACGCTGATCGACGATTTCTTGCGTGTGCCGAAGGTGATAGAGCAGCTCTAAACTTGCCAAAACAGGCAAAGTTTGCTACAATGGAACTACTTGAAAGAGGGAACGACAGATACTTTCCACCCCTCACCTTGTAATTTATACATAGAAATTAACTAATTCTAAACAACCAAAAGGAGAATTAACACATTATGGGTCAACGAAGACTCTCAACCCCCCAAGGTGATGACCTTTCGAAGCGCTCACAAGGCGCACAGCGACAAAAATCAAACAACACGGTACTGAATAACACCACCACGCGTAAAGGCGAAGTTTTTCGTGCGCAGCGCCGCACCAGCGAGGGTGTAAACCTTCAGGCGTCACAGCACATCATCAACGTGCCGGTTAATAAATCGATCTATAACGGCTACGACGGTCGTCAATTTAGTATTGCCGACCAAAAGAAGATGCCACGAACTAACGGTCCGAAGCTTCGTATCATGCCAATTGGTGGACTCGGTGAAATGGGTATTGGCAAAAACATGATGGCTATCGAATACGACAACGAAATTATTGTGATCGATTGTGGCTTCTTATTCCCAGGTGCAGACTACCCAGGTATCAATTACATCACACCAGACATTACCTATCTAGAAGAAAATAAACACAAAATTAAGGCGCAAGTCTTTACGCACGGACACCTTGACCACATCGGTGCCTACCGTCACGTGGCACACCGTATTCCAGCGCCCGTCTACGGCTCGAAGTTCACGCTTGGTATGGTCAAACGAACCATGGAAGAAGCCGTCAGCGGCTTCGAACCAAACTACGTCGAAATGGATCCTGAATCACACGAACGAATTCAGGTGAGCGACAATTTCTCAATCGAACTTGTCCGTGTTAACCACTCGATTCCTGATGCGACAGCTGTCGTAGTGCGCACGCCACTCGGCGTACTGATCGATACCGGTGACTGGCGTTTTGAAGACCAACCAGTCGACGGTAAGAAGTTCGACCTCGAACGTCTGACTGAAATCGCTGCCAAAGAAGGCATCTTGATGCTCATGAACGAAAGTACCAACTGTGAATCAGAAGGTACCCACACCCACGGCGAATTTGATATTCAGGTGAGCATGGGGCAGGTGATGGACAAATATCCAAATTCTCGCCTCATCCTGAGTTGTTTCAGTAGCCAGATTCACCGTATGCAGGTGATTTTGGATGAAGCCAAGAAACACGACCGAAAAGTCGCTTTTGCAGGTTACAGCATGATCCAAAACCTGGAAGTTGCGCTTCGCGCTGGCACGATTCGCGTCCCGAAAGATGTCGTCGTCAAGATGGAAGACGTCGTTAAGCTACCCGACGGTAAAGTTACCATCGTTTGTACCGGTTCACAGGGTGAATTTAACGCCGTGCTCAACCGTATGGCCAGTGGCTCACACAAGTTTATCAAGGTGAAAAACTCAGACGTGATCGTCTTCAGCTCCAACCCAATTCCGGGTAACGAGAAGTATGTCGTCCGTACGGTTGATGGTCTGATGCGTGAGGGTAGTGATGTGATCCAGAACGGCAAGACTCACCTGACCGGTGTTGGTCCACTCCACCTTTCAGGGCACGGCTACTACGAAGACCACGTCAAGCTGATCAATGCCCTGAACCCAACCTATTACTTGCCAATCCACGGCGAATTCCACATGTTGGTTCATAACGCTGAGCTAGCCGAAAAAGAAGCCGCCATCCCACGTCACAACATCTTTGTGTGTGACTCTGGTGACGTCATTGAGATTACCGCAGATGGTGCTAAAAAAGCTGGCCGTATCCCGGTCGGTGGCATTATGTACGATGACAGTGGCGCGATTGTCAGTGAAGTTGTCCTAAAAGACCGTATCCACATGGCAACCGAAGGTATGTTTATCGTCGTTCTCACTGTGGCACGCGGTAGTGGCCGACTGATGACTAGTCCTGATATCATTTCGCGTGGCTTCATCTATTTACGTGATAGCGAAGAGCTGATGGGGCTGATTCGTCAGTATCTGAAGCAAAAAGTCGCTCGCGGCTTTGGTAATAAGAAATTTGATGTTGATCAAATTAAGAAAGAAATCAAAGACGAGATCACCCATATCCTCTACGACCAGACTCGCCGCACGCCAATCGTGATCCCAGTGATCAACGAAATTGGTGGCGGTGGCAGTGGTGGTGGACAGAATCGCCAGAATAACGAAGGTCGTGATAACCGCGACAATCGTGGCCCACGCCGCGACGGTTCTCGTCCGCATCAAACCATCGAACCTGTCATTGACGAACCGCTCATCGTACCCGAACCAATTGTCTACCCTGCGCCACAAGTGCCTGATAGCGAAGCGACTGAACCACGTGTACGCACTGACACTCGCGGCTACTAGTTAGTCGCAACCATAAGCCTCTTGCAAAACGTAGTAAATTTTGCTATAATATGTAATATCATTAAAGCGATAAACCGCTTATAATAAAGAACAGTTATGGCAAAAAAGAGAAAAACGACCCGAAAGAAAACCGCGGCTAAAAGCAAAAGCTCGCCCCAGCACAAGCTGCCGGAGGGATTTTGGGCGCAGGTCGGGGCGATTAGCCTGATTGCGATCTCGATTTTGTTCGTCGTGGCTTGGTTCGGCGCCGGGGGACCAGTCCTAGAATGGATTCACCAGTCATCACTCAGCACACTTGGGTATGCTATCTATATCGTGCCACTGCTGTTTATCTACGTGGCGGTCGAAGTCTTTCGCGCCGAGGAGAATAAGCTACCATTCGTGATGAAGCTCGGTACCGCGCTGCTGATTGTCTGGTTTGCTGGTCTGTTCGGCCTCATGGACGACAAGACGACCAATACAAGTATGGGCGGCTTCGTCGGTGACGTAGTCAACAGCGCGCTGTTGTCGCTTGTTAACGGGGGCGTGGCTGTATTTGTCTATGCACTACTAATCCTCATCACTATGCTCTTTGTCTTTCGATTGTCACCGATTGCGATCATCAAAAGGCTATGGGAACTGCTGCGCCGGGATACTACTGAAGAGGAAGCCAATGTCAAGATAATGCGCGAAGCCCAGTCGGCGGCCGCACCAAAATCGACCAAACTCGGTGACTTCAAGCTAAACGCTGGTGTACCAACCCTGAACCCCGATGATGATGGAAAATCATCACGCCTATCAACCCTTCGCGGCAGTATTAAACAAGATAAGGTTGCCGAGGAAAGAGCTGCTCTCGTAGCGGTGAGCGATCCAAACTGGGTGGCGCCAGGGCTTGATTTACTTGAAAAGAAACAGAGTCCAGCCGACGCCGGTGATGTGCAGCATAACGCCCAGATTATCAAAGATACATTAGCTGAGTTTAGTATAGATGTCGAGATGGAAGGAGCCAACATTGGTCCGAAGGTGACTCAGTACACGCTGCGACCACCAAGTGGCGTTAAATTGACTCGTATTACGGCCCTCGAAACCAATATCGCGCTAAACCTTGCTGCCCAGACGCTACGTATCGAAGCGCCGATCCCGGGTCAACGTGCTGTTGGTATTGAAGTACCGAACCGTAAAGCTGCCGATGTGCGTCTGCACGGAATTCTCAGTTCGCGGCAGTGGCAAGCTAACCATGAACCACTCAGTTTTGCGATTGGTAAAGATATTTCCGGTGAAGCCGTCATCGGCGAACTCAATAAAATGCCCCACTTGCTGATTGCTGGTCAAACGGGCAGTGGTAAGTCGGTCATGATCAATACGCTACTGACCAGCTTGCTGTACCGCAACAGCCCGAGCGACATGAAACTCATTCTGGTTGACCCAAAGCAAGTTGAAATGGCGCCGTACGAGGACATTCCTCATCTGCTGACACCGGTGATTACTGAACCAGAAAAGACCATTAGCGCTCTGAAATGGGCCGTCAATGAGATGCAGCGCCGCTATTCATTACTCGCCGAAGAGAAGCTGCGCGATATCAAGAGTTATAACGATAAGATCCAAGCCCATGGTACCAAGATATCGGTCGCCGATGAGGATGGAAATCTCCACCAGCACGACGAAGGCGCGATGCCCTATATTATTATCGTCATCGACGAATTGGCCGATCTAATGATGGTCGCCGCCCGCGACGTGGAAGCGTTGATTGTACGTCTGGCGCAAAAAGCTCGAGCCGTTGGTATTCACCTGGTGCTCGCCACCCAGCGACCGAGTGTCGATGTTATTACTGGACTGATCAAAGCTAACGTGCCGGCCCGCATTGCCTTTACGGTAGCCAGTCAGATCGATAGCCGAACCATTCTCGACCAAGCCGGTGCCGAGAAGCTCCTCGGTCAAGGTGACATGCTGATGCTGACACCAAGCATGAGTAAACCACGTCGTATCCAAGGTGCCTGGGTGATGGACGAGGAAGTCAGTAAGATTACTGATCATCTGCGTCAGCAGTCAGCCCCGCAGTATAACGACGAGATCGTTTCGCAGCCTGTGCAACTCAATGGCAAGGGTGGTGTCGTGATGGACTTTGATCACGCCGATGGCGACGATATGTACAAAGATGCTCTACGGGTAGTGATTGATAGCAAGAAGGCGAGTACTAGCTTGCTGCAGCGCCGACTGCGTATTGGCTATGCCCGCGCCGCTCGCATCATCGAAGAGATGGAGGAGCAGGGTGTGATTGGTGCAGCTGATGGCTCTCGCCCCCGTGAAGTACTCATCTCGACACTTGACGACCTGGGCGCAAGCTCCGACGACTTCTAGCGCCGCTCTGTATGGTAGACTAAGCATATGCGACATGCCAAAGGCTTCACCATTATTGAACTTCTGATTGTCATCGTGGTAATTGGAATCCTCGCTGCAATTACGACCGTCGCATTTAGCGGTATACAGCAACGCGGGCGAGATGCACAGCGAAAAAGTGACGTGGTGGCTATTACGAAGGCACTCGAACTTTACTATCTGGATAATGGACAATATCCTTTAGGCTCTGGCTCAACGGCCATCAACGCTTCATGGAGTACGACGGCTGATGCAAGCTGGGTTAACTTGAAAAATCAACTGGTGCCCACCTATATGTCGAGTCTTCCAAGTGACCCAACGAATACCCAGGGCGTGTTTGTCGCAAGTTCAACGAATAACTACTCGTATGCTTATTTTGGCGGCGGCACATACTGCGGTGTGTCCACTACATCACGGCAGATGTATATATTTGTATATCGACTCGAGTCGGGAGCTCAACAGGATACATTGCAAGGGGCTTGCACGACGGCACCTATACTAGGTCCGTACTCTGCAAGTAACTACCGTGTCGTGAAATAGCGTAGAGCTAGGCTTTTCCACAGATATTTGCTATAATCAAAGGGTTAACAACTCGGCTTATGCTCGACATAAGCATCCATAAGGATTCCAGAGGAGGAAATCTATGAAAGATTACGAACTAACCGTTCTGATCCATCCAGATCTAGAAACAGATCTTGAAACCCCACTCGGCAAAGTGCGCACAATTGTGACCAACGCTGGTGGTGAAATAGTCAAAGAAGACAACTGGGGCAAGAAAAAACTTGCGTACCGAATTAAAGGCGAAGCGTTCGCTGTCTATGTTTACATGGATGTAAAACTGCCAGCCGAGGCGCTACTGAAGATTAGTAACACGCTGAACATTACCGATGAAGTACTTCGCTACCTCTTGGTAACTGTTGATGAAAAGGGTCGCAAGGCTCTAGAAGAAGCAAAAGCTAGCGCGTCAGCCACTGATGCGGGAAGTGGGGAATAATCCATATGGCACGTAGTATTAACCAAGTCATCCTTCTTGGCCGCCTGACTCGCGATCCTGAAGCTCGCACGACGTCAACCGGTAAAACGGTAGTAAGTTTTAGCCTAGCAGTTGACCGTCAGGGTTCAGATGACCAGGCTGATTTTTTCGACATCACCGCATGGGAAAAGCTCGGTGAGCTTGTGACCCAGTATCTCTCAAAAGGCCGTCGTGTCCTGGTACAAGGACGTTTGCGCCAAGATAGCTGGGACGACAAAGAAACTGGCAAGAAGCGCTCACGTGTTGAAGTAACCGCTACTGACGTTACCTTCCTCGATGGTCCATCAGGCGACGGGCAATCACCTCAAGCTCCAACGAGCAATTCATCAACTAATAAAAAATCAGATGACGTTGTGATCGAAGATATCGATGACAAACCAATTGATCTATCTGAAATTCCATTCTAGGAGAATATGAATCATGGCAATTAAACGAGCAAAAAAAGATACACCAGCGTTTTTTGATTACAAAGACGTAAAGACCTTGCAGCACTACATCAATATCTACGGACAGATTGAGCCGATTTCAAAAACAGGCCTCAACGCCAAGCAACAGCGCCAACTCGCCACCGCTATCAAGCGTGCCCGCCACCTTGGTATGCTTCCATTCGTCACCCAAGGATAAACTCTAGGTATGCGTCGACTTGAGATAAGCCTCGGACTCATTCAAAAAGATGAGACTTATCTCATGCAACGTCGAGAAAATAGCCCAACTATCGGCGCAGCTGGCTTGATTGGAGCCTTTGGTGGCAAGATCGAACCTGGCGAGGAGCCACACGAAGCTGCCAGTAGAGAACTTGGCGAGGAAACCTCACTAACTCCGCAACCCGACGACTTTGAATTCATCGGCACAGTGAATGTCTTCTCAGACTATGAACTTGATGAGGTCGAGATAGCGGCGTCAGTATTCAGGCTTATTCTCGAGAAAGACACAACACTTGTCGCTCGAGAGGGCGAGGTCGTGACCATGACAAAAGAGGATGCTCTTCGTGATAAGCACCTACTAACACCAGCCACGCGTGCTGTTTTTGAAGAATTAATGTAGAGGAAATAGATTATGTACCAACCAACCGATCTAAAAAAAGGAACTGTGATTCAGCTCGATGGTAAGCCATTTCGCGTCACTGATTATAGCCAAAAGGTGATGGGACGCGGCGGCAGTATTGTAAATGTAAAGCTGAAGAACCTGATCGACGGCAGCGTTATTCCCAAGACTTTCAAAGGCCAAGATAAAATTGAGCCAGCTGAAGTGAACAATAAAAGTGTTCAATATCTCTATAGTGACAGCGCACAGTTTTACTTCATGGATCCTGAGAGTTTCGAGCAGTTTGAGCTTGACACCGAGGTAGTAGACGACGCAGCGCGATACCTAAAAGAGGGCGACAATTTGAATCTTCAGTTCTTTGACGGCAAAGTTATTACTGTCGAATTGCCCAAAAATCTTTATTTGGAAGTGACGTATACCGAAGATGTTGTGAAAGGCGACACGTCAGGGGCTGTCTTAAAAGATGCCACACTTGAAACCGGACTGTCACTCAAAGTCCCGGCTTTTATAAAAGTAGGTGACGTCATTTCCGTCGATACCGCGACGGGCGACTACCGCGAACGCAAGAAATAGTCCTTACGCTAAAAGTGTTATACTGAGACGCATGATAGCGGTGAAGAAACCGACAAAAACAAACAAGCCTATCCATCCTCTGCATCCTCGTCGAGTGAAGGCTGCCGTATCACGGCACTATTTCACATACATGCCAAACCAAAAACACCACCGGGTGCTTATCTGGATGGTGTTTTTAGTTACCTCAGCGATAATCGCCGCCCAATTACTGTATCCACTCGATCGAGCGCTACCGCAGGCACGGATTAACAACACTCCCGTCGGCTGGAGTAATCACGAAACGATAGCGAAGCTACTGAGTGACCGATTTGACGCCACTAAGATTAAACTGACCATAGGAAAAGATAAATCAGTTGTCTATCCACTCAAACTCGCTGGTACCGAACCCGACATTGAAGCCATGATCTCCCAGTTGAGTGACTATCCACTGTGGCTGCGCTACCTCCCGTTTTCAGTTTTCTGGCAAACTCAAGTGACCAGGGCGGACATCTCGTATTCAGAAGCCGTGTTGAGGGAATTTAGCGATGCACGCAGTAAAGAACTAAGTTTCGAACCCGTCAACGCTCGATTGGCGATACAAGATGGCAAGCTGCTTGCAACGTCGGATATGGCAGGAAGCCAGGTGTCATCGGGGCAGCTACGCGAAGCACTACGTGTTGCGCCGATGAAGCTCGGTAGCGTCAATACGGTTGTCGTGCCATCGGTACGCACCCAGGCACCCACGACCGCTGGTGATTTTGCGGCCGTGAAGACCAAAGCGGAAGCTGCCCTCGCGCGAACAATCCATATCTCTGCCGACGACATGGTATTTACACCCTCACGAACGACCACTGCTTCGTGGCTCGTCATTGGGGCCGATGCAGCGGGGGAACCGATCCTGACAATCGACCCAGTCCGAGTAACGGCCTATCTCGCAGAGATTGATGCAAAAGTCGGTACGCCCGCCGGACAGACGAATATATCGATTGTGAATGGCGGGGAAACAGGTCGCACCCCAGGTGCGCTTGGACGAGGTGTTAATCAGGATGCCCTTATTCCTCAGCTGTCTGGGTATGTGTTGAATGGGGAGGGGAGCTTCACAATTGTCGCCCAGTTCGTGGATATTCAGCCGGGTATCATCTATAACAACAAGTACACTGCCTCACAAGAAGGTTTGCGGGCATACATTAATGATATCAGCAGAACACGCAATGTTCGCATCTCGATCCAGCAGCTTGACGGGGCTAGATGGACGGCCAATGCCCGAGCCGATGAAAGTACGCCGAGCGCCAGCACCTTCAAGCTGTTTATTGCCTTGATGCTTTTTGACAAGATGGATAAAGGTGAGATTCACTGGGATGACCCGATGCTCGATACTACCGTGTCAGGCTGTTTCAACCGTATGACGATCGCTTCGACGAATCCTTGTGCCGAAAAGTGGATTGCTGACTGGGGACGGGACAATATCAATGCTTTTGTGTATGCGCACGGTTTCAGCCAGGGAACGGCTTTTGTGGCAGGAGAGGCCGTAAGTACCACGGCGGCCGACTTGACCGTCTTTATGACCGGTCTTAATAATGGTAGCTTAGTCAAAGAACCGTATCGTGAACGGCTGCTCCATAATCTATTTATCCATCCCTACCAGGATGGTATTCCGACTGGCAGCGCTGGTATCGTCCATAACAAAGTCGGTTTCTTATGGGATTATGTCCACGATTCGGCAATTGTGCAGCACCCACGCGGCAGTTATGTCATGACGGTCATGACGAAAGGTCAGTCATATACCGCCATTGCCAATATCACACGCGAGGTTGAGCGCATTATGTACCCATAATCAGTGGTATGATAGAGGCACTATGCAGAAACAACGTCTAGATAGAGAGCTGATGCAGCGTGGTCTTACCAGCAGCCGCTCGCAGGCTGAGAATTGGATCAAACTTGGTCACGTCAGTGTCAACGGGGCGGTGACGAAACGACCCAGTCATTTAGTGCAGACCCAGGATGCTATCGCACTCAAAGCTGGTGAGCGATATGTCAGTCGAGCCGGCTTGAAACTAGCTAGCGTGGCACAGCTGCTTAAGGTTGATTTTCGCGACACGACGGTACTCGATGTCGGGAGTAGTACGGGAGGCTTCACCGACTATGCACTGCAACATGGTGCCAAAAAAGCGATCGCAGTCGATGTTGGGACGGAGCAGCTTCATCCCAGCCTACGGCGCAATAGACAGATTGAGCTTCATGAAAAGACAGATATCCGTGACTTTACTCCGCGTGAACCAGTCGACATCGTCGTCATGGACGTTAGCTTTATTAGCCTCAGGGAGATCTTGCCCCATATCGCATCTTTCGCGAACCATGATACCCAGATTGTTGCCATGGTGAAACCACAATTTGAAGCGGGGAGAGAACAGATCAACAAAGGGATTATTAAAAATGACTCGATGCGGCGCCAGATTCTCAAAGATTTCGAGCTGTGGGCGAAACAATACTTCGTGATTATCGATAAACGTGACAGTGAAGTGGCCGGAAGCAAGGGAAATCGGGAACGATTCTATTTGTTGAATGTTAGCCAGTCTGTCGTCAAAAAGTAACTCGCTCTTATCGCACTAAACGGGGGTGGCGAAAGACGGGTGGTATAATTATGTATAGCTGACCGTGTATATGGTCGGTGTTGCTCTGGTGGTGTGAACTGTTTTGTTTACTGTCCATCCGGGGCAGTTAACAGTTCGGTTCTAGCAAACAGCGCAACATCACTGTGACGCTGGCAGTGCGTCCGCACAGCCAGTCGATTTTTCGATCCCAGCAATAGGGAACAAGGAAGTGAAACATGCTAGGTATTTCCATGCGTCCGCGTAAGGGGACGAGAGGGCTGAAGCTGATGCTGACGCTCTTTGCTTCGATCGTGCTGGTCTTCACTATGTTCAGCACGGCTTCGATGAGTGTCGCCAGCAGTGGGAGAAACAACACGGCGTCGGCGACTACCGGGAACGGGGGTGGTCACAACTGTGACGAGGACAAGCACCCTTCCAAGACAGATGGTAGTGACTGTGACGAGGACAAAAAGATCTCCATTTGTCACGCGACGGGAAGCAATAGCAACCCGTACGTGCTGATCAAGAGTATCTCCAAGTCCGGCGTATACCACGGTCACCTCGGTTCTGATCATCAAAACGGCGAGGACATCATCCCGCCGTTCGAGTACAAGGGTCACACCTACTACCAGAACTGGGATGCCAACGGCCAGGCCATCTACGCCAACAAGTGCGTCGTGGAGGAAGAGCCGCCGACGTGTGAGACCGATCCCACCATGCCGGGCTGCGACGAGGAACCGCCGCCTTGTGTCGAGGAGTGCCCGGTACCTGACACCGTGCACCACAGCAAGGGAAATCTCAGGTGCGTCGGCACCGTTCGAGGGGGCGTCTACGATAATGTGCGCGTTCCCAAAGACAAGACATGCAACCTCATTGGTGTTCACGTCAACAAGAATGTCATCACCGACGGGGCCAGGAACGTGCGGATCCTCGACACCACGGTGGTTCGAGGGATCGAGCTCACCAACGTGAAGAACAACATCAGGATTGGCAATGAGCACGGCTGCAGATACGACCCGCAAGTGGGTCGAAGTATCACGATCATCGATTCGCACAACGTCCTCATCTGCGAGATGACGGTATGCGAGGACATCTCGATTCGCGGTGCTGACGGACAGGTGACGGTGAGGCATTCCAGTGCTCGCCGGTTCTACATCACCAACACCCATAAGCTGGTGAAGCCCTACTTGAGGACTCATCGGCACCCGGAGGACATCCGGCTGCTCGACAGTCGAGCCAAGAGTCTGACGGCGCACCATAATCACAAGTCCCGCGAGCTCCGACTCGGAGGTTCGTACTTCGGACCTCGAGTCTGAGCCACCGGGCACGCTAGAACCGAAGAACCATCGGCTCGGTCTCCTGCGCAACCAGCGTAGTTGAGACCGAGCCGTCTTCATTTCATAGGAAATTATTTCGAGACATTGAAGCGAAATTCGACGATGTCGCCAGGCTGCATAACGTACTCTTTGCCCTCAGTCCGGACTTTGCCAACGCTCTTGGCTGCTGTTTCGGAACCGGCAACGATAAGGTCATTGTAATCAATAATCTGGGCGGCAATAAAGCCGCGTTCAAAATCGGTGTGAATGACGCCGGCTGCTTGTGGCGCGGTGGCGCCTTTTGCTATTGTCCATGCTCGAACTTCTTCTGGTCCCGCCGTGAGGTAACTTTGCAGCCCTAAGATCTCGTAGGCGGCATGGATCATTTGCTGCAGCCCAGTTTCTTTCACACCGTAACTTTCGAGGAGTTCGGTCGCGTCCGCTGTCTCGAGACTCTTCAACTCATCCTCTAATTTTGCGCACACGAACAGGCTCCGTGCTGGTGCGACGAGGGCGGCCAGAGCCTGCTGCTTATTGGTATCGGTCAGGGTTGCTTCGTCAACGTTGAAGGCATAGATAACTGGCTTAGCGGTGAGGAGGTGAAGATCAGCAATGATTTCTTCGTCGAGTGAAGGCAGGGCACTTAGTGGCGTACCGGTTTCGAGATGTCGTAGCAAGCTTTCGAGGTAGCTCGCTTGCTCGCGTGCGGCTGGTTTGGCCTTCGCTTCTTTTTGCAGTTTCGGCAAACGATTCTCGACGGTTTGCATATCGGCGAGTATCAGTTCGGTATTGATAATCTCGATATCACTTTTCGGATCGACGGTGTCAGCTACATGGACGACATCGGGGTCATCAAAGGCTCGGACGATATGGACAACCGCCTCGCACTGGCGGATGTTAGCCAAAAATTTATTGCCCAAGCCTTCGCCCTTACTGGCACCGGCTACAAGTCCGGCGATGTCGACAAACGTCACAGTTGCCGGAATGATCTTTTTGGCTGAATACATTTTTTGTAATTCACCCAGGCGTTCATCCGGGACGGGCACGATCCCAGTATTTGGTTCAATCGTGGCGAAGGGGTAGTTGGCTGCCAAGATGTCATTATTCGTCAATGCATTAAAAAGCGTCGATTTGCCGACGTTGGGAAGACCGACGATGCCAATAGAGAGAGCCACAATAACTACTGATTATAACAGAGGTATGGTGAAAATGTCTCCAAAAAAGTGTTTTTACGCTTACTCCAATGTGCTACCATAAGCAGTAACATGAAGCAGGTAAAACAGCTAAAAAAAGTACTCAAGAAAAAGACTTTTTTAACGGCGGCACTTGTAATAGTTGCCTTAAGCTGCAGTGCTGGGGCTTGGTGGTGGTATAGCCATAATGATCAGGGAGTAGTCACGTCACCACCGATAGTCGAAGAAGAGTATACACCCGAACAAGAATTAGCAGATGCCAAGAAGCAACTCGAGGTGGCTAAGACAAAAGATGAACGAGCTCAGGCTTATCAGAAGTTATCAAATGTTTATGCCAACAGAGCTGGGGAGCAGGTGCAGGCGGTTACGTATGCCCAAAAAATGGTTGAAGAAGATCCCCAGATTGATAGCTATGGACAGCTTGGGTATGCGGCTGAACAAGCCGGTGATTATAAGAAGGCAGCCGAAGCATATAAGAAAGCTGCATCATTGGCAACAAAAACTTCTGCAGATGACGCAAGAAGCGACTACAATTACTATTCTGGACGAGCACAACAAATGGAGAGCCGATAATGAAATCAAGAAAAATTATAGCATCTGGACTGTTGTTTTTCGTACTTATGGCAGCGTCACTGGCTATAATCTCACAGTCGGCTTCGGCAGCAACGTACACAGGTAGAGGATACTTTAGTAATAACCCAGCACAGACGACACTGCAGTGGAATGAGGACGTTTTTCCGGGCAGAACAAGTGCGGCGAGCCCCGATACAATCCCCGACAGGGCTCGTAATAAAGCAGGCTTCATCGATTATATGAAGGATAAGCTCAACCACGGCAATACACAGGAGAGGACGGCTGCTGCGTACGTCATTAATACAATGGTAGGGGCAGGCGACCGAGGTAATCCCGCTGTTGATAAATCGACGAATCCGGACATGATCGAAGAGTGGGAAGCCAGAATCAACGATCAATCCATCACAATGGTCACCGACTCGCAGGATCCTAATAGATATGGTGGAATAACATTCTACGACCATTCGATTAATGACGTTTTCGTAACAAATTATAATCCAGGTGCTCGACAGCTCATTATGTTTAAAAAGGGCGCATCCGTGGTCTATGTTATTGAGAAACCGTGCGGCAATCCAGTCGGTCGTCTTAGCCTACCGAAGCCGCAAATTGATTGGGAGGCGACACCTAAGACCGTGGGACATCCGTCTGCAGTAAAGCCTGGCAAAGATATTACCTGGGATCATACAGTAAATAAAACCGGTCCTGACAAAACAACCGAAAAGATTTACTGGGAAATAAAGCAATTTAAAAAAGACAACGGCGGACCAAATGAAATCGGCGTTACCATAGCAAGCGATACCATCGAAAAAAATAAACCGAATGGAAGCATTTTATCGAGGACAAAGTCATATACTGCACAGGCTGGCGACCTGGGCAAGCGGATATGTCAGTACATACGTATAAAGCCGTATGCAGTGGTAGCCAATGACGTAAAAAATACGTTCAGGTCGTCAAGTCCCGTGTGTATACCAGTTAAGAAAGATGTAGTGAGTGGTGATTTTGTACCAAACTCTACCGTTTCGCCAGATTATACTGAACCAAATACAAAATATTATTGGGACGCAACCGTCACCGATGGATTTATCCCACAAAGCACCCATCCACATCCATTAGAGCCTCAGAAGGAAGAAACTATACTTTGGGAGGTTCGTAAGATAGTATATCCACCGGAGAATACAACTGTGTTTGTTGGTGGAACAGGCCCTTTCGTCTGTCCAACCGCCGCCCCCTGCCCAGTGGTGCATTCTGGTCATGCTCTTAAGCAACCAGGATCGCCTAATCCACTAAGAGTACCAGTTAGTGGTGAGCAGGAAGAAACAGTGCCTGATAACATGGCTGCCGGTACCCGTATTTGTTATGTATCATCCGTTAAGTTGCCAAAAGGTCTCGACCCATACACTCACTGGTATGACGATTGGCGCTGGGAACAGACAGGTACGGACGCCCACGGCGACCCAATATATGGATGGGTGAATCATCCATACCCTGTCGACGAGACAGTATACAAAGACGAATCAACGCGGCTATGGAGTCACAGTGATGCTGACTGTGTGATGGTTGCGAAACGACCACGAGTACAAATTCGTGGCGAAGACCTTGCAGTAAGGGGTGATATTACCACCAGTGTCAGCAAATATGCAGATGAAGGCGGAAAAACCTTTGGCAGTTGGGTGGAGTACGGTGCCTTTTCACTGGGCCAGAATGACTTTGCCGCCTCAGGAGCGGCCTACAATGAGGGTAGTGGTACTGACAACAAGGCACTTTGGAGCAAGCTAACGTTCGCCAATGACAGCGGAGAGCCGTATGGTGAATTTGGCTCTATCCCGGAGCCGCCCAAGATCGCTGAATATTATGTATCAAAAGCAACAACTCCATGGGGGGGCAGCTTATCGGGAGCGGACGGCATCTATTCGACTGGTTCTGTCTCAGTGAGCGGCAACGGTGTGACTGGTTCGTATGTCATATACTCGAGTGGAGATGTGACGATAAACAACAATATTCAATATAGCGATAAGTCTTTCGCACCTGGTGATAAATTACCACAAGTGATTATTATTGCCAAGAACATTAGGATTCAAGGGAATGTTACTCGAATCGATGCATGGCTCATTACGACAGTTAACGGCACGAATCACGGGAGCATAAATACATGTGTCGATGTTCCAGACGCCGCCGACTTAGCAGACTATATTTGTGCGAATAAGTTAGAAGTAAATGGTCCAGTCGTCACCGGTAACTTATTGTTACGACGGACATTTGGTGCAAAGCCAAATCTCGATAGAGGCGTAGCGGCTGAAATATTCAGACTCCGTCCTGACGCGTTCTTGTGGGGCTATGGACAGTCGAGCTCAAACTCTGTCGCCCAAACGGTTGATATCTCAGAACTACCGCCACGATTCTAATCTATATGGGCTTGCTTTTAGAGATAGTGCTTATGTATAATGAGGGACAATATGACATTATTTAAAGGCGTGGGCAACTTCTTTGCACTGGACATCGGTACGAACGCGGTGCGTGTGGTTCAGCTGGCACGTAGCGGTACCGGTTGGACGTTACAACATTACGGCTATGCTCCGGTCGACAGTAAACTAACCTCGGCAAATTCAGCAGATGCGCAGCGACGTCTTGGTGAAATTATTATGACCGCTGTTGGACAGAGTGGTATTCGGACGAAAGATGTCGTGATCGGGCTGCCTTCGCAGAAAACCTTTACAACCGTCATTGATGTACCAGTGATGCCCGAGAGTGAGCTGCGCAGCACGATCAAGTATCAAATCGATCAATACATTCCGATGTCGATCGATGAGGCCAAGGTTGACTGGGTATTGCTTGGTCAGTCCGCCCATGATCCCAAGAAACAGGAAGTATTACTAGCAAGCACCGCCAACTCGTACGCCGAAGAACGCCTAGAATTTGTCGAAGGTCTTGGCCTAAACGTGATTGGCGCTGAACCTGATCCTATCGCCATGATCAGATCGCTCTTGCCGGCTGGTGTCCAGGATGCCCGCCTGATCGTTGACATGGGTGATCAGTCAACTGACATCGCGATTACCTACGGTAACGCCCCGCGGCTCGTCCGCACCGTACCGATTGGCCTACAGTCGCTTATTAAGACCGCCGTCCAGAACCTCAATGTCCAAGATGATCAGGCGCGACAGTTTATTCTGAAATTTGGCCTAACCCCTGATAGACTCGAAGGCCAGGTGTTACGCGCACTCGAAAGCACGCTTGATAACTTTGCCAGCGAGCTAGTGAAGTCGATTAAATTTTTCCAGACGCGCTACCCAAGCATCGCAATTGGTGGTGTCCTGCTGTCGGGCTTTGCCAGTACAGTGCCGCAGTTTGGTGAATATATTACCTCGAAAGTCGGCGTGGCGTCGGTTCTTGCTAACCCATGGCAAGCAGTGAGCGTTTCACAAAAAGATCAGCAGCAGCTTGCACCAGTCTCAGCTGAGTTTGCGACGGTTATCGGCCTGGCACAACGGAGCAATAAGTCATGATTGAAATTAACCTCGTCCCTGACGTAAAACAAGAGCTCATTCGAGCTCAGCAACTTCGTGCTACGGTTATATCAATCGCAACCCTTGTTGGTATTGTGTCAGCAGGTATCGTTGTCGTTCTATCACTCTATGTCTTTGGCGCGCAAACCCTGCGGTCAACTCTGGCCGACGGTGCGATCAAGAGTGAACAGGAAAAAATTTCAAAAGTTGATGGTCTCGGCAACGCACTGACTATCCAAGCACAGCTATTAAAACTCTCAGAACTTGGTCAAGATCGTCAAGTTAACTCTCGTGTTTTCGACCTGCTTTCCGCGATTGTTCCACCAGCCCCGAATACGATTGCGATTAGTAAAACGGCTGTCGATACCGAAAAACGGACTATCACGATTGATGCCCAGGCCGATAACGGATTTGCGGCGCTCGAAGTATTTCGAAAGACGATCGAGGCAACACATCTTGAATATTCTGAGGCCGACGCAGTAAGATCTGTCGCACTCGCCACTGACATCTCGGACAGTAACAGAAGCTATGGTGAAGACGCCAGTGGCAAAAAGGTACTTCGTTTTACGATTAGTTTCACGTATCCCGATGAATTATTTATGCGCTCTACTAGTAATGCAACAATTGTCGGTCCTGACCGAAAAAACGCGACCGATTCATTCGAGGGTGTACCAGAAAGTCTGTTTACGTCACGCGCAGCAGATAGTAAAGCGGGGAATAATTAATATGGCACAAGACAGAGCACTTCGTAAACGACAGCAGATTGCTAACGCCAATCGCACGATGTTCATTACTGTAGCTGGCGTGTCGGCTCTTGTCGGCATGGCGATTGTCGTTTCGATATTCTTGGGCCAGAAGCTACTCTTCAATGAGAAGGTTCTTGGTGAAAAGCAACACACAATCAATGTACTTCAAGACAACAACAAAGTAGCCAGCCGTTTAAAGGACAACATACGAGTCTTGAACACCAGTCAGGAGCTGACTGATGCAAAAGCACACCCAGAAGATGCTCCACTTCGTGTCGTGCTTGATGCTTTACCGGCAGACGCCAACTCTTCGGCTTTTGGAGCATCGCTTCAGCAAGTACTTCTTGTTGGAGAGGGGATTAGTATCGATACACTTTCGCTCAATCCGGTGTCAGGCGTCGAGTCTTCTGTATCGGATCCAGTCACTACAGACACCGCGACAACCAGCGCCGACAGTATTGTATTTAGTTTTTCCGTTTCCACCACTCCAGATGGAGCTGACAGTTTACGTCAGCTTCTCCAGCGACTCGAACGTTCTGTACGAATTGTTCGCGTGCTTTCTTACGAGATTGAACGTCAAGGGAGCCGACTTGCGTTAAAGGCAACCGCTGAGGTGTACTATCAACCCGAGACAGTCGCGACACTAAAAGATAAGGTAGTAAGGCCATGAAGAAAACCGACATAGCAATGGTCATATTGATAGCTTCTATTAGCATTCTGGCGGCATACTTTATCGTCGGGTCATTACCCGTTTTTCAAGATACTGCCAAACCGGTCAAAGTAAAAACCGCAACTCCTATTGCTGAGAAAATTGTGCCACCAGATTCGACATTATTCAATCCAGAGGCGATTAATCCGACCGTTGAGGTAATTATCGGTAATGAGGCTCAAGATTCGAGCACGACAGTCCCAGTAGAATCAACCCCGCAGGGGCAATAGGTGGTGCGTTCATGTCTCTTATGACAACCGACCTGCAAGAGAAATTAGTCTCGCTTCTCATCGAAGAGGGATTAGTTGATCGGACGGTGATTGATCAGGCTCGGCAGACCGCCGATGCTCAGCAAAAACCCGTCCTCAACATCCTGACTGAGATGGGCGCTGTCGACAGTGAGCTGCTGGCTCATGCCACCGCCCAGGCCTCGGGTGTTCCCTATGTCAATCTGACGAACTCGATTGTCAGTCAAGAAATCCTTGCCCTTATCCCCAAAGACATTGCTGAGCGATTTATGGCTGTGCCGCTAGCCGAGATACAGAGTCGTTTAGCGGTTGCCATGATCGACGCCAACAATGTTCAAGCAGTCGATTATCTGTCAAACAAGATCCAGCGCCCGCTCAAGGTATTTATGGCGTCGGAAGCCGGCGTACGTCACATCATCGACCAGTACAAGACCGACCTTTCGACGGTCGACGCTGCAGCGGTGGCGTCTGAACAAGACGCGGTGACTGCCGAGAGCAATAATATAAAGACTATTGTTCAAGACTCGCCGATTAGTCGTGCCCTGACGACCATTCTTGAATATGCTGTAAAAACGCGCTCCAGTGATGTTCACATTGAACCATTGGAAGGCTCTTTAAAGATTCGTTGTCGCGTTGATGGTGTGCTGCGTGAGATTATGCAGCTACCAAAAAGTATCGAACCGGCGCTCGTCAGCCGTATAAAGATTTTGTCCAATCTAAAAATCGACGAACACCGCACACCACAGGATGGTCAGTTTACCGTCAAGATCGCCAATAAAGAAGTTGATCTTCGTATCGCTATCAGCCCGGTAGTATGGGGTGAGCAAGTCGTGATTCGTCTGCTCGACAAAACCGGTAACAGCTTTGACCTTGCGCAAATGGGCTACGCTGGCCGAGCGCTACGTGCTATCCAAAAGGGCATGAGACGTCCGAGCGGTATGGTACTGACCTCTGGTCCGACGGGCTCCGGTAAGTCCACCAGCCTCTACGCTATTATTAAAGAAATAAAGAACGACACGGTGAATATCGTCACCCTGGAAGACCCGGTTGAGTATAAGATGGACGGAGTCAACCAGATCCAAGTTAATAGCGACGTCGGACTGACGTTTGCTAGCGGACTCCGTTCGATTTTACGTCAAGACCCCGACGTTGTCATGGTGGGGGAAATTCGTGACGCTGAAACGGCTAACCTAGCAGTGCAGGCGGCGCTGACTGGCCACTTAGTATTCAGCACACTCCACACCAATTCAGCTGCGGGCGTGTTGCCACGACTGCTCGATATGGGGATTGAGCCGTTTTTGATCGCGAGTACCATCAACACTATTATTGGTCAGCGTCTTGTGCGGCGAGTTACTCCCAAACGCGATGCCTATAATTCATCACCGATTGAAACCCAGAACATTCTGACAACTGTTGGGCACCTATTGCCGAAGACTAAAGAGGAAGTCGTGCGGGTTTCGGAAGATCTCGGATATAAAGACTTGCCTCTAGCGGGTCAAAACGCTTATACTTTAGTCAAGGGTAAAGATACACCTGCAACACCACGTGGTTATTCAGGTCGCGCCGGCCTCTACGAAGTGATGGATGTCAACGAAGAGATCCAGAAACTTATCGTAAATCGGGCCACGAGTGCTGAGATACAACGGTTGGCGGTCGCACAAGGCATGATTACAATGCGCCAGGACGGGTATCTCAAAGCCCTACAGGGGCTCACTACCATTGAAGAAGTAAATAGGGTCGCTGCAGATACTGCATAAGAAGGGTGGAATATGAACAATCAAGAGCTTAGGATCGAACTGCTACTCGAAGAGGTGATAAAGAAGCGTGCTTCTGACCTTCACCTTCAAGTTGGGTTACCGCCCATGCTGCGTGTCGATGGATCGTTGGTACCCGTGGCGGGCTTTAACCCCCTCGACGAAGCCAATGTCGAAGCCCTGGTATTCGCCATCCTTGACCAGGATCAGCAACAGATTCTGATGAAAGACAAAGAATTCGACTTTAGCTTTGCCTTCGGTAATCTCGGTCGTTTCCGCGTAAATGCCTTCCACGAACGCGGTAATATTGCGGCGGCGCTGCGCCTTATTCCCAATGAAATTAAATCGGTCACTGAGCTCGGCATGCCAAATGTTGTGATGGGCTTTGCGGATTTTCCGCGTGGCCTGGTACTGATTACCGGTCCGACTGGCTCGGGTAAGTCGACCACACTTGCAGCCTTGGTTGATAAGATTAACACTGAAAAATCTCATCATATTATAACTATCGAAGATCCAATCGAGTTTACCCACAAATCGAAGAAGTCGGTCGTGGTGCAACGTGAAGTTCACTACGATACCTACAGTTTCTCGGCCGCGTTGCGCTCCAGCTTGCGTCAAGACCCTGACGTCGTTCTGATTGGTGAGATGCGCGACCTCGAGACAATCTCGGCCGCGATCACCATCGCCGAAACCGGGCATCTCGTCTTTGCGACACTGCACACCAACAGTGCGGCTCAGTCGATTGATCGTATGATTGACGTTTTCCCGCCTCACCAACAACCGCAAATTCGTGCCCAGCTGTCCAACATTCTGATGGCGATTGTGTCGCAGCGTCTGGTGCCAGCGATTGGCGGTGGTCGTGTGGTTGCTGCCGAAGTTCTGGTGGCAAACTCAGCCGTCCGCAACATCATCCGCGAAGGGAAATCTCACCAGCTTGATGCCGTCATCCAAACCGGTGCCGATCAAGGCATGCAAACAATGGATCGCACTCTTGTGGGTCTGGTACAGGCTGGTACTGTCACCTATGACAACGCCCGTGATTACGCCGTTGACCTGACTGAATTCGAAAGGCTGATGAGAGGATAATAACTCATGAAAAAGTTTAGCTATGAAGCCAAGGACAATTCGAGTGGCAAGCACGTCAAGTCGATCGTCCAGGCTGAGTCCGAAAGTTCCGCCGCTAAACTTTTGCTCGAGCAGGGTTTTATCCCACTCGATATCAAAGAGTTCGACGACGGTACCAGTCTCCTTAGTCGGCTAACGGGTCGCATTACAACCAAAGACAAGATCGTCTTTACGCGCCAACTCTCGACGTTGCTCGGGGCGGGGTTGCCGCTTTCGCAGAGCCTCCGTACGGTGCTCGACCAGACAAATAATAAGAGGCTACGGGGAGTGGTTGACGATATTATCGTTGATATTGAAGGCGGTCGAGCCCTTTCAGAGGCGTTCGGTAAGCACCCCGAGGTGTTTGACAAGGTATTCCTGGCATTGATTCAAGCTGGTGAGGCCTCAGGAACACTGGACGATGCGCTAATGCGTATTGCCGCTCAACAAGAAAAAGATGCGGCGGTCATGAGTAAGATCAAGGGCGCGCTGACGTATCCGATCATTGTGTTGTTTGTTATTTTTGGCGTCATGGCATTCATGCTCTTCACTGTCGTACCGCAAGTTGAAAAGCTTTATATCGACCTCAAGAAAGATCTACCGTTCCTGACGCAAGTGATGGTCACGGCAGCAGACGTTGTGGTTCAGTTTTGGTGGCTTATTATTATTATTCTTGTTACCGGCGGGTATTTCTTCATTCAGTATCTCAAAACAGAAGGTGGCATTCGACTCGTCGATACGCTCAAGCTCAACGTCCCGCTATTTAGCGGTATGTTCCGCAAGCTTTATATGGCGCGACTTGCTCGCACAGGGCAGACACTACTCAGTACCGGCGTACCGATGCTCGACATGCTTAGAATTACCGCCGAAGCGGTGAGTAACACAATCATTGCTCGCAGTATCGATCGTGCCGCCGAGAAAGTAAAGGGAGGGAAAGCGCTGTCTGACTCCTTGCAGCCAGAAGACTACATTCTGCCACTAGTACCGCAGATGATTAAGATTGGTGAGCAATCCGGCAAAATCGATGAAATGATGGGCAAGACGGCTCAGGTTTTTGAGGATGAGCTGGATGAGGAGATCCGAGCTATCTCGACGGCAATTGAACCGATTCTGATGGTGGTACTGGCAATCGTGGCCGGTGGTATGGTAGGAGCTATCTTGTTACCGATCTACAGCCTGGTAAATACGATTAGCCTCTAGACAACGTGAAAAGGCTAAGGTATGATAAGCGTAAGCACAGTAGCGAACTTACTAAAGTTCATAGAAAGGTGGAAATAATTTTATGAACGTACAGATAACAAACAAGCAAAAAGGATTCACAATCATCGAGGTAGTCTTAGTACTGGCGATCGCTGGTCTTATCTTTTTGATGGTGTTCATCGCCCTGCCGGCGTTGCAGCGCTCTCAGCGAGATACGCAGCGCAGGAATGATTTGAGTCGGGCGCAGACGGCAGTAAATAACTATCGAACTAGCAACCGTAACGCATTGCCGACCGTTTCTGATTTTAATACGCGTGTCAGAGATACATATTTAAAGGCTGACGGAGATACGTTTGAAGACCCTACTAGAGGTGAATATTTCTTTGTCGCTGGTAAGGGGGCAGGCCAATATCCGGCTTATTTGCAGACTGGAGCAGTTGGTGAAGCCGAGATTTGGGTTGATTTATCGACTAAATGCAAGGGTGAAGATGTTATGCCTTCAGGATCTCGCAGCGTTGCGCTTCGTATGGCACTTGAAGGTGGTGGTACCGCCTGTCTAGGCGTCTAATCGTTTAGAAACTGGTGAAAACCTCGACAAGAATTGTCGAGGTTTTCATTTTGCATCTGGTGGGGTATGATAGTGCTTATGAATGAATTACTTGTATGTATCGCGCTTGGTTTACTTGGAATGGCTATGGGGAGTTTCGCCGGCGCAACCGTCTGGCGCCTGAGAGCGCGCCAATTGGTCGAAGACAAAGTGGCCAAAGAAGACTACGACAAAAAAGAGTACGAAAAACTACTGCCCCTTACGAAGCATAAAGGGGCGAAGGATCGTTCACGTTGCCTATCGTGTGGTCACCAACTGGCTTGGTATGATCTTGTTCCGGTCATTAGCTGGTTGAGTACTCGCGGTAAATGCCGCTACTGCCGTCATTCGATCGGACGGTTTGAACCTCTGATAGAGATTGGAGTGGCCGCATTTTTTGTTCTTTCCTACATTTTCTGGCCAGGTGGTGTCGAATCGAGTCTTAGTATTGCACAGTTTGGTTTATGGCTTGTCGGTGGTGTCATGCTAGCTATACTGTTTGTCTATGATCTTAAGTGGTTCTTGCTTCCGGATCGAGTAATATTCCCGTTCATTGCGTCAGGTATCGTAACGGCAGCGGTGACCGTCTACCACTCTCCTGATGTAGGGGCGGCACTACTGAACGTAGGAGAATCAGTCTTCGTGCTGAGTGGTATCTACCTCGGACTCTATATACTGTCAAAAGGCGCCTGGATAGGTTTTGGTGATGTAAAACTTGGCCTGGCACTCGGTCTCATACTTGGTGATTGGCAGCTGGCACTTGTTGCGTTGTTCGCTGCTAATTTAATAGGCTGCGTCATCGTGATGCCGGGTCTTGTGACGAAGCGGCTTACTCGCACTACACAGGTGCCGTTTGGGCCGCTGCTCATTGCCGGCTTTGTGCTGGCTGAGCTCTTCGGCCGGGCTGTCATCGACTGGTACTCAGGCTTAGTTATTTTCTAGGTATAACTTCTGTCACCGCATGATGCTTATGGTATAATGATGAACAAATGAACACTGTACGTCATGACGGATTTACTGTTATTGAAACAATGCTTTTCTTGGCGGTCAGCGGAGCTCTCGTCATCGCTATTCTTGCTGGCTCTGGCATTGCAATATCGCAACAACGCTACAGGGATGCTGCCATAGGAATCGAATCGCTCCTCCAGAGTCAGTACGCTGACACATCCAACGTTGTTAACAGTCGCGGCGATAACTTAGAGTGTGGCAGTGATGGCAATGATGGCGGTAAGATACTTATTGCACCTGGGTCTGGAACAAGGGGGGCAAGTGAGTGTGTGGTGCTGGGGCGATATGTCCGCTTTATGGCTAATGGCACTGGAACCAATGTTACAACGGCCAATGTTATAGGATTACGCTTCGACGAGGCGCCTGTAACAAACGATATCGATGCACTGAAGCAGTATCGTATGACCAGGTCGTCAATTGACGAGGAAATAACACCTGTTGCATGGGGTGCACAGGTCATCCCACAGGATGTCATTGTATTGGTGCTCCGTTCGCCATTTTCGGGCTCACTGCGAACATTTATTCCAACAGGGGTAATGCCTGATCCTGACTCTCGGGAGATTCAAGCGAATGCCGTCGATGCATTGAATGCCGAACAAACACTTTGCCTGGACACGAATGGATTTTCAACTGGTCAGGCAACTGGGATCACCATTCGAGCCGCTGCGGGCGGCGCGAGTGCAATCGAAATGGAAGCTGAAAGCGGCCCATGTTAGCGATAACGAGCCAACGCGGCGACACCATCATAGAGGTGCTTCTCGCGGTCACAGTATTCAGTATGATCGCAGTCGGCGCTATAGCAATCATGAACCAGGGTATCAACAGCGCGCAGCGATCGCTCGAGATCACCCAAGTCCGTCAGCAAATTGATGCACAGGCTGAAGCACTTCGCTTCATCCACCAGACGTACATCAATAGTCTCAGTGAAGGCCAAGATGATGGCGTAATGAGCGAATGGGAGAAGCTACGTACCAAAGCGGAAGCGGGCGGTGTCAGTGGGTTTGCCACAAACGGTAGCATTAATTGCCCAGCTATTGCTTCTCCTCGGGCGTTCGTATTAAACGCTCGAACCGCCAGTATTGACAGCAAACCCCCAATTTCGATGTCCACACCCCCTAGTCCGGGTGAAACACCCCCGCCATACGCTCAACTAATCTATGGACTCGATCGTCTGTATGCCTATGGCATCTGGATAGAAGCGCAGCGAAATGATGGGGGTGGTTCAGGGAATGTCGGTTTTATCGATTTTCATATCCGTGCTTGCTGGGAGAGCCCAGGCAATAGTCCGGCAATAACACTCGGCACGATCGTGAGGCTATATGATCCAGCGGCATAACAGACAAGGCTTTACTCTCATCGAGCTGATGCTCGCCATGAGCTTTGTCTCGCTGTTGCTTCTTGCTATCGCCATGCTGACGATCCATATGAGTAACATATACACCAAAGGTATCACTATTCGAGATGTAAATCAGGCTGGGCTTGCGATTTCCGAGGATTTGCAACGAAGCATCGCGGGGTCGATACCCTTCAATGTTCTTCCTAACCCGGCCGTGAAACCGGATTACAAGAATGTCGATGATAGAGGCGGGAGATTGTGTATTGGTGAATACAGTTACATATGGAATTATGGCAAGAGTCTCAAAGCCAGTCCATCGACAGCATTTACAACATTCACAGATAATTCACCGATTCGGTTCGTTAAAGTCCCCGATAGGGATCCGAGTCTCTGTGAAGAGACCGGAACGGCTGTTGTTGACAAGGCACGAGCAACGGAGATGCTAGCCGGTGGTGACCGAGATTTGGTACTTCATAGCTTTAGCATTATGCCAGCTGTGAGCGACACTGAATCCGGGCAAGTACTGTACGCAATTGATTTTGTGCTTGGTACAAACACCGAACAGCAAATCATGAATGGCGTGTGTAAACCGCCAAGCGAGGGTGTGGGTGACGAGAATTACTGTTCACTCAATCGATTTAGTATAATTGCGAGAGCAGGCAACCTGCCAGGAGGAAGTGAATAATGAAGTATCATCAGACTAAGAACCGACAGCAGGGCGCCGTATCCTTGTTTGTGGTAATATTCACGGCACTCCTTGTTATTATTGTGACGGTTGGCTTTGTGCAACTCATGGTTCGTAACCAGCAGCAGGCAACACAAAGCGATCTATCCCAAAGTGCCTACGATTCGGCATTAGCCGGGGTTGAGGATGCGAAAAGGGCTATGGTAATTAGTAAGAAGTGTGCCAGTGACCCTGCGCCAACAGTATGCCAAGGCATCGATGCGAAGCTCGATTCACAACAGTGCAGTACGCTTAGTGCTATCTTTGACGGTTCGGCCACCGATGAGAGAAAGATACAACAGTCCGTCTCAGACGAATCACTCGATCAGGCTTACACATGCGTAAAGATAATCCAGAATACCCCTGACTATACTCGAAAAGGCTTGCAGCCGGGTAAGTCACACCTTATTCCGCTCCGGGTGGCTCCAGGTGAATCGTTCGATAAAATTGAGATCAAGTGGTTCACTCGCGACGATATAAGTGAGGACTTTAGCGGCGATAACACGCTGCCAGCTAATTATGCCAGCATGCCCTTTCCGATGTCGGGTGACGATACTCGTTGGGGAAAAACAGCTCCTCCGCTTCTTCGCACGCAACTTATCAAGACGGGTAGTTCCTTTACTCTATCGAGCTTAGAAACGACAGGTGGCTTAGGTAATGCAAATACACTTTTTCTCTACCCGACCAATATAGGCTTGGATGTGCCATTTAGTGCTGACCCTGGTATAGATGGGCCGATACATAGCACACCCCAAAGTGTTAAGTGTAACAATAGCCAGTTCTCTGAGGGAGATTATGCTTGCACGGTAACGCTAACTTTACCCGAGCCGACGAGTGGTGCATATTTGCGGCTCAGTGCACTCTATAACAAGACACGCTATAAGGTTGTCATGAAAAATGGCGACGCAGTTGTACGATTTCACGGCGTTCAGCCTGAGGTTGACTCGACTGGTCGGGCTAACGACTTATTTCGACGCGTCAATGCCCGTATTCAATTTGAATCGACCGACTTCCCGTATCCTGAAGATGCCGTTGACCTGTATGGAAGCCTATGTAAAGACTTTTCCGTAACAAGCAAAATCGAACACTATGACGCCGGCCGCTGCAATGTTGCCGTGCCATAGAGTCAGAGAGTTTGTTCGGTAACTTAACCCTCAGGGTCGCTATGAAACTTTTCGTACACTTCGCGTAAGTGCTCATCAGTCACGTGGGTGTACACCTGGGTTGTGCTGATGCTGCTATGACCGAGCATGCTCTGGACACTACGGATATCAGCACCGTTCATGAGTAGATCGGTTGCAAAGCTGTGACGCATGGTGTGCGGGCTGACATGTTTAGTGATACCGGCCAATCGAGCATACTGACTAATGAGACGTTGAATGCTCCGAGAGGTAAGGCGACGGTAATCACCACCGGTACCTGCAATGTTATTACGACTGTAGCTCAAGAAAAGTGGAGGTAGGTTATCAAGCCGAGCGGCGAGATATTCGTTGACCCGCTCGGCCGTGGCCGTCCCAATGAAGACCGGACGATCTTTCTGACCCTTACCGCGTACCATAAATTCTCGCCGCTTGGTGTTGACGTGGTCTCGGTTGAGATTTACCAGTTCAGAGACGCGCAGTCCACTTGAAAAGAGCAGCTCAATGATAGCTCGATCACGCAGTCCGACCTCGTTGGTCAAGGGAATTTGAGCCAATAACCGCTCAACTTCGTCGTAGTGTAAAAAGGTGACCTGTTTGCGTGATACTTTCGGCAGTTTTATCTTTTCAGGACTGAGGCTGACAATATCACGCCCCGATAGGTAGGTGAGAAACCCTCGTAGGGCGATGAGGTGATAACTTTGGGTAATAATAGCCAGCGAGTCATCGTTGTCATTACTATAACGATTCAGCCACAGACGGTATTTACGAATTATCTCCGATGTAATTTTATCTACGGTGATATCACCAGTAAATTCCACAAAACGTTCGAGATAGAGCTTATAATTTTCAGCTGTTTTGGCCGATCGACCACCCTCTACTTCAAGGTGTTCGATATAGTCTAGGAGCAATTCCGACATATACATACTCTTAGCATAGCGCAAAACGGAGTGTTTTAGGTACAATAGGGGATAGTGAGTATCATTGAAGCGATTATACTTGGGTTTATCCAGGGATTGACCGAATTTATTCCGATCAGCAGTTCGGGTCATTTAGTGATTGCCCAAACTCTTTTCTCGGGGGCATCCAACCATCTCTTTCTGGAGTGGATCAATCTGGGAACACTGCTGGCGCTACTGGTGTACTTCCGTGCGCGTATCTTGACTATTTTAATCGACATCTTTCAGAATAAGAATTACCGCCTCGCGCGCAATATTATCATTACGGCTGTCCCGGCGGGTATCGTGGGGTTTGTCCTGGCCGACTTCATCGCTGACACACTGTTCTTCAACAGCGCGGTCACAGTGGTCTTTACGCTGGCTATTGTCGGGGTCGTGATGATTCTGCTCGATAGACTACCAAAAGCCTCACCCGTCGCATCAGGTGAGAAGTTGAGTAGCGGCCGTGCCTTGGTAATCGGCCTCGCGCAGATCATGGCACTCATTCCAGGTGTATCGCGGTCGGGTTCAACGATTATCACCGGACGCCTGATGGGGCTTAAAGCAGCCGAGGCGGCCGAATACAGCTTCCTAGCATCGCTGCCGATCATGTTCGGCGTGACGTTAAAATTACTGATGAGCAGCGGTGACCGACAATACTTTATTGATAATGCGGCCATGTTAACACTAAGCAATGTCTGTGCCTTCATCTCGGGGCTGATTGCGGTCGGTTTCTTGATGCGGTATCTTTCAAATCACAGCTTGGCGCTCTTCGGTTGGTATCGAGTAGGACTTGCCGGTGTATTAGCAGTCATCCTTTTGGTACAATAGAGCAAAAGAAGAGGAGAAATAATGACTAGTCATATCGAGCGTACATTAATAGTGTTTAAACCTGATGCCGTGCAGCGTGGGGTCATAGGGGATATCCTGACTCGTTTTGAACGGGTTGGCCTCAAGATTGTTGGTACCAAGATGGTTGCCCCTGATCACGAACACTATCACGAACACTACGAAGGAATTGGCCAGGTTATTACACGTCGTGGAGAGGCGGTGTTTAATAATGTGATGGACATGATGAATGAAGGTCCTGTCATCGCTATGGTACTTGAGGGTATTGAGGCTGTCGAATTGGTTCGAAAATTGGTTGGTGCAACGGAACCGAAGTCATCAGCACCGGGTACCATCCGCGGTGACTTCTCGCATATGAGCTATGGCTATGGCGATGCTCAAGAGAAGGGAATTCCGAACCTCATTCACGCCTCCGGTGACCTGAGCGATGCCAAGAAGGAGATCCCTCACTGGTTCTCGGATGACGAACTCTATGACTACAGTGTATTACACGAAAAGTTTACACGATAGCGCACCGTATAAAGAAATGGCGACCCTTGGGGTCGCCATTTTCATGCTACAATAACCGTATGAGCCTCGTCACCGTAAAGGTGGGATTATGAGGATTATGCCTCGGTAGCTCAACTGGATAGAGTAGATCCGTCCTAAGGATATGGTTGCAGGTTCGACTCCTGCCCGGGGCACCAGGAAATATATGACCAAAGAAGACACCATTCAACCACACGATTTTGACGGCCAACGGGAAGGCGAGGAGCTTTTATTTGTCTTTCGTCGCCATATCATCGCGATGCGTAAGGGCTTCTACTTGCTACTGATTCCTTTTACGCTTTCAGCCATTCCACCACTCATCTGGCAAAACAACCTTGAATTATTTATTCTGCCGATTGTCGGGTTGGTGGTCGGTTTGTTGTTGTTTTCATATCACTTTATGATGTGGTACTTCACGATCTACATTGTGACCAGTCAGCGCATCCGACAAGTCACCCAAAAAGGCTTTTTCGGTAAGAATGTTGTCGAGCTGAAGCTATCAAAGATTCAAAACATAAGCTATAATATACCAGGGTTCTCAGGAGAGATATTCAAGTTTGGAACTATCGTTATCCAAACGTACGTAGGTGATCTCGTGATCCATAATGCTGAACACCCAGATAAAATCTACAACAAGCTTCAGAATGCAGTTGAAGCATCCGCAGACGAACAAGGAGTTTATGAAGAAGATATTTAAAAAACGCACCACCAAGCAGCCAGATCAATCATCGATGCGCATCACTAATGAAACAGTGGCTGAACACCGTGAGCGTATCCTGGCTGGTGGTCGTAAGTTCAAGTACCCGGTGCAATATGCTCGGCATCGGTTAGTTATCAATGCCGTGATTATTGCTCTGACAGCCGTCATTATTTTAGGAGTAGTCGGTTGGTGGCAGCTCTATTCTGTCCAGAACACCAGTACATTCTTTTATCGTGCCACCAAGGTTTTACCTCTTTCGGTTGCCTCGGTTGATGGTGAATCGGTGCGCTACAGTGATTACCTGATGCGCCTACGTAGTCAGGAACATTGGTTAGCGGCCAAGGGACAGATAGAACAAGGTAAAAAAGACAACGAACGTCAGATAAATTACATCAAACGGAGTGTTATCAACGGTGCCGAGGCGGATGCCTACGCCGCAAAACTTGCCCGTGAGAAGAACCTCACCGTCACCGACGACGAAGTCGACGCGGTGGTGAAACGGAGTCTCCAGACTGCCAACGGCACAATCTCACAGGAATTATACGACGCCTCAACATTGGAGACCCTGGGCTACGACAAAGATGAGTATCGACTGCTTATTCGGCAGTCACTACTTCGACACAAGGTGTCCTATACGATCGATACCCACGCTTCTGAAACAGTTGGCGCCGTCGCGCAGCTCGTGGCTGATCCCAATGCAGATTTTGATGCCATTGCCAAGCAAGTCGAGGGTGTGCAGTCGGGTAGTTCTGGCTTGGTACGAAAAACCAACCAAGACGGCGGTTTGACCCAAGCAGCGACCAAGCTGACGGTGGGTCAGACTTCTGAAGCTATCAAATCAACCACTGGTGACGGGTACTATTTTGTCAAACTAGTTGAAAGCAACGCCAATGAGCTGAGCTACCGTTATTTAAAAGTCCCACTGACCACTTTTAACGCCGCATTTACGCAACTTCGCGAACAGAACAAGATAAAAGAGTACATTTCTATTCCTGTCTCAGAAGCGCAAATTATCCAGTAAGGAGGAAACGCATGTATCAACTACCAGCCATAAGCTATGGCTACGATCAGCTGAGTAAGTACATCAGTAAAGACATTATGGAGCTGCATCACAGTAAGCACCATCAGACATACGTCGACAAGCTTAACGCCGCACTTGATCAAGCGCCAGCTCTGAAAGAGCGTCCACTCGATAGTTTGCTGAGCGATATCGATAGTCTGCCAGTTGCAGTGCAGACGGCTATTCGCAACCATGGCGGTGGTCATTATAACCACAGCCTATTCTGGCAGTGGATGTCTCCGAATGGTGGCGGGGAGCCGACGGGGGAGTTGGCCGCCAAGTTGATCGAGAAATATGGCAGTTTTCAATCCTTCGTTGATGAATTCACAACGAAGTCATTGGGTGTGTTTGGTAGTGGCTGGGCTTGGCTCCAACCGGATATGGAGATTTTGACAACACCGAACCAAGATACACCGATAATGCTCGGCAAAGCGGCGCCACTGCTTGGCCTGGATGTCTGGGAGCATGCTTATTACCTCGACTACAAAAATAAACGAGATGATTATATCAATGCCTGGTGGCACGTGGTCGACTGGGATTTTGTCGCCCAGCGCCTCGAGCAAGCGTAGAAAGATTTCAATGAATACCCCAGACTATCAGGCACTTGCTCGCAGCGCGACCCTCCACTGCCTGACCGGCTGTGCAATTGGTGAGATTCTTGGCTTAATCATCGGGACGATTGCCGGCTTTGATACGCTCACGACCGTCGTCCTAGCCGTTATACTGGCATTCATCTTTGGTTACAGCCTTTCGGCTCTGCCATTAGTACAGTCTGGCCTCGCGCTTCGCGTCGCTTTGGGAACCGTTCTCGCCGCCGATACACTTTCTATTGCAACCATGGAAATCGTCGATAACACCGTAATGACCCTTATCCCTGGTGGTATGAATGCTGGCCTGGTAAATCCGGTCTTCTGGGTAGGCATGCTCATCGCGCTGACCGTGGCTTTCTTCGCCGCCTATCCCGTTAATCTGTATCTTCTCAAGCGAGGCAAAGGGCATGCGCTCGTTCATCAATATCACGAATCACACGATCACCACCACTAGGAGGCTCATATGGATACGAAATCATTACTTATTGGGATTATCTGTTTTATCCTCGGAGGACTACTCGTGTCAATTGCGGCGACGACGTTTGATAAGCCACAACCCACTTCTGATAGTTCGAATACTACACTTCACGGCCAGTAAAGTACTGAAACGGAAAAGCACCCTCAGGAAGGATGCTTTGATATTCATATGGCGGGCTATTGAGTCGGATTTCCGAGAACTATTACGAAGATGTAGGTAGAGATAGCTAAAAGTTCTAAAGATGCGTCTGGTCGTAGCGGACAGAGTTTGGAATAATTCTGTGAGAATAACTACTTTTTACTATCGTTGGTCATTCACATAGATCGCAGCATACAAACCAGATAATAACCTTCAGGAGCCTGAACAGTTTTCTGTGTACCGTACTGTCTTTCAAGCAATATATGGCTGGATTGCCCGGGATGAGTTTCCTTGACAATAAATGCGCCATTATCTTCTAGAAACTCTCGCATCATCATGGGTGACCAGTCGTCTTGGTGCCAGTTGACACGTACTACCAGGCGGCCACCCTTTTCGAGTATTCGTGAAGTCTCAGCCAAAAGTTTTCGCTTGTCAGCGATAGATATGTCGGGCGCATTGAGAACGTTTGACATGAACACTTCTCTAACGGATTCATCGGGCATATCCAAGTGCTCGCCCTCTGCAACTGAGAACTTGATGTGTTCACCTGGTCGTTCATCTTCTACCCGGGCTGTTAACATCTCGGTTTCTGCATGCAAAGCTTGAGTGTATGGCTGGCCGCTCTCAAGGGCGTACTGACCGAGAACTGCGTCCACTCCGACATATTGTTTGGAGTCGAACTTTCTGTCACCCAGCATTGCTGCGGAGTCCATGCCAAAACCAATCTCGACATAGGTCGGCAGTTCCCCCTCGATTTCTCTACCAGTCTTGGCCTGCTTCACGATATCCAGTGCGGCCGCCACATCCAGCGCGTTCGCAGGCTTGATAGCTGACTTGTAGTAACGTCGACCAGGTCGCAGAGGAGCCATGCGTCGATGTACCGATGGAACATTAGTTCGTGGGTCAATAAAGAATGTATCCTCGATTAGATATTTACCGAATGGTTCCTTAAAACCGACACCGAAATGCTCCTCATAATGAATGTTAGTCACTTTTGCCTGTGTAACATCCAGAAGCCCAGTGTCCAATCCCCAGCCAAAATTGCCTTCGTTAAGCATGACCTCAAATTTTGGGTCACCATTATCGCGCTGGCCTGAGGTGAAGCGGTAAATGCTAGAACTAGCCGTACTGCCGCTTCCGGTACAGATATCCTCGATCGCATGTATAAGTTCATCGACAGATTCGGGTACAGCGGGATTTGCTTGATCGTATTTATAAGGGTTCACGCCGAAAAGTTTTTGCCATTTTTTATATTGATCTGCTAACAGGGCAGTTTCATAATCTGATTTTTCGGTCTGTGCGATTGTCGGTGACAATTCTGGCGAAGCTGTTGCCATAGTACCCCTACTATAACATAAGCATCATAATAATTCAAGACTAACTAAGGCTAACTGTGAGCGATTAAAAATACCACCAACGTGGTATATAATATAGTGCTTATGCTTGGCGGGCTCGACCGGATTTGAACCGGCGATCTCCTCCGTGACAGGGAGGCGTGATAACCACTTCACTACGAGCCCAGAAGTCGCGTGAACTATCGTATGATAGCAGTTTTCGGCCTCTGGTGCAACACTGGCGAGAGAGCCTGCAGAGTGCTATAATAATGCCTGCGGAACCTGCCGCTGTAGCTCAGCTGGTAGAGCGGCGCTTTCGTAAAGCGTAGGCCACCGGTTCAAATCCGGTCAGCGGCTCCATGCGAACAAAGCAACAACTATGAATACACGATTTATCTCATCATTGAAACATCTTTTTGCCGACAGGGCTGTGCTGGCGTTTATACTTGCCATTTCAGTATTTGGTATTGTTTATATCGTGTACGTCATTAGCTCGTTGCAGATAGACACTCTCCCTGTGACTGCACATTACAGCGCCTTTGGTGAGACGCACTATTATCGTAACAAATGGTATTATCTGATTACGTTTGCTGTCTTCGGACTAGTGTTTGTAGTTGCCCATATCGGTATCCTTATAAAACTTGTCTCTCAGGAACTGCGTCCACTGGCACTGGCGTTCGGCTGGCTATCACTTATCGTACTGTCATTACTCTTCATCCTAACGCATTCGGTGCTCGGTATCGCTTTTTAGCCCCTATGGTTAATCTAGAAATACCACTCGGCAAACGAACGCGACAATACCGATTTTTTGAGATGGTGCCGGCTATTCTTAGTTATGGTTCGCTGGTTCTCCTTATTGTATTATCACTGATTGATCCACTCTGGGCGTCTGCCTACCTCTTACTTGTTATTGTCACCGTCATCGTTAAGGCAATTGGAATTGCCGTCCATACCATCAGGGGTCGTACGCGACTTGACCAAGCCCAGAAGGTTGATTGGCATACGCGTCTCGCTGATCTCGAGAATCCTCTGACGAGTTTCAGCGCCGTTAGAGCAAAGCAACTGAGGCAATTCGGCTTTTTGCAGCACCAAGAAAACCTCCGGCTCATATCGGCCGCGCCAGATACCTTCCCGAAACCATCCCAACTGTATAACGCGGTCATTGTGGCTGCCTACAACGAATCATTTGAGGTGCTTGACCCGACGCTCAAATCGATTACCGAGACTCACTACGACCCAAAACGACTGATTCTCGTCTTGGCTTACGAGGAACGGGGTGGTGCGGCAATCCAGGCTACGGTGCGTAAACTCGAGGAAAAATATGCCGACTCGTTCCATGCCTTTCACGCCGTCGAACACCCGAGTGATCTCCCGCACGAGGTGGTTGGGAAGGGTGGCAATATCACTTACGGTGGCCGCTATTTGAAATACTGGCTTGATACCCAAGATATCCGCTATGAAGACGTGATCGTAACGACACTCGACAGCGATAACCGTCCGCACCAGTCCTATTTTGATTATGTCACCTACGAATATATCGTGCACGAGAACCGTAAACATTTGTCCTATCAGCCAATTTCGCTCTTTTTGAACAATATTTGGGATGCACCGGCGCCTATGCGTGTGGTGGCGACTGGCAACTCATTTTGGAACATTATTAGTTCGATGCGCCCCCACACGCTGCGTAACTTTGCCTCGCACTCCCAGCCAATGGATGCCCTGGTTGAAATGAATTTTTGGAGCACGCGCACGATCGTTGAGGACGGACATCAGTATTGGCGCAGTTATTTCTATTTCGGCGGTAATTACGCCGTCACTCCCATCTATGTGCCAATTTACCAAGATGCCGTCTTGTCTGACACGTATATTCGTACCCTGAAGGCTCAATTCGTCCAGCTACGCCGCTGGGCTTACGGTGCCTCAGACGTTCCTTATGTAGCTACCCGTATCTTTACTTCGCAGCGTAATGTACCGTTTTTTGCGGGTATGGCACGGTTAATCCGTCTGGTAGACGGGCATGTCACCTTAGCGAGCGTCTCGATCTTGGTAGCGGTCGGGGGCTGGGTGCCGCTATTGGTCAATGGGGAAGCGGCTCGTAGCGTCGCCGCCCACCAATTACCCGAGGTAATCAGTATTTTCCAGCGCTTTGCCATGATCGGTCTCTTTGTGACGGTGTTTTTGGCCTTTAAGATGCTGCCACCGCGTCCCGAGCGTTATAAACGCCATCGGAATGTCGGTATGGTCTTGCAATGGATCCTGATGCCCGTGACAGCCGTTCTCTACAGCGCGCTGTCGGCATTCTATTCTCAGACCCGATTAGCATTCGGCAGATATCTTGATAAGTTTGATGTTACCGAGAAGGCGACGCATCAGTCGGTCGCACGGGCGAAACGAGCGAAGGGCGGCCGCGGCGTTTTATGGAGGCGGAAATAATCAACTGATGTTTGGCGGCGTATTGAATAGCCGCTACTTCATCAAAACTCTTCAGTACGACGTGAGTCGTCGCCTCGATATCCTCAGGGGTAAGTAGGGCGGGGTGCTGAGTGGAAAGTGTCGTTTCGACTGTCTGAGCCAACCATAGCGCATACTTCTTGCCCTCATTAGGGTTGTGACTGAAAGCATCAGCGATACTTACGATGAGCTGCCCGAGGTTAAATGGCTCCTTTGTTCCGTGGTTCGTATGTACCTGGGTGTTTTGAGCCAATGAAGGCTTCTCGAGTGTCGTAAAGACCGTACCACACTCAGTACAGGCGCGTCGTCGCCATACGGATGGCTGTTTCTTATGCCCCCTCGAATTAGTGACTGAAGTATTCTCATGAAAACAATTAATGCAAAACATATCTATATATTGTCATACGGCTGTTAAAAAAGCTAGTGGATAATTCATTTTTTCGGGGGATAACAAAAATTACCCCCTCGGACGAGGGGGTAACCTAGGCTGTGCAACCGAGTCGCTGACTGGTTTTCGGTATTTGTATTACCGTTCAGTACGAATTTTTACGTCGTGCTTGGCTTCTTTCCATGTTTTGTCCAACTCGTAATCGAGGTGAAACTTAGAGAGAAGGGACTGTTTGGTGACTGTTTGTGTTGCTTCTTCGTTAGCCATACATACATATTAGCATAAGCAGTTATATTTGTCAATAGAACAGACTGTCGCCACATATACCATATGTGGTATTAAGAAGGGTACGATAGCTATAATCCCCGCGTGGAAAACTTGAAAGAATTGAGGATAAATAAAAAGACCTCTGACGAGATCTTGCTATTAAAACGACTATGGTGGACCCTGGAGGACTCGAACCTCCGACCTCGTCAACGTCAATGACGCGCTCTAGCCAACTGAGCTAAGGGTCCATGGCTTGAATTATCATAGCAGAATAGGGGTGACGACGCAATAAATCGTGCTAAAATAGTGAAAGATATGAATGAGGAACAACTACATGCCATGCGTCACAGCTTGGCGCACATTACCGCAGCCGCAGTAAAGCGGCTCTGGCCAGAGGCGAAGTTTGGCGTCGGCCCTGTGGTTGAGAATGGGTTTTATTACGATATTGACCTTGGAGATAACAAGATCAGCGAGCAGCAATTTGGTAAGATCGAGAAGACAATGCATCGGATCATCGCCGAGGCGCAGGATTTCGAGCGATCCACCAAGCCGATTGATCAAGCAATAGCGTGGGCAAAAGAAAATAACCAGCCATATAAAGAGGAATTACTTAACGATTTGAAGCGGAGTGGCACCACTGTCGCGAAAGATCTCGATGCTGATGAATTGGGAACCATCACCGAAGGTGATGCAGCTATCAATGAGGTATCATTTTATACCAACGGTGACTTTACCGACCTCTGTCGGGGCCCGCACGTCGCTACTACCAAAGAGGTAGGCGCATTTAAATTACTGAAGATAGCCGGTGCTTATTGGCGGGGTAATGAAAAAAATGCACAGATGCAACGACTCTATGGCGTAGCGTTTGCAACCCAAGAAGAGCTTGATACGTATATTGAGAATCTTGAACAAGCAAAACTGCGTGATCACCGTAAGATCGGCAAAGAGCTAGGTCTCTACACTTCATCACCGCTCGTCGGTGCCGGGCTGCCCCTCTTTACCCCCCACGGTACGGTTCTGCGTGATATCATGACACAGTATTCTAATCAATTGCGTCAAAGACATGGATTCGAGAAAGTATGGACGCCGCATATTACTAAAAAAGAACTTTATGAGGCTTCGGGTCATTGGGCAAAATTTGGTGATGAACTGTTTTTGGTCACCAGCCAAGAAACCAGTGACGAATTTGCCCTTAAGCCTATGAATTGTCCACACCATACGCAAATTTTTGCAAGTAAACCCCGAAGCTATCGAGATATGCCCGTCCGCTTCCTTGAAACGACCACCGACTACCGTGATGAAAAAACCGGGGAACTTGGCGGCCTTAATCGAGTTCGCTCTCTCACACAAGATGATAGTCATGTGTTTGCTCGTCCCGATCAGATTGAACAAGAGATCAATAATCTACTAGCCGCTGCAAGTGAGCTTTATAGCTCAATTGACATGAAATTGCGGGTTCGTCTCAGCTACCGCGACGGTAGCGACGCTTATCTTGGTGAAATTGATCTCTGGAATACTGCTCAGGAGCAATTGAAGAATGCCGTTATTGCTAATAAGCTCGACTTCTATGAAGAAGACGGTGAAGCGGCTTTTTATGGCCCAAAGATTGATTTCATGGCGACTGATGCCATCGGTCGTGAGCACCAAGTGGCTACCGTGCAGCTTGATTTCGTACAGCCTGCTCGGTTTGGACTTGAATATACCGATACCGAAGGGAATGCCCAGACCCCGGTGATGATTCACTGTGCTTTGCTTGGATCGGTTGAGCGCTTTTTAAGCGTCTTTATCGAACACACCGCTGGCTGGTTTCCATTTTGGGTAGCGCCAGAGCAGGTTCGTATTCTCACAATCAATGACACAGTGGCAGATTACGTCAAAGAAATCGAAGCAGTCCTCACTGACGTAGTCCTTATGAAGCCTGTAAAATATAACGAAATCCGCTTTACGCGAGATGATCGCAACGAAAGCCTCGGCAAAAAAATACGCGAAGCGACCACTTTGAAAATCCCCGTTCAGCTGATTGTCGGTTCTCAAGATAAAGAAGCCCAGCAAGTCAGTGTTCGTACCCAAGCTGGTGAAGAAAAAATCGCCCTCGATCAGCTCAGTACTTACTTACAGGATTTATAATCCATGGCAGATGGACGACCAATCATTGCCATCGATCTGGATGACACGCTCGCCGACAGTACGGAAGCACTAAGGCTACTTGTTAACGAAAGACTGGCCAGCTTTTTGGAGTATCTTGATGGAACCCGATAAGAATTTTCGCATGAAGATCGAAACACTTATAGCACAAGTGCCGTACGGACAGGTAACTACGTACGGAGACCTTGCTGGACTTGCTGGTCACGCTAATGCAAGTCGGATTGTCGGAGGGGTTGCTCACTACGGAAACACCGATCTGCCATGGCACCGTTTGGTGAATCGGTTCGGTGGTCTGGCCAGTGGATTTCACGGTGGCAGGGAAGCCCAAGCCCAACTACTTGAGCAAGAAGGCATCATCTGTACAAATTATATCGTGGACGATTTCAAGGAGCGACGATGGCACCCCAAGATATAGACGAACTGCCGCTTATCGTCATTGTTGGTCCGACGGCCAGCGGCAAGACCTCTCTCGCGATTGAACTTGCCGAGAAATACGGGGGTGAGATCATTTGTGCCGACAGCCGAACAATCTATAAAGGGATGGATATTGGCACCGCCAAACCGACAGCCGAAGACCAGGCACGAGTACCCCATTGGGGGCTCAATCTCGTAACACCCGATGAGCGCTTCAGTGCAGCCGACTTCAAGCGATATGCCAATCAGAAGATTGACGAAGTTCGTCAGCGAGGACATACTCCATTCCTAGTGGGTGGAACGGGACTCTATATTGACGCCATCATATTTGACTATGAATTCGGCACGCCAGCGGACGAAGTATTGAGAGAAAAGCTCAACGTGTTATCACTCGAGGAATTATATGACTATTGCGATAAACACAACGTAGTGTTACCTGAAAACAGACAAAACAAACGCTACATCATCCGGGCGATTGAACTTGGGAGCATAAGCAACAAGAGAAAGCATGACCTGATTGACTCAACTATCATTGTAGGAATAGCTACGGATCAAATAATTCTGCGACAGAGGATAGCGGAGCGGAGTGAACACTTATTTGAGGATGGTGTTGTACAGGAAGCAACTAAATTGGGCAAAATATATGGCTGGAAAAGCGAAGCCATGACCGGAAATATCTATCCATTGGTCCATTCGTATCTGAAAAATGAAGTTTCGTTTGATGAAATGAAAGAGAAAATTACAACACTTGATTGGCGTCTCGCAAAACGACAATTGACGTGGTTGAAGCGGAATCCATACGTCAAATGGGTACCCCTAACGGAGGCAAAACAGTATCTATCGCAGCTACTCGCCAATGAATAAAAATCGTGATATGATAGAACACGAAAGTTTATAGACGAGCTGTTCACATAGAACACGAAATTTATCAGAGGTAGAGATGATTGACGCACTATTTGGTTCAAAAACTCGAGTGAAACTCCTGCATCTATTCCTGAACAACCCAGGTAAATCCTTTTATGTGCGTGAAATTACTCGTCTGATTGATGAGCAAATTAACTCGGTTCGCCGCGAGCTATCCAATATGCTGGAAGTCGGTATTATCACCAGCGACAGCGCCGACAACAAGCTCTACTACGGTGTTGATCAGCGTTATGAGTATTATGTGCCGCTCCGCACTATTTTTGCGGATGACGTGTCGGCTAAAGTTGTTCAACCAAAAGCAAAAGCCATCTCATGGCAAAAACTCGTGGCAGAACTGACGGATGTGCGAATCGCCGTCCTAGCTGGTGTCTTGGTTCCTGGGTCGGTCAGTAAGATCGATATATTGCTAGTAGGCAGCGCGTCACCTACCAAGATACAGCGCGTCATGAAGGCGATCGAGAAATCCGAAGGCAGGGAGCTCAACTATAGTTTGCTGTCATACGATGAGTTCTACTATCGATTGAGCGTTCGTGATAAATTTATTACAGAGATACTAAACGGCAAGTACACGATACTTGTCGATACAGATAATGTCCTGAATAGTCAGAAGTAAAGGAGTACGAGGCATGTTTGAAATTGAATACAAAGGCGGCAACACAGTTGTTATTACATCGAAGAAGGCCACATTAGTGACCGATCCAAAGCAATCGCTTGTGGGACTCAAGGATAGCGTTGTTAAAGGGGCAATCGAAGTAGCGACGGAGCCTCGTTTTGCAATTGATAGTGAAGGGGCACGACTTTCGATTGAAGGTCCAGGGGAGTACGAAACAGCTGATTTTTCAGTTCGTGGCATCCTCGCCCAACGGCATCTCGATACTGAAACTGATGAGCCGATTGCGACCATCTATCGGATCGAAGTAGGTGAAGCCCGGATCGCCCTCATCGGGAACGTTAGTGAGAAACTGAGCGAGGATCAGCTCGAGGCACTTGGTGTCGTGGACATCGCGATTATACCTGTTGGTGGTGGTGGCTATACACTTGATGCCACGTCTGCAGCCAGTATGATTCGCCAGATTGATCCAAAAGTCGTCATCCCAATACACTATGCCGACAAAGCTCTAAAATATGAAGTCCCTCAAGACGAACTTAGTACATTCGTGGGTGAACTTAGCGCTCCCATCGAGACAGTGCCAAAATATAAGGTGAAATCTGCCGCGGCGATTCCCGCTGTCTTAACTGTCGTTGAAATAGCGCGCAGTTAGAACAAAATGGTACTAAGAAAAAACCTCCGATTGCTCGGAGGTTTTTTCTACTGGGCGACTTCGACTTTAGCCGGTTGGCCGAGGATACCTTTTTTCTTGAGCGTTCGAATCGCGTGAGTTGAAAGGATCATCGTTACCTTCTGACCGTCTACCATGAAGGTTTTCTTCTGGAGGTTTGGTTTGAAGACGCGCTTGGTGCGGCGCAAAGAGAAGCTCACATTGTGGCCAAATTGTTTGCCTTTACCGGTTAATTCACAGCGTGCTGCCATTACTTTAAATCTCGCTTATTTTTAACAATCTGTATTATTGTACTCTGTGGAGATGATTTCGTCAAGGTAAAGCCGACTTTACTAGAAAAGACTCACCTCGTTAGTTATGCTTTGAACAGAAACCGTATACGTGCATACTAAAGGAGATACCTATGAGCTACGAACCAAACGCCCACCCTATACAAGTGACCATCCTGCGTCATTTATTGTTTGTACCGTCGGCTGGGTTTGCCGATATTCAGCGAGCAACTGACCTGACGAGCGATCATTTTACCTTTCACATCAAGAAGTTAATCGACGAAGGCTACGTTGAAAAGGACGATAAGTCGTATAAACTGAGTCGAAAAGGCAAAGAATACGCCAATCGGATGGATACCGATGAAAATGAAATTGAAAAACAACCAAAAGTGTCGGTCGTTATCGTGCTGGAGCGGATGAATAACGCGGGGCAGCGGGAGTCACTCTACCAGCAACGTCTCAAGAATCCCTATTATGGATTCTGGGGACGCTTGGGTGGCAAAATGCGCTGGGGCGAGTCGATTGTCGAGGCAGCCAAGCGGGAACTCCTGGAAGAATCAGGCCTTGGGGCCGATTTTGAGTACAAGATTCTGTACCATAAGCGAGATTTTGACACTGCAACCGACAAACTGCTCGAGGATAAAATATTCTTATGTGTCAAAGCCATCAATCCGCGCGGTGAGCTGGTGGTCGACTTCGAGGGTGGGCACAATGAATGGCTTACCCGAGAGCAGTTTAATGCCAAAACTAAGACATTTAGTAGCGTCAATGAATTTGACGAACTGCTTGATACCAATCAAACCTTTATTGAGCGCGAATTTCACTACGACGAATCAGAATACTAAGCCCGATTCCTGTATAATAAGGCTCAATGGAAGAATTAGTACTACGGATTGTTATTGTTCTTGGGGTCATTTTGTTTTCCATGACACTACACGAAGCGATGCACGGTTTTGTCGCCTTTTGGCTCGGTGATGATACGGCCAAGCGTGAGGGGCGGCTGACACTCAACCCGATCAAGCATATCGATCCAATCTTAACGATTGCACTGCCACTTCTTTTGGCGGTTATTGGAGGTCCGATCTTCGGTGGCGCAAAACCAGTACCGTTTAATCCGGCTCGGCTAAAATATGACGAGTGGGGAGCTGCTCTGGTGGCTCTCGCTGGCCCGTTGACTAACTTTGTGATTGCCTTCCTTCTTTTTGGTGCGTATGCGCTCCTCGGGGGTCCTGATGGTATTCTGGGCCAGGTACTGACGACGGCCGTGCTGGTAAATCTTGGCTTCTTTGTATTTAATATGATCCCCCTCCCACCACTTGATGGTTCGAGGGTACTCTATGCGCTCGCGCCCGACTTTGTGCGTCGAGGTATGGAAGCAATCGAACAGTATGGCATCATTTTCATATTTGCTATTGTGATGCTTGCCAGCTCTGTTATCGGTATGTTTATGACCAGTGCGATCGGGGCAATTCTGGCTGTATTTGCGCAGATATTCGGCGTCACAGTTTAACCTAGAGTGTTATAATAGGGAGTGTCCCAGAGCTGCTTCGGGCGTATATGATTTTCCTAATATCATACGATAGGGATTCCGAATGGTTCGTCTCCGTGGAGACGTCTCAAAGGAAACCCACCTTGCATTTGCACGGGGAATATCAAGCGTCCAAAGGCGGTCTTTGGGGTATTTTGTTATCTGGTGTCGGGGTGTGTGCAGTCTAGTAGCGCGCACGGCGAGGGTGAGGAGCGCCAGTGGTGCTTGCAAGGTGACCGTAAGGTCGCAAGTGCAAGTTTTGTCATCCCGACCAAATGAATTTGATGATATGATAATGCCACAGGGCAGAATAAGACAGAAAGCAACCATGAATCAACGAATTGCCGTCCGAGCTATTATTCGAAAAGATGAGAAGACACTGCTTCTAAGGCGGGCGAACGGCCGGCCGACAATTTTGGGGAAGTATGAATTACCTGGGGGCAAGCTAGATTACGGTGAGCAGCCAGAGGATGCGCTGGCTCGTCATTTCAAGAACGAAGCCGATCTCGTTATCCAGACTGCACAACTGTTCGATGTGCTCACCTATATTGATCACGATGATCGCGACACCCAGTATGTGTTTATTTTGTATCTAGTTAGCTTGGGAGCCAGAGGCTCGACAATTACATTGAGTCAAAATTACGACAAATACCTTTGGAAAAAAATGTCTGACATTCAGCAGAACGAGCTCACCGAGTCCGCCAAGCTATTGTTGGGAATATCACAACAGCAAATTCACTCTGTTAAACAAGCAGAATTAATCAGTAAAGATGTCATTGATACAACAGATATTTCACAACTCCTTATCTACTCAGACGGTGGCTCGCGGGGTAATCCCGGACCGTCATCGGCTGGTTTTGTGGTTATGAATAGCCACGAAGATGTCATTCATCAGGGTGGCATGTACCTCGGGATTACGACGAATAATCAGGCCGAATATCAAGGGGTGCGATTAGGGCTCGAGAAGGCGGTCGAAATGGGTGCAAAGACTGTAGAATGCCGGATTGATAGCCTCCTCGTCGTCAATCAGCTCAACGGCATCTATCAGATTAAGAATCGGGAACTATGGCCGATCAATGAACGTATTAAAGAGCTGATAACTCATTTTGATAAAGTCACCTTCACTCATGTTCGGCGCGAGTTCAATCAGTTGGCTGACGGCATGGTGAATAAGATCTTAAACGCTCACGACGACGCAAAATAGGGTATACTTTATTCTAGGCAGTTCGTTAGACGGTCGCCCCGACTTGTTCGGGGAGGAAAGTCCGGGCAGCGAAGGGCACGACAGTCGCTAACGGCGACCGGGGGTGACCCTAGGGAAAGTGCCACAGAAACGAAACTACCCCTTCGGGGGCAAAGGTGAAACGAGTGAGGTAAGAGCTCACAGCGATGTATGGTGACATACAGAGGAGGTAAACCCTGTCGGCTGCAAGGAGGTCTGCACATAAGGACGGCTCGTCCGCAGGCCGATAACCGCTTGATCCGCCAGGCAACTGGCGGACTAGATAGATGATCGTCCACGACAGAACCCGGCTTACAGACGGGCTGCCTACTAAAATATCCGCCTCGTTAGAGAGCGGATATTTTAGTAGTAATAGGGAGAAAGATTTAGCTTTTGGCGCTTTTTACAATCGCAGTGAAGGCAACAGGCTCTTTGACGGCAATCTCAGCTAGAACTTTACGATCAAGTTCGATGTGTGCACCCTTGAGACCAGCGATTAGCTTACCATAGGTAGTACCGTTCTCACGGGCAGCCGCGTTAATGCGGGTGATCCAGAGGCCGCGCAGGTCGCGTTTGCGGTTGCGACGGTCACGGTAGGCATACTGAAGGGCTTTTATCACACCTTGCTTCGCCATGCGGAAGCTTCGGGTGCGGTTGTGCTGCATGCCCTTCGCGGCTTTTAATATCTTTTTATGCTTTGCGCGTGCTGTGACGCCTCGTTTTACTCGCATGATTTATACTCCTAAAGCTCGTTTAACATTTTTTGCCATCGAACCGGTTACAGTTGCGGTGGTCTTGATAGCGCGCTTGCGACTCTTGCTCTTCTTGGCGAGCAGGTGAGTGCCGAACGCACGACGTCGAGTGACCTTACCAGTGCTGGTAATCTTCATTCGTTTCGCCGTTCCTTTGTGGGTCTTTAACTTTGGCATTATTTACTCCTTACTACTATACTCAGATTGCGGCCAGCCATCTGGGGTTGTTGCTCTACGATTGCATCATCTTCAAGTAGATTGATAATCTTGTCGATCATCACATAGCCAAGATCTTTGTGTGCCATCTCTCGACCGCGGTAAAAGATTTGGATACGAACTTTATGGCCTTCAGACAGGAAGCCGCGTATCTTGCGGAGCTTAATGTCTAAATCACCAGAGCCGATCTTAAGACCAAATCGCATCTGTTTCAGCTCGCTTTGCTTACTACTCTTACGAGTTTTTTGCTGCTCCTTCATCTTTTGGTACTGGTACTTACCCCAGTCGACGATCTTAGCAACTGGCGGAGCGGCGTTTGGTGATATTTCCACCAAATCTACTCCAGCCTCTTCCGCGAGCTTCAGTGCTTCATCCCGCGGAACGATGCCAAGTTGCTCTCCACTGGTGCCGATAACACGCAGTTCTTTTGCACGGATGGCTTCGTTGATGCGAATTGATTGACTGATCTCTTATCTCCTTTTGAAGTCTGTTGATTGTAGAGCGTTACTCTGGTAGCCAATTATACCACAACGGGGGTAGTATGTTCAAGTCGGATTTAAGCGGTACTGTAAAGCTTCGGCGATGTGGCTGGAAGCGATATGGTCGACGCCTTCAAGATCGGCGATGGTACGTGCCACGCGGACAATTTTGAAGTAACTTCGGGCGCTCAATTGAAGCCGATCGGCAGCTTGGGCGAGGAGATTCTGGACGTCGGGCGAAAGCGGAATCAGGCGTCTCATGTCACGGTTAGTGAGATTAGCGTTGTTCTTTAAACTACTATTATATCTGTGGTTTTGGATCGATAATGCATTTTCGATCAATCTTCGTGCATTCGATTGTTGTAAATTAGTCTTAGAGCTATGACCGAGTAGCTCACTATTCGGCACCCGCGCGACGTTGATCGTCATATCGATACGATCGAGCAGAGGACCCGATAGTCGTTTCTGGTACGCCAAGACTTGTAAGCTACTGCAGGTGCATTCTCGTGCCTGATCACCGTAGTAACCGCAGGGACACGGGTTCATTGTCGCTACTAGCATGAAATCAGCGGGGTAGTGGCTGTAGCCATTTGCTCGGCTGATTGATATCTTCTTGTCTTCAAGTGGTTGTCGGAGTGCTTCAAGAGTTGTCCGGGGGTATTCAGGAATCTCGTCGAGAAATAACACACCAAGGTGAGCCAGGCTTATCTCACCAGGCTTGGGTTTTGAACCACCCCCGATAAGAGCGATGCGGCTCGCTGTATGGTGGGGTGAGCGAAAAGGGCGTGAGGTGACAATGTCATCGATTGCTTTACCAGCCAGGCTGTGGAGCTTGGTCGTGGCGATTTGCTCTTCTGGGGACAGGGGTGGGAGTAGGCCAGCGAGTGCTTTAGCCATCATAGTCTTTCCAGCGCCTGGTGAGCCACTCAGGAGAATATTGTGGTGACCGGCCGCCGCAATGATGAGTGCACGTTTGGCCACATCTTGTCCATGAATCTCATCGAGGGTGGGGAGGTGATGTGGCTTTTTCGGGCGAGGACGGGTGTCGGGCGGCGTGGCAGTGAGTTGAAGCTCATTTTTGAGATGAAGGTAGAGATCTTTTAGTGAGGTAACTCCAAAAACCGTTACCCCCTCAATTAAACTGGCTTGCTCGACATTCTCTCGAGGTAAGTAGACCGTCTGTAGCCCGTTGTTCTTAGCGGTTTCAGCGATGGTAATAGCTCCTTTGATGGGTCGTATAGTGCCATCGAGAGCTAATTCCCCAGCGAATAAGCTGGTTGTCACCTCTGATTGTTGTAATTGGCCGCTACTGACGAGAATTGCCAAGGCAATCGGTAGGTCGTAGTGGGTGCCATCTTTCGGGAGTTCAGCGGGAGCGAGGTTGATCGTCACCTTACGGGTGGGGAACTCTAAGAGTGAGTTTTTGATTGCGCTGCGGACGCGCTCCTTGGCCTCGTCGATAGCCTTGCTGCCCATCCCAACAATCTGCAGGGAGGGAAGTCCTTTGCTGGAGTCCGCCTCCACCTCTATTAAACTACCCTCAAATCCCACGGGTGCAACAGATAAAACCTTCGCGACACCTGCCATAGTATTTTTAGTATAGCATAAGAAAGATGCTCTTGAACGACCCCTGTAAGTATGCTATAATAAACGCACAGGTTGGGGCTGAAATTAGCTTTCGACAAGAGGACATTAACAGATTATTTTGCAAGCCGACCATACACGTACGTATATTTTTAATTGCAAACCCAATTAAACTAGCATTTGCTAAGCTAAAGAGCGCTTTGAGCGTTCCTACACTTGCTTTTGCGCCAATCGCAGCCTAATACGCTCGATCATCACTTGCTGCCAGGCGACATAGTGGCTCGTGGTGTTATATTTATGCCGCTTACTTGGTATATGCGCAGTGGCGTATACTAAAGGAAACCTTTCCACGCAATCCATTGAACATTTATGTTTGTTTCTAAGCTCAATGGATTGTAAAGATCTAAGACAAACTATGCTTGTAGACGAATAATCCGTTACCTTTTGGACCGGGGGGCAGTGCCCCGCAGCTCCACCAATAGAAATTACTATCCGCCCATTCGGGCGGATTTTTAAGCTACGAAAATAGGAGAAAAGGGCAAAATAAAACAACCACCTGCGAGTAGTGGTTGTTTCGTGTGGAGTTTTTTGATTTCTTGTTTATTTTTGGCTTCTGTATAATTTATTTATTCAGGAGCTACCCCTATAATATGTCTTCATAGCGCTTGTGTCAATAACTTTCTTGAAAAATCTTTAGGTAAAAAATACCACGTCGTTTTTACCCCGTAGGTAGGCTTGGTTTGAGAGATTGCGTGTAATCGTGACGACGAAGCCGGTGAATAGTCTGGCGAGTAGCAGTCAGCTATAAAAACGGCCGTAGAGAAGCTAATAGGCAAGCGGGCTATAAAGAAATAGAATTTTTTGATAGCGGTATGGTAAAGTTCTACAAACAATCATGATGAATATGACAAATTGGAGCTGAAAAGCGGTGGGCTGTATAAATGACTGAATTACAGCAACACATGCTATTGTCTCAAAATCTATCATTGACGTAGTGCAAAGGACAGACCCCGCACACTTCATCAATATGTGGATCTAAGCACTATGACTGGCTCTGACTTAATCATGCAGGGCAAAGCATCCTTTTTCATGACTGGTTGAGCCGGCTCGATACATGGAACGTGGTAGGCAAGGCGAGGGATGCAGAGCTCAGGCTATCAAGCATGCTCGCCGTACCAACTACGGGACATTATTAGATGTGATAATAATCAAGCATTGTTTTAAGGACAACGATTGAATAATATTTAATTGTTTGAAAACGATCTGTTATATCATGCGTTGTATTTATAACCTACTACAAATACATCGTTTTATATTGACCCACCGATATGCCTATGCTATGGTAAGAACAAGCTTTTATAGAAACAAACAAAAGCAAAAAACCTTAACAATTTGAGATCTGACCGAAACGCTGCTTCGACGGAAAGTCGATAACGGCACGGGTATATGAAAACATTGAGTTGCATCCGCAACTCACGCACCTTTTCTTCATATACCACTACGCTGGCGTTATCGATGCTCCGCCAAAATGTCCTATCTTAGGATATCCAGGCGTTTGAGCGCGCATTGAACTAGTACCGATACACCGAGTTAAACCTTGTTACCTCTGGTAATAGTGTGACTACTCGGTGTACCGCGGAACATCCAATGCATGTACAATATGCCCCGGCTTCGGCTGGAGCGGTCAGTTGCCTCGAGCGGTAAACTGCTAAAGAAGCACGCGCCCTTTTATTTTTTAGCGGCGGATGTCGCGACTTTAGCGCTATGGTTTATCGCTCAGGCTCTCAAGAACTTTTTTAATGTGAAGTGGTATAGTTATAGATATGTTGGCAAGGGTAGTTGGTACGGCGGGAGTGATAGCAGCAAGTGTGTTGCTATTTTTTGTCACCACCTCAACTCCATCGCAGGCAGGGCCATTAGGAATACTAGTGGTTTTTCTTTGTCTGTATATTATGCTCTTTAGTGCGCTAACTTTCTTGATCTGGGGGATTCAGCACATCGTTGTAAAATTGTTGTCACCATTTACAGTGAGACGACCGATGCAACCAATGCCCCTATCTCGGGCTTACTATTTTTCTTCCGTAGTGTCGCTCAGTCCTGTTATGCTTGTGGGTATGCAGTCGGTCGGCGGTATAGGGGTATATGAATGCGGCCTAGTAGCTCTTTTTACGATAATTGGCTGCGTCTATATCGCAAAAAGAACTGCATAGCAATGAAATGATTATGCTATAATTACAGATATGGAACCTAAGCTGCCTGCACCAAATAATAATCTCGAGCGTGCGCCTAACGAACAGAGTCGAACTCCAGAGTCGTTACCGCTTCCACCAAACCCTGAAACAGGGTTTGAGCGAGCCGAGAAGCCAATGGAGCAACAGGGCGAGGCAACACCCGTTGCAGTCAATGCAGCCCCTGTCTTACCGACACCAATTGTGGCTCCAGCGATTCCGGCACCAATTGCCGACGACGCAAGCTCACAGGTTGTAGCCGGTGTGCCACTCACCGCTAATGACGACGATCTGATCGAAAAAGAGTGGGTCGATAATGCGAAAAAGATTATCGCAGAGACCAGGGACGATCCGCATCGTCGCGAGCGGGAAGTGGGAAAATTACAGGCTGATTATTTAAGGAAGCGCTATGGGAAGGAGCTGGGTGTCATCGAGTAATACTCGAGATGGTCGTGTAATGCTATGATTGGCGTAATTATCAGTGGATTTATTGTACTAGTGCTCGCATCTGTCGCGGGTATCTTTGTATTTATGCAGTACCAAAAGACAATGCGTGAAGCTAAGAACTACGAGCGAGGGCTCAAGATGGTGCCGATGATCATTCATCTGCCACCGTCGAGCGACGATATCGACGGTGGTGGTCGTGATGAGCGTGATCTCACAGAGGAAGTACTGTCACAGGCAGAAGTGATGTATAACATCATTGCCAGCACAGCTACTAAAGGCTTCAAAAGTAGGATTTATGGCCAACGACATCTTTCTTTCGAGATTGTTGCCAAGGATGGGTTGGTTCTTTACTATGCCGTAGTACCAGTGGTGCTGGTCGATGTGGTGCGGCAAGCTATCGCCGCCGCCTACCCGTCAGCTCGATTGGAAGAGATTCAGGAACACAATATCTTTAGTGAAACAGGGAAGCTGAGCGGCACTATCGGGGGAGAATTTACCCTAAAGAAAGATTATATCTACCCGATTGAAACCTACCAGGAGTCAAAACGGGATGCATCTCGGGCACTGTTAAACGCCCTCTCGTCAGCGAGTCGAGAAGACGGCGTTGGTGTACAGATCCTGCTGAGGCCTGCTAGTCCTGGCTGGACGAAGCGTTCGGTCTCGACCGCTGATCGTATCACGAAGGATAAAGGTATTAAAAAAACTGGCATTGCTAGTATGATTGCTCCAAAAGATATTATGGAGGCTCTCTGGAAACCACCCGAATCGGGAGATGGGAAAGCGAAGGTGGACGACAAGCAGTTATCGTCGCTTGAACAAAAGACAGTTGAGGCACTCCAAGAGAAGACGCGCTATCCGGGCTACGAAATCCTAGTGCGCGTGGTGGTGTCTTCCAATACGGCGGCTCGTTCACAAACACTCTTAAAAAATGTTGTAGCCGCTTTCTCGCTGCTTGATTCGCCAACCTACAATGGCTTCAAATTTACTGTCTCGCGTAATATTGAAGAATTGGTGACGGCTTATATCTTCCGTTTCTTTCCGCAGGGTGTAACGCAGAATATTCTCAATAGTATCGAACTAGCGACGCTGTTCCATTTGCCGAGTCAGAAGAATATCCCTACATCGCAAGTTCAGCGGCAAATGAGCAAGCAGGTGGATGGTCCGACGCAAGTTATGGACGAAGGCGTCTTACTGGGGTACAACGAATTCCGTGGCATCAAGAAACCGATTCGTCTCAGTATGAACGATCGACGACGACACACCTATATTATCGGTCAGACTGGTACGGGTAAATCAGTCCTGCTCGAGAATATCGCCTACCAAGACATGATGGATGGGCGCGGCTTTGCCTTCGTTGATCCGCATGGAGACTCCGTCGAAGCACTACTTGGCAAGGTGCCAAAAGAGCGGGTCGAAGATGTCATCTACTTTAACCCAGGCGATATGAGCAACCCAATTGGGCTAAATATGTTTGAGTTTGATCATCCTGACCAAAAGGACTTCCTCGTGCAGGAGTCGATCAATATGCTCTATGGCTTGTACGACCCAGGGCACACTGGCATCGTTGGTCCGCGGCTGGAACACATCTTCCGAAACTGCGCGCTACTTCTCATGTCGGATCCTGCCGGCGGCACGTTTATTGATATACCGAAGCTATTGATCGACGAAGAGTTTATGAAGAGCAAGCTCAAATATGTGACCGACCAGACAGTGCTTGATTTCTGGACCAAGGAATTTCCGGACTCCAAGCGTTCCAACGAATCGGGTGAGGTGATTAGCTGGGTCGTCTCGAAATTTGGTCCGTTTATCTCCAATGATGCTATGCGTAACATCATCGGTCAGACGAAGAGCGGCTTTAACTTGCGCGACATTATGGATAACAAGAAGATTCTGCTAGTTAACCTTTCAAAGGGTAAAATGGGTGAGCTGAACTCCAAATTGCTCGGTATTATCTTTGTGATGAAATTTCAAGCAGCCGCCATGGGGCGAGCTAATATACCGGAGTCCGAGCGGGAGGACTTCTGTCTCTACGTTGATGAGTTTCAAAACTTTGCGACGGAGAGCTTTGAATCAATCCTGTCTGAGGCTCGAAAATATCACCTCAACCTTGTGCTTGGTAATCAGTTTATGACCCAGCTGACCGATAAAGTCAGAGAGGCAATTATCGGTAACGTCGGTACGGTTATCTCTGGCCGTATCGGAGTAACGGATGCCGAGATACTCGTCAAGAAGTTCTCGCCGACATTTGACCAAGAGGACTTAACGAAGATGCCGAATCACCAGTCGGTCACTAGTGTGATGATCAATAACGTGCCGTCAGCACCGTTTAGTATGTCCTGGATAGCCCCAATGGGCGAGCCGAACCAACAGCTGAGTGATGCGCTTAAACGATTGTCGGCCACGAAACACGGAATTCCACGGGCGACAGTTGAAAAAGCTATCTTTGACAGGTTAGGGAAGGCTGAGGCGGAAAAGAAAGCCCGCCTCGAAGAGATGCGCCAGAACCAGCAGCAACGCATGGGGGGAAGCGGAGCGAGCGCCCCAGGTGCTTCGGGCGGCGGTTCGTCATTTCTCGATGAATGGCTCGCGAAGCGTCAGCAACTTGGCGGCACGAAAACGCAAGGGTCTCAGCCCTCTCCCGCGGCACCACCTGTCATGCAGCCGTCAGCTACGGCCTTGCAGCCATCTGGATCGCCAGCACCGCTTACGCAGCCTGCTGTGCAGCCAGACGCTGCCCCGCAACCTACAGACACCCAGCCTGCACCATCATCACCCCCCGAGAAGCTTGATCTGAGAGGTAAGAATGCCAATCAACACGACGAGGTGTCGATTAAATTTGATCGATAAAATACGGGGCTGAGCCTTAGGATTTTCCGCCGGTAAACTCAAGGTGGAGATAGTCATAGAGAAGACCAACCATCCAGCCGAGCACAAACGCAACAATAGTCTCAGTACCTGAAAGCGGGTAGCCAAAGTAGCGAGCGATAAGGAAGATCGCCAGAGTGAACACGAAGGCTGTCAGTGAGCCTGTCAGGATAGCATTTGGACGAGCAATCGTAGAGCCGACCGTATCGCTAATACGCTCGACGGCTTTGTTGTGAATGAACTTACTAAACGCGCGACTCGCAACCGGCAAGTCTTTTTGGACTTGTGACATAGTGCGCTTATAATTTGCCGCGCCTTCTTTCTTAGAGATGATGCCATCTTTTCGTCGCTCGACAGTGGCAGTTTCGCGTTCAAGCTTCTGCGAGGGTTGATCTTTTTCGAGACTCTTGGCGTGCCCCATTGCTTCATGGGCGACGTCGGCAGATTTTTCCTGCGTCTTCTCACCAGCGTGTTCGAGTCTTTTTTCTTGGATTGCCTCCTGTTGCTCAAGACGTATTTTCTCAAGTGCCTCAGGATTCTTTACGTGTTCACCACTATCTTTTATTCGTTCTGCATCTGCCATAGCCACCACCTTTTATGATTTATATCGTTCCTGCGTTAATATCACGTCGAATCAAACGGACTTCTTTACCAGTTTGCCTTGTGCGGGCATAGAAGTAGGTAACAATCGAGAGTAGTAGACCGCCAAAAATGAGATTCTCGCGCGGACCAGTTGTTGGGAGTTCGCCGACAACCTGTTCGACTAGCACTTTTTGAATAGGACAGTCGACCTTGACGTCAATGGAATTTCCAAAGGTATTCGTCATCGTACAATCGAACGACGCTGCATCACTCGTGCCAGTATTCGTTGCAGCAATAGTACTCGCCAGGCGAATCATAAAGGTACGCGATTGTTTTTCGCCCGCTTTAATTTCAACTGCTGGCCACGAAAGAGTCTGAGTCTCATTATTGAAGGTTCCGCCACCAGTGTCCACAACGGTTGCGTATTGTAATACGTCTTCAAGTTTCTCCTCGATTGGCTGGGTCACGGCAGTGAAGCCGGTATTTTCGATGGTTACCGTGTAGGAAATGCGATCGGATGCCTTAGCGAGTACGCTGACGGCGTTGGCACTCGACTGATCGAGATTGACAGCTGTCTTTTGTTCGATTAGACCACCACATTCATCACCCGTACATTCCGTAGGCACACAAGCTGCATCCTTATACCATATCTCTGGATTGGTGGGGCACGGTTGGCATTCGGGGCTACTAGCGGGCAGCTCGGGGTTCAGGGAGCAGACGTTGACCGGAGTAATCGTAAATTTGCCGGTACAATCTGCGTCAGTTTTATCGCCGAGGCTTGTCGTGACTGTTAGTCGAGCCGTATATTGGTCTGGTGTTTCGATAGAAACGGCATCGGTTTTGGCTGACAGTTTGTTGGTGGTAACAACCTGTGTCTTGACTGTCTTACCCTTACTATTCTTGATAATGAAGGTATATTTACGAACCGTAGCTTGGTTGACGGTTGCCGACCCCGTCATTTCGATGTTCGTGCGACCGATCTTATGTATTTTAAGCCCACTACATACTGCCGTAACTTGCTCGACATGCACTTCTTTGACTTTGAAGGTGGCTCGACAATTATTATTGGTTCGATCTCCAAGAGATGTGTGAACAATGACCGACACCTTATACGAGCCCGGTTTCGTCCGTTCATATTGGTAGGTCACACTTTGTTCAGTCGAGGCCACACGTTGTCTATGAACGACATTTCCGTCGGGGAGAGACTCAATCACAAAGGTGTAGCCTTGGATTCGTGCGTCTCCGGTGACATCACTCTTGGCCGTAAATTTGAAGCGTTGAGCGTCAAGGGCGACAACACTCAGATTCTTACATGTTGATTCGGGCTGTGGCTCAGCGCGGGGTTGCTTCTTGGTAACAAGGTTGCCGCAGTCTTTCTTAATAGCAAACCAGCCAAAGGCTTGCGAATAGCCAGCGAATACAGGGTAGGTCGGACCACCTTCTTGAGTCAGAGCCATTGGGCGGTTGTAGACGGTTTGCGAGGTGCCGTCGGCCTGATAGAACGTGTAGGGTTTTTGACCCTGAGCTGCACTATATAAGCTTGTCATTGACCAGTTATAATATCCTTGCTGTCCAATTGTCTCAGCACGGGCGTTAGCAATCTCCGCCCGTGTTATACCAAGTGATGAAAAGAGACCCTTTAGTTTTGGGCTGTTATCATAATTATTCAAAAAATCAGGCACGCTCGTCACACCACCTCGTACAAAGTCGGCGTTACTCGAGGCATTGGCTGCTTCTGGGGGTTGGAAAACGGCAAATGACTGGACGACGAGTGCGAGGACGGTAAAGATCAACCCCAGACGACGCGTCAACTCTTCCTTCTTCAAACGCTTCGCATAGAAGCCGAGCTGGCCGATCAATGCGGGGCTAAATGCGAGATTTGATACTAATTTCCGAAACATATAGAGTATTTGTTTATTTTTATACCTTTATGCTATAGATTAGCATAAGAAATATGTTCACCGCAAGTGCTTGAGTGAACACAAATTGTTCGGTATAATAGGAATATTGTAAATAGCAGAAACGACTGATGAAGTGAGGGAAAAATGGTGAAGCAAACAAAAGACTCATATGATGGGTCACAAATCCAAGTTCTTGAGGGACTTGAACCGGTTCGTAAGCGTCCAGGAATGTATATTGGGAGCACGGGTTTCGACGGCCTCCATCACCTTATAAAGGAAATTGCCGATAACTCAATCGATGAAGCGATTGCGGGCTTTGCTACCAAGATTAATGTCATCCTTCAGGATGATGGTGGTGTCACCATCAGTGACGATGGCCGAGGTATCCCGGTGGATAAACATGCCAAGACCGGCCTCAGCACCTTAGAGACTGTCCTGACTGTCTTGCACGCCGGTGGTAAGTTCGGTGGTGGTGGGTATAAAGTCTCATCAGGTCTCCACGGGGTAGGATCGAGTGTGGTGAATGCACTCTCAACTAAATTAGTAGCTGAAGTAGTCATAAATGGCGAACTATACAGTATTGAATTTGCGCAAGGTGCCTCTCTGCGGCCGATGAAGAAGATAGGCAAGACTGATCGCCCACAGGGGACAACGATTACGTTCTATCCAGACCCTACTATTTTTAAGGAAACAATCGAGTTTGATTATGAGTGGGTAGTAAATTATCTTCGCCACCAAGCATATCTGACAAAGGGAGTCTACGTTGCTGTCCGTGACGAACGAACCAAGCAACGCCAAGCGTTCTATTTTGAAGGTGGCATCCAAAGTTACGTCAAACACCTTAATATCGGCAAAGACGTCGTTAGTGACAGTGTGTTCTATGTTGAAAAGCAAGTTGAAGAGTCGATGGTTGAGGTCGCGATTCAGTACAACGAAACATACGTGGAGATGGTAAAACCATTCGCGAACAACGTACTGACACCTGATGGCGGGACTCACCTTATTGGTTTCCGTTCAGCTATGACGCGTGTAATTAATGACTACGCTCGCAAGAGTAGTTTACTTAAAGAAAAAGAAGACAACCTTAGTGGTGACGATATTCGCGAGGGTCTCACCGCTATTATTCTAGTAAAGTTACCTGATCCACAGTTTGAGGGGCAAACAAAGAATAAACTTGGTAACCCTGAGGTCCGTCGCTACGTCGAGCAGGTCATGAATGAATACTTCAGTTATTACCTCGAAGAAAATCCGAATGTTGCCAAGAAAATCGTCGGCAAGGCGCTCCTGGCGGCTCGTGCGCGTAAAGCAGCTCGCGCGGCTCGCGATAACGTCATTCGTAAGGGCGCACTTGATGGATTAAGTTTGCCAGGCAAACTGTCTGACTGCTCAAGTAAGGATCCGAGTGAGTCAGAGCTCTATATTGTAGAGGGAGACTCAGCCGGCGGTTCAGCTAAATCGGGACGCGACAGCCGAACGCAGGCCATCTTGCCGCTGCGCGGTAAGGTTCTTAACGTTGAACGAGCGCGGCTTGACCGCATGCTCGGCAATAACGAGATCGTTAGCCTAATCAAGGCTATGGGTGTGGGTATTAGTGATCAGTTTGATGTAACAGGTCTACGTTACCACCGTATAATCATTATGACCGACGCCGACGTTGATGGAAGTCACATTTCGACCCTACTCTTGACATTCTTTTTCCGCTACATGCAAGAGGTGATCGATGGCGGCTATGTTTATCTGGCAAAACCTCCGTTGTTTTTGTTACGACAAGGAACAAAAAAGGAATATGCCTACAGTGACGAAGAGCGTGACGAAATCTTGGCTCGTATGGTGGCTGAACGTCGCGAAAAGGGTATCGTAATTGACGAGACCGCTGATCTCACCAAGCAAGCAGGGATCACCCTACTGCAGCGCTACAAGGGACTGGGTGAAATGGATGCTGAACAGCTCTGGGATACGACGATGAACCCTGAAAACCGTGTATTAATACAGGTGAAGGTAGAAGACGCCGAGAAGAGTGATGCAATTTTTACAAAACTAATGGGTGATCAAGTTGATTTGCGTAAGAGCTTTATCCAAAGCCGAGCCAAATCGCTAAGCCTAGAGGACTTGGATATTTAATCATGGATGACAATACTTTCGATGTAAATGACACACCAATAGAAGGTGAAGTAATTGCACCGCCCCAGACACATTCGCGACTGATCGAGAATCAGTCGGTTGAAAACGTCATGGAGGATAGTTTCCTTCGTTATTCTATGAGTGTGATTATTGACCGTGCTTTACCTGATGTCCGTGACGGTATGAAACCAGTCCATCGTCGTATTTTATACAGCATGGGTGAACAGAATCTCCGTCCAGGCGGACGATTCCTCAAGAGCGCCCGTATTGTTGGTGACGTCATGGGTAAATATCACCCGCATGGTGATTCATCGATTTATCTTTCAATGGTTCGACTCGCACAGGATTGGGTCATGCGCTATCCGCTCGTCAACGGGCAGGGTAACTACGGCTCGATGGATGGCGATCCACCAGCCGCTAGTCGTTACACCGAAGCGCGGCTTGGTCGGGCAGGTAACGAACTTTTGAGCGATCTCGATAAAGATACGGTTGATTTTCGCGATAACTACGATGGTTCAGAACAAGAGCCGAGCGTTTTGCCGGCAAAGCTACCGAATCTGCTTTTGAACGGGCAAATTGGTATTGCCGTTGGTATGGCGACGAGTATTCCGCCGCATAACTTGTCTGAACTGGTTGATGCAACGATTGAGCTGATCGACAACAACGAGGCGACTTTTGAAGATCTCATGAAACACGTCAAGGGTCCCGACTTCCCAACAGGTGCAATTGTCTACGGTGGCGCGCCGATGAAGCAGGCCTACCAAACAGGTCGCGGCAGCGTGATGATTCGTGCCGTCACTGATATTGAAGAGACGAAAAAAGGCCGCAGTCAGATTGTTGTGACGGAAATGCCCTATGGTGTAAATAAGGCAACGCTTATTGAAAAGATTGCCGAACTCCATAAAGACAAGAAGATACTAATTAGTGATCTGCGCGACGAGAGTGCTCGTGGTAAAGTCCGCGTTGTGATTGAGCTTCGAAGAGACGCATATCCTAAGAAGGTACTTAACCAGCTCTTTAAGATGACGGCGCTGCAGACCAGCTTCCACTTTAATATGCTGGCACTCATCGACGGTATTCAGCCAAAAGTCCTTGGGCTTCGTGAGATTCTCGATGAGTTTATCAAGCACCGTCGTATTGTCGTGCGTCGTCGGACTGAGTTTGAGCTCAAGGCCGCTAAGGCACGGGCACACATCCTCGAGGGTTACAAGATAGCGCTTGATCATATTGATGAGGTGATCGCACTGATTCGAGCCAGCAAGACGAGTGAGATTGCACAAGCTGGCTTGATTAAGAAGTTCGGTCTATCGGACATCCAAGCCCAGGCGATTCTTGCTATGCAACTGCGACGCCTGACAGGCTTAGAGCGAGACAAGATTGAGCAAGAACTAAAGGAACTCCTTGCATTGATTGCTAAGCTAGAGGCAATTCTAGCCAGTGAGACAGAGATTCTTCAAATTATTAAAGAAGAACTACTTGAAATGAAAGAAAAATACGGCGACGATCGTCGCAGTAAGATGATTAATTACGAACTCGGTAAGTTCAGTGATGAAGAACTCATCCCTGAAGAAGACAGCGTTATACTTCTTACAACAGAAAACTATATCAAGCGAACACTGGTCAGTGAGTACCGCCGTCAACATCGTGGCGGTAAAGGTAAGCGTGGTATGACGACTAAAGAAGAAGACGTCATTGATCAATTGATTCCGGCGAGTACCCACGATTACCTACTATTCTTCACGAATAAGGGTCGTATTTTCCGACTGAAAGCCTACGAAGTGCCAGCAGCTGGCCTCAGCGCCAAAGGTGTTGCAGCAGTAAATCTCTTGCAGTTGCAACCAGAGGAAAAGATCACCTCGATTATTCGTCATGAAAAAGATGCCAAAGATGACGGCTATCTCTTCATGGCCACCATCAAGGGGACGATCAAGAAGACACCTCTCAAAGACTATGCGAATATTCGTACCAACGGTCTGATTGCGATCAAACTCGATGAGAGCGATGAGCTTCGATGGATTCAGAAGACAAACGGGGAAGACGATGTTATTATTTCAACATCTGCTGGCCAAGCCATCCGCTTTAGCGAGAAAGACGCCCGACCGATGGGGCGCGCCGCTCGTGGCGTCCGTGGTGTTCGGCTGCGACCAAACGACTGGGTAGTTGGTATGGATATAGTGGACGATACCCGCAAATTACTGGTTATTAGCCAGAATGGTTATGGTAAAGCCACTAAGGTATCTCACTTCACAGCTCACAAACGAGGTGGTGTTGGTATCAAAGCCGCTGTAGTGACAGCCAAGACTGGACCAATTATCGCGGTTCGTACACTTGAGCCAGATGCCAGTGAAGTGCTACTCATCTCGAATAAAGGCCAAGCCATCCGGGTAGGTCTTAAAGATATCCCAACGCTTGGTCGTACGACACAGGGAGTACGGATTATGCGTATGAGCGAAGGCGATAAGGTCTCATCGATCGGACTGATGCCTGATCAGGCGCCGGTCATCGACGAAGAGGACGAAGAAAGCTAGAATGAGCGAGATATCCCCCTATCTATATGCAGTTGCTGCGGGCTGGATTGTGGCTCAAGGGGCGAAGTATGTGATCGTTGTGGCGAGAACTCGTAATCTCTCGCACGTGCGACAGCTCTACCTATCAGGTAATATGCCAAGTGCGCACAGCGCAACGACAATCGCGCTACTGACAGTGATCGGTCTTAAAGACGGGGTAGGCACTGGTTTGTTCGGTCTTGCTAGCCTGTTCACGGCTATCGTGATGTATGATTCGCTCATGGTTCGGCGTTCAGTCGGCGAACAAGGCTTGGCGATTCAGGCTCTTATCAAAGAGGGTGGAAGTAAAGTTGCCAAGCCCCGCGCCGCGAAGGGTCATACCCCACTCGAAGTCGTCGTTGGAGCGGCTGTCGGCCTCGTTGTCGGCCTCGTTGTGTTTTTCGCTACGAAGTAACGGAGATTGACCCTTGACGCTCAGGGAAATTATAGGTATGATGGATACCAGTCTGATCGCTCAAATGCGACATATGAGCTGTGGAGTTCAAACAGATGATCACAGTACTTTGACAATTTAGTTGTGCAATATCATCGTCAGTCTATATTTATATAGACGTCACTTGAGATAGTGACATCTTTTTATGGAGAGTTTGATCCTGGCTCAGGATGAACGCTGGCGGAGTGCCTAACACATGCAAGTCGAGCGGCAGCGCGAGTAGTTTACTACTTGGCGGCGAGCGGCGGACGGCTGAGTAACGCGTGGGAACATGCCCCAAAGTGAGGAATAACTGCCCGAAAGGGTAGCTAATGCCGCATATGATCTTCGGATTAAAGGATTTATCCGCTTTGGGAGTGGCCTGCGTACGATTAGATAGTTGGTGAGGTAATGGCTCACCAAGTCTACGATCGTTAACTGGTTTGAGAGGATGATCAGTCAGACTGGAACTGAGACACGGTCCAGACTCCTACGGGAGGCAGCAGTGAGGAATCTTCCACAATGGACGAAAGTCTGATGGAGCAACTCCGCGTGCAGGATGAAGGCCTTCGGGTCGTAAACTGCTTTTATGAGTGAAGAATATGACGGTAACTCATGAATAAGGGTCGGCTAACTACGTGCCAGCAGCCGCGGTCATACGTAGGACCCAAGCGTTATCCGGAGTGACTGGGCGTAAAGAGTTGCGTAGGTGGTTTGTTAAGCGAATAGTGAAATCTGACGGCTCAACCGTACAGACTATTATTCGAACTGGCAAACTCGAGAATGGTAGAGGTAACTGGAATTTCTGAAGTAGGGGTAATATCCGTAGATATCAGAAGGAACACCAATGGCGTAGGCAGGTTACTGGACCATTTCTGACACTGAGGCACGAAAGCGTGGGGAGCGAACCGGATTAGATACCCGGGTAGTCCACGCCGTAAACGATGGATACTAGCTGTTGGAGGTATCGACCCCTTCAGTAGCGAAGCTAACGCGTTAAGTATCCCGCCTGTGGAGTACGGTCGCAAGACTAAAACATAAAGGAATTGACGGGGAGCCGCACAAGCGGTGGATTATGTTCTTTAATTCGATGATAAACGAAGAACCTTACCAGGGTTTGACATCCTTGGAATTTCCGTGAAAGCGGAGAGTGCTTTATTGAGCCAAGTGACAGGTGCTGCATGGCCGTCGTCAGCTCGTGTCGTGAGATGTTTGGTTAAGTCCATCAACGAGCGCAACCCTTGTGAATAGTTGTATTTTTCTATTCAGACTGCCCCGGTAACGGGGAGGAAGGAGGGGATGAT